>JAFXSH010000034.1 GCA_017525805.1 Clostridia bacterium | reverse complement strand
GTATTTGTTGTCCAGTTCCTGCAGCTTGCTCATGTTCTCACTCCCCTGTCACCATGGTGCCTGCGCCTTCATCCGTCAGCAGTTCCATCAGGATGGAATGGGGCACGCGCCCGTCCATAATAATTACATTATTTACGCCTTTTTCAATGGCGTCTTCGCAGCATTTTACCTTGGGCAGCATGCCGCCGGCAATAATGCCTTCTTCTTTCAGCTGTTTCGTTTCCGCAACGGTGACCGCCGGAATCAGCGTTTTTTCATCGTCCTTGTCCCGCAAAATGCCCGGCACGTCCGTCATGAGAATAAAGGTTTCGGCTTTCAGGGCCCCCGCGATGCAGGCCGCCGCCGTATCGCCGTTGATGTTGTAGGCATTGCCCTGATCGTCGCAGCCTACGGTGGAAACGACCGGGATATACCCTTTTTCCAGCAAATCCAGCACGGGTTTTTCGTTGACTTCGGTCACTTCCCCTACAAAACCCAGGCGCGGGTCTTTGATTTTGCATTTGATCAGGTGCCCGTCCGCGCCGGAAAGTCCCAGTGCGTTGCCGCCCTGCATCTGCAGCAGGCTCACCAGGGTGTTGTTTACCTTCCCTGCCAGCACCATCTGCACGATGTCGATGGTTTCTTTGTCGGTGACCCGCAGGCCGTCCACAAATTCCGCTTTTTTACCAAGGCGTTTCATCAGGTCGTTGATTTCCGGCCCGCCCCCGTGCACCAGCACGATTTTTACGCCTACGTGCCACAGCAGCACGATATCTTCCATGACCTGCTGTTTCAGGGTTTCGTTGATCATGGCGTTGCCGCCGTATTTGATGACCACGATCTTGCCGCTGTGCTTTTTTATGTATGGCAGCGCTTCCACCAGAATCTGGGCGCGTTCTGCATTGGAATAGGAATATGGCATGTTATGACACCTCTGCTAACATATTTGTTTGCTTGCGCGGAGTTTTTGCGAAGGGCAAGGAAATGGCCCGCAGGCGTAGCGGTACTACGCCGAGGATTTACGCCGCCATTCACAAAAAGTTGCCGCAAGCACTTATGATCTGTAATCGCCGTTGATTTTTACATAATCATAGGTCAGGTCGCAGCCCCAGGCCGTAGCGCCGGCACTGCCGCTGTTCAGTTCCACCAGAATCGTGATTTCTTTTTCCAGCAGGACTTCTTTGGCAAACTCTTCGGAAAAATCTACCCCCGCCCCATTTTTGCACACCGGCAGAATTCCTTTTGCCGATTTAAACGCCACGTCCACTTTGTTCACGTCCAGATCCGCGCCGCTGTATCCGATGGCGCAGAGCACGCGGCCCCAGTTGGCGTCGGCGCCGAACATGGCGGCTTTCAGCAGGCTGCTGGTGATTACGCTCTTGGCTACCACGGCCGCCGTTTTTTCATCGGCGGCGCCGGTCACGTCGCATTCCAGCAGTTTGGTGGCCCCTTCCCCGTCCCCGGCAATGGAACGGCACAGCGCAATGGTGATGGTGTTCAGCGCTTTCATAAAGGTATCAAAGGCGGGGCCTTCTTCCGTAATTTCCTCATTGCCCGCCAGCCCGTTGGCCAGGATCGCCACCATGTCGTTGGTGGATGTATCCCCGTCCACGCTGAGCATGTTGAAGGTCTTCTGCACGTCGTGGCTCAGGGCTTTTTGCAGCATGGCTGCGGAAATGGCCGCATCCGTGGTGAGGAACACCAGCATGGTAGCCATGTTGGGATGGATCATGCCGCTGCCCTTGGCAATGCCGCCCATACGGCAGGTCTTGCCGTCAATTTCAAATTCCACCGCCACTTTTTTCATGACCGTGTCCGTGGTCATGATGGCTTTGGCCGCTTCGTCTTCCCCGGTTTCCGATAACAGGCTTACCAGTTTGTCCATGCCGTTGGCGATGGGCGTAATGTTCAGCTTCTGGCCGATGACGCCGGTAGAGGCAATCACCATATCGTCTTTGCTGATGCCCAGCTTTTCCGCAGCCAGGCTGCTCATCTTCTCCGCGATTTCAATGCCGTCGCTGTTGCAGGTATTGGCATTGCCGCTGTTGCAGAGCACTGCCTGGGCGATGCCGTCGGCAATATGGTTTTTGGTTACGGTTAAGGGCGCGCCTTTTACCAGGTTTGTTGTGTAAACGGCGGCCGCATGAGCCGGAACCTTACTGAAGATCAATGCCAGATCGTTTTTATTGTTCTTCTTCCGGATGCCGCAGTAAATGCCGCTGGCAGTAAATCCTTTTGCAGCGCAGACGCCGCCTTCTATCTGTTTAATCATTTGTTCCTCCGATACTGCTTTATTTGTGGAACCACTGTTTGCATGAGCTTGTGCACCGCAAGCGTGTAGGCGCATGCAGAAGTGTTTCCTTACACTTCCAGTCCTGTCGTTTCCGGCAGTCCCAGCACAATGTTCATATTCTGGATGGCCGCGCCGGACGCCCCTTTGCCCAGATTGTCGAAACGGGACACCAGCAGGATCCGGTCTTCGTTTCCTGTCACGGTGATTTCCATGTCGTCCCGTCCGGTAAAGGCCGCTGCGGACAGGAATCCGTTTTCGTCCGCCGTTTCTTTAAAATGAATCAGGGGACCCCTGTAATAGGATGCGTACGTTCGTCGGACATCTGCCAGGGAACCCTGCAGATCGTTTTTGAACAGGGACACCGTCACTTCCATGCCGCTGTAAAAATCCGCCACGATAGGACAGAACACCGGGGCGTTTTCCAGCCCGCAGATGGCGTTCATCTCTTTCAGGTGCTTATGCGTCTGGCCCAGCGCATATTGCCTGGGAGCATTCAGCAGCGGGCTTCGCTGCGGATCTTCGTACTCGGCGATCATGTTTTTCCCGCCGCCGGAATACCCGGTAAGAGAGAAGCAGGTCAGCAGAGCATCCCTGGCCAGCAGGCCCTGTTCCACCAGCGGCGCCACCAGGGCGATAAATCCGCTGGCGTGGCAGCCGGGGTTGGCGATCCGTTTTGCTTTCGCAATTTTTTCTTTGCATCCCGTCAGTTCCGGCATGCCGTAAGTCCAGCCTGCCGCCGTCCGATGGGCCGTGGACGTATCGATGATGACGGCTCCGCTGTCCGCTGCCAGTTCCACCGCTTCGACAGCCGCCGCATCAGGCAGACAGAGGAATGCCACGTCCGCTTTTTGGAACGCGTCCCGCCGCGCCTCCGCATCCTTGCGGTGCGCTTCATCCAGCGCAATCAGTTCTATATCCTTACGAGTGCATAATCTTTCACGAATTCGTAATCCGGTGGTCCCGGAACTTCCGTCGATAAATACTTTTGTCATGATGGACCTCGGTTTTTACATAATATAATACGACACGTATGATTAAGCATATAATAGATGAAATTGCGTTTCCTGTCAAGTTATTTTTTGCATAATTATTAAATCTTTATGCATTTTAATAAAACAAAACAGGCGGCTCGGTTTTCCGCAAAGCCGCCTGTAATGATACGTCACCGGGCCGGCGTCTGCACCGGCCCGTAATTTGTTTAATTTTTCAGTGTAACCGGATGCTGAAAGATTTATTCATTCAGCATTTTTCTATTGGCAACTTACAAACTGCGCCGCCTTATTTTTTCTTCAGGTTAATGGCTGCCTGGGCTGCTGCCAACCGGGCAATCGGTACGCGGAAGGGCGAGCAGGACACGTAGTCCAGACCCAGTTCCTGGCAGAACGCTACCGAAGAAGGATCGCCGCCGTGTTCGCCGCAGATGCCGCAGTGCAGCATCGGGTTTTCCTGACGGCCTTTCTTTACGGCCATCTGCATCAGCTGGCCGACGCCGGTCTGGTCCAGTTTGCTGAAGGGATCAAACTCATAAATCTTCTGATCGTAATAGCTTTCCAGGAATTTGCCCGCATCGTCCCGGGAGAAGCCAAAGGTCATCTGGGTCAGG
>JAFXSH010000033.1 GCA_017525805.1 Clostridia bacterium | reverse complement strand
CAGAAGGCACTATAACTGTTTTGATTCCGTATCTTGGAATGAAGATAGAAAACACCCGGAGGAAGTGAAAACCATGTGGAAATGTCCAAAATGCGGGCGCACTTTCAGAAATGAGAACCAGCAGCATTTCTGTGGGAAAGCACCGGAAACGATAGATGACTACATCCTCGCCCAGGACGAGAGCATCCAGGATCTGCTTCAGAATGTGAGAGAAGTCCTGCGGGATGAACTGCCAAACGCGACCGAGAAAGTATCCTGGTCCATGCCGACATACTGGCAAGGTCAAGAGCACAGAGGACGGTTCTCTGTGCTCTCTATTATTCATTTTTTTCAATCCACGCATAAGTCTGACGCAATGAATTTGGCCGGATTTTCGGAGATGAAATGGTTTTTAAGAACACAGAGAACCGTCCCTTGTGCTCATTCCCTTCGCGTTTTAGCTGACTTCCAGCGACATCCTTACACGTTCCAACACGTCATAGAGCAAATCTTCCGGCAGCGTTTCCACAAAAGCGATTTGTCTTGCCGTGTAATCCAGGGATTTCACATGCTCGCACAGGATTTCCCCTGTAGTTCGGGTCCTGCCGTCCAGTTTAACGTGCAGGGGATAATTCTTGATTTGGTTGGTGATGGGGCAAAAAATCGCCAGTCCGGTATAGCGGTGAAAGCTGGCATTGCTGATCACCAGGGCTGGCCGCCGCCCCGCCTGCTCATGACCGGCCTGGGGTGTAAAATTCAGCATAACGATATCGCCCTGCTGGGGACGGTATTCGGCCATCAGTCGAACGCCTCCAGTCCCACGTCCGCCCCGGTATCAAACTCTGCGGGGCGATAGTCCCCGGTATACCCGGCAAAAAGATCGTCCAGTGTCCGATGGGGTTCGACCTTGCGGAGCGTGATGCTGTTTTTATCCACAAAAACGGCCACTGTATCATTTTCCCGCAGATTGGCGGCGTTCAAAATCGCTTTCGGCAGACGGACGCCCTGACTGTTGCCCCATTTCTGAATCAAAACCTGCGTCATGTTCGATTCCCCCTTTGCCTATAGTATATACATTGGGTAGCCCTTTGTCAATAAACATGCGCCGGGTGTTATACATCCTTCCCCCTCCTCGTGATCAGCCTTTCCTGGCACCGTTTCATCCATCCGCCCTTCAAATAGTACACGATGAACAGGCAGGAAGTGACCGTCCAGGTCATGGGGTAGCTGAACATGGTGCGGGGAATGGTGGGGTCGCGGGAGACGAAAACCAGCAGCCAAATCAGGCGCAGGGCGCATACACCGAAGAGGGTCATGAGGGTGGGAGCCATGGCTTCGCCGGAGCCGCGCATAGCGCCGGAGAGGATTTCCACGCAGGTATAGGTGACGTAATAGGGCGCGATGAGGCGCAGGATCTCCATGCCCTTTTCGATGACGGTTTCATCGTTGGCAAACAGGTGGTACAGGCTCCTGCCGAACAGCAGCAGCAGCACGGAGCAGGTCGCGGCGGCGGCAAAGGCCATCATCAGGCATTGCTTCACGCCCTTTTTCACCCGGTCATATTTCATAGCCCCGAAGTTCTGGCCCACGAAAGTGGTGATAGAAATGCCGAAGGCGTTCATGATCATCCATTGAAAGCCGTCCAGCCGCCCCCAGGCGCTCCAGGCAGCAGACACGTCGGTGCCGAAATTGTTCACGAAGCTCTGGATCAGCACGTTGGAAATGGAGTACATCACCGACTGCAAACCGGCGGGCAGGCCGATCTGCACGATGCGGCGCAGCAAATCCCCGTGAAAGCGCACCTTGTGCAGCGATAGATGATAGGCCATGTGGGACCGCATGAGCACCACCAGCACCAGCACGGCGCTCACCGTCTGGCTGAGGATGGTAGCCAGCGCCGCCCCCGTCACGCCCATGTCCGCGCCGATCACCAGCAGCAGGTCCAGCACGATATTGGTCATGCAGGCCGCCATGAGGAAAAACAGGGGCCGCCGGGAATCGCCCACCGCCCGCAGGATGCCGGAACCGATATTATAGATCAGGGAGGGCACCATGCCGAGGAAATACACACGGATATAGCTGACGGCGGGCTCCATCACGTCCTCCGGCGTGTTCATCCATTGCAGGAACGTGGGCGACAGGAAATAGCCGATCAGCGTCAGTCCTAAACCTGTGCACACGGCCAGCGCGATGGCGGTATGCACCGTACGGGAAACCTCCTTTTCCTGTCGCGCGCCGAAAAACTGGGAAATGATCACCGTCGCGCCGGAAGAAAGGCCCACGAAAAAACCTACGATCAGGTTGATCAGGTTGCCCGTGGAACCGCCCACCGCCGCCAGCGCCTGCTTGCCCACGTACTTGCCCACGATCATGGCGTCGGCGGTGTTGTAAAGCTGCTGGAAGAAGGTGCCAAGCAGAATGGGAAAGAAAAAGATCAGCAGCTGCTGCCAGATCACGCCCTCCACGATGCCGTAGCCGGGCTGGGCTTTTTTGTTCTTCTCCACTTTGATTTTACCTCAATAGCTGGTTGGACGGAGGAGTTAATCAATACGAGGCAGGGGGCGGAGAGCCCCCAACGTACTCCCGCCTCGAAAAACTGCCGCCCGGGGAAACGGGCGGCAGGTAAGGAACAGGCGCGGATTATTTGATAATTTCGCCCATGGTGCCGTTGACGGCGCAGGCGGCGTTGGATTCGTCGGTATCGATGTGCATCGCCAGAGAGAACTTGGGGCTGACGCGGACGACCACTTCGCCGAAGACCAGTTCACGGCCCTTGACCGGGGGAATGACCTTAACGGAAACAACGTCCTTATCCTTCACGCCGAACGTCGCGGCGTCTTCGGGGGTCATATGGATGTGGCGTTTGGCGGCGATAACGCCCTGGGTCAGCTCCACTTCACCGCAGGGGCCCACCAGCTTGCACGCGCCGGAACCGGCCACGTCGCCGGATTCGCGCACGGGAGCGGTCACGCCGATGGAACGGGCGTCGGTCAGCGCCAGTTCCACCTGGTTTTCAGGCCGCACCGGCCCAAGGATGCGAACGCGCTTAATGGTGTTCTTGGGGCCCACCACGTCCACCTGCTCTTCGCTGGCGAACTGGCCGGGCTGGCTCAGGTTCTTGATGGGGGTGAGGGTATGGCCCGCGCCGAAGAGGATCTCGAGCGTTTCCTGGGTCACGTGTACGTGACGGGCGGAGGTTTCCACGATGAACTGACTCATTTGTTTTTCCTTCTTTCCCTCTGAAAATGACCGGCGATTCAGCCGAAATTTGCTTCATTTACTATTATAACAGGTTTTTCCGGTTTTGCAAGGAAAGAGTTTGAAGAGAAAAAGCGCCGCTTGACGTTGCCGCCCGGATATGGTAAGCTTTCTCATGATAATAACGATCAGGAGCATGGTTGATATGGTGCGCGACAAAAAATTTTATCAAACGATCCTGCGGCTGTCCCTGCCCGCGGCTTTTCAGAGCGCGGTGAACCTGCTGGTGGTCATGGCGGACAACGTAATGGTGACGCGAACGGGGGAAAACGCCCTGTCCGCCGTAGCCCAGAGCAACGCCATCACCACGTTCGTTACCGCGGCGCTCACGGGGCTGTCCACAGGGGCCATTGTGCTGATCAGCCAGTACTGGGGCAAAAAGGACGAAAAACGCATCCGCACGGTATGCGCCGTGTCCTTTACGGTCTGCGTGCTGTTCGCCCTGCTGGCCATCGCGGCAGTGCGCCTGTTCCCCCGGGCGCTGCTGGGTCTGGTGATCAATGGCGGGGAAACGGCGGTGATCGACTTGGCCATGGATTACCTGCCCATCGTGTGCCTGAGCTACCTGCCCCTGGCCCTGACCAGCGCCATGGTGGGCATGCTCAAGGGCGTGGAGGTGGTGCGGGTGACGCTGTACACCACCATTTTGTCTCTGTTCGCCAACATCGGACTGAATTACGTGCTGATTTTCGGACATTTGGGCCTGCCCGCCTTAGGCGTCACCGGCGCGGCCATCGCCACCGTGATCGCCCGGCTGCTGGAAGCGGCCCTGGTGTGGGTCTACTTCTTCCGGGTGCAGAAAGCCCTGCCCATCGCGCCGAAGGACCTGACGAAAAGCGAAGGATGGGCCTGGCAGGATTACGCCCGCTACGGCCTGCCCGTAGGCCTGACCGACGCCCAATGGGCCCTGGTGAACCTGCTCAAGGCCGTGATCCTCGGCCAGATGGGCAAAATGATGATCGACGCCACCTCCGTCACCGATATGATGATGAACTTAGGCACCATGTTCACCTTCGCCCTGGCGGGCGGCGCCTGCGTGGTGGTGGGCAAAGCCGTGGGCGAAAAGGATTACAAGCGCGTGCGGGAATACGCGGGCACCATTCAAATCATGTTCCTTGGCATCGGCGCGGTCATGTGTACGCTTGTCTTCCTGCTGCGCAGGCCCTTTGTGTCCCTGTACAATTTAGATGAAGATACCTTCGCCTTAGCGGCCAAAATGATCGGCATTTGCTCCTTCACCTTGCTCGGCACCAGCTATCACGCCTCCTGCTTCATCGGCATCAACCGGGGGGCCGGGGACAGCCGGTTCGTCATGCTGGTGGATATGATCTGCGGCTGGCTCGTGGTGCTTCCCACCGCCGCGCTGGCGGCCTTCGTATTCCATTGGCCCCTGGCCGCGATTTATTTCTGCACCCGTATCGACCAGTGCTTCAAATGGCTCATCGCCTTCCTGCGCCTGCGGGGGGATAAATGGATCAAAAACGTGACGCGGTAAACGATACGCGCCAAACAAACAGCCGGTCCCGGTGAAATCTCGGGACCGGCTGTTTTTCCGTTCGTTCAGGAAAGAATGGCTTATCTGTTCTCAGTCTAAATGTCCATGCCCAAATATTATGTGGGTTTGACTGTGGCGATGCCGTACAGCACGCCTGCCATGAGATACACCAGCATGATGGTCTTGGCCACGTTCACGCCAGAAACAGCGGCGGCTTCGGTGTTGCCGCCCACGGCGATGTTCAGGAAGGTGGGATCAAAGGTGGACTCTCCGCCCGATCGCATTTTTCTCTGCTTACAGCAGGATGACGCCCGCTTCCTCGCAGGCCTGGCGGGTATCGGCATCCCAGTAGGAGGACTGCACCTCGCCGATATGAGCCTTGCCAAGCAGCAGCATGCACATACGGCTCTGGCCGATGCCGCCGCCGATGGTGAAGGGCAATTCGCCCTTGAGCAGCGCCTGGTGGAAGGGCAGCTTCCGGCGCTCTTCCTTATGAGCCAGGATCAGCTGGCGTTCCAGGGACGCGGGGGACACACGGATGCCCATGGAGGAAATCTCCAAAGCGCAGTTCAGCAGATCGTCCCAGAACATGATATCGCAGTTCAGGTCCCAGTCGTCGTAGTCCGGGGCGCGGCCATCGTGGGGCTGACCGGACTTGAGCTTCCCGCCGATCTGCAGGATACACGCCGTTTTATGCTCCTTGAGGAACAGGTTCTCCCGCTCCTTGGGCGTCTTGTCGGGGTACATGTCCTCCAATTCCTGGGAGGTCACGAACGTCACATCCCGGCACAGAACCGTTTTTACCTGGGGATATTCCCACTTGATCCGGTCCAGGGTAATGCAGATGGCGGTGACGATGCGGTTCACCGTGTCCTTTAAGGTCTCCAGGTTGCGGTCCTCTTCCCGGATCACCTTTTCCCAGTCCCACTGGTCCACATACACCGAATGCAGGTTATCCAGCGTCTCGTCCCGCCGGATGGCGTTCATGTCCGTATACAGCCCTTCGCCCACCGGGAAATGATACCGCTGCAAAGCGTACCGCTTCCACTTCGCCAGAGAATGCACGACCTGCGCTTCTTCCCCCGTTTCCAGCATATCAAAAGAAACCGGCCTTTCCACGCCGTTCAAATCGTCGTTGAGGCCCGATTTTCCGTCCACAAACAGCGGCGCCGATACCCGCTTTAAATGCAGCGCGTGGCTTAAATTGCTCTCGAACGTTTTCTTGATCAGCGCGATCGCTTCCTGCGTGTCATATAAAGAAAGCGTTGACCGATATCCCTCCGGGATCATTACGTGACTCATGCTTTTCCCTCCCATGCGGCTTTTTCCGTTTCAAAAGCATAGCAAGAACCGATCCCTTTGTCAAGAAATCCGCTGTTTTTTCCATGGATTTAATATTGGGGGCTATCCGCCCACAACCCCCCGACCAGGGGCATGATGCCCCCTGGTGGAGCGCGGAGCAAAGCCCCGCATATCTCCCGTAACCAAATTTGCAAGTGGATAACTCGACATTTTCTGTGGATAACTCCGGCATAAGTTCCGCTCGAAGCGCATAAGATGCAGGCGGGACATGGTTTGTGTTTTCCACAGGATGTGAAACGAGCGATTGTGGATCAAGTGGATAACCCGTCTGGATGGCAAAAATGGCGAATGGGACGTTTTCCAGGGCTTTACATTTTCCCAGCGTCTTGATTTTTTTGTGAAAATATGAGACAATATCACCAGTTCCGATTTTTCCAAAAAAGGGCATCGCCTGCCCGGAAAAACGGCACGGATGGCATGGAAAAGCAAAAGCCGGGGTTATCCCCTTTTTTTCCCGCGTTATCCACAAAACAATCCAAAGCATGAAGCGCGGAAAATCAAAAGCTTTGCACGCTTATCCACACTTTCCCCGGTTCTACTACTACTACCAAAATAATATTACTACTGCTACTAAGAATCAGGCGGCACGCGCCCGCCCAAAGGGAGATGAACCCGCGATGCATTTTCGCATTCAAACGGATGAAATGAATTATGGTTTAGGCATGGTGACCCGTGCCATCGCGCCGCGGCCGGTCAAGCAGGCTTATGACGGCGTGCTGATCGAAACGGTGGAGGACGGGCTGGTGCTCACGTGCACGGACGGGGAAATGAGCATCAAAGCCCAGGTGAGCGCCCTGATCGAGGAGGACGGGTGCGCGCTGCTGCCCGCCAAGCTGTTCGCCGAAATGATGCGCAAGCAGCCGGCCGGCGAAGTGGACGTTAAGGTGGACGACCGCATGCGCGCCGCGATCCGCAGCCGTGGCAGCAACACGTCCATGGCCTGCATGGCGGCGGAGGATTTTCCGGATATCCGGGACGTGGCGGAGGAGCATCACGTATCCCTGCCCTGCCGCCGGTTCCGGGACGCGGTGAGCAAGGTGCAGTTCGCGGTATCCAACGATGAAAGCCGCAAGATTTTAACGGGTATCCTGATGGAAGTTTATGAAAAGGAAACCCTGCTGGTGGGCCTGGACGGGTTCCGCCTGGCTTTGCAGCGGATCGAAGCGGAAAACGCGCTGCCCGCGGGTTTGCAGAAGGACCATCTGCACGCCGTCACTCCGGGCAAAATTTTGAACGAAGTGAGCAAAATGCTGCCGGACAGTGAGGACGCGGCGGAGATCACGTTCAATTCTTCCCATATCATGTATTCTTTCGGCGGGGTCAAGGTATACGCCACATTGCTTACGGGCGAGTTCATTGATTATCAGAAGATCCTGCCCGCCGCGTGGACCACCGAAGTGCTGGTGACGCGTTCCCTGTTCTCCGACGCCATCGAGCGCTGCAGCCTCATGGCGCGGGAAGGCAAAAACAATCTGATTTATCTGCATCTGATTTCCGACGGCCGCATGGAAATGACCGCCAACGCCGAGCGCGGCGACGTGCACGAGGAATTGGATATCGGCTTCCAGGGCAACGAGCTGAATATCGCTTTCAATTCCCGCTATCTCACCGATATTATCCACAACATCGACGGCGAACGCCTGCGCATGTGCTTCAATACCAACGTTTCCCCCTGCATGATCTTGCCGGAGGAAGGCAACGCGTTCACGTTCCTGCTGCTGCCTGTGCGGATTTTTAACAGATAAAATGTATGATACTGGGGGCTCCGCGCCCCCAGACCCCGCGGCAGGGGATGATCCCCTGCACCCTCTCCTGTGGATATTACTTGATAGGAAGAATCGACAATTTCCCGCTGATGCTTGGAAGGAATGTCCAGCTTGACGACTTTGTGCTTCTGGCCCGGCCGCTGAAAGCGGCCATCCCGGATGCTGTGCATCCGGGGAAAGCCGGGGAATAATCCCTTAGGGGAAAGCTTGCTTTCCCCCTGGGATTTTCCCGGCTTTCATGGGCCAGAAGCCCTATCTTTCGTATCCCCCAGCGACAGGCGGAGATTGTTGGCTTTTCTAAACCAAGTCATTTCGCCTATTGGTGTCCAGAGGACGAAGTCCTTTGGTTCAGGGGTTCAGGGGGCTGAAGAAGCCCCCTGCCTCGTTTCAAATTAAAAGTGTTCTTGAATCGCTTGATACAAAGAAAGGGCTTTTTATGAAGAATCTGATCAATCAACTGCTTCGGGGCATCGTGATCGGGGTGGCGAATATCATTCCCGGGTATCGGGCGGCACCATGATGGTGAGCATGGGCATTTATGATACGCTGATCCACTGCATCACGCATCTGTTCAAGGAATTCAAAAAGAGCATAAAGACCCTGCTGCCCTACGCGGTGGGCATGCTGGTTGGCATCGTGGCCCTGGCCAGCGTGATCGATTGGGGCCTGGAAAATTATCCCCTGCCCACCAATACCCTGTTCATCGGCCTGATTTTAGGGGGCCTTGGGCCGCTGCTGAAAAAGGTGGACCGGAAAAAGATCAATTTTGCCGCGGTGATCGCTTTTATCGCGCTGTTCGCCCTGATTATCTGGCTGGGCATCCAGCGCAAGGACAGCATTCAGAACGCCGAGAGCATTGACATGAACGTTTTGCAAATGCTGATCATGGTGTTCATCGGCATGATCGCTTCCGCCACCATGATCATTCCCGGCGTAAGCGGCAGTTTGGTGCTGATGCTGCTTGGCTACTATAAACCGGTGGTGAACGCCCTGTCCACTGTAAAGGACGGCCTGTTCTCCATGGATTTTTCCCTCCTGGGCCAGCCCGTGCTCATGCTGCTGCCTTTCCTGCTGGGCATCGTGCTGGGCATTTTCGGGGTCGCCAAGCTGATCGAATGGCTCACCAGCCGCTACCCCACCCCTACTTATTGCGGCGTGCTGGGCCTGGTGGTGGCTTCCCCCATTTCCCTGCTGATTCAGACGAATTTGTCCGGCGTTACCGTGCTGACCGTGGTGATCAGCATCGTCACACTGGCTGCGGGCTTTACGGGAGCGTACCTGCTGGCAAAGGGAAGCAAGGAATGAGTGTGAGGCGCTGGGGCCTCCGCGGGGTTTATCTGCTTAGTTCCGCCCAGGATAAAACGCTCTGTCCGATGCCGCACAGGCACAGTGCGGCCAGGAGCCAGCGGGAGATACTGTTATCGACAAAGTTCATCATGGGGTTGAACTGATCCAGGATCAGGAACACCAGGAACATGAGGGCCAGGATCACGGTCAGGTGGGAAAACAGGTTCTTTAGCTTACTCATAGCGGTTCACCTCCGCGATCAGCAGGGCGTCGCTGCTTTCCCGGCCTCCGCCGGAGGGATTGTTGATCACCGCGTCCTGCCACACCATGATGGAGGAATTGCCCCCATCCAGGTTATAGGCGGCGGTGCAGCCCAGCTCATAAAACAATTGGCTCAGGTCCGGCAGGGTGATCCCGGCGGACTCGCCGCGGCCATCCACCACCACCATGCAGTAGTGGCCCGGTTCATAGTAGCCGATGGCGGTGCGGGGATTGGCGGAAATGATACGGTTGGTGCTGGCGAAGGAGGAAAGGGGGCTGCCGTCGGTGTCCAGCAGGGCGGGGCCGAAGGTCCACGCCTGCCAGGCGCCGTCGGCGATGGCTTCCTCCACGGAAAAGCTGCTGCCGGGCATCACGCGCATGGTGCCGTCGTAATAGAGCACGCACACGTCGCAGTTGGTGCGGTTGGCGCGGTAGATCACGCCGTTGCGGATGACCACGCCCTCGTTGGTATTGCCGTAATAATCGCCGTTGATGGCCAGCAAAGCGCTGTTCAGCGCCGCCATGTCGGAAATGCTGTCCCGGTAACCCCTGCCGTAAGTGTCCCCCGCCAGGGCGGACTGGAAGCAGGTGATGTCCCGCACGTAGATGTCCGCCAAATAATAGGTGACGCGGCCGTTCAGGGCGGTTTCCTCGGTGACGGTAATGGCGATGTCTGGGCTGGAATAGCTGTTTTCCGTCACGATCACCGTATCGGTGAACATGCCCGCGTTTTTCTCTTCCAGCGGCGTGTCATCCGTTTCGGTTTCCGTTTCTTCGGTCAAGGCGCTGCCGCCCTTGCCGGACGTTCCGCCGCCGCCAAACCCGCCGCCCCAGCCGTTCCGGCCTCTGGCGGCGCTGACACCTACGTCCGACGTTCCGGCGGAAGCGGTCAGCAGACTGCCTTCCGGCAGGGAAAGACTGCTGGGCGATGTGGTTTTATAAGGATTTTCGATCACGATGCCCATGCTCTGCTCCTGCCGGGGCAGTACGTGATGAAACAGGGCGAATACGGCCAGCGCCAGCCCGGCGCATACAAGATCGATCAGCAAATTTTTTAATACGCTGTGCTTTTTCTTCTCAGGATTCATTTTTCTATTCTCCTTTCATCGGTTTTCACCGATTACAGGAACAGAATACGGGAAAAAGTTTAAAAAAACCTTAATGTATTTGTGAACAAAATGTGAAGGATGAAAGTATCTGTTCAGTCGTCGATCGAAAGAGCACTTTAAGTCAGAAAGCACGCTGGGGCCTCCGCGGCCCCAGACCCCGCGCCAGGGGCGTGACGCCCCTGGACCCACACCAACGGAAAGAACTTGAACCGACGAAAAAACAAAGCTGCCGCTGTTGCTTGGAGGAAATGACCAGGCTTAGCGACACTGTGCTTCTGGCCCGGCCGCTGAAAGCGGCCATCCCGGATGCAAAGCATCCGGGGAAAGCCTGGGAATAATCCCTTAGGGGAAAGCAAGCTTTCCCCCTGGGATTTTCCCGGCTTTCTTGGGCCAGAAGCCCTCTATCTTTCGTAATCTCCAGCGTATCAGGCGGAGTCCGTAGGTAAATCCATCCAAGCATCTTCGCCAGGAGAGGGGTCCAGGGGAATCATTCCCCTGGTAGGGCGCGGGGCAAAGCCCCGCCGGTCTCCTATGTTTCTAACTTAAAGCATCCTATATTGACCACGACTGAACAGCTGCGGATGAAAAAACCCCCGAACCGTAGAGGCGGTCCGGGGAAAAGCTTTCAGGGTGAGGCTTACGCGTTCAGCGCAGCTACGATGTTGGGCAGCTCCTGGTCCACTTTGTCGTTCTCCAGCTGGCAGGTGCCGGCGTTATAATGGCCGCCGCCGCCGTATTTCAGGCACAGTTCGCCGATATCCACCTGGGACGCCTTGTTCACGATGGATTTGCCGATCATCACGGCGGTGTTCTGCTTCTGGAAGCCCCAGGCCACGTGCACGGAGATTTGGGCTTCGGGGTACAGGGCGTAGATCATGAAGCGGTTGCCCGCGTGGATGATTTCCTCATTGCGCAGGTCCAGCACCACCACTTTGCCCTCTACCTTCGCAATGCGCTTTAGCTGCTCCTTGAACAGCTCCGCCTGCTGGAAGTACAGGTCCACGCGCTCCTTCACATCGGGCAGCTCCAAAATCTCGTCGATGGTATGGGTCATGCAGAAGCCGATCAGCTCCATCATCAGGTCATAGTTGGAAATATGGAAAGTGCGGAAGCGGCCCAAGCCGGTGCGGGGGTCCATCAGGTAATGCAGCAGCACCCAGCCCTTGGGGTTCAGAATTTCTTCCAAGGTGAAATCGGCGCTGTCGCCCTTGTCCACGGCGGCCATCAAATCGTCACTGATATGGGGGAAGGTGGCCTTGCCGCCGTAATAATCATACACAACGCGGGCGGCGCTGCGGGCGTTGGGATCGATGATCAGCTTGCCGCCGGTCTCCTGGGCCTTGAGCCGGTCCATTTCGGATTCGTGATGGTCAAAGGCCAGGGCAACCCGGGGATCATAGGGCAGGTTGGTGGTTATATCGTTTTTGCTCAGCTCGATTTTGCCATCCTGCACGTCTTTGGGATGCACGAACTTGATCTCATCAATCAAGCCCATCTCCCGCATCATCATAGCGCATGCCAGCCCGTCAAAATCGCTGCGGGTCACGAGCCTTTTTTTCTGTTCTTCCATTGTGAGCGTACCTCCTGCACGTGGGATTCTTGATTCGGCCATATTATACCAGATCAAACGGGGCCCGGTCAAGGCTGTTTGCATCAACTGATCATTGACAATTGATCATTTTATGAACTTTTTTTCACAAGAACAGATAAAATGATGGAAAAATAGCGCGGCATATGTTATAATCAGCGAAAGGCGTTTGAAAACCGCCGTTATTTACCAAACAAAAAACGAAAGACATCATGCTACGGCCATGAGGAGTCCTGAATTCATGATCCGCCAAATCACTTTTGCCGACTATTCCCCCATCGGAGATCTGACATCTGTGTCCATCTGCGTGGTGATGGCTTGTCTGATCTATTTTTCCTATATCAACAAAACCCGCAGCTTCCGCGTTTTTCTTTCCCTGATCGGGCTGATCGCGGCGGCGGCGATCACCAACGTGATCACCTATACCGTGGCGGTCAGCGGAGGAAAGATAGAGCTCTCCAACGGGCTAAGGTGCGTGTATCACGGCCTGCTGTACATGACTTTCTTGCATTTCGTGATCTATATCATCACCGTGGCGCGGGTGGGCGGACCGGAAAAAGGCATTTATCTGGCGGTGGCGCTGACGCTGTTCGCCGCGGTGACGGCGGCGGAAACGCTGATTACTTTCCGGGAGGGCGGCATGATCATCGCCGGGGACGGCACGGTGACCTACCAGGGACGGGACATTTTCCTGTACGGGTATCTGGGCTATATCATCCTGATCGTCGTGATGATGGCGCGGGTGCGCAACCGTCTGTTCCGGCGGGTGATGTCGGGCTTTTACAGCGTCATGGCCATTTCCTTTTTGATGCTGGCCATTCAGCAGGTGTTCGGGCAGATTTCCTACACTGTGGCCACCTTCCTGTATCCGGTGATCGCCATGTTTTATATCATGCATTCCACGCCTTACGACGCCATGATCGGGGCCATCGACAGCGGCGCGCTGGGCAGCCTGGTTCACTACGCCTACGAACGGAAGAAGGACTTCGTTTTCATGAGCCTGTACCTGCGCCAGTTTCACGAGGAGGGAAAGCCCTTCCCCGAGGACTTCCAGGCCACGATCAGGCGGTTCAGCACCAACTTTTTCCGGGGCGCGGTGATGTTTCAGGTGGGCAAGGGCCACGAAATGCTTCTGATCCCCGTCAAACGCAATCCGGATTATGAGAACCGCATCCGCAGCATCCTGCAGGCGTTTGATGAGGAATACGAAAAATACAAGTACGATTACAAGATCGTGATCGGGGAATCCATGCCGGAAATCAGCCGGAAAAACGAGTACGTCAGCTTTGTGAAGCACATCCTCCGGCGCATGCCGGAAAACAGCGTGCACAGGGTGACGCAGGGCGACGTTGAACGCTTCAATCAGGACGAGCTTCTGCTCAAGGAACTGACGGACATTCACGAAAAGCACGATTTGAACGATCCCCGGGTGCTGGTGTATTTCCAGCCGGTGCTGAACCTGAAAACCCGCAAGTACGATACCGCCGAAGTGCTGATGCGCCTGAAGCTGTCCGGCGGGGGGATGGAATATCCCGACCGGTTCATTCCTCTGGCGGAGGAAAACGGGATCATCCACACCCTGACGGAAATCATCCTGTACAAAACCTGCCTGGAAATCAAAAATCTGCTGGCTTCGGGCTATCATTTCGCCCGGATGTCGGTGAACGTTTCCGTCCTGGAATTGAAGGACGACGGCTTCTGCCAGGATATCATCGACATCATCGGCCAGTGCAACGTGCCCCAGGACACCATCGCCATCGAGCTGACCGAATCCCGCAGCGACGACGATTTCCTGCTCATGAAGTCCAAGATCAACGAACTGAGGCAGCAGGGCATCAAAATTTATCTGGACGATTTCGGCACGGGCTATTCCAATATGGAAAGGATCATGGAGCTGCCCTTTGATATCATCAAGTTCGACCGATCCCTGGTGCTGGCCTGCGGAGCCAGCGAGCGCAGCGAAAAGCTGGTGGAGGGCCTGGCCGGCATGTTTTCCGATCTGCAATATTCCGTGCTGTACGAGGGTGTGGAGAGCGAAGCGGACGAAAAAAAGTGCAGCGAAATGTTCGCTTCCTACCTGCAGGGCTACAAGTATTCCCGTCCCATTCCCTTGGACAGGCTGACAGAATACTTTGAAAAATAACTTTTGGCAATAGCGCAAGGGGGTTTGACGCTTGAAGAAGATCAACATAAAAGATAAAACGGGCATTCCGGTTCATGCGATGGTGCTGCCCATCGTGATCGTGCTGGCGGTGCTGCATGTGGCGATCATCGGCCTGTTTTTCGCCATCAGCAAAGAAAGCAACCACCTGTCCACCATCATGCGCAACGCCGGCACGTACACCCAGGACGCTACCTCCCTGATCGGGGGTTCCAGCCTGCTGTCGGAAACGGCCAGCAACTTTGTGCTGATGCCCCTCACCGATTCCGGGGAAGTAAACGTGGGCCCTCTGATGGCCTACGCCCAGGAGCTTACGGTGGATCGGCGGGCCGACCAGGTGATGGCCCGGTTTCAGGAATACAATGTGAGCGCGGAAGCGCGGGCAGTGCTTGCCCAGGCGGCGGACAGCGCCAATGCCATGATGGAAATCCAGCTGCACGCCATCGCCCTGGTGAACAGCGTTTATCCTCTCCCCCCGATCCAGCCCCTGACGAATATTCCCCTGCCGGAGCTGACGGAAGAGGAAGCGGCCCTGACGGATGCGCAGAAGCTTTCCGCCGCCCGGGCGATGGTGCTGGGTTCGGAATACGGGCAAAACAAGCAGAACGTTTCCCAGAGCTCCGGCGTCAGTGTCGGCCTGATTCAGCAGCAGGCTTCCCAGGAATCCGCCCGGACGGCCCGGCACGTGAACCTGCTGCGAATCCTGATGTGGGTCTCCACCCTGTCGGTCGTGGTGATCTTAGTGGCCACCTTCGTCATCCTGTATTTCCAAATCATGCGGCCCCTGAGCCGGTTTGAGCAGCTGATCCCCCGGGATGAGTCCCTGGACGAAAAGAAGGGGTTTAGGGAAGTGCGGCTGTTGGCGCGGGCGTATAACGGCGTGCTCAAGCGCCGGAACGACCTGGACCAGATCCTGCGCTCCGCCGCCGAGACCGACGCCCTGACCAACCTGCCCAACCGCTACCGGTTCGAGCAGTATTTGGTGGAAGCCCAGGACTGCGGCGGTTCCATGGCGGTGGCGCTGTTCGACGTGAACTACTTAAAGCGCACCAACGATACCCAGGGCCATTTGGCGGGGGATCAGTTGATCCGCCACGCGGCGGAATGCATTTCCGCCTGCTTCGGGGAAAACTGCTTCCGCTTCGGCGGGGACGAATTCGCCGCCATCGTGACGGACTGCACCCCGGATACCATTCGCGGTATGGTGCGCCGGTTCGAGGAAATGGAAAAAAAGGAAGACGTGAGCATTTCCTTAGGCTACGCCTATACCGACGATATCAGCAAAACCACTATGCGCAGCCTGCTGGACGAAGCGGATAAGTATATGTACGCGCAGAAGAAGATCGTGCACGAGCAGAGCTAAGAGCGTTAATCAGTGTGGAGTTATAGCGTGAATATTTTGTTTTCTCCGGATTAACGGAATCAAAGTGAGAAACAAAATAATACTCCACACTATATCACCCTCGCGCAATATGGAAACCAATACTTTTCGGGTCCATAATTTATTTATTTATATCGAGAGGACAAAACGCATCCGCGCCGAATAGAAAGATGGTAACTTTCGGAAACAAAGGACAGGAGGGATTTCCCATGCAGTACGGCTATTTCGACAACGCCCGCCGGGAATACGTGATCACCGACCCCCGCACGCCCATGCCCTGGGCCAATTACTTAGGTTCGCCGGATTACGGCGCCATCGTGACCCAGAACGCCGGGGGCTACAGCTTCGTCAAGTCCGGCGCGGCGGGGCGCATCCTGCGCTATATGTTCAACCAGTTTGACGAGCCGGGCCGCTATATTTACCTGCGGGACGAAAAAACCGGCGATTTCTGGTCCGCCTCCTGGCGGCCCGTGGAAAAGCCCCTCAAGGAATATGAAACCGTCACGCGCCACGGCACCAGCTATACCCAAATCGAATCCGCCTACGACGGGATCGAAACCAAGGCCCTGTACTACGTGCCCATGGACGCCACCCATGAGGTCTGGCGCTTAGCCGTGACCAACACCGGGGACGAACCCCGGAAAATCGGCGTGTTCGGCTACTGCGAATTCACCACCGACAGCTTTTACACCCAGGATCTGGTGAACATGCAGTACACCCAGTTCATCACCGTGACCGAGTTCCACAAGGACCATATTTTGCAGCGCATCAACCAGTTCTGCAATGTGAACGAAAACGGCGAGAACGGCCGGGAGCGCTTCTTCGGCCTGGCGGGCGCGGACGTAACGAGCTACACCGGCCGGAGGGATCGTTTTTTAGGCGTGAACCGCTTTAACGCGCCCAAGGGCGTGCAGGACGGGAAATTGGACGACAGCCTGAACTTCAACGGCAACCCCTGCGGGGCCCTGCATACCGTGCTGGAATTGCAGCCCGGCGAAACCAAAACCATCGCGTTCCTGCTGGGCCGCAAGGGCGAGCAGGAAGCCCAGGCCCTCATCCGCCGCTACCGGGACACCGCTTACACCGTGGACGCCGAATGGCGCACCCTCATCGATTACTGGCACGGCAAGCTGAACAACCTGAATATCCACACCCCGGACGATAACCTGAACACCATGGTGAACACCTGGAACGCTTTCCAGTGCTTCACCACCTTCGTCTGGAGCCGCGCCGCCAGCCTGATCTACTGCGGCGAGCGCAACGGCTACGGCTACCGGGATACCGTGCAGGACATCCAGGGCATCATCCATCTGGATCCTCCCATGGCCAAGGACCGCATCCGTTTCATGCTCTCCGCCCAGGTGCACCACGGCGCGGGCCTGCCCCTGGTGAAATATTCCCACAATCCCGGCCATGAGGACACCCCGGAGCAGGACAGCTACGTCCGGGAAACCGGCCACCCCGCCTACCGGGCCGACGACGCTATGTGGCTGTTCCCCACGGTGTATAAGTACGTTGCCGAAACCGGGGACAAGGATTTCCTCAACGAAGTGATCCCCTTCGCCGATTACGACGAGGGCACGGTGATCGAGCACTTGAAGCGCGCCATCGACTTTACCATGCATCACTTGGGCGCTCACGGTATGCCCGCCGGCCTGCACGCCGACTGGAACGACTGCCTGAAATTGGGCGCTCAGGGCGAAAGCAGCTTCGTAGCTTTCCAGTTCTATCTGGCCCTGCGCCAGTTGGACGAGCTGCTGCCCGACACCGAGGAAAACAAAGCGTACAGCGCCTGGCTCAAGGAAACCGCCGAAAAGCAGCTGGCCCTCATCAACGAGCATTTCTGGGAGGATGACCGCTTCCGCCGGGGCTACACCCAGGAGGGGGCCGTCATCGGCAGCAAGCACGATCCCGAAGCCGCCATGTGGCTGAATCCCCAGAGCTGGTGCGTCATTTCCGGCGGGGCGACGAAAGAGCAGGCCGAAAAGAGCATGGAAAGCGTATACAAGCTGCTCAACACCCCCAACGGCATCGAGCTCATGGCCCCCTGCTACAAGAAGCACGCCTTTGACGGCGCGGCCATGCTTCTCTTTAACCCCACCACCAAGGAAAACGGCGGCATCTTCTGCCAGGCCCAGGGCTGGGCCATCTTAGCGGAAGCGCTGCTGGGCCACGGCGAACGGGCTTTCCAGTACTTTAAGGAAAGCTGCCCTGCCGCTTATAACGACCGGGCGGAAATACGCGAAGTGGAACCCTATGTGCATTCCCAGTTCATTGAGGGCCACGAAACGCCCCAGCCGGGCCGCGCCCACGTGCATTGGCTCACCGGCACCGCCTCCACCGTCATGGTGGGCATGGTGGAAGGAATCTTAGGCCTGCGCCCCACGCCGGACGGCCTGCGCATCTGCCCCGCCATCCCCAAAGAGTGGGACGGCTTCACCATGGAAAAGACCTTCCGGGGCAAGCGCCTGCATATCACCGTGGACAACAAGGCCCACCGGGAAAGCGGCGTGCAGAAACTGCTGGTGAACGGTAAGGCCGTCACCAATGAGGTGCTCACCGACGATATGCTCCGCGACGGGGACCAGATCACCGTAGTGATGTAAGACGAAACAGGGGGCTCTCCGCCCCCTAAACCCCTGACCAGAGGGTTTCACCCTCTGGACTCCATCAGGCGAAAGAACTTGTTTGGGAAAAGCAGACAACTTCCGCCTGTGGCTGGGGATACGAAAGTATGATAGCTTCTGGCCCAAGAAAGCCGAAAAAATTACCCGGAGGGAAAGCGAGCTTTCCTCCCGGGTATTTTTTCGGCTTTCCCCGGATGCTTTGCATCCGGGTTGGCCGCTGAAAGCGGCACGGCCAGAAGCACAATGGCGTCAAGCTTGCCATTTTTTCCAAGCAACAGCGGAAAGTTGCTTTTTTATCGAAATCAAGCAATTTCCGCAGGTGAAGGGTCCAGGGAGGTCACCTCCCTGGCGCGGGATCTGGGGCCGCGGAGGCCCCAGGGTATCCCTCTCCGCGTGGCTTGAACAATACCTAGCGGGACGAGAAAGGGACGCTGCTTTCACGGCAGCGTCCCCGCTTTATTTTGGTCAAAAGGTTACTTGGCAGCGGCGATCAGCTGCACGGGGCCGCCGATCATGTTGCCGTTCTGGTCCACGGAACGGAACACGAACAGGCTCACTTCCCCGTCCGCGGGCGCGCCGTAGGAGACGGTGACGGCGGTGCCGTCCTCGTTCCAGGCGTAGGTGAAGGCGGGCACGTTCACGGCCAGGGCGAAGTCGTTCTTGCTCACGGGCTGGCTGAAAGCAATGGTGCAGCCATTCGCGGAAGCGGAAGACAAAGTGATTTCGGCATTGTAAGCGCTGTCCTTGGCGGCGGTAAGGAGAGGCCGGATCTCGTCGATGGGCTTCAGATTGCCGCTTTCGTCAAAGTCCCAAGCCCAGTTGCCTAAGATGGGCCAGCGGTCCTCGTCCTTGGGCAGGCCCAGCTTGGGGGTGTTCTGCCGCAGTTCGGGCTCCCACACGGGGGTCTGGGTGCTGATGGTGTTGTAGGTGGTCTTGAAGCGCATACGTCCGGCGCTGGGCTCGTACTTTTCCAGCTCCACATCCATATTGATCACATAGCCCTGAAGCGCTTCGATCTTGGCGTTGCGCATGGAGTAAACCACCTTGGCGCCCATGGGCACGTTGAAGCCCATGGTGTCGGGATACAGGGTGATGGTCGCGCCGTAGGGCTGCAGATAGCCGCTCTGAGGCACCACGGTGCCGTCGGCCAGGGTGATCTTGTTGTCGTAGTCATAAATATCGGTGGGGATGGGTTCGCCGTCTAAGTACAGCAGCACGGGATCGGCGGGATCGTTGTAGTTCACCAGCGGCGTGGTGAAGCAGATGCCGGAGCCGACGTCGTGGCCCAGGGCGCTGTTGTCGGAGATGGCGTGGCGCAGGGCGTCCTTCACAGTCCAGCCGCAGATTTCGATGCTCTTGGCATCCTTATCACCGATGGCGGTAGCCAGATAGTAGCCCGCCTTGGCCTGATCGGCGGTCAGGGGAATGGTGGCAATGCCGTCCACCGCTTCGGCTTCCAGCTTGGAAGCCCCGTCGGTAAGCAGCAGCTCCACCTTCTTCGCGTCCGTATGGAACTCAAAGGTCATGGCTACGCCCTCGGTGACGGAGTTGGAGGCGGTCCACAGCACGTGCTTGTCGGGGCGGCTCCAGTTCAGGTAGGTGCTGGGGATATAGTAGCAGTTGCGCTCCATTTCGCGGATGGTATCGAAGGCCTTGTCCGGCATGATAGCGCCGTTGCCGTCGTTGGCCAGCAGGCCGTCCTTGGTCAGGGTCTCGTGATACTTGCGCACGATCTTGTCCGCGCCGTAGTACAGCTTATCCATCAGGCCGATCAGGTCGGCGATATCGCGGTCCTGATTGGCGTGGGCCTGGTCGCGGACGATCACGGCGATGTTGTCGCCCTGGCCCAGGAATTCAAAGGCTTCCCGGGCGGCCCAGGTGTTCAGCACGGTGGCGGGGGAGTTCAGCCAGGCGTCCTGGCCTTCGCCGGTCCACACTAAGAAGTAATGGTCTTCCTTGGCGGTGGCGAAAGCGGCGATGAAGGAATGGGCGTCGAAGGGCACGTTGTCCGCCAGGTCAGGCCGGACGGTCAGGATCTGGGCGCGGTCCAGGAACCACTGGTCTTCGCCGGTATTCTGGATGGCGCGGTGGGTGGTCTCGTTCAGGCCGTAGGGATAATCATGCACCGTGGTGCCCTGATACGGGGGCTCGTAGCTGAACAGCTGGCCTTCCGTAGCGTAGCGGTAGCCGGTGGCGCCGCCCGCGCCGGGGTCGCTGGGGCAGATGATGTCGAAGCGGGTGTCGCCGTTATCGCCGGTATCGAACACGCCGGCCACCATGGCGCGCTTGCCCCCCTGGGAGCAACCGGTGACCGCGGAGGAGTACACGTCGATGTCGGGGATGATCACGTTGGGATTCAGCGCGGCTTTTTCTTCCTCGCTGAGCAGCATGTAGTTTTCAATAGCGTCCAGGGCGCGGCTGATGAACCAGCCGGTATGCATCAGGTCGCCGCTGTCCAGCATGTATTCGTTCTTGATGGTGTTGTCGTTGTACACCACCGGGTCCGTGGGCGGATACAGCTTTTCGTAGGTGCTCAGCTGGCCGCTGTCGGGGTCGGCGGAATCGCCGGCGGCGATGAAGGCGTAGCCGTTATTGTTCAGGGTCACGATCTGGGCCTCGGAAATGGAGCCGGTGCCCACCAGCACGGGATAGCCCCGGCCGTTCTTGCTGCTGTGGGCGTCGCGCACCTGGCCGTCCACTGTGGGCGCTTCCTGCGGATAGCGGATGTTGAAGGTGGCCTTCACGCCCTCCTTGGCGGCTTCGGACACATAGGCGGCATTGTCCGGGTTGGTGTCCTTGATGGTCATTTCAATGGTGACGGTGGGCAGGGTGACGCGGGTTACAGCGTCGGCGTGCTCCGTCCAGGTGTCGCCCTCCTTCCAGGGGGCCAGGCCCTCGGCCATTTCGTAGCCGTCGCCGTGATACACGAAGCCTTCATCCGGCGCCAGGTTGGAGTACACCATGCCCATGCCCCAGCGGCTGAAATCACGGGCGGAATAGGTCACGGCGCCTTCGGGCAGGTTGGGCAGGGCGCTGTAGCCCCAGGGGCCGGGCGCGCCGTTCATCACGCCGTCAGCCCAGTTGTAGGCATAGTTTTCCAGCACGGCGGTGACGGCGGTATCCGTCTTGAGCGGATCCATCCGGCTGCCGTAGAGGTAGTATTGCAGCAGGTCTTTCAGCTCCGCCCGGCGGGCTTCCCACTGATCGGGGGTCTCCACCCGGCCGCTGCCGTCGGGATCGGCGGAAGCGTCGAAGAACTCAAACAGATCCGGCAGGCTGAAATTATCCGGCAGGTTTTCCAGCTCCGCGGGATAGGGGAAGTAGCTGCGCGGCGCTTCCGTGTTTTCCGCCAGCACGGGCACGACGGAAAGAAGCATCACAGCAGCGAGCAACAGGCTCATGACTTTCTTCATGATCTCTCCCTCTTTTCTTATTTAGGGCTGTTCCACGCGGCCCCTTTTTGTGTATATTATACTATATAAGGCTAATAATACAACAACGGGGGGTGCAAGAAAAAATGTAAATGATACGAAACAAAAATCTTTTCACTCCCAAAACCACATAAAAAGCACAGGGGACGGTTCTATGTATTTTTTCAATAAAAAGCCGGGGCGGACTGCCCCGGCGCGTTGATTTTCCATTTACACCCAGTTTTCCACCCGAAGATTTTCCACCCGCTCAAATTCTCTGGTATTGTTGGTGATCAGGGTCAAGCCTAAGGAACGGGCGTGGGCGGCGATCAGCAGGTCGTTGGCCTCGATGAGCGTTCCCTTTTTTGTCAGGTCGGCGCGGATATATCCGTATTCCCGGGCGGCGTCCGCCTCAAAGGGGAGCACCGCGATCCGGGACAGAAACAGGAGCAGCGCCAGCCGGTTCTGGTCTGGCCGGGAGCTGTTGCACACGCCGAATTCCAATTCCGCCATGGTGATGGCGGAAATACACAGGTCTTCCGGCTGATATTGCGTCAGCCGACGGAGCACGCTTTCCGGACGGTTGTTTTTCGCGTAGGCGATGATGTTGGTATCCAGCATGAACCTCATAGGCTGTTTCTCTCCTGCACAGGCAGATCGTCGATCCCGCCCGACAGAAAATCGTCGGTAAACAGGCGCAAGCCTTGCAGCGCCGCCGCCCACGGGTCCTCCTTGGGCAGCAGGATCACCGCTTTGCCGATGCGGTTCACCAGCACCTCATCCTGGTCAAACCGGCAGGATTTGGGCAGACGCACCGCCTGACTTCCGCCGTTGGAGAATATTTTCGCGTATTCCACAATATCACCCCCGCGCCTTAAGTATATATTGAAGTATATACTTCTGTCAAGCAAAATACGCGTTTAATGAACAGGGAAATCAGTGGTTTTTTCTTGCTTTTGCTGAAACAATGTACACCCGGACGCTTTAAAATATGCGATGCGTTCCCGGATATCATCGGGAGTGACGGCGAAGTAAGCCGCGAGGCAGTCCACGCAGTAAAAGGACGTCGCCCCGCGGTTAATGAGCTTTTTGGTTACGGCGATTTCGTCGGCGGTGAGGGGATGGCCGCAGGTTTGGCAGGTCATACGTTTTCCATCCGGGCCAGCAGCACCCGGCAGCCGTGGGCTTCCACCATTTGATGGAAGTAATCCCGGTGCAGGCCAAGGTCCTCGCCGGTGATGGCGTCGATAAAATGGAGCCCCACACCGCTGCCGTAAGGCAGGCCCGCGTCGGCGAAAATGAAGGGCAGCTCGCCCCGTTTGGGCGCGAAATTGAAGTAGCCCACGGCAAATTGGTGATCGCTCAGGTGCTTAAAGAGGGTCAGGCCCGCGTCGGGGTATTCGTGCCACCAGGAGTTGGTTTCGGGGTCAAATTCTGTATTCAGCACCCGGCCCCGGTACACGGGCTGTGGCACGCGGCATTCCGCGTCCTGGTCGATACGCAGAAGCCCCTTATTCAGCACCAAGCTTTCCGCAAAGGGCGTCATGTTCCTCACGTCCCCGCCGAGCATCAGGGGCGCGCCGAGCATGCACCACAGAGCGAACTGAGTCTGGTAATCGGTATCGGTGCAGGCCTGGCCCAGGGCCACGTTGCCCTTGCCGTACATGCCCACGGTGAGCATGTCGATATCGTTGTAGCAGCCAGGGCCGCTCATGCAGAAGTTGTCCAATTGACTGCGGGCGATGCGGGAAAAGGATTGGAAATTGTCCTGAATATCGCCGGTGGAGCGGTACATATGCACGCCCAGGGACTTCATCCATTTCCAGGGCTCGTCCGTGCCCCAGTTGCAGGCGGCGAACAGGATGTCCCGGCCGGAGGCTTTCAGGGCCATGCTCATGGTGGCGTAGCGGTTTTTCCCGTCGGCGCTGGCGGGGAAATTGCAGAAATCGTATTTCAGGTAATCCACGCCCCACTCCGCAAACGTGCGGGCGTCCACGAACTCATGGTCGAAGGAGGAGGGATAGCCCGCGCAGGTCTGCACCCCGGCGCAGGAATACATACCGAACTTGAAGCCCAAACCGTGCACGTAATCCGCCAGGGCCTTCATGCCGTGGGGGAATTTCGCGGGATCGGGCACCAAGCGCCCGTTTTCGTCCCGGTCCTTTAAGCTCCAGCAGTCGTCGATCACGATATAATCGTAGCCCGCGTCCAGATA
Organism: Clostridia bacterium; assembly: GCA_017525805.1. Next base: position 4,195 of record JAFXSH010000033.1, on the reverse strand, counting down.
GCCCTTTTCCTTCATCACCCGGGCCGTCTCCCGGATCAGTTCGTCGGAAATGTTGCTGCCGAAGGTGTTCCAGCTGTTCCAGCCCATGGGGGGCGTCAGTAAATTCATAGCGGCCTCCTGTTCTTCGATCACGATTGCGTTTTCTCTGGCAGTTTCTCTTTTTCCCTGGAAGCGATGGATTCCAGCACGGCGTTCAGCCCCTTTTTCGCTTCCTGCCACACGTTTTCCCCGCCCATTTTCAGCAGTTTGGCAATGATCGCCCACACCGCGTCCCGATCCTCCTTGGGCGTATTGTCCATCATTTTCTTCATATTGGCCAGGGAACCCACCATATCCTGCTTGATTTGAGGGATGGTCTGCGCGCCGGTGGCTTCCAGCAGGCCGAACAGGGTGGTAACGAACAGCCTCCGGTCATTTTCATTCATGCCGCGCAGCCATTCTTTCAGCGTGGTTTCGGTGAGATAGCTGCCATCCGAGCGTTTTTCCGCCTCCACGAACCGGGGGCCCAGCACTTGCCAGCTAAACCCGTCATGCTGAATAATGCTGACGGCGGTGCTTTTCACCACGTGCTGATATGCCTGATTGGACAGCAGCGTGCCGATCATGCTTTCCTCCGGCACGATGCAGATGATGCGGGGCAGCATTTCCTTGTACGCTTCGGACTGGGTGAAGGCGTCCAGGAAGCCGGGCCCGTCGTTGCAATACACTGCCTTGATCCTGTTCCGCACCGCCGGGCACGCGGAAACGGCGGCGTACACCGCCAAATTGCCGCCCTTGGAATGGCCTCCCACCCGAATCGGCGCGTTCCCGTCCGCAAAATGCGCGTCCATATAGGCCGCCGACCGGCGCTGGCCTTCGGTTTCCGGCAGGTAACTCAAAAGGAAATCTTCTTTCCAGCCCACGATGGTGCTGTCCGTGCCCCGGAACGCCACGAACGCCGTGCCGTCGGGCAGCCAGAAAGTGGCCACCGCCAGCTGAATATCCGCCGCCGTATCCACTACGTCGTAAAACCAGGAAACCCGGGTATCCTGAAACCTTGCGCCGTCCGTCATGTCGTCCATCAAGAAGGGCGTCATCTTCGTGTAGCTGTCGTCCGCCATGATTTCTTCCTTGGTGTGGCGCTGCCAGAACCGGTTCCTGACCTCCTTTAGCGGCACTTTTTCCTCATTTTCCCCCACGCACCCGGAAAAATCCGCGTAAATCAGCTCCGACAGCACCAGCCCGTCCACCTCGTTGAAGGGCGAAACAGAAAAAGGTACGTCCTTGCGCCAGGCAAGGTAGTCGAAAATGTTTGCCATGCACATCAACCTCCTTATGAAGCAGGGGACTTCTTCTGCCCTCTGAACCCCCGAACCAGGGGCGTCACGCCCCTGGCGCGGGGTCTGGGATCGCGGAGGCCCCGGAGTTATATTCTTCGCACACCACATAGAATCCTTTGTACGTATAAAAAAAATACCAGATTCACACAGCGAAAGATTACACAGAAACCATTTCATTTTTGATTGGGATATGATAAGATAGAGAGGCGTCTTTACTTTCTTTTGATGGAAAGAAGCGGATTATCATAAGACAGGCGGTGCGGGCAGGATGTACCGATCCATATTGATTTGTTTTTTGTGTTTGCTGCTGGCTGCGGGATGGCTGCCCCTTTCTTCCGCCCAGGCGGTGGAAGGCACCTTTACGGATACCCGGTTCCAGGGGGACTATTCCACGGAAAATTTGGACGCCATCATCGAGGAGTACCAATTGTATGACGGGTGGTATTGGAGCACGCTGCCCGGCGTGTACCAGGATTATCACGGGCAGGAAGGAAAAAAAGGGTGGACCCAGTCCGGTAAGGAAACGCATGACCCCTTTGTTTACACCTGGGGCTGGTATGGCTGCCGATGGAACTGGGACGTGGTGGAACAGGCCGATCCCAATCTGTACGGCTGGGGCGAATGCTTTGGCTTTTGCCAGCTCTTGGGCTATCTCCTGTCCGGCGAACGCAATCCCCATCGGAATTGGCCCACCTTCCAGTCGATCCGCCAGGCGGGAGGGCTGAAGCCCGGGGATATCGTGCGGGTGGAATACACCGATGAAAAGGGCAGGCACGAACACAGCGCCATGGTGTACAGCGTGGACGAGGAAAATCAAACGGCCCTGTATCTGCAGGTGTCCGGCTCCAATTACAACCGCCTGTACATTCGCCGGGGCTTTACCGGCGCGGGACTGTCAGGCTCCACGGACCTGGTGGACATCATCAACTGCCCCGGCCTTCGCATCCTGCGCGCGGAGGAAAACCTGGACGGCAACTATCCCGGCGATTGGATGCCGGAACAATAAAACGTGTTTTATACTATACTGAGAATAGTATTAGCCGCTTTCGGGCGGCGTTATTCATGCCACGATTTTTAACATTTTTCCGTCAGAAGTTATTTTCCGTGCATTGCGGAGCCTGGAATATCACGGTATAATCTTGCCGAGGTGGGAAAAGTATGATTGGTGAGAACATTCAGCATTTACGGAAAAAGCGGAACCTGACCCAGGAGGCCCTGGCGGAGCGGCTCGGCGTATCCCGCCAGACCGTGGCCAAATGGGAAGCCGGGGAAAGCGCCCCGGACCTGGACGCGGCGGGGAGGCTGAGCCGGGCTTTCGACGTTTCCTTGGACGATTTGATTTCCTCGCCGGTGGAGATTCCGCCGCCCGAATTTGCCAAGGGCAAGCATGTGTTCGGCCTGGTCACCGTGGGCGACAAGGGCCAAATCGTGATCCCGGTGCAGGCCCGGCGGGTGTTCCAAATCTCCCCCGGCGACCAGTTGATGGTGCTGGGGGACGAGGATCGGGGCCTGGCCCTGGTGGACGCCCGATTCTTTTTGAAAATCGCGGAGGTGATTCGCAATGGCGAAAAATGACGCGCCCCTGTCCGTAAGGGGCTTGTGCAAGAAATACCCGGCTTTCACGCTGGATAACGTATCCTTCGATCTCACGCCCGGGGCCATCACCGGCTTCATCGGGCGCAACGGCGCGGGGAAAACCACCACGCTGAACTCCATCCTGTCCTTCATCAAGCCCGACGGGGGCGAGGTGCTGTTCTCCGGTCTTTCCATGGGTGAGCACGCGGCAGAAATCAAGCAAAAGATCGGCTTCGTGTCGGCGGGCATGGCCTACTATACCGGGAAAAAGCTGAAAACCATCACCGACGTGACCCGCTCCTTCTATCCCTGCTGGGACGATGGAGCGTACCAAAAGTACATGGGCCGCTTTGGCTTGGACGAAAGCAAAACCCCCGCTTCCCTGTCCAACGGCATGAAGATCAAGTACGCATTGGCCCTGGCTCTGTCCCACGGCGCGGAATTGATGCTGCTGGACGAACCCACCAGCGGCCTGGACCCGGTGAGCCGGGAGGAACTGATCGAAATCTTCCTTTCCCTCAAGGACGAGGGGAAAACCATCCTGTTTTCCACCCACATCACATCCGACCTGGACAAGTGCGCCGACCGCATCCTGTTCCTGCAAAAAGGGCGGCTCACCGCCGACAGCGCCCTGAACGATTTCATCGGCGCGTACCGGCTGGCGGCCTACGCGGGCAGCGTGCCCGAAACCGCCGCGCTTTATGTTCTGGGCACGTGCCGCACAAAGGACGGCTGCACCGCCCTGTTCAATCGGGAGGACGCGGAGAGGCTTTCCCTCGATTGCCGCCAGCCCGACCTGGAAGAAATCATGGTGCACCTGGAAAAGGAGGAAGCAAAATGAACCTGCTGAAAAAAGAATTCCGCCTGTGCATGCACCCCATCGCGCCCATGATGCTGTGTTTAAGCGCCCTGATCCTGGTGCCCGCCTACCCCTACGCCATTACCTGCTTCTATATGACCCTGGCCATTTTCTTTACCTGCCTCACCAGCCGGGAAAACCACGACGCGGCCTATACCGCCTGCCTGCCCGTGTCCCGGCGGGATATGGTGCGGGGCCGCATGCTGTTTTCCTGCATCCTGGAGCTGGTGCAACTCTTGGTGTGCTTGGGCTTCGTTTTCCTGCGGCCCCTGACCGGCAGCACGGAAAACAGCGCGGGCATGGACGCCAATATCGCCGTGACCGCCGAAGGGCTGATCGTGTTCGGCCTGTTCAACGCCCTGTTCTTCCCCCGCTGGTACAAGGACATCACCAAGGTGGGCGTGCCCTTCCTCATCGCCGGGGCGGCGGTGTTTCTGTATAT
>JAFXSH010000032.1 GCA_017525805.1 Clostridia bacterium | reverse complement strand
TCCGAAAAGATCAAGGTCATCAAGGCTGTGCGCGAAGTCGTTTCTGGCCTGGGCCTGAAGGAAGCCAAGGATTTCGTGGAAAGCCTGCCCAAGGCTCTGAAGGAAGGCGTTTCCAAGGAAGAAGCCGAAAAGGTGAAGGCTATGTTCGCCGAAGTCGGCGCCAAGGTCGAAGTGAAGTAATTCATTCCCTTGAAAAAAACTGCCGCGTGTTTTGCGCGGCGGTTTTTTGTTTACTCTCCCCCGTAAAGCGGCGGGGCCTGTTCCACCCGGTTTCGTCCGGCTTTCTTGGCTTTATACAGCGCGTCGTCCACCTGGATATAGACCTGTTTTTGTTCCTTATAGTCATGAACGGTAATCACGCCCTGGCTGATGGTCAGGTGCCCCACGGCGGGGGATACATGCAAATCCACAGTGCGCCTCAGATTTTCCGCGAAAGCGGCGGCTCTTTCTTCGTCCACCTTTGGAAGCAGGATAAAGAATTTCTCGCCGCCCCAGGTATGGAAACCGCAGGTGCTGCAAAGCTTGGCAAAGGGCTTCATCTCCATATCCACGAAATCCTCCCAGAAGGTTTTCCGCACCACGCAGGAATAGAGCAGAATGACCTGCGGCTTGAATTTGCGCATCGCTTCCAGGCGTTCGTTCACGATCCCGATGATATTAGTAGGGTCGCCGTAGGTCAAGTGGATGTTCATGCCCTCTTTGACGAAACCGTGCACCAGAAGGAGCCGTCCTCCTCGATGTGCGCCACGCTGCGGAGCCTTTCCCCGCCGTTTTGCACCACCATTAATTTCCTGTTTGATACTCCTTGAGAATATCCGTCTTCTGGCTTGCAGCCGGAGCATTTCGGTTGATTTCCACCAGCATCTGTTTCATAAAAAATCCCCATTCCTTCAAGGCCGTCGATGATATGCATATGCCGTGTTCCAGTTAATCCCATTATGGCACAGGGCGGGCTTGTGTCCACCTGAAAAAACTTGGACCCGCGCAAAATCTGCAAAGAAACGCGCACGGGCTGCGCCTTGCGAACGCGGGATAATTGTGGTAGAATGCTTTTGATTCCAAGGCTTAGGAGGCAAGGGCATGGCGTTTCAAAGCATCGAAATTCTGCCGGGCGTATGGCATATCCAGGACAACATGGGCGTATGTATGACGCTGCTCATCGGCAATGATCAGGCGCTTTTGATCGATACCTGCTACGGCCTGGAGGACGTGGCGGCCTACGCGCGGACGCTGACGGACAAGCCCCTTTCTGTGATGCTCACCCATGGCCACCACGACCACGCCTTAGGCGCGCGGTGGTTTGACCGGGTGTGGCTGGCGAAGGCGGATTTTCCGGTATACGAGACGTATACGAATGAACACTGGCGGCGGCACGTGCTGAACGGCGCACGGGAAAAGGGCATCGTGGTTGATGAGGAAGCTTTCTTGTCCGCGAATATGCCCGCGCCGGAGGCGCTGGACGAAGCGGAAGCCGATTTAGGCGGGCTGACGGCCCGGATCATCCATTGTCCGGGGCACACGCCGGGATCGGCGGTAGTGTATGTGCCGGAAAGGGCGCTGCTGATCACAGGAGATGACTGGAACCCCTGCACCTGGCTGTTTTTCCCGGAAGCGCTCTGCGCCCAGGAATACCGGCGGAACATGCGGCAATTGCTGACCCTGCCCTTCGGACATGTGCTGTGCTCCCATCAGTTTGCGCTGTTCAGCCGTGTACAGCTGGATCGGTTTATGGAATACCTGACGGACGACTGCCTGAAAGCCGCCCGGCCCGTGGACGAAGGCGCGAGGGTAGGCGTCAGAACATCCATGGCCCAGTTGCCCATGGATCAGATTTTCGTATTTGACCGGGACAAGTTTGAGCAGCATTTAGGAAAAGAGGCGGAAAGCGATGATTGAAAAGCGGATCACCGTCCGGGAGGGCGACAAGGCCCCGTTCAGCAATCTGACCAGCTACTGCGTGGGCACCGGCAGGCTGGATTTAGCCATGCAGAAGGAATACCAGGATCAGCTTCGCGCCGTGCAGAAGCTGTGCCATTTTGAGCACATCCGGGGTCATGGCCTGTTCAGCGATCAGATGGGCATTTATCAGGAGCACCGGGATTTTCAGGGCAATCTGCTGTATAAGGAATACTGCTTCACCTATCTGGACCGGGTGATGGACGCTTATTTGGAAAACGGCCTGGAGCCCTTCTTAGAATTGGGCTTCATGCCGGAAAAGTTAGCCGCCGGGGAACAGACTATCTTTTATTGGAAAGGCCATACCACCCCGCCCAAGGATATGAACGAATGGACGGCGCTGGTGAAAGCCACCCTGACCCATTTGGCGAAACGCTACGGTAAAGAACGGCTGGAAAGCTGGCCTTGCGAAATTTGGAACGAGCCCAATTTGCCCGGATTCTGGGAAAACGCCGACAAGGCCAAGTATTTGGAGCTGTACAAGGCCACGGCCCTGGCGGTGAAGGAAGTCCTGCCCGGCATGCGGGTGGGCGGCCCCGCCATCTGCGGCGGCGAGGGCAGCCAGCAGTGGATCGCCGATTTCCTTGCTTTCTGCCGGGAGGAACAGCTCCCTGTGGATTTCGTCACCCGCCACGCCTACATGGGCCAAACGCCGGAGCGCAAGGGCCGCTACCTGTACCACTCCATGAGCAAGCCGGAGGATTTGGCGGCCGAAATGCGGGAATCCCGGCGCATCATCGATTCCTTCCCGGAATACAAGCATCTTCCCCTGTATATCACCGAATTCAACACCAGCTATAATCCCTTCTGCCCCATTCACGATACCAATTACAACGCCGCCCTGTGCGCCGGGCTGCTGGCTCAGTTGGGCGACGTGGCGGCGGGCTACAGCTACTGGACCTTCGGGGACGTGTTCGAGGAGCAGGGCATTCCCTCCCGCCCCTTCCACGGCGGCTTCGGCATGATGGCCAACGGTCTGATTCCCAAGCCCACCCTGTGGACCTTCGCGTTTTTCGCCGGATTGCAAGGAGAAGCGGCTTACCGGGACGAATCTTCCCTGATCCTGAAAACAAAGAATGGCGGATTTGAAGCGGTGCTGTGGAACCTGGGTGGAGAAGAAAAGCGCTTCGATTTGACCTTGCCCCTTGCTGGCCGCGCTGTTGCCATGGTGGAACGGGTGGACGAAGCCTGCTGCAATCCCTTAAAGTGCTGGCATGACATGGGCGAACCGGCGGATTTGGCCGAGGATCAGCTTTCTTTCCTGCGCGGCGCGGCTAAGCCCGCCCGGGAAACCCTGATCCCCGAAGACGCGGAAAACGGCAAGCGCCTTTCCCTGACCCTCGGGAAAAACGCGGTGGTGCATGTTAAGGTCTTGCCTGCTTCCGAAGAAAAATCCGATTTCGGGTATGATTATTCCTACTATTGCGGATAAGGAGGGAAAAAGCATGAGTACCTGGAAAGATCGGCTGGCCTGGCTGCGGGCGCTGCCTAACCCCATCCCAGAGGGAGCGAACACCCCCTCGGCGGTGGCGGAAATCGAAGCCACTTCCTATTTTAACGGAAAAACGGAAAGCGTGCGCTTTCAGAAAGAAGCTTCCCTGGGCGAAGCCTATGAAATCACGAAAACGGCATCCGGCTATATGGTTCGGGGCGGCGAAACGGGCCTGCTCTACGGCGTGTACGCCCTGATTTTCGCCCTGGAAACGGGCGCGCCTCTCCCCCAGGGCGTTCAAGCGCCCTATTATGCTCTGCGCATGCTGAACTGCTGGGACAACATGAGCGGCGACATCGAGCGGGGCTACGCGGGCCGTTCCCTTTGGTTCGAGGGCGGAAAATTCTCCTACGAGCCCGACCGCATCCGCCAGCTTGGGCGCATGCTGGGCAGCGTGGGCGTCAACGTGCTGTGCCTGAACAACGTGAACGTGCACCAGCCCGCCCAGCATTTGATCGATGATCTGCTGCCGGAGGTTTCCGCTTTTGCCGCCCTGCTTAGGCCCTTCGGCGTGCGGCTGATGCTGTCCATCGACTTTTCCCAGCCCATCAAGGACGTGGGCACCGCCGATCCTTTGGACGAACGGGTACAAGCCTGGTGGGCGGATACGGCGAAGCGCGTATGGGCTGCCGTGCCCGATTTGGCGGGCTTCCTGGTAAAGGCCGACAGCGAACACCGCCCCGGCCCCAATACTTATAACCGCACCCACGCCGAGGGCGCCAACATGCTGGCCCGGGCCATCCGCCCCTTCGGCGGCAAGCTGGTGTGGCGCGCTTTCGTGTACAACTGCATGCAGGACTGGCGGGACACGAAGACGGACCGGCCCCGGGCCGCTTACGATCTTTACACGCCTTTGGACGGGGCTTTTGACGAAAACGTGATCTTGCAGGTGAAGCACGGCCCCTACGATTTCCAGGTGCGGGAGCCCCTCTCTCCCCTGCTGCTGGGCATGGAGCGCACGGCCCTTGCTATCGAATATCAGCTGGCCCAGGAATACACGGGCCAGCAAATCGACCTGTATGCCATGCCGCCTCTTTGGCGGGAGACCTTGGACCAGATGGGCAAGGAACGGGTGTCCGCCATCGCGGCGGTTAGCAACTTGGGCCGGGATGATTGCTGGACGGGCCATCCCTTCGCGGCCCTGAACCTGTTCGCCTATGGTATCTTTGCTTGGAATCCGGACAGCGACCCCGAAACAGTCATCCGGCAATGGTCAAAACTTACCTACGGTTTACCGGGCGACCAGACTGCCATCCTGACCGCCCTGCTGCTGAAGAGCCGTTCCGTGTATGAAAAGTACACCGCCAATTTAGGCATGTGCTGGATGATCACCCCCAACAGCCATTACGGCCCCAACCCCTATGGCTATGAGTTCCAAGCCTGGGGCACCTACAGCCGGGCGGATCGGAACGCCGTGGGCATCGATCGGAGCGAAAACGGCACCGGGTACGTGAACCAGTACCCCCCGGCCTTAAAGGCCCTGTACGCCACTCCCGAGGCTTGCCCGGATAATCTGCTGCTGTTCTTCCACCGTCTCCCCTACGATTTCGTCATGCGCGATGGCCGCACCCTGATCCAGCGCCTGTACGACGACCATTTCGAGGGCTGCGAACAGGCAAAGGCCATGGCCGGGGAACTGGAAAAACTGAATCTTCCCGAACCCGACAGGCGGGAAGCCCAGGAGCGCATGGTAGCCCAGGTCAACAACGCCCGTGAATGGCGCGACATCCTCAATACCTTCTTCCACCGCTTCTGCGGCGTGACCGACGCCCAGGGAAGGAAAATCTACGATTGACGTAGCCTTCGCCCCGCCCGATACAGCATGGTCTTTCAGTTTTATCATTTAAAGCCTCCCATGCTGCCATCCCTTTTTCCTTGCCTTTCTTTATGGGTTCATATACAATAGTCAGCAGATAAAGCACTTTGACACTATTCTGGGGAGGAAACGCCAATGCTCAAGGATGAAATGAAAGCGCACCTGACAGAAAAGATCCTGCCTTTCTGGGAAAAGCTGCGGGACGATGACTTCGGCGGGTTTTACGGCTATGTGGACAAGGAACTGCGCGTCAAGCCTGATGCGTTCAAGGGGTGCATCCTCAACAGCCGCGTCCTGTGGACCTTTTCCACCGCTGCCATCGTATTAAAGGACGATGCTTTGCGGGCATACGCCGATCACGCCTACGTTTTTTTCAATCGTTTTGAGGATCAGGAAAACGGCGGCGTATTTTGGAGCGTCACCTATGACGGGAAACCCCTGGACACCACCAAGCACACCTACTGTCAGGCTTTCGCCATTTACGGCTTGGCTGCTTATCACCGCCTGACCGGAAGCAGGGAAGCGCTGGAGAAAGCCATCGAATTGTACCGGCTGATTGAAAGCAAATGCCGGGACGCGGGCGGGTATGGCGAAGCCTTCCGTGCGGACTTTTCTCCCGAAAGCAACGAGAAGCTGAGCGAAAACGGGGTCATGGCGGGCCGCACCATGAACACGCTGCTGCATGTGCTGGAAGCATACACGGAATTATACCGCGTCTGGCCCGATGAAGGGCTGCGCGGATGCGGGGAGCAAGCCCTTTCCTGCTTTCTGCATACGATCTATCATATGAACCGCCGCCGGCTGGACGTATTTTTCGACAAAGAATTCCATCCGCTGCTGGATATGCAGAGCTACGGCCACGATATCGAAGCCAGCTGGCTTTTGTGGGATTCCGTCGCCACGCTTCTGCCACAAAAAGCTTGGCCCCCCTATCAGGCCATGTGCCTGGACCTGGCAAACAGCGTATGTCAGCGGGCCTTTACTGATCGAGGGCTCAAAAACGAATGCGTGAACGGCGTAAACGATGAGCTTCGCGTCTGGTGGGTGCAGGCGGAAACCATGCTCGGCTTTGCCAACGCATACGCCTTGACAGGGGACGATACATGGTTGAACAGGCTGAACACCCAATGGACGGCCATCCAGCGGCTGATCGTAGACAAACGCCCCGGCGGCGAATGGTACTGGTCCGTGTACGAAAACGGCGAACTGACGGAACGCCCCATGGTGGAGGAATGGAAATGCCCCTACCACAACGGCAGGATGTGCCTGCGCCTGATGGAAGCGGAACTGCCCATATAAAATGAAAAAAGGAGATGCAGCGCCATGAGAAGCCGCAGCTTTGATTCTCTGATGGAAGCCTATGAACGGGTGATCGCCCGTCCCAATCCTGTGAACGAACATTTCTATAACGGCATCTTCACTCGCTACCAGCATCCCGTGCTGACCCGGGAGCATATCCCCCCCTTCTGGATGTACGATGCCGATCCCGAAACCAATCCTTATATGATGCAGCGCTTGGGCGTCAACGCCACGCTGAACAGCGGAGCCATCAAGCTGAACGGAAAGTATTGCCTGATCGTTCGGGTAGAGGGCATGGACCGCAAGAGCTTTTTCGCCGTGGCGGAAAGCGGCAGCCCCACGGAGGGCTTCCGGTTCCGGGATTATCCCATCCTGCTGCCGGATACCGAAAAGCAGGAAACCAACGTGTACGATATGCGTGTCACCCGTCACGAGGACGGCTGGATCTACGGGGTGTTCTGTTCGGAAAGCAAGGACACTTCCGTTTCCGATCTGTCCGCGGCGGTGGCAGCGGCGGGGATCGTGCGCACGAAAGACCTGGAAAACTGGGAGCGTTTGCCCAACCTGGTCACCCTGCGCTCTCCCCAGCAGCGCAACGTGGTGCTGCATCCCGAATTTGTGGAGGGCAAATACGCTTTCTATACCCGGCCCATGGACGATTTCATTGAAACCGGCTCCGGCGGCGGCATCGGCTTCGGCCTGTGCGAAGACATCACCCATCCGGTGATCGACGAAGAAAAGATCATCAACCCGCGCCGGTATCACACCATCACGGAAAGTAAAAACGGGGCGGGAGCCGTGCCCATCAAAACAGATAAAGGCTGGCTTCACATTGCTCACGGCGTCCGCAATACGGCGGCGGGGCTGCGGTACGTGCTGTACGCTTTCGCCACGGCTTTGGACGACCCCGCCCGGGTGATCGCCGAACCCTCCGGCATGCTGCTGGGCCCCCTGGGTCAGGAACGGCTGGGCGATGTGAGCAACGTGGTATTCACCAACGGCGCCATCGCCGACGAGAACGGAAAGGTATATATCTATTATGCTTCCTCCGACACCCGGATGCACGTGGCCGAAACGGATGTGGGCAGGCTGTGCGATTACGTGTTCAACACCCCTTCCGATCCACTGTGCAGCGCGGACTGCGCGCGTCAGCGCGCCGAACTGATTCGGAAAAACCTGAAATACCTGCGCGGATAATCCTGTTCATGATAAAAGGACTTCTCATTTTGCTTTCGCTCCATGAGAAGTCCTTTTTCTATGCGCCGCAATTATTTTTCCGCCTGTTCGTAATCAAATCCGCGCAGATGCATTTCCTCCGCGAAGTGGCAGGCCACCATGCGCCCGTCTACCTCGTGCAGGTCGGGCACTTCATGCTTGCACTTCTCCTGGCAGTACCGGCAGCGCTCATGGAAATAGCAGCCAGAGGGCGGGTTGGCGGGGTTGGGGATTTCGCCCTGGAGAGGAATGCGCTCGTTCTGGATATCCGGGTCGGCGATGGGCACGGCGGACAGCAGCGCTTCGGTGTAGGGATGGCATGGCCGGGAAAAGAGCTTTTCCGTTTCGCCGAATTCCACCAGCCGCCCTAAGTACATGACCCCCACCTTGTCGCTGATATGCTCCACCACGGACAGGTCGTGGCTGATGAACAGGTAGGTCAGGTCCAATTCCTTCTGCAAATCTTTCAGCAGATTGATGATCTGGGCCTGAATGGACACGTCCAAAGCGCTGACTGCCTCGTCACACACGATCACCTGGGGATTCAGGATCAATGCCCGGGCCGTGCCGATGCGCTGGCGCTGGCCGCCGGAAAAGGCATGGGGATAGCGCTTTAAGTAGGTGGTGTTCAGGCCCACCTTTTTGGCGATCTCAATGACCTTCCGCTCCACTTCCGCCTTGGGCATTTTGGGGAAATTGGCCCGGAGAGGTTCCGCGATGATGTCGATAACCGTCATGCGGGGGTCGAGAGACGAATAGGGGTCCTGGAAAATCATCTGGATTTCCTTGCGGACCTTCTTCATTTCCTTTTTGTCCAGTTTGAGGAAATCATAGGTGACGCCGTCCCGGGCTTTGTATTTCACTTCGCCCTCGCTGGCGCTGATGGCGCGCACGATGCACCGGCCCAGGGTGGTCTTTCCGCAGCCGGATTCGCCCACGATGCCGATGGTTTCCCCTTTCCGCACTTCGAAGGATACGTCCGTCACAGCGCGCACGCACACGCCCTTGGAGGTAAAGCGCTTGGAAATATGATTGACCTGCAAGATCACGTCTTTTTTGGCTTTTTCGCTCATTTCGCCGCGCCTCCTTTCCGGCAGTGTACGCAGGCAGCGCAGTGGGTGCCCTCCAAGCAATAGGTTTCAGGCTCGGCCTTGTCGCATACGCCCTCCACCCGTGCGTCGCACCGGTCGTAGAAGCCGCAGCCGGGGCGCAGGTTCAATGCCAGGGGCACGGTGCCCTCGATGGAGAAGAGGCGGTCCAGCTTCCGGCTGCCGATCTTGTGCACGCTGCCCATGAGGCCCCGGGTGTAGGGGTGCTGGGGATTTTTGTAGATTTCCCGGGCGGTGCCGGTTTCCACGATTCGGCCCAAGTACATGACCGCCACCCGGTCGCACATCTTGGCTACGGTGCCCAAATCGTGGGTGATGAAGAGGATGGCCATGCCCAGTTCCTTCTGCAATTGCTGCATCAGCTCCAGGATTTGGGCCTGGATGGTCACATCTAAGGCGGTAGTGGGCTCGTCGGCGATGAGCAGCCGGGGCTTGCACACCAGGGCCATGGCGATGAGAGCGCGCTGGAGCATGCCGCCGGAAAACTCATGGGGGAACTGATCGTAGCGCTTTTCGGCGTTGGCAATGCCCACTTTTTTCATCATTTCCAGGGTGATGGCCTTGGACTCCTTCTTGTCCTTGGTGATGTGCAGCATGGTGCATTCGTTGATCTGGTTGCCGATGGTGTACATGGGCGAAAAGGCCACCATGGGTTCCTGAAAGATCATGGAAATCTGCTTGCCGCGGATGGCGCGGATGGGCTTGCCCCGAGGGTCCAGTTTCAGCAGGTCGATCACCTTGCCGTCGTCCCCCTGGAACAGAATTTCTCCGCTGGAATGGCATTTTTTGTCGTTGATGCCAAGGATGGCCTTACTGGTCAGGCTCTTGCCGCAGCCCGATTCGCCCACCAGACCCAAGGTCTCGCCGGGCTTGATTTCAAAGGATACGCCGCGAACGGGGGTCAGGGTGCCTTCATCCATTTTGATGCTCACATGCAGATCATTGACCCGGATGATGGGTTCCGTTTTTTCACTCATTCAGCGCGCCTCCCTTACTTGTACGGATCGGCCGCGTCCCGCATGCCGTCGCCTAAGAAATTGAACGCCAGCACGGTGAGCACCACGAAGAACAGGGGGATCAGGCACCAGGGATGGCTGACGATGTTGGTCACGTTCTGGGCTTCTTTGAGCAGCACGCCCCAGCTGGTGGCGGGGGCCTGAATGCCCAGGCCTAAGAAGCTCATACTGGTTTCGCCAATGATCATGGAGGGGATGCCCAGCGTCAGGTTCACGATCAGGTAGCTCATGAAGCCGGGCACCATGTGCTTCATGATGATCTTCATATCGCTGACACCGGCCAGCTTGGCCGCCATGACATAATCTTCATTTTTCAGCGACATGAACTTGCCGCGCACCACGCGGGCCAGGCCCGTCCACCCGATCAGGGACAGGATCACCGTGATCAGCAGGTACATCTGCACCGGCGGGATACCGGCGGGAATGGCGGCGGAAAGCGCCATCCACAAAGGCAGAGAGGGCAGGGAATTGAGCACCTCGATGATGCGCTGGATCACGTTATCCACCATGCCGCCGAAGTAGCCGGAAATGGAGCCGATGAGCAGGCCCAGCACGAAGCTGATCAGCGTGCCCGCGAAGGGGATGGTCAGGGACACCTGGCTGCCTAAGATGATGCGGCTGAACAGGTCCCGGCCCAGGCTGTCCGACCCGAACAGGAAAACCTTTCCCCCTTCTATGCCGAACAGGTGCAGGTCGCTTTCAAACAAGCCTAAGATTTTGTAGGAGGAGCCGTGGACGAACCACTGAATTTTCAAAGGCGTGGTTTCGTCGGTGACGATCTGGCGGGTGGAGAAGGTTTCTCCCCTGGCTTCCGCCTCCTTCTTGGCCTTGCTCATTTCGGCCACGCTCATTTTCAGCGTGCCCCACTCCGATTTGAACACGTAGGGGCCGATGTATTCGCCCTCGTAAATGAAATGAATGGCCGTGGGCGGCAGGTCCTTGGAATTGGCGTCGTATTCCGTCAGGTTGTAGGGAGCCAGAAAATCGCCGAACAGCGCCACAATGTACAAGAAGCCTAAAATCACCAGGGAAAAGCGGGCCAGCTGGTGCTTGCCCAGCTTCCGGGCCATCAATTGCCATTGGGAAGCGAGGTAGTATTTTTCCTCTTTCCTTCTGGCCTTTTCCGCTTTTTTCGCAGCCCGCAGGGCTTTTTTGTTAGGATCGGACATCATTCAGCCCTCCTTCCGGAAAAGCGGATGCGGGGATCGAGCCACGCCAGCATGATATCGGAAAGCAGGGTGCCCAGCACGATCAAAAAGCCCATGACCAGCAGGATGGTGCCCGCTAAATACATGTCCTGGGCTTTCAGGGCGCTGTACAGGCGGGGGCCAACCAATTGCAGGTTCATCACGATGGCGGAAATGGTGGAGCCGTTGAAGATGTGGGACAGCACGCCGCTTAATCCCGACACCGTGGGGTTCAGGGCGGCCCGCAGGCAGTACTTATAGATGATGCGCCGTTCGGACACACCCTTGGCCCGGGCGCACAGCACGTAGTTCCTGCCCAGTTCGTCCAGCATCTGGGCGCGCATGGAGCGCAGGGTGCCGCAGGTGCCGGAGGTGCCGATCACGATGATGGGAATGGCCATGCGGCCCCAGAAATCGCCCCGCAAAAGCAGATCGTACCATTGCAGGGTGCCCTGCTGCAAACCAATCAAAATTTCATTGGAATACAGGCCGATGAACGCGGTACCCGTCCAAATATAGGTCCCATACATAAGTAGGATGGCGAACAGGAAATTGGGCACCGCCATACCCAGGAACCCGACCAGGGTGAAGCAGTAATCCCCCACCGAATACTGGTGCACGGCGCTGTATATGCCGATGGGGATGCCCACCAGATAGTTGAACAGCATCGTCGCGATGGACACCACAATGGTCATGGGCAGCACTTCGGCGATGACGGGCCACACGGGCTTTTCATAGTCGAAGGAATACCCGAAATCAAAGCGGGTGAGGATGCCCCACATCCATTTGAAATACTGAACGAACCACGGCTGATCCAGGCCGTAGCGCTCCTTCAGGCTATTCATTTCGCTTTCATCCACGATCTGCCCCTCGGCTTTCAGCCCCGCCACGTAGGACGTGAGGTAATCGCCCGGGGGAAGCTGGATGATGAAGAAGATCACCAGGGACATGATCAGCAGGATGGGAATGAACGTAAGAACGCGCTTCCAGATATAGCTTCCCATAGTACGCGCTTACCTCCTTGCAGCAGAAACGATGAAAAAGAACAGGAAGGCGAGCCTTCGCCTTCCCGCCTCAGGCTATCGATAAATCCCGGGATGCATCGAAGGGCCCGCAGGCCCTTCGATTTTTAATCCGCAGGCGGCGGCGTGTACGTCGCCGAGGAGCGACTGAAAGCCGCTTCCTCTGTCAATTTCTGGCCGTAAAATGAGCGTTTCCGAAGGAAATGCCATTTTACAAGAAATTGATGCAGCCCCTCGAAAGCCTGCTTTAGCGGGCTTTCGAGGGAAGCATCGACTTTGTCGATGCTTTTTTACTTTTCAACCCACAGGCAGGCGAAGTTGGCAAGGCCCAGATCGCGGAATTCGTCGCAGGCGATGCCGTCTTCGCGGAAGTTGTGCATCTTGGCGTTGACAGCGTAGATGGCGGGGTTGGAGGAAGTGAAGCCGATTTCATAGATGCCTTCCTTGAAGCAATCCAGCAGCTGGAGGGCAAATTCTTCCTTGGCTTCGGAGGTGGTGGCATTCTTCATGTTGGTGTAGATTTCCAGCATGGTCTTCACATCGGCGGGCGGTTCCACAGCGCCTTCGCGGCCCTTGCCGTCGATGCTGTTCAGATACCACAGGCCGAACGCGGAGCCCCAGACGCAGTAGTCGCGCATGGGCACGAAGTAGTCGGGCCGCAGGGAGATGGAGAAGGTGTCAAAGTTCTCGTAGTTCAGCACGATTTCATGCTGGTTGGCGGAGCGCATTTCTTCCATGATGGAACGGTCGTACATACGGGTGGTGGCGTCGATGCCGGCCTTGTTCAGGTCGTTCTTGAGCAGCTCGGCCAGGCTGGCGTCGCCTTCATTCTGATACTGGAGGTTCAACGTCAGCTTGGTGCCGTCGGCAAAGGCCCAGAAGCCGTCCGCGCCCTTTACCAGGCCGCATTCGGCCAGTAGCGCAGCGGCGGCGTCCAGATCCTGGTCAATCCACTTGTTGGTCCATTCGGGATCGTAGCCCTGAGCGCCCTTGGGCGGCGCGGACTGGGCGGGCTCGGTGTAGCCGTTGTCGATCAGCTGGGCGATCTGGTTGCGGTCCACGATGACGGACAGGGCATGGCGGAAGTTCACATCCTGGAACAGGGGCCGCTTGAGATCATCCTGCACGGCCAGGTTCAGCTGCATGGACTGGCTGGTCCAGCCGGTGGAGGACCATTCCACCAGATTCACGGTAGCTTCGGAATTCAGGATGGTTTCCACATCCTGAAGGGCCACGGAGCCGATATCGACGGTGCCATCCATGATCCAGAGCAGGGCCTGGGAATCGTCGCTGTAACGGCGGAAATGCAGTTCATCGATGTAGGGAAGCTGCTTGCCTTCGGCATCGACCTTCCAGTAGTAGGGGTTACGCTTCCATACGCACATTTCTTCATTGAAGTCGCCGTCGATAGTCCAGGCGCGCAGGGTGGGACGGCCCTTCACGATCCAGTAATAGTAGGTGTAGCTGTTGCCCAGGGCCTTCATATCGGAGAAGCCCTTCCCCTGGGCGTAGGCGTCCTTTTCCTCGGCGGTCTTGTTGGGATCGTTGTACACGGCCACATGGTCGATCAGCCAGTGCTTGGGCGCGAAGAACCACTTGCCGTTGATGGCCAGCTCGCGCAGGAATTCAGGCTTGGAGGAAGCGAAGGTCATGGTGAAGGTGTAATCGTCGATGGCGGTGAAGGTAGCCAGCTGCATTTCGCCGTTTTCATCGGCGGCCTTCACAGCTTCCCAGGCGCTCTTGCCGGTGAAGCCGGTGAGCAGGCACTCTTCATAGAAGAAGCGGCAGTCTTCGCTGGTGAAGGGCACGCCGTCGGACCACTTCATGCCCTCGCGCAGGTAGATGGTCCACACGGTGCAGTCCTCGTTCACGTCGTAGCCCTTGGCCACGTTGGGCTCCACGGTGCCGTCGGTCTTAAACCGGAACAGCGCTTCCTCGGTGGGCTTGCCGGGACCCCACTTGGAGGAGCCGCCCTGCATCAGGGTGATATAATCGGTGTACTGGCCGATATCGGCCACGTCTTCCACCATGATATCGGAGGCGGCGGGCAGCCGATCCGCCACAGCGGGCAGGTCCTGGCCGTCCAGGTAGGGGGACTGGGTGTAAGCGGGCGTTTCGGCGGCGGCAAATGAGCACAGGGAGATGAGCATCATCACCGCCAGCAGGGTGGAAATGATTTTCCGGGTCTTCATGTGGGGTTCCTCCTTCAATAGATTTCTATTTTTTCCGCATAAGCTGCGGATGGGTACGGGATTCACGGCGTTTTTCAGTACGTCCAAATCAGTTTTGACAGGATTTTACCCTTTTTCGAACATGGAAACCGCTTCCATATGCCAGAAACTCAACCAAGATTCTACCAGAATTATAGCAGAATGCGCGACATTTTGCAACTTGTTTTTTCAAAACCGTTTGTAAGGAACGACGGCATCAGAAAAGAAGCCTGATTGCTCAAGCTTCTTGAAGTTTCTTCCTTATTTTTTCCCGCTGGGGATCATTTCACGATGCTGACCTTTTCTTCCACGCTGTTTCTCACAGACGCGCTGGAAGCGTTGCCCGCCATGCCGCCCTGGGACGACGGTGCGAAATCCCCCTGGGGTGCAGCGCCACCATCATTTTGTTTCCTGCCTCCGTTTTGAGAGAAAATCTCCGCCTGGAGCCCTATATTTGGTATAATTGTAAACAATTTATGCAAAATATTGATTCTTTGCGAATTTTGTTATATAATTATTTGGTCCTGATTACAAATGGAAGGAGCAGGTAAAAAATGCAGTACATAAAGCGCGGAATCGCGGCGTTTTTGATGATCGCCCTCCTGATGACTCTCATTCCCGAGGCTATGGCCGCGTCCTATACAGGCACAGTGAACGCGGACAAGGTGTTTTTCCGAATCAACGCCAGCACCAGTTCCGCTTATTACTATCAATTGAATAAGGGCACGAAGGTCACCGTGACCGGCACAAAGGGCGATTTTTACAAGGTGACCTACGACAAAAAAACCGGCTACATCATGAAGAAGTATGTGACCTTGTCCAGCGAGGCGCAAAAAGCGCTGAACGGCTCGTCTTCTTCAAACACCAAAAGCAAATACGCCAATATCACCACCATCTCCAAATTGGGAGACGCGCCAGATTACACCCAGAAGGGCTCCTCCGGCGACAGCGTGGAAAAGCTGCAGCAGGCATTGAAAATCAAGGGCTATTACAAGGACGCGGTGGACGGTAAATTTGGCAACGCCACCGAAAGCGCCGTAAAAGCCTATCAGAAAGCCATGGGCATTAGCCAGACCGGCAAGGCGGATTACGCCACCATCATGAAGCTGTTCGGCAAGGTGCTGTACACCACGGTTGCCAACGACCCCAAAATGAACGGGATCACCAAGATCTCCCAGATCACCGTGCCCGCCACCAGCAAAAAGGGCGACAGCGGCAAAAACGTGCTGGCCCTGCAGCAGGCGCTGAAAATCAAGGGCTACTATAAAGCCCCCATTGACAGCAAGTATGGCAATCAGACAGCCGAAGCCGTGAAAGCCTTCCAGAAAGCCAAGGGCCTGGCCCAGGACGGCACGGCGGGCAACGCTACCATCAAGGCGCTGTTCGGCAAAAACGCCGCCAATTTTACCTATACCACCGAACGGCTTGATTGGTTCAGCAAGGGCGTCAATCTGTTCACCGGCACCTGCGTATATACCATCAAAGACGTGAGCACGGGCAAAATGTTCCAGGCCCGCCGCCGTTTCGGCAGCAACCACCTGGACAGCGAACCGCTCACCGCCTCCGACACCGCCATCATGAAATCCATTTACGGCGGCGAATGGAGTTGGAACCGCCGGGCGATCCTGGTGCTGTACAACGGCCACGTATACGCCGCCTCCATGAACGGCATGCCCCATGGCACCTGGAGCATCACGAACAACAACTTTGACGGCCATTTCTGCATCCATTTCTACAACAGCCGCACCCACGAAACCAACAATGTGGACGCCGCCCACCAGAACTGTGTGTCCCGGGCCATGAACGCCACCTGGTAACACAGGCTTTGGGCCTGCTTCCCTTTGCGGAGAGAAGCAGGCCCTTTTTCTTTTTCCAGAAAACAGGATTTTTCTTTAAAACGTGGAACAAAACATGGTAATCATTCGTCTACATATCGGATCTCTGAAAAAACGCTGTTTGGCAGAAAAGAGGAGAATGCTTCTTGATACTTGCGCTGAAACGGATCGGATTATGCGCGGCGCTGCTGGCGATGCTGCTGTGCCATGCGTCAGCGGAGGGAACGGCGGGCAGCGTAAAGCTCACCGGCGTTTCCATCGGTTATAACGGATTGATGACCTATTCCCGGCCCATGCCCGTGCGGGCCACGCTGGAAAACGGTGGGGCGGACAGAAGCGGCGTGCTGGCCGTGAACGTGTACGTAAGCGCCCAGGAATACGACCGCTACGAACTGCCGCTGACCCTGACGGCGGGAGCCAGGCGGCAGGTGACGCTGCCCGTCCGGGTATATTACCGGCAGGCCAGCTATACGGTGGAATGGCTGGAAAATGGCCAAATCGCCGCGTCGGTCACAGTTTCCCCCGCCCGGACCGCCGACCCCTCCACTTTGATGGCGGGCATATTAACAAACGAACCGTCAAGCCTTTATTATCTCAACATCACCAAGGATAACGACGCCTTGTATCGGGGCGAATACTGGCAGACCGTGCCCCTGACCGCGGCCACCTTCCCGGAGGACGAAACGCTGCTGTCCGCCTTTGATTTTTTGATCGTGGATCAATTTGACGCCTCCGCCCTTTCCACCCGGCAGATGGACGCGCTGGAAAAATGGGTGCGGTCCGGCGGCATTTTGGTGCTGGGCGGCGGCGCGGACGCCGGAAGCGTATATCCCGCGTTCTACGCTTGGACGGGCGTCACCCCCGGCAAAGTGGCCGAGGGCGGCGATATTACTCCGGCGCTGAACGCTTACTTGAAAGTAAATGAACAGCCTGCCGGGAAATCCGCGCTCCTGACCGAGGCAAAAGGCGGCGGCGCCCTGATCGCGGACGGGAATACCCCGCTTTTGTTCCGCGCGGCCTTGGGCAGCGGCGTGATCTATACCGCCGCTTTTTCCTGGAACGATTCCGCCCTTTCCTCCTGGCCCCTGCTGCACAGCTTTTTACAGCGGCTGTTCATCCAGGATATCCCCGGCCTCTATGAAAGCCATGCGAACACCTGGGACTGGAGCGAGAACGAATATTGGAACACGGAAAGCTTTGCGCGTTCCGCCGCGATTCGCAACGATTCCTCCGCCGTGCCCATGCTGCTGATCCTGGCCGCGTATCTTGTTTTAGGGGGCTTAGGCGGTTATTTCCTGCTGAAAAAAATCGATAAGCGGGAATGGCTGTGGGGACTGATCCCCGCCCTCACCGCCCTGTGCGTGGCGTCTATCGCCCTGCTGGCCCAGGCAGGCGGCTACGGTTCCCCCATGGCCGTCACCTATACCCATTACAATTTGGACGAGGGCGCATCAGCCACCGTCTACGCGGCTGTCACTGTAAACGACGGGGAAGAACACAGGCTGTCCGCCGGAGATCGGGCCTTACAGCTGATCAACACTTATTCCTATTTTTACTACGACGACAGCGAGGATGGAAAACCCGCCGTACCCTCCCGCCTGCGCCATCGCTATGACTGCGGGCCCGAGAAAGCGGTGAGCCTGAGTTTCCAGGCGCCGTGGACAGTGATCCCTGCCAGGATCGCGGCCGAAATGCCGGACATGGATATTCAGGCGGACGTGCATCCCACGGAAACGGGCTTAAAAGGCACCGTGCGCAACAGCAGCGCCTATCCCCTGCGGGACTGCGTGGTGCTTACCTCCTTCGGATTTTGCACGATTCCCGATTTGGGACCGGGGGAAAGCGCGGAATTTGCCCTGAACGTCAAGGCCGACAACAAAAACAAGCTGTTTACGGACGGCGTGTACGTGCCCGATTCCACGGACCGGTATTTTTACAGCATCCTGTACGCCTATCTATATCCCGAGGAACTGCAAAACGCTTCCTACCAGCTCAGCGGGGAAGAGAGGCAAAAGCGCGAAGCCATGTATACGCTGATTGAAAACGCTTTTTCCGATATTTATTCCAGTTCCAATACCGACAGCCTGACCTTTTTCCGCTTTTTCGCCTTCAACGATGATCTGAATCCCGCACAACTGTATGTGGATGGCCAGCCCGTGGAACGTATCGCCCACAAGGGCATGGTGAGCGCGGTGCTGCGCTATGATCCGAAAGGGGAAAACGGCACCCTCTATTACGCATCCGGCACGCTGAAGGCCTCTCCCGCGTCGGTGGACAATAGCAATACGCCTTCGTCCAGCGAAGGGGCGATGATTTCCGGTTCGGAATACCGCCTGACGGACAAACCCGCGTTTTGTTTTGAAATCCCCGAGGGCCGGAATGTCGCCGTATCGGCTGTGAAAATCAGCCTGCCCGACTACTATTACGGAGCGAGCCCTCTCCCCTACGCGTATGATTTCGCGGCGCGGGATTGGGTGGAAATCAAGCTGGATGTGGCCTGGGACCCGGCTATGCTGAAAAACTGCGTCCAGGACGGCAAATTGTACGTGCGTTTTCTGCCGCCTCCCGGCGCGGAGAGCTATTACACCATCTTAGCGCCCACGCTGGAACTGGAAGGGAAGGTGATTTGACATGCTGGAAACCAAGGAACTGACCCGCTATTACGGCTCCTTCCTGGCCTTGGATAAGCTTTCCATCTCCATCGGGGAAGGAGAGCTGCACGGCTTCGTGGGCCCCAATGGTGCGGGAAAAACCACCACCATGCGCATCTTGGCCACCCTCCTGGCTCCTTCCTCCGGCACCGTGACTTTGGACGGGGTGGACCTGAAAAAGAATCCCCGCCGCATCCGGGAAATGGTGGGATACATGCCGGACTTTTTCGGCGTGTACGATAACCTGAAAGCCTGGGAATACTTGGACTTCTACGCCCGCTGCTACGGCATCCGGTCGGAGAAACGGAAGCAGATGGGCGATCAATTGCTGGACCTTGTGGGACTTTCCGATAAACGGGACGCCTATGTGAACACCCTCTCCCGGGGCATGAAGCAGCGGCTGTGCATGGCCCACGCCCTGATTCACGATCCCAAGCTGCTGATCCTGGACGAGCCCGCCAGCGGCATGGACCCCCGCGCCCGGGCGGATATGAAAAATATCCTTCGCACCCTGCGGGAAATGGGCAAAACGGTACTCATTTCCTCCCATATCCTGCCGGAGCTTTCTGAAATGTGCGACGCGCTGACCATCATCGACCATGGGAAGCTGGTATTCTCCGGTTCAGTGGAAGCGCTGAATGAAAAAATGAACGGCGACGCGCCGGTAGAAGTGCATTTGCTCTCCGACGCGGAAACGGACGAGGCTGTCCGCGTCGCCCGGCAGTGCCCCGGCGTCACCGCCATTCAGCAGGACGGCCCCGGACTGCTGAAAATCAAGCTGCCCGCCGGGGACGAACCGGCGGCGTACCTGCTGCAAATGCTCATGCAGGGCGGTGTAAAGGTTTCGGATTTTCACCGCGCGCCGCTCAACCTGGAAAAAGTATTCATGGAGGTGACAGCCGATGCTTAATCCCATTTTGGCTTCTTCCATGCGCCGCCGCATGCGCACCGTGCGAACGCCCGTGATCCTGACGCTCTATGCCCTGCTGCCCCTCGTTTTCGCCGCCTCCAGCGTGTTTGCCATGAGCAAAAGCACCCTGGTGATCTCCCAAATGCGCAATAACGTGGACCAGTATATCATCCTGACGGTGCTGCAATTCTTTCTGGTGATCCTGGTGGCCCCGGCCATGACGGCGGGCTGCGTTTCCGGCGAAAGAGAAAGGCAGACCTTAGAGCTGCTTTTGGTGACCAATACCGGCAGCCTGCGCATCGTACTGGGCAAGCTGATGGAAGCATACGCCTACCTTGCTTTGGTAGTGCTCTCCGGCCTGCCCATGACCTGCGTGGTGCTGGCGGTAGGAGGCCTGAGCCTGCGGTTGGCGTTGTTTTCCCTGCTGTTTTTGCTGGTGTGCGCTTTCGCGGCCGCGTCCGTGGGCCTGTTCGCTTCCTCCCTGTTCAATAAGACGGTGGCGGCTACGGTAACGGCCTATCTGATTGTGTTCGCCATTGGCATCGTTACCCTGATCCCCCTGTTCATGGGCGTCAGCCAGGCCATTCATGAACTGTACGACGGGAACGCCGCCCAGACCCTTTCTTCCTTTTCTGAAAAGGAAATCGCCGCGCTGATCCCGCCCCTGCTGTACATGAATCCCGGCTTGGGCCTGTTTGCCCTGCTGATGGACCAGACGGGCCTGCTGAACACCACTTTTTCCTCCCTGGGATATGGGTATTTCTACTTCGATATTCTGTCGGCGCTGTCCTTCCGCACATTCACGCTGATCAATATGGGCGTGATGCTGGTCCTGTCGCTGATCCTGATCGGGCTTTCCGCCCTGTTGGTGCGGCCCCGGCGGCATCCTTCGCGGCCCGGGAGGAAAAAACAGTGAGGAAACTTACGCTTCATCACGCGCTATCCCGGGCCCGATCCCGCCTGCGCCTGATCCGCTGCTGGCGGTGGTTAGGCTTCGGCCTGCTGGCGGGCGCGGCAGGGTGCCTTTTGCTCTTGCTGACCGGGCTTTTCCTGCCCATTCCCTGGAAATGGACCTGGGCGGGGCTGATCTTCGCCGCGTGCCTGACGCTTTCCGGTCTGCTCGGGCTGCTATGGCCCGTATCGGACCATCAAGCAGCGCGTTTGGCGGACCGCTGCGGCCTCAAGGAACGGGCGCAAACGGCGCTTGCCCTGTCACAAAGTGATGACAGTATGTCCCTGCTCCAGCGTCAGGACGCCTGTCAGGCGCTAAAACAAGCGGATTACCGCAAAGCGCCTCTCCCCTTTTCCCGGCGTCTGTCAATGATTTTCGCGGCTTGCGTTGTTGCAGTGGTATTGATCGCTTTGCTGCCTGATCCCCAAGCGGGTGCGGCGGCGCGCATGGAACGCTTCGCTCAAAACATGCAGGAAGCGGAGAAGCTTTCCGAAGAAACGAAAGAAACGCTTGAGAAAACGCTTTCCAAAGAGGATTTGGAAGAACTGCGCCGCTTGATGGAGGAACTGAGCCGGAGCATCAAAAACGCCCGTACCGAGCGGGACGCTTATTTGGCACTGAACGAAGCGGAAAAGCGGCTGGAAAGCATCCGATCCTCCCTGTCTCGCCAAAGCGGTGCGGACGCCCTTTCCTCCGCCGGGTTATCCGCCTTAGCAAAAACGCTGGAAAACGGTGATCAAAACAGCCTGGAGCAGGCGGCCCAAGACTTGATGCAAAACGCCGATGAAGCCGCCCAAAGCCTGAATCAGGCCGCGGCCCAAATGAACGGCGCGACCGCTCAGGCCATGCAGGCGGCTGCCAGCGCGCTGGCGGCGGGGGATTTGAGCCAACTGCAAAGCGCGCTGAACAGCCTTTCCTTGCAGGATTTGGCTTCCGCTTTATCCCAGATGCAATCCATGCTGGATCAGCTTCGCGCCCTGGCGGGCGATTCTTCGGGTTCGTCCCTTTCCGGCCAAGGCCAAGGACAGAATCAAGGAAACGGCCAAGGCGGCGCGGGCCGGGGCAGCACGAACGAGGACGCAGGCTACAAGGAAGATGCCGACCGTCAGCGGGGCCAGGGAGACGGCGACCCCGAATACCGGGAAAACGCCTATGAAACCATTTATGATCCCACGCGGCTTAACGCGGAGCAGACCAATATCCAGGAAAGCGGCATGCTGAATCAGGGCGAGAATCTGCAGATCAGCGCCGGGCCGGGCCTGGGCACGGGCGGTCATGTGCCCTACCGCCAGGTGGCCGCGGAGTACCGGGAAGCCGCCGCCCAGGTCATGAGCCGCATGGCGCTGCCGCAGCAGGAACAGCAGTGGGTCAACGATTATTTCTCCGCCCTGACCGATGAATGATAAAAAGTGAACAAGGAGTGCAAAACGATGCTTTCACAGCAGGAAATACAGGATTTTTCCAAAGATTTTGATCTGATCCGGCAGGAACTGAAAAAAGAGATCGTGGGTCAGGAAGACGTGGTGGAGCATTTACTCATGGCCGTGGTGGCCGGGGGAAACGTGCTGCTGGAGGGCGTGCCGGGCCTGGGCAAAACCCGGCTGGTGCGCGCCCTGTCCCACGCCCTGTCCCTCCCCTTTTCCCGCGTCCAGTTTACCCCCGATCTGATGCCCGCCGATATCACGGGCACCAACATCGTGGTGAAAACGGATGGGGGCAGCGCTTTTTCCTTCCAGCCGGGGCCGCTTTTTGCGTCCATCGTGCTGGCCGACGAAATCAACCGCGCCACGCCCAAAACCCAATCCGCCCTGCTGGAAGCCATGCAGGAGCATCACGTCACCGTGGCCGGGGAAACCAGAGCGCTTCCCGAACCCTATTTCGTGCTGGCCACCCAGAACCCCGTGGAGCAGGAGGGCACATATCCCCTGCCGGAGGCGCAGTTGGACCGCTTTCTGATCAAGATCAACGTGCCCTTCCCCTCCCTGAATGATCTTCACCAGATCATGGATATGACGGTGAAGCAGGAGAACGCCCAGGCCCAGCCCGTGGCGGATGGGCAAAAGATCCTTGCCCTCCGGGCCATTGCCCGTCAGGTACCCCTTGCCCAAGCGGTGCAGGATTTCGCCCTGCGCCTGCTTTTGGCCACCCACCCGGACGATGAAAGCGCCCCGGAGATCACCCGCCGGTATATCCGCTTCGGAGGCAGCCCACGTGCCGCCCAGGCCATGATCGAATTGGCCCGTGTGCGCGCTCTGAACCAGGGCCGCTACAACGTGGCTTATGAGGATATTCGCTTTGTGGCTCCCGCCTGCCTGCGCCATCGCCTGGCCCTCAATTTCGACGCTCTGGCCGACGGCGTCAGCGTGGAGCAGGTGATCAAAACGCTCATGGAGGAAGTGGAAAAGCGCCATGCTCAGTGAAGCCTTCCTCCACCGGCTGGACACCCTGCGGCCCGTGCTGCGCTCCCGCGCCCGAGGTGGGTCCGGCGGGGCGCGGAAATCCCGAATGCTGGGCACGTCTGCGGAGTTTTCCGATTTCCGGGAATACGCGCCAGGCGACGATATCCGACGCATCGACTGGAACGCCTACGCCCGGTTCGATAAGCTGTTTCTCAAGCTCTTCATGGAGGAACAGGAAGCCATGATCACCGTGCTTGTGGATGGCAGCGCGTCCATGGCGGGAAAGTGGCCCGCCGCTTGCGGCATCGCCGAGGCGTTTTCCTACGCGGCCTTGGGCGGCGGGGACCGGGTGCGCGCAGCCATCGCCACGAAGGACGGTCCCGTTTCCTGCGCGTTCGGCACGGGCAGGCGGGATTATCCGCGGCTTTCTTCCTATATTTCAGTTTACACGCCGAAAGGACAGGCTGATCTTGCCTTATCCATCCGGCGGCTGGACCCATACCCCAAGGGCATGACTCTGCTGATCAGCGATTTTCTGGTTGAGGACGCGGGAAACGCCGCTTTGGCAGCTTTGCGCTACCGGGGGCAGGAAACCTGCGCCGTGCAGATCATGAGCCCGGAGGAACTGCGGCCCTCACTTTCCGGTTCTGTCCGCCTGACCGACGAAGAAGGCGGGACGCCCTTGGACCTGTCCGCCGACGGAGAAACGCTGCGGCAGTATGAAAAACGCCTGAACGAGTTTTTGCAGCAGGTGCAGGGCAACTGCCACCGGCAAAACGTACCCTGCGTGCTGCTGGACAGCGGAGAAAACATAGAAGATACGATGGTCCGCGCGTTCCTCCGCGCCGGAATCCTATCATAAGGAGCACGATTCATGGAATTTTTGCAGCCCTGGGGGGCGATTGCCTTTCTCGCGCCCGCTGTGGTGCTGGCGCTTTATTTCCTGCGCCGCAAATATGTGGAAACCCCCGTCTCCTCCACCCTGCTGTGGCGCAGGGCGGCCCAGGACCTGAACGCGGCGCATCCGTTCCAGCGCCTGCGAAAAAACCCGCTGATGCTGCTGCAATTGCTGATCGCGCTGCTGCTTGCCCTGGCCCTCACGCGGCCCGCAATCGGCGGGCAAATCGAGGGCGAAACGGTAGTGATCTTTGATTGCTCCGCCAGCATGCAGGCGCGGGAGAACGGAAAAACCCGCATGGAAGCCGCTTTGGAGCGGGCAAGGGATGAAATTTCTTCCCTTTCGCCCGACGCGCCGCTCACCATCCTGACGGCTGGCAGCGAAACCAGGCAGCTTTTATCCCGTTCCACCGACAGGACCCTGGCCCGGGAAGCCCTGAACAGCATCGTTCCCGGCAATACCGCCGGGGATCTGACGCAGGCCCTTTCCCTGGCCCGCGCCATGAGCGAGGAACTGAACGGCGTGCGGGTGATCGTCTATTCCGATACCTACGCGCCATCTCCCGGCGTGGAGGCGGTGAACTGCGCCCAGGGCGCGGAAAACAGAGCGGTGCTTTCCCTGGCCGCTTCCAAGGGCGTGGCTGTAGCGCGCGTTGCCAATTACGGCAATGCCGGGGAGTATACAGCGGAATGCTATGCCAGCGGCGTGCTGTGCGACGCCCGGCGTTTTTCCGCGGAATCTGGCGAAACGGTGTCCGTGCGCTTTGCGGTGCCGGAAAACGCGGCGGTTCTCTCCGTGCGCCTGACGGATGGGGACGCCATTTCCTCCGATGACGCCGCTTACTGCGTCCACCGGGAAGAAGGGGAAACGATCATCGTACTGGACGGGGCCGATACTTTTCTGGAACAGGCCCTGACCCTGCGGTCCGACGTGCGTCTTGTTCGGGCGGCGGAATCGGACTGGAACGGCATTTCCAACGCTGATTTGTTCATTCGGGAAAACGATACGGTGATCTTTTCCCTCTCTGTGGAGCTTCCGCCTGTCAGCATCGGAGAAACAAAAGAACCCGACTATGCCTTGACCGCCGCTTCCGGCGCGGAGGCGCTGACCCGGCATCTGTCCCTGACTGATATCGCTTTAAAGCAGTACCGGCCCTTAAGCGGCGGAACGCCCTTCCTGCGCTGCGGGGAAGATATGGTGGGCGCGTTCGGCGCGGACTGGGCGGCGCTGGGCTTTGATCCCCACAACAGCAACCTGCCGCTGAAATACGATTTTCCCATTATGATTCAAAATATCCTGCAATACCTTTGCCCTCCGTCTTCCGGCGTTTTGGATGGGATCTGTGGGCAGAAAATGAGCTTGCGGACAGCGGGAACGGTGGAAACGCCCAGCGGACGCAGGATCGAAACCGGCGAAAACGCCTTGTTTTCCGATACGGAGGAAGCGGGCCTGTATATCCTGCGCACAGCGGAAGGCGAAACGCCCTTTGCCATGACCATGGATTCTTCGGAAAGCGACGTGCGGGAAGCGGCCCCTTCCACTGGAGACACAGGAAACCATACTGTAACTGGCCGCAGGGAGATCACCCGCTGGCTGCTTTTGGCCGCGCTTTTGCTTTTGCTTTTGGAAGGAGGGATCAGCCGCCGTGTGGGCGCATATTGAATATCCGGTCCTGCTGGCCGCGTTGACCGTCCTGACGGCTGGGGCCATCGTATGGTGGCTGAAAAAATATCCGTCCAAAAGAAGGAAGGCCCGGCTCTCTTTGATCCTGCACACGCTTTCCGCCCTTCTCTGCGCCTTGGCTGTATGCGGCTTTTCCATCTCCGGCATTTCCCGGAACCGGGCGGCGTTCCTGCTGATCGATGCTTCCGCTTCCGCCGCAGGCCAGCAGGAAGCCATGATCCAGGCGGCCAACGCCGCCCTTGGCGCCGCCCCGGAAGGGCAGAAAACCGGCGTGATCGCTTTCGGCGGGGACGCCCTGGTGGAAGCGCCTCTTGGCAGCGCCAATCAAATCAATGGCATTGCTTCCCCTGTGGACCCCAACGGAAGCGATTTAACAGCGGCGCTGTCCCTGGTGGGAGCCCTGCTGCCCTCCGACGCGGCGGGCGCCGTGGCCGTGATCACCGACGGTCTGATCGGGGAAGCGGAAGCCCAGGCGCTCATGGAACGGGGCATTCCCGTTTCCGTACTGGTCGTTTCGGGAAACGCAAAGGCAGACGCCCAGGTTTCCCGTGTCGCCGTGCCTTCCTTGGCTTACGAGGGTCAGCAGGCTTCTATCACCGTTACGGTGGACAGCACCGTCAGCGGCGAAGCATCCCTGCTGTTGTTTGCCAACCGCAATTTAGCCGTTTCCCGGGACGTGACCTTGCGCAAGGGTGAAAATACCTTCGTTTTTTCCGATATCGCCGCGTCTTCCGGCGTTGTTGCCTATGAAGCCCAGGTGCTGCTGCCCGGCGACGGCGTGAGCGCCAACAATCGTTTGGGCGCGTACATGGCCGTGCAGGGCACGCCCCGCATCCTGATCGCCGAAGGAAAAACCGGCGCGGGAACAGAATTGGAAAAATTGCTGAACGCGGCAGGCATGGCCTGTGACGTGATTTACGCCGGGTCCCTGCCGGAATCTTCCGCCGCTCTGCGGGCCTGGCACGCGGTGGCCCTGTGCAACGTGGATGCGGACAGCCTGACCGACGCCCAAATCTCCGCCCTGCGGGACGCCGTGCGCGTATCGGGCCGGGGCTTGGCCGTATTCGGCGGGGATCAGAGCTACGCTTTGGGCGCTTACCGGGGAAGCGAGCTGGAAAGCATGCTGCCCGTGACCATGGACGTGAAATCCACCCTGGATATTCCTTCCCTCGCCCTGATCTTAGCCCTGGACAAATCCGGCTCCATGACCGAGGGCCGTTTTGGCATCACTCGCTTGGAGGTCGCCAAGGAAGCCGCCGCCCGCGCGGCGGAAGTGCTGCTGCCCACGGATGAAATCGGCGTGATCGCCTTTGACGACACGGCCCAGTGGGTGGTGCCGCTGCAAAAGGCGGAGGACAAGGCAGCCATTCAAAGCCTGATTGGCACCATTCGCCCCGGCGGAGGCACCGCATTCTATTCTCCCCTTGTTGCCGCCTACGAAGCCTTGAACCAGAGCGGCGCGGCGAAAAAGCACGTGATCTTCCTCACCGACGGCGAACCGGGCGATCAGGGCTTTGAAGGGGTGATCCGCTCCATGGCGGAAAACGGCATTACCCTCACCACCGTGGCGGTGGGCACGGGGGCAAACGAAAACCTGCTGCTTTCCATGGCGGAAACGGGCGGCGGACGGGCCTGGGCCGCCAATGAGTTTGACAGCGTGCCCAAAATCTTCACCAAGGAAACCATGATGCTCTCCGGCGCGTATGTGCAGAACCGGGTCTTTACGCCCATCGTAACGGAAAACAGTGGGCTAACGGACTTTGCGGGTTTCCCCCTGCTTTCCGGTTATTTGGGGACCACGGAAAAGCCTCAGGCCACCGTTTCCCTGATCAGCGACCGGGAGGAACCCATCTTAGCCTGGTGGCAGTACGGCGCGGGACGGGTGATCTGCTGGACCAGCGACATGGGCGGCGTGTGGTCGGAACAGTTTTTGCTATGGGATCAGGCGGCGGCCTTTTTCGGCGGTATCTTGAGCCACGTCCTGCCGGACGATCAGCAGGCGGGCAGCATGACCGTTTCTGACGGCGTGATCCGCTATACCTACCCCGAAGCCAGTGAAGCGGGCACAGTGGAAGCCACCGTGATTTTCCCCGATGGTGAACAGCAGGCCATGGTCCTTTCCCCCGTTTCCCCCGACACCTACGAAGCGTCGCTTCCCGACGCCGGACCGGGCGCATACGCCGTGACTGTGCGTTACAGCGAAAACGGGGAAATGCTGGCTTCCCTGGAAGGCGGCGCGGTCATGCCTTATTCTCAAGAATACGACCTGCGCTTCGCGGCGGGGGACGCTTTGGAACGGCTGGCCGTGCTCACCGGCGGCGTGATGGCGGAAACGCCGGAAGAACTGTTTTCCGCCGTTTCTGGGGCCGCCCGGTCCCGGCATGATCTGGCCGTGCCTTTGGCCGTTACCGCGCTGGTTCTGTTCGTACTGGACGTTGCCCAGCGGCGTCTTCCCTGGGAAAAATGGCTGGCCCGGCAGGAGAAACCGGAAGAAATGGCAGGCGTACCCAGAGAAAAGAAGCAGAAAGAAAAGCCCAAACCCCAGGAAGCCCAGGGTCAGACCGCCGACGCCCTGTGGCAGGCCATGCGGAAGAAAAAACGGATGTGATCCCATGAAGCTGTACGATGAAGTTTTGACCGGCACGTTTTTGCGCCGTCCCAACCGGTTTATTGCCCACGTGCAAACGAAAAACGGACTGGAAATCTGCCATGTGAAAAACACGGGCCGCTGCGCGGAATTGCTGGTGCCCGGCGCGGAAGTGACCTTGGCCGTTGGGAAGAACCCAGGCCGGAAGACCCGCTGCGATTTGGTGGCCGTGCAAAAGGGCAGTTTGTATATCAATATGGACAGCCAAGCTCCCAACCGCGCGGCGGCGGAAGCGCTGCCCCGGCTGTTTCCGGGCCTTACTCTGCTTCGACCCGAAGCGGCTTTCGGCGCGTCCCGGCTGGATTTTTACTTGGAGCGGGGAGATAAAAAAACCTTTGTGGAGGTCAAGGGCGTGACCTTGGAGGAAAACGGCCTGGCCTTTTTCCCCGACGCGCCTACGGAACGGGGCGTAAAGCACTTGAAGGAATTGGAAAACTGCCTCAAGGCAGGCTTCGGGGCAGCGGTGCTGTTCGTGATCCAGATGCAGGGCGTCACTTGCTTTGCCCCCAACCGGAAAACCCACCCTGCCTTTGCCGAAGCCCTGTTACATGCCCAGGAAGCGGGCGTACAGGTGCTGGCCTACGATTGCGACGTGACCCCGGACAGCATGACCGTGCGCGCTCCGGTGTCCATCCGGCTGAAATGATCCTTTTTCCCGCATGATGCAGGAAATTGCAAAAAAATGTGGAAATGAACAGGCGGATCGGAAAACCGTCCGCCATTTTTGATTGGAAAGGAACATATTTCATGTATTCTTACGAATTGCACATGCATACCGCCGAAACCAGCAAATGCGGCAGGTCCCCCGCCCGGGACATGGTGAAAGCCTATCACGGCAAGGGCTTTTCCGGCGTGGTGGTCACGGATCACTTTATCAACGGCAATTCCTATGCCAACGATCCGGAAACCTGGAAAGAAAAAATGGACGTATACCTGCGCGGCTATTACGCCGCCAAAGAAGCGGGAGACGAACTGGGCCTGCCCGTGTATTTCGGCGTGGAATACACCCATATGGGCGGTAACGGAGAGGATTATCTGCTTCTGGGGCTAAAGCCCGAGCACCTCTATCATGAACTGGAAAACTGCGACAAATGGAGCATCGAATACCTGTGCGATGTGGTGCACGCCTTAGGCGGAATCGTCATCCGCGCCCATCCCTACCGGGAAGCGCATTATATCCGCCATCCCGGCGTCGAGCGTCCCGGCCTGAACGTGGACGCTATCGAGGTGTTCAATTACGGCAACGAACAGGAAATTTTCAACATAAAAGCCCAGGAGCTGGCCCTTCGGGAGGGCAAGCCCTGGACCGCCGGTTCGGATTCCCACCGGACCGAGGACGCGGGAAAGGCTTTCGTGGCCTTTGAGGAAAAACCCGCCAGTTATAAGGAACTGTGCGATTTTATCCGCTTGGGCAAAGCGCTGGTGATATACCGGCAAAAGCCCGCCGCCCTGGAATAAACCCCATCGAAAAAGCGCTGCCGCGTGCAGCGCCTTTTCTCGTTTTGGGGATCAATACGCTTTGGCGAAATACATCACCTTATTGGCTTTCCGGCCGCAGCACACGCAGGTATCGCCGATGGGCGTCTGGTCGAAGGGCATGTTGCGGGAGGTGGCGTTGGTTTCCTCCTTGATCTTGTCCTCGCAGGCCCGGTCGCCGCACCACATGGCGCGGGCATAGCCGCCCTCCACCTGGGCTTTCAATTCCTCGTAGGTGTGCACGTCCTTGGTGTGGGAAAGGCGGAACTCGTCGGCGATCTTGAACATGTTCTGCTGAATGTCATCCAGCAGCTTTTTCAACTCTTCCGCTAAATTGTCCAGGCTGATGGTGCTCTTTTCAAAGGTATCGCGGCGCATGACGGTGGCAACCCCGTTTTCAATATCCTTGGGGCCGATTTCCACGCGGATGGGCACGCCTTTCAGCTCCCATTCGTTGAACTTCCAGCCGGGAGACACGTTGTCCCGGTCGTCGAGCTTCACGCGGATCCCGGCGGCTTTCAGGGTGTTATAGGCTTCCTCGCACTTTTCCATCACGCCGCCCTTATGGGCCGCGATGGGCAGGATCACCGCCTGGAAGGGCGCGATCATGGGAGGCAGTTTCAGGCCGCGCTCGTCGCCGTGGGTCATGATGATGGCACCGATCAGACGGGTGGAAACGCCCCAGCTGGTTTCATGGCAGTATTCCAGCTTGCTGTCCTTGGAAAGGTATTGAATGTTGAACGGAATGGCGAAGTTGGTGCCGAAATTGTGGCTGGTGCCCGCCTGCAGGGCTTTGCCGTCCTGCATCATGGCTTCCACGGAATAGGTAGCCCGGGCGCCCGCGAACTTTTCCTTATCGGATTTCTGGCCCGCGAACACGGGAATAGCCAGGTTCTTTTCGCAGAACGTTTTGTACACGTTCAGCATCATCTGGGTCTCTTCCTCCGCTTCCTCGGCGGTGGCGTGGACGGTGTGGCCCTCCTGCCACCAGAATTCCGCCGTGCGCAGGAAGGGCCGGGTGGTCTTTTCCCAGCGCATCACGCTGCACCACTGGTTGTACTTGAGGGGCAGGTCGCGGTAGCTCTGCACCCACTTGGAAAACATGGTGCAGAAAATGGTTTCGCTGGTGGGGCGCACAGCCAGCCGTTCCTGGAGCTTTTCGGTGCCGCCCTGGGTCACCCAGGCCACTTCGGGGGCGAAGCCCTCCACGTGGTCCGCTTCCTTGAGCAGCAAAGATTCGGGGATCAGCATGGGCATGGACACGTTTTCGTGGCCCGTTTCCTTGAACATGGCGTCCAGCTGCTCATGGATCAGCTCCCAAATGCGGTTACCGTAGGGCTTCAATGCCATGCAGCCGCGCACGGGGGTATAGTCCATGAGGTCTGTCTGGGTCACCACGTCGGTATACCACTGGGAGAAATTTTCGTCCCGGGGGGTGATGTGCTGCACGAATTCCTGTTTCTTTTCCTTGGCCATGTAGTTTTTCCACCTCCAAAAATAAAAACTTCGTTCCTCTGCAGGGACGAAGTCTTGCTTCGCGGTACCACCTTGCTTGGCGCATAATCAGCGCCCGGCTTACATCGCCCTGTAACGGGAGCGCCCCGGCGGGGATTGGCCGCTGGCCCACGGGCGGGACTGCCTGCCTTGCGCGCTTTCAGCCTAAGGCGCGCTCTCTGCGTTTGGACGGCATGGACCCGTGCATTGCCTGTAAACAAAGGCATTATATACCAAGATCGAAAAAAATTCAACAGTCGCGTGAAATTTCTCTTTTTCTACGGGATGCAATCTGGTATAATATTGATTCGGAGAGCACGAAAGGAGAAAAAGCCATATGAAAAAAACACTGTGCGCGCTTTTGGCGCTGCTTGCCTTGGTGACCTGCTCCTGCACGGCGGAAACGGTATACACCTCCGCATCCGTCACGGACGCGGAAGCATCCGCCGCCGCGTATGCCCGTTTCAGCGAAGCGGGAGAACTGTCCGTGGTGATTCCCGGCTTGAAGGAAGGCTTCGTTCCCCAGGGAATCACGTATCTGCCAACAGACGACGCCCTGCTGTTTGGAGGGTACAGCGGTGGGAAGGAACAAAGCGCCTTGCTTTCTGTAAACCGGGAAACGGGAGAGCTGATCCGGCAGGTCAAGCTGAATAACGTGGACGGCAGCAAATACACCGGCCACGCAGGCGGCGTATGCGCCACCGAAACGGATATCTACGTATCCAACGACCATAAGCTGTTCCGCATTTCCCTGGAAACATATAACAAGCTTCCCGCCAACGCTTCCTGCGCCTTTGAAGAAGAAATCCCCGTGCCGGTGAATTCCTCTTATTGCAGTTATGCGGACGGCGTTCTGTGGGTGGGTGAATTCCAATACGGCGGCGATTACCCCACCGACGCTTCCCATCGGGTGAGCACGGCGGACGGCCTGCAGCGGGCGTGGACCTGCGGCTACATCATGAGAGAGGGGCAGGACTTTTCCGCCCCGGATTATATCCTGTCCATGACGGAGCGGATTCAGGGCATGACCATCCTGAACGGCAAAATCTATTTAAGCCAATCCTACGGCAGGCGGAACGATTCCGTGCTGTACCGCTACGCGGACGTACTGTCCCAGGACCCGGGCGAAACCGTGGAAGTGAATGGAAAACAAGTGCCCCTGTGGATTTTGGACAGTACCTCCCGTGAAGCCACGCTCATGTGCCCGCCCATGACGGAGTGCCTGTGCACCATCGGGGAAGAAATCTATGTGGTATTTGAATCCGCCGCGAAAACTTATATGAATCCCTCCAATCCTTCCGTCCATCCCATGGACCGGGTTTTCCGGCTGAAAACTTTTTGACGTTTTCCTGGTGTGAGCTTTGCATAGGCCCAGATTATTTTTCTCTTCCTATTGACGAAAACTGTGCAATCTGGTATCATATATCCAGAGAAAAGGCAAATCCTGCGCGCGTTGGAAAAGGATTGCCACCCAATAAAAAAGGAGGATACCCGGGATGAAGAGATTCTTTGCGTTCCTGCTGTGCGCCGTGATGGCGCTGTCCGTGATTCCAGCCATGGCGGCCACTGAATACGATGTGACCGAGCCCATCACCATCGAATGGTGGCATGCCCATGAGAGCCAGTTCGATGAGCAGATCGCCTACATGGTAGACAAGTTCAACGCCGAAAACGGCATGGGCATCACCGTGGTGCCCGTGTACAAGGGCGCCTACGCCGATATCGACACCGCTTTCCGGGCCGCCGACGCGGCTGGCGCGGTGCCCGCCCTGGTGTGCTGCAACACCTCCTATCCCGCCGCCTACGGCGCTGCCGGGCTGTGCGAGGTGCTGGACCCCTACATCGACGCTTTCGATTATGATGTGGAGGACTTCGGCGAGGGCCTGCTGGCTTCCACCAGCTATGACGACGAGCAGATCTGCCTGCCCTATCTGATTTCCACCCAGTGCATGTATTACAACAAGACCGTCGCCGAAGCCGAAGGCATCGAAATGCCTAAGACCATCGACGAAATGGAAGCTTTCCTGGAAAAGGCCACCCTGTTCAACGAGGACGGCACCACCAAGCGTTACGGCACCGTATTCGGCGGCTGGGACTATTGGTATCATGAAATGCTGTTCAAGAACAACGGCGTGCAGATCGTGACCGACGAAGGCACCACCGACGTGAACAGCGAAAAGAGCATCGAGCTGAACACCAAGATCAAGGAATGGATCGATAAGGGCTACGCCTACTATGCTTATGGCTCCGGCGCGTCCTCCAACATGCGCGACCTGTTCATCGCGGGCGGCGCGTTCAGCGTGTTCCATACCTCTTCCCTGTACACCACTTACGTCAACCGCGTGAACGCTCTGGAAGACGAAGCGGCCCGGTTTGAAGTGGGCATGGCCTGGCTGCCCGGCGGCAGCGACGGCGAGAGCTTCAAGAGCGAAGTGGGCGGCGCAGCCATCTTCATTCCCGCCAAGGCTTCTCAGGCGGAAAAGAACGCGGCCTGGCAGTTCATGATGTTCATGGCCAGCCCCGAAATCAACCTGTACTGGAGCGACAACACCGGCTACCTGCCCACCCGCGGCAGCGTGGTGGACCTGCCCGAATATCAGGAATACCTGGCCAAGAAGCCCGCTATGGATCCCATTATCAAGATGGCTTCCTGGATCAACCCCCGCAACCAGAACCCCGCTTACAATAACTGCGGCAACCTGTGGCGCGCTGCCCTGGCTGAAATTTACAACAACGGCGCTCCCGTGAAGGAGACCCTGGATCAGCTGGCCATTGAGATTCAGGCGGAACTGGACGCTGTGAAATAACTCGCATACGCGGCAAAATATGAGGGGAGAGGAGATATTTCCTCTCCCCTTTCAAGAATCAAAGAGGGATCGGCTGTGAAAGACGTTTTGAGGATCAAGGAAGACAAGCTGCGCGAACGGAAGCTGATTTCGCCCGCCCAGCGCCGGACCGGCTTGGCGCTGATCATTTTGGGCGCGGTGATCGCCCTGGTGGGCCTGTTTGGCTATCTGGTGGGGGATTGGCAGATTTCGCCTTTCGCCGATATGGCGGATCAGGTGTTCATCGCCCGGGAAGTGGCGCTCAGCGCAGGAACCGGCATTACCGGCGCGTTTGACATGGACGGCGAGGAAAGCGGCGTTCACGTTTATTACGCTTCCCTGTCCACCGCGGAAGACGACTGCGTCAACGTGGAGGAATTTGAAATCGGGGAAACGAAAAAGGCGCTGAAGGGCGGATCACTGCAATTTCCCGCCACCAAGGAAAGGCAGACGGCGGTCATCGCCGAAGAACAGCCCATCACCTTGGATAACGGCATGACGTTTACCAAGGCCGTCAAGTTTCCCGGCGCGGGCAGCAGCAAATACCGCAGCCTGAAAACCACGGTGGAGGGTCCCTGCACGCTGACGCTGTACGTCATGTCTTCTCTTTCCACCAGCGAAAGACGTCTGGTGCTGTGCAACAGCCTGAACGGGCAGGAAGTGGCTGCCGCCATGGCTCCAGCCTTCTCTGCTGCCGGTACGCTCTCGCCGGTGACCATGGAAATCCCGGCAGCGGGCACGTACTATGTGACGGTGAAAGGCGATATTCCAATCGCGCCGGTCAGCGCCATCATGAATTACGCTGTGATGATCCTGCTGCTGGGCCTGGTGCTGATTTTCAACGGGATCATGATGCGGATCCAGCGCTGGGAGCGGATGAAGGACCTGTTTTTCGTGGAACCCGCTCTGCTGCTGTTCCTCATGTTCGTCTATTATCCGGTGATCGACCTGATCCGCATTTCCTTCACCAACATGTCCGTGCTCACTACGGGCAAGCAGGAATTTGTGGGCTTCCTCAATTTTGAATGGATCTTCAACGGCGCGGGCACGCGCTATTTCTGGGAAAGCCTGCAAATCACCGGGGTGTACATGTTCTGGGAGGTCGTGATCACGCTGGTGGGCGGCATGCTGCTGGCGCTGCTCTTTAACCGCATGACGAAGATGTTCAACGCCATGCGCGCCATCGTGTTCATGCCCAAGTACATCGCCGTATCCACCAGCGCCGTGGTGTTCCAGTGGATTTTGCATTCCAGCATCGCCACGGGCATCGGGCAGATGGAAGGCATCATGAACTATGCCCTTTCTCTTTTCGGCATTCAGGGGCCTCACTGGCTGATCGACGCAAACACCGCGCTGTCCGGCGTGCTGATCCTCACCGGCTGGCGCGTGGTGGGCTACGCCATGATGATTTACCTTTCCGCCATGAAGGGCATCAGCACCGATTATTACGAAGCCGCGGCCATCGACGGGGCGGACGGCGTGCAGCGCTTCCGGTATATCACCATTCCCCTGCTGGCACCCACCACCCTGTTCCTGTTCGTGACCACGTTCATTGCCAGCATGAAGGTATTCCAATCCGTGGACGTGATGACCGGCGGCGGTCCCGGCACGGCTACCAACGTGATGGTGCAGTGGATTTACAACCTGACCTTCAAGGATTTCCACACCGCGCGCGGCGCGGCGGTGTCCCTGGTGTTCTTCGTGATCCTGCTGGTGTGCACAGCGGCCACCATGCGCTTCTCCAACCGGAACGTGAACTACGACGCGTAAGAAAGGAGGCGGAACCTCATGTTCAAAAAGCTGAACCGGCAAAAGAAAATCGGAACGGTCTGCGTGATCATCGGCTTCGCGCTCCTGTTCTTCACCCTCGTTTTGATCCCTCTGAAAACGGCGGGGTCTTTCAAGTATTATCTGCTGATCCCAGCCGCCGCGCTGATCCTCGCGCCCATTCCCATGATGTGGAAAGACGGCGTCCGCCGGATGAAAGAAAAAGCCAGTCCTTACGGTCCATGGCGGCGTATGCGGCAGAGCGGATTCTTCGATCTGCTGGCGCTGCTGACGATTCTCGCGGTGATCTTAGGCGCCTGCTGGGGTTTCGGCCTTCTGTCCTATAACGCTACGCTGCAAAAGCACGCCGCCCTGGCTGGCGGCACGGCGTCCACCCTGGAGGAAGCGCGGCAATTGCCGGACTTCATTGAGTATAACTTCCATCAGGATCTGAACCTGATCGCGAAAAACTACTCCGCTTTCGGCATGGCCGCGCTGATTCTGCTGGGCTTCGTGCTGGTCTGCGGCCTGTATATGCGCTTCGTCTCCCCCATCGTAAAGGCGGACGAGCATTTGCAGATCGCCCACAGCGTGTACCGGGTCACCGCCCAGTATGCCGCCGCCATCCTGATCGTGCTCATTTCCCTCTTCCCCATCTACTGGATGGTGATTTCCTCCCTGAAAACGTCGGACGAGCTGATGCGGGCGGTGCCCACGCTGTGGCCTGACAAGTTCGTGTGGGAGAATTATCCCAACGTTTTGAACAAAGCGCCTTTTGGCCGGTATCTGGTGAACACGCTGGTGACCACCGTGATCATGATGCTTGGCGAACTGACCATCGGCGTCATGGCGGCCTACGGCTTTTCCAAAGGCAATTTCAAGGGCAAAAACGTGCTGTTCATGTTTGTTCTGGGCGCGCTGATGGTACCCATCCAGGTGACCTTCGTTCCCATTTACGTGATCATCGCCCGGCTCAACGCCATCGATACCTGGACCGGCGTGGTGCTGCCCAACCTTGTGAGCGCCTACTTCATCTTCATGCTGCGCCAGAATTTCATGGCTGTGGACAACAGCTATATCGAAGCGGGCCGCATCGACGGCTTAGGCCGGTTCGGCACCATCATCAACGTGCTGTGCCCCATGTGCAAGCCAACCCTGATCACCATCAGCATCATCAGCTTCATCAACGGCTGGAACAGCTACTTCTGGCCCAAGATGGTCACTCAGTCCGAAGCCAGCCGCACCATTGCCGTGGGCGTGCAGCGCCTGAAAGAAACCTACGCCGGGCAGTTCGTGAGCAACTACAACGAAATCATGGCCGGGGCAGTGATGGCCATCATTCCCATCGTGTTCCTGTTCCTGATCCTGCAAAAATATATCATGACCGGTATGAGCAAGGCCGCCATGAAATAATCGAACCCAAGGAGGCGTTTTCCCATGATGAATAAACGTTATCTGGTGGCGCTGGACCAGGGAACCACCAGTTCCCGGGCTGTGGTATTCACCCTGGAAGGCCATATGGTCACCGCCGCCGCCCAGGAATTTCCCCAGCACTATCCCCATCCCGGCTGGGTGGAGCACGACCCCGCCGATATCCTGTCCACCCAGATCGAAGCCCTGCGCACCGCCGTGCGCAAGGCGGAGATCGACCCCAAGGAAATCGCCGCCATCGGCATCACCAACCAGCGGGAAACCACCTTTTTGTGGGATCGGGAAACTGGGGCCTGCCTGTACAACGCCATCGTGTGGCAATGCCGACGCACCGCGCCCATCATTGAAAAGCTCATGGCGGACGGCTGCGGCGACGTGATCCGGCAGAAAACCGGACTGGTGCCCGACGCCTATTTCGCGGGCAGCAAAATCAAATGGCTGCTGGACGAACTGAACCTGCGGGAGCGGGCGAAGAAGGGCGAAATCTGCTTTGGCACGGTGGATTCCTTCCTGGCCTGGCATCTGGTGGAGGGCCACCCCCACGTAACCGACGCCACCAACGCCGGGCGCACCATGCTGTTCAATCTGCACACCCAGCAATGGGACGACGAACTGCTGTCCATCCTGGATATCCCCCGGGAGATTCTGCCCGAAGTGGTGGATACCGCCCATGTGGTGGGCATGCTGCGGGAAGACCTGCTGGGCGCGCGCATCCCCGTTGCCGCGCTGGTAGGCGACCAGCACGCCGCCCTGTTCGGCCAGGCGTGCTTTACGGAAGGCGACGTAAAGAACACCTACGGCACCGGCTGCTTCATGCTCATGAACGCGGGCCATGAATTCCGCCTGTCCCAGTGCGGCCTGCTCAC
The DNA here is from genome assembly GCA_017525805.1 of Clostridia bacterium. The sequence continues at coordinate 2,211 of JAFXSH010000032.1, read as the reverse complement.
CACCATGGCGTGGCGGCTGAACGGCGTGCCCACCTTTGCTTTCGAGGGCAGCGTTTTCATGGGCGGGGCCACCATCCAATGGCTGCGGGACGAAATGCACATGATTTCCTCCGCCGCCGAAAGCGAGCCGGTGGCCGCTTCCGTTTCCGATACCGGCGGGGTGTATTTAGTGCCCGCTTTCACGGGCCTGGGCGCGCCCTACTGGAACATGTACACTCGGGGTACGTTGGTTGGCATGACCCGCGGCACGGGTCGGGCGCACATCGTCCGCGCCGCCCTGGAAAGCATCGCCTACCAGAGCCGGGACCTGTTTTCCGCCATGGCCCAGGACTGCGGCCAGCCCAGCGCCGCCCTGCGGGTGGACGGCGGCGCCAGCGCCAACAAGCTGCTGATGCAGTTCCAAGCCGACCTTTTGGGCGTGCCCGTCCAGCGGCCCGCCGTGCTGGAAACCACCGCCTTGGGTGCGGCCCTGCTTGCAGGACTGGCCGTAGGCATCTACAAGGACCTGAAAGAAACCGCCGCCGGGTGGCACGTGGCGGATTCCTTCAAGCCCCAGATGGACGAAAAACGGCGGGAGGAACTGCTCACCGGCTGGCATCGGGCGGTAGACGGTGCGCTGCATTGGGCGGAAACGAATAAATGAACGGGAACGATATTCGCATAGAGCAGTTTACTTTGGACCGCGTTCCCGACGTGCTGAATTTTGAAAAGCGGCTGAGAGAGGAAGAAAACGTTTGGGGCTGGGAAATCGACGACGCTTATACCGCCGCCGTTCAGGCCAGTTTTCTGGATCATCGTTTCCGTCATTCCCTGTCGCTTATCGCCTACGCGGAGGGCCGGGTGGCCGGACGAATAGATACCGTGCTCATTCCCAGCCATTTTGACGGTTCAGTAAAAGCATATCTGGATTGGATCTGCGTACTGAAAAGCCATCGGCATCAAGGCATTGCCCAGGCGCTGCTTGCGGAAGCATGCAGACGCCTGAAGGAAGAAGGCGCAAATACTTTGATTGCCCTTACGGCCAGCAATGGGGAAGCGCAGCGCTTTTACCGCAGTATTCCAAACTCGCTGATGCGGGATACCGGCATCTGGATCGATCTGTAAAGCCGTGCCGTACATTGTCCGTTTTTTCTGTTTTCCACTTTTTCCTACGCGCCCCCTCTTGACGTTGCGCCGAAATGAGCGTATACTTCTATCGAACTGAATACCTTATCCAGAGCGGCTGAGGGACTGGCCCGATGAAGCCCGGCAACCGGCGGGAAACCGCAAGGTGCTAATTCCAGCAGCGTGAGCATCACGCTGGCAGATAAGGCGCAAACGATAGATGTTTTTCATGCCGCTTGTCTGTTGACAGGCGGCATTTTCGCGGCCCGGTACGGTATTCAGAATCAGACAAAAGGAGACGAGACCATGCGCACATTATTCACTTCCGAATCCGTTACCGAAGGGCATCCGGATAAAATCTGCGACCAGATTTCCGACGCCGTGCTGGACGCCCTGCTGGAGCAGGACCCCTATTCCCGGGTAGCCTGTGAAACCTGCGCCACCACCGGCCTGATCCTGGTCATGGGCGAAATCACCACCCAGGGCTATGTGCCCATCGCGGACATCGTTCGCAAAGTAGTCAATGAAATTGGCTACGACCGGGCCAAAAAGGGCTTTGATGGGGAATCCTGCGCCGTGCTCACCGCCGTGCATGACCAATCCCCCGATATCGCCCAGGGCGTGGACGATGCTTTGGAAACCCGTTCCCAGGAAGAAAACGAAACCGGCGCGGGTGATCAGGGCATGATGTTTGGCTTCGCCTGCGACGAGACCCCGGAAATGATGCCTATGCCCATCGCCCTGGCCCATCGGCTCACCCGGCGTATGGCGGTAGTGCGCAAAACCGGCATTTGCCCCTGGATGCGTCCCGACGGCAAATCCCAGGTGACCGTAGTGTACGAGGACGGCAAACCCGTGGCAGTGGATACCATTGTGATCTCCACCCAGCATGACGACGCCGTTACCCATGAGCAGATCGAGCGCGCCATGATCGAGGACGTGATCAAGCAGGTGATCCCCGCCGAATTGCTGAGCGCGGATACCAAATATTTTATCAACCCCACCGGGCGCTTTGTGGTGGGCGGTCCCGCGGGCGACAGCGGCCTGACCGGGCGCAAGATCATCGTGGACACCTATGGCGGCTACGCCCCCCACGGCGGCGGCGCT
>JAFXSH010000031.1 GCA_017525805.1 Clostridia bacterium | reverse complement strand
CGAGCCGCTTTCCCGCAGGTCGCTGAGCATGGGGCGCTTCTCCTGCCGGTTCTCCACGCTGCGGCTCAACTGGCTGAGGGCCAGCACCGGCACGTTCAGCTCCCGGGCCAGTGCCTTCAGGCCACGGCTGATGGCCGAAACCTCGTGCTGGCGGTTTTCAAAGCCGCCATGCTGCGTGGTTCCCCGCATCAGCTGCAGGTAGTCGATGACGATCAGATCCAGTCCGCCCTCGGTTTTCAGCTTCCGGGCTTTGGAACGTAATTCCTGCAGCGTCAGGCCGGGCGTGTCGTCAATGAACACGCTGGCGCCGGCCAGTTTGTCCGAAGCGGTCCATAACCGATCCAGCACTTCCATCTCTTGTGCATCCGCTTCGGGCTGCGCCGGGGCAAACGATGCGTGGGGGAGGCGGGAACACCATTCTCCCGCGCCCGCATCCGTACCTGCCGTCCACGTTTCCTCCTGCGCCGGGGCAAACGATGCGTGGGAGCGATGGGGACATAATTCTTCCTCGCCCACTTCCGCCTCGGTGCGAATCATGCGCTTCACCAGCTGGTTGCGGCTCATCTCCAAACTGAACAGCACCACCCGTTTGGGCGCTTCTCCCTCTTTTGCGCCGCGAAGGGCCACGTTTTCGGTAATGTTCAGCCCCAGCGAAGTTTTCCCCATGGAAGGCCGGGCCGCCAGAATAATAAAATCCGAAGGGTGAAGGCCGCCGGTCAGGTGATCCAGCTGGGGAAACCCGGTGGGCAGTCCCGTAACGGTTTCGTGCCGTTCCAACTGGCGGCTCATGGCGTCCATGTTCTCGCCAATGGCGTCACGCAGCTGCTTTGGTCCGTTGCTGTGGTTCTGTGCGGTGAGGCCCAGCACCTTCTGCTCCATCATGCCCAGAATCTCCCGGGGACTCTTACCGTTTCCCCCGCAGGCCAGCGAGGCAATTTCGTTGCAGCCTTCCGCCACCTGCCGCAGCACCGCCTCGTCCGCCACAATTTTTGCATGCCATTCCACATTGGCTGCCGTAACGGCCAGTTCCCCCAAAAGGGTCACATAATTTACGCCGCCCACATCGTCCAGCTTGTTCCGGCGTTTCAGTTCTTCAATCACAGTGATCAGATCCACCGGCTGCTCTTTGGCGTGCAGCGCCAGCATAACCTGATAAATAATCCGGTGGGAGGGGCGGTAAAAATCTTCCGGCTTCAGAATCTCCGCCACCTTGTCGATCACCTTTGCACCGATCAACATCGCGCTGAGCACATTTTGCTCCGCAGTTATATTTTGAGGAATCTTGCATTCCTGCATTCAATCAGCTCCTTTAAAATTTTAGTAATCTATTCTTTCAACGGCAGTTCCTGCTGCACCGGCGCATCTTTTTTCGCATTCGAATTCGCATTTGCGTTCCCGTTCCCATTTGCACTCGCGTCCGCATGCAGCATCTGCTTCGTTTCTTTTTTCATCTGTAGCATCCGTCTCCGCCGCGCCGCCGGCATGATCACATTAAAATCCAGCGCGCAGCGGCGAATGTGGCTCACCAACACCGGCGGCTTTCCGTCCTTGCCGGCCGCCATCAGCTCGTCCGGACTGTGGTGGGTGATCACGATGAGAGGGATGCGCAGCTTCTGGCAGGTGGTGACGATGTACAGCAGCGTCTGATCGTTCAGCTGCGTGCCAGCCTGCAGGCCGAAGTCGTCCAGCACCAAAAGGTCCAACTCGAACAGGGCCTCCAGCAGACGGCTGCGCATTTCCCCGTTGCGGTTGCTCAGGCAGTTGAACAACCCCAGCAGGCTGGTCATGTAACACTTGTAGCCCCGGTCCGTCAGCGCATTCACAATTTCGGCGGCCATATAACTTTTGCCCGCCCGGGGCCCGCCGTACAGAAACAGGCCCGTGCCGTTCTTCCGCAAGGCGGGAAACTGTTCCACCATGGTCATGGCCAGCTCCCGGGCCCGGGGGTCTTCGCCGTTGTCGTGCTCAAAATCCCAGTGGATCATCACATCCAGCTCCATGGCCTTGCGGCGCTTTTGCATCCGGGAAAAATCCTTCACGTTCAGTTGCTCTTTCATAACCCGTTGCGCCTCCTTTTACTTCAGCTTCAGCAAACGGGCGGCTTCCAACTTTTCCGGCGTTTGGGGATTCATCAACTCTTCCACCGCCTGATGGCGTTCCTCCCGTGACATGAGGCGCTCCGTCGCTTCGCCGGTGAGGGAAGGGGGCAGAGGTTCCCCGTCCAGCCACTGGTCGTACTCGTCAAACTGGTCCTCATACTTTCCGCTCAGCACCTTGGCAAAATGATCCGGCGCCAGCAGCCAGCCCAGGGTGATCTTGAACCCTTTGTACTTGCTTCTGCCCAGCAGAAAGGAACTGTCGGCCACAAAGGCAATGCCCCGGATCACCGTTTCCACATCATACTGCTGCAGCAGGCCCTGCACCTTTTCCAGCACAGCGGGGTAGAGGCCGTAAAAGGTTTTCAGGTGCAGCCGGTTCCAGGCGCTCACAACCCGGCGGCAGTCCTCGGGCAGTTCCCGCAGGGGGATCCAGGTGTTCCGGTCCGTTTCTTCTCCGGGCGCAAAAGGAAGACAGTTCCGGCCCTCCGCACTGTACAGCGGATCCTGCGGCTGCCCGTTGCGCTTTTCCTCATTTCCCTCTCTTGTGAAGTATGAACTATGATCATATGACTTATTCATAGTATTCATAGTATTAATAATATTATATATTGTGTCTTTCTCTTTTCTTTGGCCCTTTCGTTTCGTTTTCTCAGCCTCGCTGATTTCGAGAAACAACTTGCCGTCCTTTTCCACGATGAGACCGTATTCTTTCAGCGTGTCGATACACACTTGCATAAATTTCAAAACCTCCGAAATCTTATTTTGATTGCAGCGCATGCCGCTGCTCTTTTTTTTTGCAATAAAAATAACATTCCGGCCCCGACGGGATCTCACATCGGGACCGGAATGTCACAGCAAACCGCGGCGAACCTTTTTGTTCGTCTAACGTTCCAGCAAACTGCGCAGGCGGGTTAAGGCCCTGCGTTTAATTTTCCGCACGTTTTGCACAGAGCAGCCTAACCGGACTGCAATCTCATTGGTGGTTTCCTGGCGGAAATAATAAAACTGGATGACGGTCTGCTCGTTCCGGTTCAGGTGCTGAATGGCGTCCTGTACCGTTTGGGCATATGCGTTCTGTAACAGGCAGGCTTCCGGCTCCCCGTAAGGGGGCGCGGAAGGCGAGCCGGTATCACCGGAGCTGTTCTCCGGCGAGCCGGTGTCCGCATTCGTAGGCGGCGCCTCTTCTTTGCCCCGGCGGTACTCCAGCCGGTGCACGCTGTTAATGAGATCGCATTTGATGGCCTGCTTGATCAGGGCGGGAACTTCCTCATCGGGAACGCCCCCCGGGTAGCTCATCACAAACTCCACCAACGAGAGGGACGCAATGCTGCGCACCTCATCTTTCCCCAGCAAATTCACAAAATAAGATACCTTGCCGAACTGGTCGACAATCGGCTCTGCTTTGGCGCAAGTACGCCGCATGGCCTTTGTGTCGCCCTGTTGGGCAAGGTATATTTCGGGATTCCAGGGAAACTTTTTTAATTCAGAAAAATCCAACGGAAATTGACATCTCCTTTCCTAAAATTATACTTAATCCGGTTTGTCCGGATTACTAAAGCCATTGTACCACAAAAATGGATGAAAGTCCAGTAAAAAAGCTAATTGTGACAGGTTTTTCACAATTAAGGCGATTCTTGGAAAAAATTCGGTGTTTTTACCAAAAATTGCACTTTTTGAAAAAATTAATTCACATTCTATTCACATTTCTTCGAAAAAACACTTGCTTTTTTAAAAATTTCGTGAAACGGCAGAAAAGAAATTAAACTGAATTTGGAATTAGCTTTATTAAAATAGGTAAAAAAGGAAAAGACCGGCTCACGAATTACCGGATAAAAAACGTAAAAAACTTTTTAAAAAAATCCGGTAAAACGGTTTCGTTTTTTCGGGGCCGCGGGATTATATAAGTGATCCCCTAAAAATGCCGGCCCGAAAAATTTTCGGAAAAAAATTTAGAAAAACTTTAAAAAAATCCGGTAAAACGGTTTCGTTTTTTTGAGCTCGCGGGATTATATAAGTGAAAGGGGAAATCGGGAAACACGAACCCAACCGCGGCACGAAGGCCGCAGCAAAAACATTTGGATTTCTGTTCTCCGGTTTCTGCAAAAAATAAAAACAGGCAGCGCAAATAAAAATGCTGGCGCTGCCGGAAAAAGGAAAAGGAGAGAAAAAATGTTAGTAGAAAACCCTGTGAAGATTACGGAAACACAAATCAAAAAGATGGCGAAGCTGGCCCGGGGCCGCATCACCACCATCTACCTGCACTGGACGGCGGGCCATTACGGCCAGGTGTTTGACGATTACCACCTGTGCATCGACCAGGACGG
>JAFXSH010000030.1 GCA_017525805.1 Clostridia bacterium | reverse complement strand
TGCAAAATGATTTTCCAGTCGGGCTACGCCCTCCTTCCAAATCATTTTGCAGGAATTTGTGACCCCCATGTGTAAACCATGTGTTTGCACAATCTGTAAACCATGTGGGTCTTGACACAAGCCCCTTCCCTACAACGGGGGTGGGTGCGGATGCGCTGGGGTTTTGCGAAAACCGGGCTGCTGCTGCGGGGGATGTCGAGGACGCCATCCCCTACGGGGTTGTGCGGATTCACCCGACGTTGGTCCGGGTTGTGGGTGTTGCCGCACGGAACGCCGGGGACGGCGTTCCCTACCGGGGGTGGGTGCGGATTCGCCGGGGGTGTGCGGATTTACCGGGGGTGGGATCGAACTTTTGGCGGGTGCTGCGGGGAAAGGGCAAGCCCTTTCCCCGCATGGAGCGGCGATCTGATTTCGATTCGACCACGCCATGTGGGGATAAGGCTTGCCCATTTCTGAAGGTTCGCTGCTACTTATTTTTGCTTCCCCTATCTCCAGCACACTCCGCGATTCCATCGAGTATTGCATCGAAACAGCCTTACATGTGCATTGCGGCATAACCGCACCGTCCAGGACGAACAGTTTCGACAGCACTGCGTCAAATTTCTATGAGAGAAACACGAGTTCGCACACTTTACAGTCTTCGGTTTCCTGCATTGCAAGATATTAAGTCAAAAACAAAGAGCGTTTCCAAGATTTTGTAACTTGAAAGCGCCCATTGTTTTTCATCGGCTTGTTTTCACAGCCCCGGAAGCAAAGGGAACGTCCCCTGTGCGACACACCGCCCCGTTACGCTGGGCGATCCACCTGAAGATTTTTGCAGAGCGGCGCGTAGGTGTCAGCATCCGTGGCGAAGATGCGGAGATAGTCGCCGTTCTCAAAGGGGATGTCGAGCTGGCCGCTCTGCCCTGCCTCCAGCGTATACGCGTCAATCCCCAGAAGCTGACCCGCCGCAGAGTAGCGGACGCTGTAGACGGTCATGGGGCGATCCGTCGGGCTGGCGATGTTGACGACTGCAGCTGCTTTGTTCCCTTCGCCAACGATGTACGGCTGACTCCGACCAAGCGGATTCGAGGGGTCTGCGTCAAAATAATGGATAGTAATCCTGTTGCCAGATGGCTTGCCGTCGCCTTCAATCGCATTCCATTGATCCTCTGTTCCACCGTAGTATACGTCAGTCAGGCTGCTGCAACCCTCGAAGGCCCAGAACCCGATGCTGGTCACGCTGTCCGGGATCGTCACACTCGTCAGGCCGCTGCAGTAGTAGAAGGCCGTGCCGCCGATGCTGGTCACGCTGTCTGGAATATTCACGCTCGTCAAGCTGCTGCAACCATCGAAGGCAGAGTCGCCGATGCTGGTCACGCTGTTCGGGATCGTCACGCTCGTCAGGCTGCGGCAATTGTAGAAGGCCGTGCCGCCAATGCTGGTCACGCTGTCCGGGATCGTCACGTTCGTCAGGCTGCTGCAGCCGGAGAAAGCATAGCTGCCAATGCTGGTCACGCTGTTCGGGATCGTCACATCTGTTTCGCTGCCCTGATAACGCAGCAGAATGTGATTGACGATGGCGAAATCGCCAAGGCTCTGGAGCCAAGGAGTCGCTTCGAAAGCACAGCCGCCGATGCTTGTGACGCTGTTCGGGATCGTCACGCTCGTAAGGCTGCTGCATCTCCAGAAGGCAAATTCGCCGATGCTGGTCACGCTGTTCCCGATCGTCACGCTCGTCAGGCTGTCGCAGTCGGAGAAGGCCCCGTCGCCGATGCTGGTCACGCTGTCCGGAATCGTCACGCTCGTCAGGCTGCTGCAGTCGGAGAAGGCATTGCGGCCGATGCTGGTCACGCCGGAATGGATTTCGACGGTGTTGACGGAACTGCGTTTTCCGTACCAGGGAGGAGGATTCCAATCAAAATCCTTCATCTCCCCCGTCCCGCTGATGGTCAGCTTCCCATCGCTGTCCAGGGTCCAGGTCAGGTTCTTCCCGCAGGTTCCGCTGTCCACGATCTCCGCGGCCCACACGGTCCCCGGCAGGAGCGCCGCGCAGAGCAGCAGGCAGAGGGCCAGGCTCAGCAGCCGTTGAATGGTCTTTCGCATCGGTTCGTCCTCCTTTGTTTTGTTTCGTCCCCATGCTCCGGCCCGCAGCCCGTGGGCGAGGCAATGCCCCGCCCGCGGGCCTTGGCCGGAAACACAAACAGCGGCGTCGAGCGTTCCTTGCGAAAAACACTCAACACCGCCGGAGATCAACGTGATAACGCACAAGCAGATGCGCCAAAAACACACGGGCCTCTTGCAAACGGGAGGACGTGCGGGTATAATGGGGGTACGGCGCAGGCGCTTGGTTCTGCTGTGTTGAGTGGTTAGGGCACTTTTCACAGGGGCATGGCGGGTTGCCGCTCGCCATGTCCTGCCGCTGATTGCGCTTCCTTTTTGTATTATACCGCTGTTTTCCAAAATATGCAACAGGGTTTTTTCGGTTTTTTGGGCTTTGCGCCTCCTTCGGGTTCCTTGCGCGGGGGGAATGGGGGAGGCGGGGGCTTTTTTTGATTATATGGCACCCTCCTGTAGGGAACGCCGTCCTCGGCGTTCCGCGCAGCAGAACATCGGTTTTCGGATCACGTCGGGCGAATCCGCAGCCGCTCCCCT
>JAFXSH010000010.1 GCA_017525805.1 Clostridia bacterium | reverse complement strand
GCGGTCGCCCAGTTTCTTCCCGGCTATCCAGCCTGCCTGGGAAGGCAGCGCCCGGGGATCCACACCGTAGAAGTTACGACCGGAAGGCAGCAAGTCTACGCCGCCGGCGCTGGGAGACCCGGAAGGCCCGGGGGCCACATATTTGCCGGAGAGGGCTGCCAGCGTATGATCCAGTTCATCTGTTGTTCTGGCAAGACGGGGATATATTTCTTCAATGATATATTGTCCAAGTAATTTAACTTTCTGCTGCCATTCTTCCGGACCTTCTGCCGTTTCCGGCAGCTGCATGGCCGCATTGACCGCTTCTTCCGTAAAACCCTTTTCCGCAATGGCCGTTACAAAAGCGCGGCTTTCGTTGCGGATGCGGCGCAACAGTTCGCCGCCGGTCAGGTCGAAGGACTCCACGATGGAGGAGGGATTCTTTTCCAGTTCCTCGAAATTCAAACTGAATTTTTCCGCCCACACATTGTATAAGGAAGGCACCGGTCCGTTGGACAGGCGCAGGAGATGCATGACCTCGCCGATGAGGATATCGCCTTCCGGCGGCTGGCCCAACACATGCAGACCTACATGGATCTCGCTGTCCTGCAGTTCTTCAATATATTCATGAAGTTCTGCCAGATAATCGGTGAAAGGTTTTGTTTCGTCATAGGCAACAGACTCATCGATCTTCGTTTCATGGGCCAGTTCAATGATTTTTTTCTCCAGTTCGGCCGCCTGTTCTGAATCCTGTTTCTGGAAATGGCTGTATTCGTCAGCCATTTTTTCCAGCTCTGCCAGTTCGTCGAAAGCACCGGCTTCCGCTACGGGGGCGGGCAGGTAGCCGATAAGGCAGGCGCTGCTGCGGCGTTTGGCGATGACGCCTTCGCCGGAGATGGTCATCAGGTAAGGGTAAATGTTGGGCAGGGAACCCAGGGCGATATCGGAATAGCTGGAACGGTCCAGTCCGGTTGCCTTACCGGGAAGCCATTCCAGGTTACCGTGGGTGCCCAGATGGATCACTGCGTCTGCTTTGAATACTTCCCGCAGCCAGTAATAGAACGCCAGGTACTGGTGGGTGGGGGCTATGGTAGGATCGTGATAGGCCCGGGCAGGATCCATGCCATACTGACGGGCAGGCTGCACAGTCATAAAAATGTTGCCGTTCATGGTACCGGGCACCAGAATATTGCCTTCATCGGACAGCATGATATCGCCGGGAGCTTCGCCCCACTGTTCCGTCATCTTTTGCCGTGCTTCTTCCGGCAGGGTGGCAAAGAAAGCCGCATATTCATCCGCGGAAAGCTTCTGGCATTCTTCTGCCTGCTTGTCGGTTAACAGACTTAAATCGTTGGTGGCATGGGAAGTCATGATGCGGATAAACTCTTCCGCCGATTCCGGAAGAAAGTCTATCTTGTAACCTTCCGCCTGCATGCGGGCCAGGAGCCGGGTGGCGCTTTCCATGGAATCCATGCCGGAGGCGCTGCCGATATTGTAATTCTTGGGCGGATAGTTATGGAAAATCAGTGCAATCTTTTTATCTTCGTTTTTCAGCCGGTGGAGCTTTGCCCATTTGACAGCCTTGTCAACCATGGCGGCGGTACGTTCCGGCATGGGCCGGTATTCGATGGCGCCGTCAGGCAATACGTTACGGCCGGCGACAGGAACCCCGTGGATCGCGCCGTCAAATTCCGGCAGGGCTACGGCGATGGAAGTTTCTACCGCGTTGAGGCCTTCGGGATTTTTGCGCCAGTCTTCTTCCGTCGTCAGCAGGGTATAGGCTGTTAAAACCGGTACGCCCAGCTGTTCCAGTTCGTCTGTAGTGAGACTGCCGTTACCCACGTGGGAGAATTTCATGGCGCTGACGAGGACATCGATTACGGTTTC
>JAFXSH010000029.1 GCA_017525805.1 Clostridia bacterium | reverse complement strand
CCTCATCCGTGACCTCATAACGTCGAATCATTTCCTTCACCTCATTGTATTATTCGACGCTATCGTGGAATTTCCTTTTGGTTTTTGCATCTTTTTTCGCTTTTGTTCAGCTATTATGAATTTAGAAACAGACTCTAATCAAGAATACAAGATTTTGGATTTTCGGAAGGCATGGGAATATTGCACTTCTCTTAGCAAGGATACAAAGGAAGAAGAAATCATTCAGAAATTGATCAACATGAAATACATAGAGTAAAATCAGGTTAAGTACGAACTGGATGAAACCCGCAAGTCCTGCTTTCGCAAGGCTTGCGGGTTTTTTCGGATTTTTGTTACCATTCAGCTATCGCTGATTTCTTGTAAAATGGCATTTTCGCAAGCGAAAACGCTCATTTTACAGCCAGAAATTGATATAGGAAGCGGCTTTTAGCCGCTCCTCGGCGACGTACACGCCGCCGCCTGCGGATTACAGTCGGGGGAGTTCCCCCGACATCCCCTGCCTGTGATGCTGCTTGGTCTCTATCAAATAGGTGAATGGTAACGGATTTTTCGGATCATAAAGGTTTTTCAAAGAAAGAAGACTGGATAAAAGGAAGGAAAAATGGTATACTGGAATCAGCATTGCGGGAGGTGATTCAGTTGACGCGGTATACTCTCTACAATGATGATGCCCCCGTGGCGGCGTTTTTTGTCCGCCATTCCGTTATCACCGAGTTCGTTCCGCAGAAGCCGGAATTGCTTCCTATGCAGATTCGCCGCGCCTCCGCGGAAGGCTTTTCTGCCTGGATTCGCGAACGTGCCGTTGACCTGAACAGCGTGCAGCACCGGAACCTGATGAATGAGCTGTATGGAAGCAGGGATAAGACGGCCCTTGCGCTTCAGTCACATATGTTCAGTATTTCCGATACCTTCACCTGTTTTGAAGAAGGAGAATTTACGCCCAGGCTCCAGCTTTGCCAGCCGGAGGAGCAGAACGCTGTGAGCGATTTTATTCTGCTTTCCAGCGATACCAGTTTAAGAGGCATTCGGACGGCCACCCCCAACGCTTCCACGGACGGCAGCTTTACCAAGACGTGGAAATTTGAGGAAGGGGACTGGTGGCTGTACAAGCTGCAATCCACCGCCGCCACGGAAGCGGAGGTAGAAATCAGCCGCGCGCTTCGGCAAATTGGCTGGGACGCGGCGGAATACGACTACGCGGGCCGCTATCGCAAGCGCGTGCGCACCCGAAATTTCCTCAAGCCCCATGAGTTTTTTGAGCCGTATGATTCGTTCCGCTTCCGCTTTGACGACCCCAGCGACGACGACGCGGTCATTTACAGAAATCTTGCTTCCCTTGGCAGCGATTTTGAACAGGCATGGAAGCGCATCCTGCTGGCCGACGCGCTGTTTGCCAACACCGACCGGCATATGAGGAACTTCGGTGTGATCCGTTCTTCCGTGACGGGGGAGGCGCTGCGCATGGCCCCCAATTTCGATAACAACCAGGCATACCTTGCCAATCCCGGCGGCGCTTACTCCCCGGCCATGCTGAACCTGTACATGAAGCAGGCGGACAGCCGGGATATGGGCAACCTAAAGGAACTGAACGACGGACTGAAAGCACATCCTTACTTAAAATACGCATACGAGGCAAGCAAAATGTATCTGAAATAAAGCGCTCAGATAAACAGGGGACGGATCTCTGTGCAGACAACCGCATTTGCGGAAATGCACATAGGACCGACCCCTGTGTTCTTGAAAAAAATATCCTTCGTGCCCGTGTGCGTTCGGGGATGGCAAACGCGAAAGCAAAAGGCAAACAAATCGGAAGAAGGCCCACCACCAAGGCAGACCTTCCCGCTGTATTCATCAAGTACTATCCTGCTTATGACAACGATACCATGAGCGTGACGGAACTGGCAAGGATATATTGGTTGAGTAGACCGACGATTTATAAGTATATCAAAATGGTGAATTAGAACTCTCCAAATTATGTTGTTGAGGAATATTCCTCAACATCTTTCAGGATATGCTTTTCGGAAGGCAATAGAATCATAAAAGCTATCATTATGTGGAAGAAAAATTGAGGTGCATATTCCTTGCGCAATCTGGAATCGTAATAGTGTTTTTCTATTACTCAAAATATATAAAACGTCATCACTCATGTTTTCACTCCCTTTATTGTAAACTGCCATCGTGTTATACTATTCAGTATAAAAGATTATCAGATTTGGGGTGGATTTTTCGCCCTGGCGTTGCTTCATTTCGGTCAACTGGACGTATTTCGAGGTTGAGTGACGCAATATGGGATGGTTTATCGCCCGCAAATAATTCACGATTTAGTTGGGCGAGCAATAAGCTCAGAAGTTTTTTCGTTCCCCAAATGAACAAAGATGTGCTATAATCAAAGCATCTTCTTTAACTTTCATTCAGAAGAACGGAGGCCACACCATGCTGAAAAGAATCCTTTGCGGGGCTTTGGTCATGATGCTGATGATGGGAGGATGTGCCGCTATGGGCGAGAACGTATACTTTTCAAACGCGGATCGGGCGGAATGGTATCAGGACATGCTGAAAGACGGCATGATGAACTTAGGGAACAACCGGCGCTTGAAGGATGTGATCCGGCGGGCGCAGGCGGGGGAAGAAATCACCCTTGCCACCATCGGCGGCTCCATTACGGAGGGCGCGGGGGCGAAAACGTATCAGGAATGTTACGCTTCCCGGTTTGCCCAGGGCTTCGCGGCCCGGTACGGCGCGGGGGACGGCAGCAACGTGCGTTTGGTGAACGCCGGGGTGGGCGGCACGGCCTCCACCTTCGGCCTCATGCGCTATCAGCGGGATATTGTGGACCGGGTGCAGGACGCCGACGGGCTGCCCGATTTAGTGATCGTGGAATACTCCGTGAACGATTACCAGGAGCCCACCAAGCATCGGTGCTTTGAATCGCTGGTGAAAACCATCCTGTCCCAGCCCAACAGCCCGGCGGTGATCCTGCTGTTCGCGGTGTTCCGGGGCGGGTTTAATTTGCAGGATGAGCTGAAAAAGGTGGGCGAAGCCTACGATTTGATGATGGTATCTATCAAGGACGCCGCGTTCCCTCATGTGGGCCAGGAATGGACGGCGGAGGAATTTTTCTTCGACGAATACCATCCCACCTCCTTCGGCCACGGCGTCATGGCGGACTGCCTGCTGGCGGCGGTGGAAGCCGCCGACGCCCTGGAAACCAGTGAACAGGATATTGATTTGGACGTGGAACCGGCCTACGGCACGGACTATATGGGCTTGATCACCCTGTACGGGGACGGCAACTGGCCGGACACTGTGACCGTGGAACGGGGCGGTTTTGCCCATGACGATACCCAGTCCTATGCCAATCTGCCCATCGGCCGGGTGTGCGGACAAAATTTCTGCCATTTTGAAACCGATCCGGCGGAACCTCTGCGGGTGACGGGCAAGTTCAAAAAGCTGCTCATCGCCTGGCGCGCCACATCGGAGGCTCGCTTTGGCACGGCGGAAATCGTGGTGGACGGCAAGGTGAAGCGCACCCTCACCGGCGGTGAAGGCAAATGGGGCCAAAGCGAAGTGGTGATGATCTGGGACAGCCGCACCGATGCGGAAGACCATGTGCTGGAGATCCGCATGGCGGAGGATTCCACCAATAAGCGTTTCACTATCACTGCCATTGGGATCGTGCAGTAAGGCCGTCCAAACCGTGCACGGAATGTCGGGACAGGCCGCCGTGAAGATGATACAATGACCGTGCAATGAGCAAGGAGGCGGGCGCGATGCAGGGATGGATCGACGGGTTTCAGGCGTCTATCGACTACATGGAACAGCACCTGACCGAGCCGCTGAACATCGAAGCAATCGCCGGGCATGCCCTGCTGTCGCCCTTCTACTATCAGCGGATGTTCGGGGCGCTGTGCGGCATGACGGTGGGGGAATACATCCGCTCCCGCCGGATGACGCTGGCGGCCCAGGAACTGGCGGCGGGACAGATCAAGGTGATCGACGCGGCGCTGAAATACGGCTACGATTCCCCGGACAGCTTCGCCAAGGCGTTCCAGCGGTTCCACGGCGTCACGCCGTCCCAGGCCAGAGAAAGCGGCGCGTGCTTACGTTCCTTTGCTCCCATGCACATCAAAATCTCAATGGAGGGTGGAAAAATGTTGGAGTACAGCATCATGGAAAAGGCCCCGTTCACCGTGGTGGGCATGAAGCGCCGGTTCAATTCCGATACCAGCTACCAGGAGGTGCCCAAGTTCTGGACGGAATGGATGCAGAGCAAGGACAAGAAGCTCATGGGCATGTTCGGCCTGTGCACCGACGAAAACGGCAAGGAATTTGATTACTGGATTGCCGATCTGTACGAGCCCTGGAAGGATGTGCCCGAAGGATGCGAAACCCGGGTGATCCCCGGCGGGCTGTGGGCGCAGTTCACATGTCGTGGGCCGCTGGTGGAGAGCATGCAGAGCGTGAACACCCAGATTTGGAGCGAATGGCTGCCCAACCTGAAAGGGTACACCCTGGCCGGAAATTACAGCTTGGAGTTCTACATGCCCCCCGCCGAAAAGCCGGAGGACAACGTGAACTATATCTGGATCCCGCTGAAAAAGGATTGACAGGACGAAAAAGCCGCCGGAAATCCGGCGGCTTCGTCATGCTTATTCAGGATCAGTTCATCCGGTCGGGATAGGTCTTTACATTGGCTTCGCTCACATACTGGGCGATGGTGGCGGTGGACACTTCGTTCTGCTTGGTGGTCAGCAGAACGGAAGAAATGCTGTCCTTCACCGTTTCGATATCCACGGGGCCTTCTTCCACGGCGGACACGTACTTGATGATGTGGTAGCCATAAGTGGATTCCACAGGTTCGCTCACGTCGCCCACGTTTTCCAGGGCCATAGCGGCGTTGGTGAAGGATTCCACGAAGCTGGTGAAGCCTTCGCAGATGGCGTAGCCAGCGGCGGGCTGACCGGGATCGCCGTTATTGTCGGCCAGAAGGGTTTCAAAGTCGGCTCCTTCGGCGGTGAGCTGGGCGTAGATTTCATCAGCCTTTGCCTTGGCGTTGGCCATACCGGCGGCCTGAGCTTCGTCATAAGCGGCTTGGGCGTCATTCACGGCCTTCTGGGCATCGTCCACAGCAGTCTGCAGGGCAGTCTTGTCGGCGTCCTCGGCGGCAGCGTCCAAAGCGGCCTGGGCATCGGTCAGAGCGGTCTGAGCGGTGGTCAAAGCGGTCTGCTTTTCGGTGGTCGCAGCGCTGTCCTCATCGGAAACCTTGACCAGAATGTGCTTCACCATCCGGTATCCGGCAGGAGCGTAATACACGGTGGAGCCGTTGTTCACAGCGGTGCCGTAGGCGTTGAGATCGGCTTCATAGCTGGCTTTGTCGCTTTCCACCTTGGCGTCGAAATCCGCCTGGATCTCTTCGTCCGTAACGGCCACATCCTTGATGATGTAATCGTTCAGCTTCTGCAGCGCTTTTTCATCGGCGGCAGCCGCTACGAAATCAGCCAGCGTGGACCGGCCGTCCACGGTAGCCACGGCATGCTCCGCCACGTATTTTTCCGCGGCGGCGGTCAGTTCGTCGCCTTCCAGCGTGCTGCCGGGCATATAGGTGCTGACGACGGATTGGATGAAGGAATCGTAATTCGTCTTGCCATTGGCGTCCACTTCAGCCTGTTCTTCCTCGGTCATTTCATACAGACCCAGTTCCTTGGCCTTCTGCTGGCTTACCAGCTGGTTCACGTAGGCGTCGATGACTTCGGCGGTGACGGTGGCTTCATCAGTGGGATAGAGATCAGAAATGCCATAATAGGAGGAATAGAGCTGATTATAATATTCATATGTGGACACCTGATTGTCCACCGCGGCGTGAATCACGGCCTTGGTGACGGTTTCGCCGTTTACATCCACGATAACCTGGGCATTATCCTTCTCCGTATCCACGGAAACCAGGGCACAGCCGCTCAGCAGCACTGTGAGCGCCAGCAGCAGGGCCAATAAACTCTTTTTTTGCATGGTAAATGCATCTCCCATCTTTTTTGTTCAGGACAACATATCTATTATACAGGAAATTTCATGAAACGGCAAGCACTTTTTCTCAACTTTCAGTTCTTTGGCGGCTTTTTCTTCAGCTTATCGTAGGTGCCGTCTTCCCGTTCGATGTACACCTGGTCCAGGGTGGCCTTCAAATTCTCCTTGAACTCGTCCAGATAGGCCCGGCGAAGGCACTGCTGCTCCTCCGCTTCGGCCAGGGTCAATCCCACGGTTTTTTTCTTCCGGGCCAGTTCATTGATCCTTTCGATGTCTTTTTTCTCCATGGTTCGCTTATCCTTCCTTCCGCAGCTTCACGCCCAAAGCGGCCGGCACGGCCATCACCAGAATAAACGCGGCGTAGAGCAGGAACCGGTTCACCGTGGTGCGGTCGATGGCAAATTCCAGTCCTACCCCGATGCCGGCCGCCACCGGCAGCAGCGCCAGCGCCGCGATGGCCAGGCCCTTCTTATCCCGCATCCGCCGGATGGCCAGCACGATCACTCCAGCAGCCAGCAGCAGAATGGCAATCACCTGCTGCAAGCCCACGAAGGAAAGATGCATGTGCTGATCAAACCGCAGGCTTTCCAGGATCACCTGGGAAGCGCCGAACAAAAGCAGGAACAGCAAAAACGTGTTTCCCGCCCGGCGGCCCTTTTTGCTTCCATCCCACAGCAGCACCAAGGCCAGGACCAGCGCCGTGAAAGCTTCGATCAGATAGGTGGCCAGCGCCCAGTCATAGTCCCCTTCAATGGCCAGAAAGCTGCCCTTGAACAGATCGCCCACCAGGGGACGGCTGATGCCGAAATCGTCAATATGCCCTTCTCCTAAGCGCTCGCAGGCCACGAACAGCAGAAACGCCGGGGCAAGCAGGTCCAGCAGGGCGGCGGGCGGGCGCCTCATGATCTTCGCGGCGGCGATGGCCCCGATGCACGCGCCCAGCAGCGCGCCCATCATGGAATAGCCGCCGCCGGTGACCAGCAGCACGCCCCGCGGGGGCACGGGGCCGCCTAACCCCTGATCCATGAAGCAGAAAAACAGCCGGGACACGATGAAGCCGCACGTGATCGTCCATACGCCGGTCAGGGCGGCGGCTCCCTTGGGCCATTTTTCCCGCCGGAGCAGGATGCCCAAGGCAATCATGGCGATGGCCAGGCCCAAGGCCACGTACAGGCCAAAGGTGTACAGCTTCACGCCTAAAAATTCGGTGGTTACCGCGTCTTCCCACATAGCCGTCACTCTTTCCATTCCTCAGCCGGAACCGCCGTGGCGAAATAAATGATGTCGCTCATGGACCGGGGACTGCCGCCCAAGGCGTTGTAATACTCCCCGTTGAACACCATGGTGGCGCTGCCGCCGCCATCCAGGTTAAAAGCGTCCCGGCAACCTAAAGCGCCCATAAAATCCGCCAGTTCCTGGTGGGTAACGCCCTTGGATTCCCCCCTGCCCTCGGCGATGACCAGCACGTAGCTCAGATGATCCACCTGGCCGATGGCGGCGCGGGGTTCCCGCCCGGTAGGGTTATAGCCGTAATCCTTGTTCATTTTCAGGGTTTCCCCGTCCTTCACCAGGGCGGGACCGAAAGTGAAAGCGTTCACGATGGTATGCTCCGCGGCCACCGCGTCCAGCGCCGCCTGCTGATCCTTTTTCGCCTGGGCCAGCACAATATGGAAATCGCCGTTTTCATCGATGATGAGAATATCTTTTTTCTGGTTCGTCTTGGCCCGCACCTTTTCGCCCATGCGGTACTCGAAGGTGGTTTTGTTGGGGTCGTTGCTGTAGTAATCCCCGTTCAGGGCCACCACGGCGTTATTTTTGTCCGCCATGGATTTGACCAGCGCGGTGGAATTGGCGGTCACCTTCTTGCCCGCGATGGCGGTGCGCAGCTGGGTGGGAGAGGCCACCTCCACCCAGGCGATGCGCCAGATCACGCCGTCCTCCTCCCGGGTTTCCATCTGCACGCGGATGGAGGCGTCCTCATACCCGTTTTCGGTATAGAGGGCGGGGTTGGGCTCCATGCCGGGGGTAAAATCCACCGGCAGGGCGTAATCGCTCACTTCCTCGGCATAGGCGCGGGGCAGCAGATAGCGCAGCAGGCCCTCGTCCTCCCCTTCCATTTCATCCAGCAGCATCCATTTTACTTCCCCTAACATGTTGGGGGCGGAAAGTACAAAAGGCGCGGACAGCACCAGGACGGCGCACAGCAAGACCAATAAAATCCTTACAGGCAGCTTCATTTTGTTTCTCCTTTCGCCGGGTCAGCGTTTTTTTGCGGGAATACCCAGGCCCGCTGCACCCTGTAATTGACAAAGAACAGCAGGAAGTCTACGAAAAGTTTGATCACGGTAGAATTGACGCCGGTCAAAGCGTGCAGGGCGCTGACCACCGTGCCGGATACCAGCATCACGGAGGCGCACAGGACGATATAGCGCCACACCGCCCCCTTGCATTCCTTGATCTTGAACACCATGTTCTTATTGAGCAGGAAATTCAGGGTGGCCGAGCACACCCGGGCGATCACCGTGGCCAAAAGCACCGGCTCCACGCTCCGTGACAGGGCGCGCAGCCAGGGCGTGTTCAATTCCAGCTCCGCCAGGAAGCCCCAGTGCTTGAGCAGGGAAAACAGCGCCACATCCACCAGCATGCAGATGATCGACGTGCTCATGAACTTGAAAAAATTGCCCAGCAGCAGTTTATAAATCCGCCAGGAATCCCAGATGGGATGAAAATGCGTGCCCTTGTTTTCCTCGTGATAGATGGTTTCGATGGTGATGGGCCGCATGGGGATTTTTTTCGCGCTGCACTGGATGAGCATGTTCATTTCATATTCGAACCGGTCGCCGGAAACCGACAGCATAAAATCGATCAGACCCCGGTCAAAAGCCCGCAGCCCCGTTTGGGTATCCGGAAGCCACTGGCCGTACAGCACCCGGAACACGCCGCTGGTCATGCGGTTGCCAAAGCGGGATTTGGGGGGCACGTTGGGATTGTTCCGGGAAAAATCCCGGCTGCCCAGCAGCACTTCTTCTTTTTTCCCCAGCTCGGCGGCCAGCTTGAGCGTATCGGGCACGGTGTGCTGGCCGTCGGAATCGGCGGTGATCACGCCCCGCAGGGCCGTTTTCTCCTGGATGTAGGCAAAGCCCGTGCGCAGAGCCGCGCCTTTGCCGCGGTTTACCTCGTGATGCGTCACCGCGCACCGGTCCCAGCCAGCGATTTCGGAAAAGATGGGCTGGTATTCCGGGGCGGAGCCGTCGTCCACCACTAAGATCAGCCCGAAATCCGCCTGAAGCAATTCCTTCACATAGGCAGGAAGCTTTTCATCCGGGGAAAGGGAGGGGATCAGCACGCAGCACTCCTGCGGTTTCATCGGTTATACCTCATTCCTGTATCTTTAGTCCATAACTGTATCCAAATAATCCGCCAATAATGGGTCAAGGTCCATTTTTGCGTACCGGTTCAGGCAGCTTTCAAAATCCGCCCGTGTGGCGAAGCGGAAAGCAAATTCCTCCGCGTAGGCTTTAAGAAAGCCGTCCGCGCCGCCAGGCAATAACTCGTCCAAGGCCAGCAGCAGCGCCGCCCCCCGGCCATAAACCACCGTCCGATAATCTTCCAGACTGCCGAAATAATCGATGGGACTGCCGGGGGTAAGGGTGCCGGGCAGCTTTTCCCGCATGGGCGCGTCCACCCGGTAGTATTTCAGCGTTTCAAAGCTTCCCTGGCCGTATCGGGCGCGCACGTAGCGCAGCATGGCGTATTCGCACAGGGCTTCGTCCTGCCAGGGCTGCAAGGCTTGGTCCGAGCCCACCAAGGCGTAAAACCATTGGTGCGCGATCTCGTGGGCCACGGTCAGTTCCAGGGTATCGGCCCTGTCCTCCCGGTAGTTGTCCGCCCCGATCATGCACAAGCCGGGATATTCCATGCCGCTGAAGGGGAAAGAAACTTCACACACCGTAAGCGTCGGCCAGGGATAGTCCCCATACAGCCCGGCATAAGTTTCCAGCGCTTTTTTCGCGTATTCCAGGGCCAGTCTGGCCCCCTGCTCCGTTTTCGCGTGAGAATATACCACCGTTTCGCCCGCACGGCCCGAAGCCGTCGCGTAATCGGGGCTCACGCACAGGCAGAAATCCCGGGCCGCGATCAGATCGCCCCGCCAGGCCCCGTCTTCTCCCTTTTGCAAAGGAGCGGAACACGCAGGCGTATAGCCCTCCGGCAGATGCAGCGTCACATGAAAATGGGCGCATTCGCTCAGGAAGGGATCCCCCACGGGACAGTATGCATCCGTCCGCCATTCCCCGTCCTGATACAGGGATAAAAGCGGCAGCACATTGCCCAATTGGTAATCCCGGCCCACTTTGCCCGCGCGGTAGGCGCAGGCGGGAACGCGGGCCACGCAGCGCAGGGTCAGTTCCCCTTGCTGGCCGTCCATAAGGGCGGGGATTTGAATTTCCAGTGCCGTTTGGTCTTCGTTCACATAAACGTAAGCCGCCCGCTCCCCGTTCCAGAGCACATCGAACAATTCCAGGACGCCCGGGGAAAATCCCTCGGGATAGCAGGCGTCATACAGTTCTTCCAGGGCGGCGGGGCTGGTTTCTTCTGTCTGAAAAGCGTTCAGCCAGGTGCGCACCATGAGGGTGGAAAGGGTGCCGCCCGTGTCGTTGCGGTACTGGATGATCTCGGAGATGGCCAGGGTGTCTTCCTGATCGTTGAGCCGCAAGGTCACGGTGTAATCGGTCAGGTCCTTCCCCGCTTCCGCAAGGCGCGAATCCGTTTGCCGGGGCACTGCCGCGGAAGGATGCGGCGCAAACAGCAGGACAGATAGAATCACCGCCGCCACAACGCCCGCAAAAAACAGCCTCCGGCGCGCGGGAAGCACCGATATTATACACCTTTTTCCCGCCATTTTCCAGCCCCCTTCCGCAGGTTCTTCCCCATTATAACACATCAAAGCGCCATTTCCCTGCATGACCAGAGAAAAACGCGAAAAGTTTACGTTCCGTTCACAGGCCGGGGCCCAAAACGGCCAAAAATCCGCCTCTTTACAAAAAATGCGTTTCTGATTATAATGTATAAATCCGCAATGATGGAAGGAGGCTTTCCCATGCCGGTGAAACCTTATGTACCCGCCGAGATCGAACCCAAATGGCAAAAATTCTGGGATGACCGTCAGGCGTTCGCCGCAAGTAGTGATCATACCAAGCCGAAATTTTACAGCTTGATCGAATTTCCTTATCCCTCCGGCCACGGCCTGCACGTGGGCCATCCCCGGTCCAATACGGCCATGGATATTATTTCCCGCATGCGCCGCATGCAGGGCTATAACGTGCTGTTCCCCATCGGGTGGGACGCTTTCGGCCTGCCCACGGAAAACTACGCCATCAAGAACAATATCCACCCCGCCATCGTGACCAAGGAGAACGTGGATCACTTCCGGGAACAGTTGAAAAAGATCGGCTTTTCTTTTGATTACAGCCGGGAAGTGGACACCACCGATCCCAACTATTACAAGTGGACCCAGTGGATTTTCTTAAAACTGTTCGACCACGGCATGGTGTTCCGGGACAAGACCCTGGTGAACTACTGCCCCTCCTGCAAGGTGGTGCTTTCCAACGAGGACAGCCAGGGCGGCAAGTGCGATATCTGCCACGGCGACGTGATCCAGCTGCCCAAGGACGTGTGGTATCTTCGCATCACCGCTTACGCGGACAAGCTGCTCCAAGGGCTGGAGACCGTTGACTATCCTGAAAACATCAAGCAGCAGCAGATCAACTGGATCGGCAAGTCCACCGGCGCGTTCGTCAAGTTCCCCCTGGAAGGCACGGGCGAAACGGTGGAAATCTACACCACCCGGCCCGACACGCTGTTCGGCGTCACCTTCATGGTCATGGCCCCGGAGCATCCCCTCATCGATAAATACGCCGGGCAAATCAGCAACATGGAAGCCATCCAGGCGTACCGGGACGAGTGCGCCAAGAAAACCGAGTTCGAGCGCACCCAGCTGACCAAAGAAAAGACCGGCCTCAAGATCGAGGGCCTATCCGCCGTGAACCCCCTCACCGGCAAAGTGGTGCCCATCTTCATTTCCGACTACGTGATGATGGGCTACGGCACCGGGGCCATCATGGCCGTGCCCGCCCACGACCAGCGCGACTGGGAATTTGCCCGCAAGTTCGGCATCGACATCATCGAGGTCATCAAGGGCGGCGATATTGAAAAGGAAGCCTACACCGGCGACGGTGAAATGGTCAATTCCGATTTCCTGAACGGCTACACCAACAAGAAAGATTCCATCGCCCGTGTTCTCGAGGAAATCGAAAAGAAGGGCATCGGCAGAGCCGGCGTCCAGTACAAGATGAAGGACTGGGCTTTCAACCGCCAGCGCTACTGGGGCGAGCCCATTCCCCTGATCCACTGCCCCAAGTGCGGCGTGGTGGCCGTGCCCTATGAAGAACTGCCCCTGCGCCTGCCGGAAATCGACGATTTCCAGCCCGGCACCGACGGCAAATCCCCCCTGGCCCGCATCGACAGCTTCGTGAACTGCACCTGCCCCAAGTGCGGCGGGGCGGCTCAGCGGGAAACCGATACCATGCCCCAGTGGGCAGGTTCCAGCTGGTACTTCCTGCGCTACTGCGACCCCCACAACGACAAGGCTTTTGCCGACCCCGAAGAACTGAAATACTGGCTCCCCGTGGACTGGTACAACGGCGGCATGGAGCACGTCACCCGCCATCTGCTCTATTCCCGGTTCTGGCACCGGTTCCTCTATGACATCGGGGAAGTGCCCACGCCCGAACCCTACGCCAAGCGCACCGCCCAGGGCATGATCCTCGGCAGCGACGGCGAAAAGATGAGCAAGAGCCGGGGCAACGTGGTGAACCCCGACGAGATCATCGCCGAGATCGGCGCGGACGCCTTCCGCATGTATGAAATGTTCATGGGCGCTTTCGACCAGGCCATTCCGTGGAGCACCAACGGCGCCCGGGGCTGCCGCAAGTTCTTAGACCGCGTATGGCGCTTGCAGGATATGATCGCTCCCACCCCCTGCCCCGACGCTTTCAGCGAGGATTTGAAGGTGTCCATGCACCAGACCATCAAAAAGGTGACGGAAGACTTTGAAAAGATGAAGTTCAACACCGCCATCGCCCAAATGATGACGCTGGTGAACGAAATCTACCAGAAGGGCAGCATTACCCCCGGCGAATACAGGGCGCTGCTGCTGCTGCTCTCCCCCGTATCCCCCCATATCTGCGAGGAAATCTGGCAGGAGCAGGGCTACGGCGAACCCATCTATACCCAGCCCTGGCCCAAGTATGATGAAAAGTATCTGGTGCGGGACGAGGTGGAAATCGCCGTCCAGCTCAACGGCAAGGTCAAGGGCAAGCTGATGGTGCCCATCACCATGACCCGCGAAACTGCCCAGGAAGAACTGCCCAAGCTGGACGCCGTCAAGGCCCTCATCGGGGACAAGCAGATCGTCAAGTGCATCTACGTGCCCGGACTGCTGCTGAACCTGGTAGTCAAGTAACACCCAAATAGATTTTGGAACATCCTAAGCCGCTGGATTTCCGGCGGCTTTTTCGTATGGTTTTTTCCTGGACGGGAAAGAATAAGGCGTGAATCAATGCAAGGAGGAAGCGCTATGAATCCGTTCCAGCTAAAACCCGAAAAAGAGACCGAAGCCTTTATGAACTGGCAGCAGCTCTATCCCCGTTCCTACGATAAGCTCGCCGTGGACCCCTATACCCGGGTGCGGGTGATCCTGATGAACGGCACGGAGTTTGAAGCCGCAGGCTATTCCCATCAATTCCAGCGGCATGAAGCCAACAACGACCTGCGAAGGGAGCTTTCCATGCTGCGCCGCCAGGAACAGCAGCAGCAAAAGAAGATCGCGTGCCTCAAGCCCATGGATGAAACGGTGCTGGAGCACACCATCGGTTACGAGCAGCTGGCGGTGGACCTGACCGCGGGGCTTGCCCAGCGGGTGACCTGCGCCCACGTCAAATCCGCCCTGGACTTTGCCCTGCTGGAGGATTTCGACCATCTGTACCGCTATGCCGACCTGCTGGAAATGGAGCACGGGGAGTACGCCGAAAGGCTGGTGGGCGGCTACACGGAAATCATGCCGGGCCGTCCCACCATTTCGGAGCACCGCTGCCCCATGGACGCCCTCTGCGTGCCCGGCAAGCCGGACGCCCAGCTTTTCGATAAAATGGCCGTTCAGGTGATCACCGCCGCCGAGCAGCAGACCATGAACTACTATATGAACGTGTGCGGCCTGTACACCTCCGATTTGGGCCGCAAGCTGTATCAGGAAATCGGCATGATTGAGGAGCAGCACGTGACCCAGTACGGCAGCCTCATGGACCCCGCCTGCACCTGGCTGGAAGGGCTGCTCATGCACCAGTACGTGGAAGCGTGGCTGTATTGGTCCTGCATGGAGGACGAGACCGACCCGAATGTGAAAAAGGTGTGGGAGAGCTTCTTCCAAATGGAGCTGAACCACTTGCACAAGGCGGCGGACCTGCTGAAAACCTACGAAAAGAAGGACTGGCAGCAGGTGATCCCGGGCGGTGAGTTTCCTGAACCTTTCCTTTTCGAGCCCAACATCGAATACGTGCGCTCCGCCCTGAAAATGGTGGATTTTACCGCCGAAAAGGAAGCCTTCAAACCGGTGAATATGCTGCCCAAGGATTACGATTTCTTCGTGTATCAGAAAGCGGTGAACGCCAACGTGGACGCCGTGCCCAGCCATCAGGTGATCGACCGGTCCATCCGCCTGCGGGGCAAGGATTACCGGGCGGAAACAGCGCCCAGCCCCATCCCCGCTTTGCAGAACCGCAGCCTGGATAACACCACCCTGGGCCGTATCTATCAATAACGCATCGATAAAAAAGGGCTGTCGGAACTCCGGCGGCCCTTTTGGGGAGGAGGAAAACCATGCTGCAAAAAATCAGGCGGGGTATGGAGCGCTGGGGCCATTATCTGCTGGCCCTGCTGTGCGCCGGGGTGATCTTGCTTTCGGCGGTGTGGACGCGGCAGCAGCAGGGATTGGAGAACGCGGATCAAATGGCGCTTTCTGATCAGGGCCAGCGGCTGGCCGAAGCACAGCAAACATCCGAACCGGTGTTTTATGTCCGTCCGTCAGCGGGGCCCGTGATAAGGGGTTACAGCGAGTCCCCTGTGTTTTTCCCGGAAACGGGGGTGTGGATGGCCCATCCCGGCCTGGATTTCGAGGCGGAGGGGGACCCTGTATGCGCCATAGCAGCCGGAACGGTGCTTTCCTGCGATAACGGGATCAGGATCGACCACGGCAACGGCTTTGAAAGCCTGTGCCGGGGCATCCTGGAATGCAAAGTGCTTCCGGGCCAGAAGGTCCGGGCCGGGGAGGCGCTGGGCACGGCGGGGGCGTCCGTGCCCTTTGAAGGGTCGGGGCACGTGTGCGTCACGCTGTTTCAGGACGGGAAGCCTATTGTGTTTGGAGAGAAGTGGTATTGATCTATGACTGAAAACAAATTTTCAGAGGCCCCTGACGACTAATTCGCCTTGATACTGCTGATGGCGTTCGGGTCGTAAATGTTCGGGTCCCCGCCGTACCGGAGCATTACCGCGCGGTAATTGTTTTCGCCCTCGGTTTTTGTCATTTCATTCCGCTGTATGGCCGTGTCGATAGCGGCAAGCTGGCTGAGAAGGGCTTCAAACTCGGGCAAATCGTCTTTGCTCCAGTTACGGCGGCCCAGCAGGGTAGTTTCATCGTCCGCCTTTTCCGCCGCGGGCGAACGGTCGGCGCGCACCGTTTTGACGGGCTGGAGCGTATCGGGGTCCAAACAGACCATATACAGGCCCAGCCTGCTGATGTAGGAAAAAGCCCTGGCTTCGTAATCCCCAACCAAATCGAACAGCTTCTCTGATACGTTGTAATTAAAGCAGCAGCAGTAATCCCTGGTTTTGCTGGGCATGGGAGAGGAAAGCAGGATAAAGCAGTAGCGGTCCAGCTGTTCCGCCGTCAGGCCGTAAACGGTTTCCATCGCCCGGATGACCGCGGCGGTTTCGGCAGTTCCGGCATACAGCAGGTTTTCCCCGGCTTCCGCGAAAGCCAGCGTCAGTTCCTGACTGGCCAGCTTTTCTTCGTCCGTTTTGATGATTTCAGCGGCATCGTATCCCGCTTCTTCAAACAACGCAAGGAAGTAAGCCTGATCTTCTTCGTTTTGCTCAAAGAACTGTTTTCCTTTGGCCCTGCTGAACACATAATCGCGCTTTCCCGCTTCCCAGGTGCGGCGGGCGTAATCCGGAAAAAAGGCGTCCAAGTACCAATTGCAAAGGGTCACTTTGCCGGAGGGAGATTCGATATATACCCTATACTCTCCCGGCGGATCGTAGGTATGATCCTCGTCAATGTCCACATCGCGCCGGGGCGTGATATAGAAATCCCATTCGTTGATATAGTATTCATGATCGTCCTCATAATAGGGCGTGTTAAAGAAATTAGGATATACCCCCATGGCGTCCAGTTCCTCTTCCGGCGTGCCGAACTTGTCAAGGATGGCCTGGCGGGCAATGGCGAAAGCTGTATCGTAATCCAAATCACCGTTTTGGGGTACAGTGGAAACGATCCAATCGTCTTTCACACCGTCGTTTTCCTGCTTGAAGACTTCATATTCCGCTTCGTTCATGATGTCCACTTCGCCGGTGGTGTTCATTCGTTGAAATGAATCCTGCCATACCTGCCACAGCTTTTCAAACGTCCCTGTGGCGGCGAGGGCTGTCGCCGTGATCAAAAGCAAGGCGATTGCCACGATCAACCCCAATGATAATCGCTTTTTCATTCTCTTTCCTTCCTTTGTCCGCGCCAATACCTGGCGTTTCCAATGCTCGGAAGGCTGGCAGCCGGTAATGGACGCATTCAGGGCGCGTTTCAATTCCTGTTCTTTCATGACCGTTCCCAGCCTCCTTCCAGTTCCAGCTTCAAATGCTGTTTTGCTTTCTCCAACTGCCTGTAAACGGACGCCCGGCTGATTCCTAAGATCTGCGCGATTTGATCGGCCGGCATATCGTTCCAGAAACGCAGGATCACGATTTCTTTTTCCCGAATAGGCAATTGTTTTACCATATCCAGGATTTCCCGGTCTCTTTTCTCCGGGGCGGCTGCCTGCAATGTGTCCACCGCTGTTTTATGATCAATATGCCGCCACCACCGGCTTCGGTGATAATCGTGACATAAATTCACGGCCACCCGAATCAGCCACGCCTTTTCGCTTTCCCGCTGAAAACCGGCGTGGCTCCAGGCTTTCAAAAAGGTTTCCTGCGCGATATCCTGGGCCAGCGCGCCGTCGTTCAGGATCAAACGGCAAACGCCGATGAGGATGCCGGAGTATTCATCCATCAGGCGGATCAATTCATCTTCGCTCATGGATCCCGGTACCAAGGCTTCCCTGCGCATTCGCCTCACCCCCTTCGCCTGTAAGACGGAATGAAAACGCGATTTGTCTCATGCTCATGTATAAAACAGAAAAAAAGACAGAAAAAAAGACGAGGCCCGTCGTCTGGACGGACAGCGCCGCCGGTGTTATAATCAGGAAAAAGGAATCGCCGGAAGGATGAACGCATATGAATACACGTCAGCAATGGCTGCAAGCGCTGCTGAAAATCGTTTCTCCCGTATTAGACGCCCTGAGCGAAGGGAAACTGAAAGAAACCTTGCCCCTAAACTTTCATCCGGATCGGGCCGCCTTCGCGCCCCTGGAAGCCTTTGGCCGCAGCATGTTAGGCCTGGCCCCCTGGCTGGAAGCGGACGAAAGCCAATTGGACGAAAACGAACGGGCAATGCAGCGGGAGTGGCGGAAAAAGGCCCTTCTGTGCATCGACCGGGCCACCGATCCCGCGTCCCCGGACTATATGCTGTTTCATACGGGGGGCCAGCCTTTGGTGGATACGGCCTTTCTGGCCCACGCTGTTCTTCGAGCACCCAGCACCCTGGCCGCGGCCCTGGATGGACGGGTGAAAGAGCAGCTGGCCGGCGCTTTCCGGGCCTCACGCGCAATTCCCTCCTTCGATACCAACTGGCTGTTTTTCACCGCCATGGTGGAAGCGGGGCTGTTCGCCTTGGGGGAGGAATACGACAAGATGCGCCTGCTCACCGCCCTGCGCTGCTTTCAAAACTGGTATGTGGGGGATGGGACCTACGGCGACGGGCCGTCCTTCCATTGGGATTACTACAACAGCTTCGTGATCCAGCCCATGTACGTGGATATCGTGAACCGCATGGCGGAGGAACATGGGGAAATCGAAGCCATTCGGGAAAAAGTAAACCGCCGCGCGGCCCGGTACGCTTCCGTTTTGGAGCGCATGATCGGGCCGGACGGCAGTTATCCCATTCTGGGGCGTTCCATTTGTTACCGCTTCGGGGCGTTTCAGATGCTGGCCCAGGCGGCGCTGGAGCACAGCCTGGAAGATCATCTGTCCCCCGCTGGGGTACGCTGCGCCTTGACCGCCGTGATCCGCAGGGTCATGAGCGCGCCGGACATGTTCGACGATCAGGGTTTCCTGCTGCCCGGCGTGTACGGTAATCAGCCGGAACTGGCGGAAGGGTACATCAACATTGGCTCCCTGTACCTGTGCAGCGCCGTATTCCTGCCCTTGGGCCTGCCGCCCAAGGACCCCTTCTGGGCGGACCCGGACCGGGATTGGACAGGAAAAACAGTGTGGCAGGGAGGACACGCGGCCATCGACCACGCGGCGGACTGATCCCTTACAGCGCAGCGATCTTTTCCCCCGCCGCCTGCATAATCTCCGCCACGGCGTCGGAGAAGCGGTCAAATTCCGGGTCTTCCACCTGCAGTTCCGGGTGGGACAGGAAATAGGCGGCGCTTTCCCGGCACGCCTGATCGAAGCGCTTCTGAATCTTCCACGTGGGAACCAGACGGTGGGCCAGGGTGTTGTCGAAAATCACGGTGTTGGATTTGTCGCCTAACATCGCTCCTTCAAAATCGTATTTCGCCGCTTTCATCAGCAGGGCGGTGGGCACGTAGCAGGGCTTGTACACGCCGCCCACGGCCTTGGCGATGCTCCCCATGATCTGGTTCCAGGTGAGCAGTTCTTCCCCGGTGATCTGCACGGCCTGGCCGATGGCGTGGATGTTGCCCATGAGGCCCACGAAAGCGGGGGCGAAATCATCGCTGTTCAGCACGGCCCACAGGCTGCTGCCGTCGCCGGGCATGAGCACGGGCTTGCCTTCCATCATCCGCTTCATCACCTGCCAGGCTCCCTTGTCGCCGTGGATAGCCACGGGCATGGAGCGGAAATTGAAGGTGTGGCTGGGCCGCACGATGGTGACGGGAAAGCCGGAAGCCCGGTATTCCTTCATCAATAATTCTTCGATGGCCGCTTTGTTCCGGGAGTATTCCCAATGGGGATTGCGCAGGGGCGTGGCCTCGGTAATGACCGGGCTGGACAAGGGCTTCTGATAGGCGGACGCGGAGCTGATGAAGATGTACTGGTCGGTTTTGCCCTTGAACAGGCGGATGTCCCTTTCCGCCTGGGCGGGAACGAAGGCGATGAAATCCGCCACCACGTCAAAGTGTTCCTTTTTGATGGCTTTCGCTGCCGCCGCTTCGTCGTTGATGTCCAGGATCAATTGCTTCGCGCCGGGTACGTCGCTTGGGCGATTGCCTCGGTTGAGCAATGTCAAGTCCCACCCCTTGGAAACCAGCAGGCGGGAAATGGAAGTGCTGATGACGCCGGTGCCGCCGATGAACAATGCTTTCATGAAAACGCGCTCCTTTGCTTTGATTTGGAAAACTTTGCCACCATTATAACGTCATTTCCATCCAAAAACAAGTCATGCCATCTTTTCCAGGGCGGAAATCAGGGCGATTTTGCCGTGGGCGTAGGTGAGGCCCCCTTGCAGATACACGGTGAAAGGCTCCCGCATGGGCGCGTCGGCGGAAAGCTCGATGGAAGCCCCGCCCACGAAGGTGCCCGCCGCCATGATCACCTGGTCGGTGTAGCCGGGCATGTCCCAAGGCTCGGGCACGGCGCTGGCGTCGATGGGGGACGCGGCTTGGATGCCCTGAACAAAGGCGATCAGCTTTTGCGGGTCGCCCATTTCGATGGCCTGGATGATGTCCGCCCGAGGCGCGTCATAGGCCGGGGTGGTTTTCATGCCCAGCAGCTCAAAGGTCCGGGCGGCCAAAATGGCGGTTTTCAGGGCCTGGGTGACGGTGTGGGGAGCCATGAACAGGCCCTGATAGAAGGGCTGGTAGCTGGCGGCGTAGCTGCCCACCTCCCGGCCCAAGCCGGGGGCGGTGAGCCGGGCTTCAATGCGTTCAATCGCCCGATTCGTGCCCGCCAAATACGCGCCGGTGGGGGCCATCCCGCCTCCCGCGTTCTTGATCAGACTGCCCACGCACACGTCCGCGCCGAAGTGGGTGGGCTCGTTTTCGCAGATGAACTCCCCGTAGCAGTTATCCACCATGATGAAGATGTCCGGGCGGACAGCATGCACCGCTTCAATGGCTTCCTTCATTTCCTCGGGCCGCAGGGAGGCCCGCCAGGCGTAGCCCCGGCTGCGCTGGATCAAAATGACCTTGGTGTTGGGCTTGATGGCCGTCAATACGCCGGGAACGTCGATTTTCGTTTGATCGTCGGCCATTTCTACCTGATTGTAGGAAACGCCCATTTCTTTCAGGTTCCCCGGCGCGCTGCCGGAGAGGCCGATCACCGTTTCCATGGTGTCGTAGGGCGTGCCGGTAATGGACAAAAGCTCGTCCCCCGGCAGCAGCAGCCCGAACAGGCACAGGCTCAGCGCCGCCGTGCCGCAGGCAATGGAGGGCCGCACGATGGCGCTTTCCGCTTGGAACAATCGGGCGAAAACCCGTTCTAAAGCATCCCGGCCAATGTCGTCATAGCCGTAGCCTGTGGTGGGGGCAAAGTGCCTCGCGGCGATGTCCTCCGCCCGGAAAGCGTCCAGCACCCGCCGGGTGTTTTTCATTTCCGTTTCTTCCAGGGCGGCAAATACGGGCCCGCAGTCCCGTTCCGCCTGGGCAATCAAAGCTTGAATATCCATGGGAATCAACCTCCATTTTACTCATAATCCTTCCGTATAGAAAATGGGGGGCGATGCCCCCATAATAGAATAAGCGATTTCACCATTCGTTCAATTTGTTTTCGCAATCCTGAAGATCGCAAAACACATTCATGATTCTTACAGCGTCATCATCCATCCGAAACAGCAAAAAACCATGTTTTCTGAAATTTATTTGTTTTAGCCCAGCTTGCTTGAATTTCAGAATTTACAACTCTTTGATCCTTCCTGCCGTCAGGGACAATGCTTTCCGCGTTTTCACAAAATCATCGAATAAGCCCTGCGCCGCCTGTGGATTCTTATACGTGTTTTTGATGTAATAGGCGAACTCTTTTAAGTCCTGCTGGGCTTTTGGGGTATGATCACTTTATACTTTTTCATGTAAACCCAACCGCCCGCCGCGGTTCATCCGCAAATTCTTCTGCGTCCATTTCTTCGCCTCGTCCAGCCTGTGCAAGCCCTATGTCGATTCGCTCGCAGAGTTCTTTCTCCGTCAAGGGTCGGAAGTGGCTGTCTTCCGCTGGATCCATGATAAAATCTTTGATAAACGCCTGGACCGCTTGAATCTGCCAGTCATTCAGGGCGGACAGCAGCCCTTTTGTTTTTCCAATTCAGAGGATCGATGCATCTCATCCGCCGTCATTGTCATTTTGATCGCCTCCTTCCTGCATTTATTTTACCACAAAACAGTGTCGCGATCAATCATTTTGTTTTCCAGGTTCAAGATTCTTAACGCTCTTTTGAACATATCTCCATGAAAAAACCTCCAATAAGGGGGGCTTTGGCAATGGGATCCACGATTCTATTACGCGGCGAACTGGCTGTTGTACAGCTTGGCGTAGAAGCCGTCCTTGGCCAGCAGCGTTTCATGGTTCCCCTGCTCGATGATGTGGCCGTCCCGCATGACCAGGATCACGTCGGCCTCCCGGATGGTGCTGAGGCGATGGGCCACGATGAAGGTGGTGCGGCCCTGCATCATGGTGGTGAACGCCTTTTGAATCCGAATTTCCGTGCGGGTGTCGATGGAGGAGGTGGCCTCGTCGAGGATCAGCATGGGCGGCAGGCAGAGCATGATGCGGGCGATACAGAGCAACTGCTTCTGGCCCTGGGACAGTTGGCCGCCGTCCTCGCCGATCACCGTGTCGTAGCCGTTTGGCAAGCGCTTGATGAAGCTGTGGGCGTGAGCGGACTTGCAGGCGGCGATGATTTCTTCCTCCGTTGCGTCGGGCTTGCCTAAAATAAGGTTCTCCCGCACGGTGCCCGCTTTCAGCCAGGTTTCCTGCAAGACCATGCCGTAGCTGGCCCGCAGGCTCCGGCGGGTGACGCGGCGGATGTCAGTTCCCTCCACGGCAATCGCGCCTTTGTCCACGTCGTAGAAACGCATGAGCAGGTTGATAAGGGTGGTCTTGCCACATCCCGTGGGCCCGACGATGGCGATGCGCTGGCCGGGCTTTACATGCAGGTTCAGCCGTTCGATCAGGGGCCTGTCCGGGGTGTAGGCGAAGTACACGTCGTCAATGTCCACCTGGCCCGCCGCGTCGGACAGCACCCGGGCGTCCCGCGCGTCGGGGGGTTGCGCGGGTTCCGCAATCAGCTTGAAGACGCGGGCGGCGCAGGCCAGGGCATTCTGTAATTCCGTCACCACGCCGCTGATTTCGTTGAAGGGCTTGGTGTACTGGTTGGCGTAGGACAGCAGCGCCGACAGGCTGCCCACGGTGAAGGGGGCCGCCGTACCCGCGGTGGTGACGCACACCAGCGCGCCGGACAGCGCCACGGCGGCATAGACCACGTTATTCACGAACCGGGTGCAGGGGTTGGTGAGAGAGGAATAGAAGATGGCTTTCAGGGAGCATTTTTCCAGCCGTTCGTTGATCTCGTCGAACTTCTCCACGCTCTTTTCTTCCTGCCCGAAGGCCTTCACCACCTTCTGGTTCCCCAGCATTTCGTCGATGAAGGCGGTCTGCTCGCCGCGCGTTTCGCTCTGCTGCTTAAAGAAGGAATAAGTGTGGGTGGCGATGAACCGGGCCACCACGAAGCTCAGCGGCGTCAGCAGCACCACCACCGCTGCGATGCCGGGCCGGATGGACACCATGAAGCCCAGGGTGCCCAGGATGGTGGCCGCGCCGGTGAACAGCTGGGTAAAGCCCAGCAGCAGGCCGTCGGCGAACTGATCCACGTCGGCGATCACCCGGCTGACGATGCCGCCCACGGGATGGGAATCAATGTAGCTGAGGGGCAAAACCTGCAAGTGCCGGAAGGCCTGATCCCGTACGTCCCGCACCACCTGGTAGGTGATCTTGTTGTTGATGCTGTTCACCAGCCATTGCACCGCCGCCGTCGCCGCCACGATCACGCCGATGCGCAGGAGCAGCGGCAGAATGGCGGCAAAGTCCACCTTGCCGGGGCCGATGATGTGGTCGATGGCCCGACCGATGAGCACGGGCACGTACAGTGTCAGCGCCACGATGACGGCGGACAGCAGGATGGACAGCGCCACCAGCGCCCAGTAGGGCTTCAAATATTTCAGCACCTTTTTTAGGGTGCCTTTTTCGGCTTTCTGCGCTTTCTTGCTCATGCCCGCGCCGCCTCCTTTTTGAACTGGGAATCGTAGATTTCCCGGTACACCGGGCAGGTTTCCAGCAGTTCCAGGTGCGTGCCCACGCCCACGGCCTGGCCGTCGTCCAGCACCACGATCTGGTCGGCGTGCTGGATGGAGGAGGTGCGCTGGGACACGATGAACACCGTGGGCCGGCCGTCCATTTCCCGAAGCGCCTTGCGCAGCGCCGCGTCGGTGGCGAAGTCCAGGGCGGAGGAGGAGTCGTCCAAAATCAGGATGTCGGGCTTCCGCACCAGCGCCCGGGCGATGGTGAGCCGCTGCCGCTGGCCTCCGGACAGGTTGCGGCCCGCCTGCTCGATCATGGCGCCCAGCCCGCCCTTGGACACCACCACGTCCTCCGCCTGGGCGACGCGCACGGCTTGCATGATCTCTTCGTCGGTGGCGTTTTCATTGCCCCACTGCAGGTTTTCCCGGATGGTACCCTGGAACAGCACCGCCTTTTGCGGCACGATGCCGATGCGGGCGCGGAGGGCTTCCGGCTCCATGGCCCCCACGTCCATGCCATCCACCAGCACCTGGCCCTCCGTGGCTTCGTAGAAGCGGGGAATCAGATTGACGAAGGTGGATTTGCCGCTGCCCGTGCCGCCGATGACGCCGACGGTCTCGCCGGGCAGGACAGCCAGGTTCACATCCGTCAGGGACTCGTCCGCGCCTTCGTTATAGCGGATGCCCGCGTGGATGAACTGCACGCGGTATTTGCCGTCGCCCTTGGGCAAGTCCTGCTTCACCGGCTCTCCGGCGGGCATGTCCAGCACGCCCTGGATGCGCTTGGCGCAGGCCACGGATTTCGTAATATTGATAATCAGGTTCGCCAGCTTGATGAGCTCCACCAAAATCTGGCTCATGTAGTTGTACAGCGCCACCACCGCGCCCTGGGTGATGATGCCCGCCTCCACCCGGACGGCCCCGGTGTGGATGAGGAACAAAACCGCCAGGTTGATGATGACGTAGGTCACCGGGTTCATGAGGGCGGAAACGCGGCCCACGTACTTCTGCATGGCGGTCAGCGCTTCGTTCTTTTCCTCGAAAGCGGCGATTTCCGTGTCCTCCTTGCCGAAGGCCCGCAGCACCCGCACGCCGGTGAGGTTCTCCCGGGTCGCCCCCAGCACTTTATCCAGCAGCCCTTGCACCTTCCGGTACAGGGGGATGCTGGCCAGCATGATGCCGAACACCACCACCGACAGCGCCGGAATCGCCGCCACGAACCAGAGGGCGGCTTTCGCGTCGATGGTGAAGGCCATGATCATGGCCCCAAACACCACGAAGGGTGAGCGCAGCAGCAGCCGCAGGGCCAGGTTCAGCCCCGTCTGCACCTGGTTCATGTCGCTGGTCATGCGGGTGATCAGCGTGGAAATGCCCACCCTGTCCAGCGTTTGGTAGGAAAAGCCCTGGATGTGGCTGTACAGCGCGTGGCGCAGCTTTTTCACGAAGCCCACCGACGCCTTCGCCGCGAAGTACTGGGCGGTCACGGAGCACAGAAGGCCCACCAGCCCCAGCCCCACCAGCGCCAGGCACATGATCCAGATGTACCTTTGATCCTGCGCGCCGATACCCCGGTCGATGATGGCGGCCACCACCAAGGGCACGATCAATTCAAAGCCCGCTTCCAGCAGCTTGAACAGCGGCCCCAGGATGCTTTCTCTCCGGTATTCGCGCAGGTAAACCAACAGTTTTTTCATTTTTTCCTCCGTCTTTTGAAGCAGATACAGAACCGCGTGATCACATGAGGAATGAAAAGTGGAGAAAAAGCAATGCGTTTTCCCTCCGATTATCTCCACTTATCATAGGAAATGCGCCGCTGTCCACAGGGTTTCATTTTAGAGTTCGCAGTCATGACAGAACAAGTTACTGTTCACGGGGAGCGATAATCGACGCCATCAACCAGGTGCTTTGCCAGATAAATGACTTCCTTCAAAAGTTGCAGGTCAATATAGCTGCAGTGATTCGTCAGGGCGACTCGCCGGAGGTCATCGATCACAGATCGGAATAACCCTACTTTGCCCGTTCAGGAACCGGAGCGGAGCAAAATACTCCTGCGTTTTTCTTTCATACGCCTGCTTGTACTGGGTCATGCACATGGACACCGGAACCCGGAGGATGCAGCCTTCCACCAGCCGCTGCCATTTCCCGCAGCGTCGATGGGATGGGTAGAAATAAAGCGTCGCATGCGACGCTAAAGGATTTATTCATCCCGGCAAACCAGAATTTGAACGATTAACTTTCGGTTTTCCGGTTCAGCAATTGCCCGGCAAAGTGGAATGAGTCTCCTGTTCAATCAAACCTGATGGTTTAGCAGGTTCAGCCACGCCCGGGCAGCCGGGGTGAATCCCCCCGGCGCCGGGAAATGGAAGGAGCGTCAGGGCTCCACGATATTAAAGGTCTGCGCGAAGGGGGTGAGATATTTCACCAGCCGCACCGGAACGGTGGCATCCCCTTCCAGGGTAATAGCCTTCAGGGCCTCGGCATTCCCCATCATCATGCCCAGCAGCTGCGTCTTCTCACAGGTGACGGTGCACTCCGCCTCCGGACGATTCTCCCCGGAATAAACCAGCAGCACGCCGCTTTTACGCCGGACAAAGAAACGCTCATCGGTATCGGAAATGACCAGATTCAGCGTCAGGTCATCCTGCTGGGCCGCCAGCGCGTCGGTCGCGATCCCAATGTAATCCAGGATCATATCGGCAGTCATGGCCCGCCGCACGGAAAGCCCGCCATTTGCGCCGCCGGCCTTCTTGGCAAATTCGGACAGGTTGCCGCTGCGCAGTTCCATCGCTCCGGTCAGGTACACATTGCGCCAGGGGCCGCTTTCCGATTGATAGCCCAGCTGTTCCAGCGCATCGGCGCACAGCTCCCGGGCCGCCTGATTGGCAGGGTCCGCGAAAACCAGTTCCTTCGTAACCTGGGCGACCCATTGATATTCGCCCTTTTCATAGTCCGCCCGGGCCAGCTCCAGAACCCGATCCGTATCTCCTAAGTATTCCACCCATTTTTTCGCGGTGTCTTCGGGCGTCAGGGGATTCAGGTTCACCGGGTTGGCGTCATACCAGCCCATATACTTCTGATAAACCGCCTTGATGTTATGGGAGAGGGTTCCGTAATACTGCCGGGTGTACCAGACGGAATTGAGCTTTTCCGGGAATTCCAGCGTGCGGGAGATTTCCGCGGAAGTATAGCCCAGGTTGATGTAATGCAGGGTCTGATCATGGATATACTGATAGGCTGCCGCGGTATCTTCCATGTAGGCTTTAATGGTTTCCGTCTCCCAGTGCGGCCAGTTATGGGACTGGAAGACCACATCCGTCTGATCTGCGAAGCGCTGCTCCGCTTCCAGGATGTACCGGGCCCAGTCGGAAGCGTCCCGCACCTGGGCGCCTCGCAGGGTATAAAGGTTATGCATGGTGCCGGTGCAATTCTCCGCCAGCCACAGGCCGCGGTATTTCGGGAAATAGGCGTTCATCTCCGCCGGGGCCTCGGTGCCGGGCGTCAGCTGAAACTGAATTTCCAGCCCGTCAATGTTCAGGGTCTCATCCGTGCAGACCTCGTATGTGGGGGCAATCAGGCCGGTGGTGCCCACCGACTGTCCCAGACCGATGCCAATCGCCAGGCGGCCGGTCTCCCCGATCTCCAGCAGGGAGCCGTACTGATACTGTGCCCGGCGTCCCATGGCGGGACCGGCATAGATGTTTTCGCTGACCGCGTGACTCAGAAAGCCTTCCGGCGCCAGAATGACCACTTTCCCGGAGGCCAGCTGTTCCGCCAGAGGAAGGCTGGCGTCCGCCACCTCTTCCTGGCTCAGCAGGCCGAAGATGCCGCCATAGTGATCCACATGGGAATGGCTGTACAGCACAGCCTTGATGTCCAGCCGGCCGAAGTGCTTTTCCATCAGCGCTTTTGCTGCCGCCATGTCCTCCTTGCACATCAGCACGTCAAACACGATCCACCCGTTGTCGGTGCGGATGAAGGTGGCATTGGACATATCGTATCCCCGCACCTGATAGATGCCATCCACCACTTCAAAGAGGCCTGCATAGGAGTTGTACAGGGTGTTGCGATACAGGCTGGGATTGATGGTATCCGGAACAGTTTCCATCTCGCTCAGGAAGGAAAAGTCCGCCACATTCCAGACTTCGTTCCCGGACTCATCATAGATCACCAGCTTTTCCGGCGCCTCAATCAGCCCCCGAAGGGCGTTTTCCTGCTCCCGGGTGTCGCTGAAATCCAGCTTGTCATACCAGGCTTTGTTGGCCTCCGCTGTATACGAAGTCGCAGGCTTGTTCTCCGCCAGGCCGGAGCAGATCGACCATGCCAGCATCAGCGCCAGCAGGCAGCAAAAAGACTTTTTCATGTAGAACGCTCCTTTTATATCCTCTCTCCGCAAGGTATTGCCGTTTATTCTCCTGGCACCGTTGTTATTATAGATAGTTTATCAGCAAAACCAGCGGATGTCAACATGTCTTCTCCGTGCATTCCGGCAGTTGACGATTGTAAGAAAAAATGCCGTCAATCCCTTGTGGCATAAGGGTTTGCGGTAATTGATAATTGCGTGATTTGTTGCGAAACGTCTCATTTTCGTATGAAGTGCGTTCTATTCCCCAAAAACAAAAACCCCGAAACCATTGATACACAACAGTTTCGGGAGTGGTGGGATTAGTAGGGCTCGAACCTATGTCCACAATTCGGCATTGTCGCCCGACAGCCAGCGGCAAGCGCAGGCAGTCGGGCTCTGTGCCTCATTGGTCCTTCTCCCGCCTTCATCCGCCACTGGCGGCGGCGGGATACGGCCCCTCCACGATCGTTCCGCTCACAGGTTCGGACTACTGACCAAGACCACGAAAAAAACCACCCGCAAGGGGTGGCTTTTTCGTGGTGGGATTAGAGTGTGTTTCTAAAAGTATACCCGCCTGCATTATGCAAGAAGTATGCGAATACAGGCCAGATAGACAAAAGCCAGAAAACGGTCAGCGAGCTTATCATAGCGGGTAGCGACGCGGCGAAATTCTTTCAGTTTCAAGAAAAAGGTCTCTACCAAATGCCGTTCCTTATAAAGCCACCAATCCACATACCAGGGATCGGATTCATTGTTCTT
>JAFXSH010000182.1 GCA_017525805.1 Clostridia bacterium | reverse complement strand
ATTCTCCGCTGCTCCCCACGCCCCTGCAAGGGGAGGGGAGCGGCTGCGCATTGGTTTTGGGTGTTTTTTTAGTGGAGAAGGTTTTTCGTACTGTAGCGGTTGAAAAGACAGTGGCGTTATTTGAGGATTCCAGACGCTGAAAATCGCGATTGAGCGAGGGCCATGCAAGCTTGCTTGCAGATGGCCGAGCATGAGCGATTTATCCAAAGCGTCACCGCTCAATAGCCGTAGGTCGGAACGACCTGCGGATAGTAGGTACGGGTTGATAACGACCC
Source organism: Clostridia bacterium (assembly GCA_017525805.1). The sequence goes on along the minus strand of JAFXSH010000182.1, from coordinate 2,310 downwards.
TGAAGGGGTCGCCCGTACTTACGTGAGGCCTTTCCAGCAGTGTAGAAGGGCGACCCCTTCAGGGTCGATGTACCGCCTACCGTCCTATCCGCAGGTCGTACCGACCTACGGCTATTGAGAGTGGACGCCTTCAGCGTCCTTGTCACCTGATTGCGGATAATCGTTTAAAAATTTGTTAAGGCGGAAGGCTCCTCAAAACAGCTGAAAGCCCTCAAAACTCGCTTCTTTTCCACGAAAAAATATTTGGTCGAAAATTTTCGAATTTTGAAGGGTTTCGGCAAACCTTTGGTTTTCAGGAGGATAGATTCAATTTGCAGACAAAAACCCATGCGCGGCTCGAAAAAGTCAACGCCAAAAAAAAATTTGGCGTTGCCGTTTTCTTTTTTGGCGTGCTCGCAGAAACGAAAAATGACCTAAAAAACGGCTAAAATCCTGCACAAAACCGCCCTGGTTGTGCAAAAATCGCATCAGAAATCAATTTTCACTCCTCGCTCGCCTTGCACAAACAGCCCAAAATGTGCGTGGTTTCATCGTAGATTGAAAATTTTTTTTGTAAGAATTCAGGAATTTCCATTTCACATCCTTTTACACTTTTTAATCTATGAGTTCACTCCAAAAACCAATATTGTCGCGAAAGACGGCGCAGCCGCTCCCCTCCCCTCGAGGGGAGGGGCCAGGGGTGGGGTGAAGCGGAAACATATTCGGACGGTTGAAAAGACGGTAGCGTTTTTTGAAGATTCCAGACTTCACCGTCTTTTCACCGTCTTTTCAATCGTTCAGGAAGAAAAAATCTTACTTTTCTTTGGCTTTTCGCCATAAAATGCGTATTTTTGCCAGCGTTTTCACAATTAAACTTGAAGCGTTATGAATATCGTATTATCATGTATCATCGGCTGCTTGGCAGGCTTCTGCGCCGGCAAGCTGATGAAAGGTGGCGGCTTCGGCCTGGTGTTGAACCTCATCCTGGGCATCCTGGGCGGCGCGCTGGGTGGCTGGCTCTTTCAGCTGTTAGGCATCTCGTGGGGCGGCATCATAGGGCAGTTGGGCACCGCACTCGTGGGTGCCATCATCATCATCGTGGTTGTCAACATGCTGAAGAAATAGGTCATGGACGGTTACACCCCCTCTCCTTCGCGCTACGACGACGGCGTGATGGCGTTTCGCCGTTGTGGCCACAGCGGCGTGCTGCTGCCACAGGTGTCGCTGGGCTTCTGGCACAACTTTGGTAGCGTAGACCCCTACGAGCGCTCGCGCGCCATCACCCGCTATGCCCTCGACCACGGCGTGGTGCATTGGGACCTGGCCAACAACTACGGCCCGGCCTATGGCTCGGCCGAGGAGACGATGGGCCGCCTGATGGACGATGACTTCCGCCCCTATCGCGACGAGCTGTTCATCGCCACGAAGGCGGGCTACGACATGTGGCCCGGCCCCTACGGCAACTGGGGCTCGCGCAAGTATCTCATGGCCAGCCTCGACCAAAGCTTGCGCCGCATGCACTTAGACTATGTGGACCTGTTCTACAGCCATCGCTACGACCCCGACACGCCGCTGGAAGAGACGCTACAGGCGCTGGTGGATGTGGTGCGCGCGGGCAAGGCGCTCTACGTGGGCATCAGCCGCTGGCCGCTGGAAGCCACCCGCTTCGCCTTCGACTACCTGCGGCAGCGCGACGTGCCCCTGCTCATCTACCAGGGACGGCTGAACATGCTCGACCGCGAACCGCAAGAGGAGGGCATCCTCGACTTCTGCGCCGAGCAGGGCGTGGGCTTCATCAGCTTCTCGCCACTGGCACAGGGACTGCTCACCGACCGCTACCTGAACGGCATCCCCGACGACTCGCGCATGTCGAAGGGCAAGTTCCTCAAGGAGAGCATGCTCACCCCCGAGCTGCTGGCCCAGCTGCGCCAATGGAACGACGAGGCACAGGCCCAGGGCCAGACGCTGGCCGAGCACGCCCTGCGCTGGATTCTACAGCAGCGCGGCGTCACCAGCGTACTCGTGGGGGCCAGCTCCACGCAGCAGTTGGAGAAGAACCTATGCAGCATAAGCCCCCAAAGTTAGGGGGATGGGGGTCTGAACAAGTTGACCAACATTACTATAAATGATTCAAGTTGCGCAAGTAATGAAAAACCTGTGTAGAAACGGCCTGAAAGGCCAAAAAGCACTTAGCCCAGGGCATCGCCCTGGGTGCAAGGATGTGGGAAAATTCGCCCTGAAAGGGCAAAAGCCCTATCTCGTCCATTATGCTTTTGCCCTTACAGGGCGTAGGCTGCGCGCCACATCAACCCAGGGCGATGCCCTGGGCTG
>JAFXSH010000181.1 GCA_017525805.1 Clostridia bacterium | reverse complement strand
GCGCATAGGGCAGGCCAAATCTGTTCGCAATGCCTCGCGCATAGCAGTATTCGCACCCATGCAGGCAGCCCGTAACCGGGTTCCAACTGGCGTCACACCAGTCGATTTTCGTTTTGTCTCCCATTTATGGCCTCCATCATTGCTTTGCCTCGTCTTCCAGCTCCTTGATCGCTTCCAGCGCGTCCCGCGCCATTACCGAAATGCAATTCCCCATATCCGGGTTGTTGTGGGTTTCCTCATACGGGCAATCCTCCCCGCACATGATCCCGTTTGATCAGGCTTCCAGCCCCTTCATCACCTTTTCCAGCTTATCCATGCCACGCCGCCTTTCCGGGGCGCAGCCCTGCGCTTACATACCGGCAAGCCCGCCGCGCCGTGGGCGTTTTCCGTCCCCGGCTCCTGTCCGCCAGCTTGTCCACGTTCCGCTTTTCCGAATAGTCCTCCAGCGTGCCCTTTTCCGCCAGCCACACCAGCGCGATGCACACCAGCAGGAACAGCACCGCAAACCAAATCAATTCAGAAATCATATGTCTACACCCCCCATTGCTCAGCCATCGCTTGGGCGATGCCGGGGAACGTTTTACTGCGTTTTTTGGCGTCGCGGAAGCCGAAGTTCTGCATCTTTGTTTGCTTCGCATGGCCGCCGTCTACCCATAGCCCGGTAGGCTCCACCATGTTTGTGTGGACGAGTTTGGGCAGTCCTCGTAGCCAGAGATAGGTCTTTTTCTTGAATGGATCACCGAAGAAAAATGGCTGAATGACTTGTGAAGGAGACGGAAGCTGCCAGATGGTGCTCGGGATTGGATTTTCAACTGCAACATGCTCACACGGAGCGTTGAGCATGGCAAAGAAAAAATCACGCGCCTGAATCGCCAACCGTACCCGTTCTTCGTTCATCAATCGGAAAGTTTCTTTCTGTCTCTGGATGCGCTCGGTGCCGAGAAACAGATGATTTGCTCCAGGATTGGAAAGATATGTGCATGGTGGATGTGCGATAATCAAATCCCATGGCCCTGTAATGATATGCGGCTTACCGTCCACGGTTATAAAAGAGCAGTTCCCGGAAATGATGTTCCTCACATCCTCTACAATGTGCCATTCGATGTGATTATACAAAGCACAATGCTGAATATCCGCGCTGAACGCTTCATGCCCGCGCTCCCGGAAAGCCAGGCAAACCGTCTGGCTTTCCTCGCACGCCACCAGCACTTTCACTCTCCTGTCTCTCCCTTCCTCCGGATCACCAGTTCCAGCCCCAGCGCGTCCAGCGCGTCCACGATGCAGTCCACCCGCGCCCCGCTTCGGGAATTCCAGCCCTTCATGGTCTCCCAGGCCACCCCGCACTTGGCGGAAAGCTCTTTCCAGTATAGGCCCTGCTGCTCCCTTTCCGCGTTCACCGCGGCAAAGACGGACCGCGCGCTTTGAATCACTTGCTTCACTGTCCGTTCCTCCCTTTCCGCCGGGCTTACTGCCCCAGCCGTTCCATGTCCAGCTGTTCGCCGTCCATGCCATCCTGCGCTTGCGAATTGTCATCCTGCGCTTGCGAAGGATCCATGGTGCCGCCGGGCCGCAGGCTGCACATGAATTTCATCTGCTCCAGCAGCAGCTGGCAGGTGCTTTCCGGCATGGGCCTGGCGCTCCCGGCAAAAATCATCCCGTCGTTGATGACGATCAGCGGCTGATCCTTCGCGTCCCAGCCCAGCATGTATTCCCGGTAATCCTCCCGGGCCACGGCGCAGCGGATATACTTCTGCTCCAGCAGGTACACCTTGCCGCTGAAAATCAGCATTTCAATGCCGCCGTAATTGTCGATGTTCAGGCTGCCAACCTGCATGTTGTTCACGTTCCGCCGCAGCACCGGCCACAGGGGATAGGTTTCCAGGGCCGCTTCCTCAATGCGCAGCTTGTCCATCTGCTCCACGGAAAAGTCAAACAGCCCCTTCACGCTTTTGGGCGTCAGATGCAGGCCTTCGTCCACCCGCACCATCCAGTCCTTGCCGCCGATCCACTGCTGGCCCCGCTCCCCGGTCAGAATCGCCACGCCCTTCTGATCCAGGATCAGCTTTTTGATTTTGTCGATTTTCAACTTTCCTCAACTCCTGCTTATTTAATGCCTTGGTGGGAACGCCCGGATTTGAACCGGGACCCAGCCGCTTATGGGGCGGATGCGCTTACCATTGCGCCACGTTCCCATAACCGCGCCCCCCGCTCAAAGGGCGCGGGCCGGTCTTTCCCGGCTGCCAATGATAGGAGGACTCGCAGGCTTTCCGCACCCTCAATCGTCGCAACTGCCCTTCATGGGCAGATTGCTCGTTTCGGGTGATCTCCCCGCCGATGAAATCCCTGCCACTGGCAGTCATCGGCGGTTCGTCCTAACCTGCTGGTGCGGGCAGTCGGAATCTCACCGACCCACGGCGTCCTTCCATGGCCTTCATGTGCCCGCATGATGGGCGCCCCGCGCCCTAATTTGCACTCTCCGCTCTGAACTCTCTCTCAAACTCTGCCAGCCCCATGGGCCGGAAGGGGAATCGCATCGGCTCCCGTATGAAATCATCCAGCCGCTTTCCCATTTCCCGCTGAAAATCCTCCAGCAGCTTTTCCCCCGGCATCCGCCCCGTTTCCTCCAGGTATTCCCGGATGCGCTTTTCCGCCAGTCCGTAGGCCACCCGCACCCATTCGGGGGCCTGCCCCTTGTCAGGGGCGGATAACATCCGCCCGCCCTGTTCCTTCTCCACCAGGATTTCCACCCTGGCCCCGCCGCTGTTGTAGGTCGCCACGTGCCCCCCGGCCTCCGGGTTGGCCGCCTGCCAGATCAATTCCGCCAAATGCTCACCCCCCCGCCCTATCCTATGTGTCTATGCTTGCCCATTTTGCGCTCCTGGCAAATCCTCGGGCCGCCAGCCGACCCCGATATAGTCCAGCACTTCACCCCAGCCTTGGTCATACATCCAAAAGCGCCACTCGTCCGGGTTTCTCTGATATAGCAGGTCGAAGTGATGCGGCCTCTTGTCCAGGTGGATGCCGTAGCCGCACATGCTGCATCCCGTTCTCTGGGCCTTTGTTGTGCGCAGCGTTCCGTCCGCGTCCCGCACGATTTCCCCGTAAATTTCCGGGACATGCACGTGTAAGTCCAGCGCGAGTTGCAGCAAGTCTTGTCGGCTGAAAAAGTTGAACGGGCAGCTTCGGGCCGTGTCTTTCCCCACATAGTTGCATCCGTGCATCCGCAGTGAATACTGCCGCCGCCCGCCCTCGCTCTGCATCAGGCCCAGGAACGGCCAAATGTTGTGTTCCTCCTGATACCGCCTGGCCGGTTCTTCTTTCAGCCAATAACAGCACTGATCGGATACCTTGAACGGGGCCACCTGACAGTTAAGGTCTGGCCGGAACTCACCGTACAGCCCGCCGAACAGCTTCACCCATTTGTCCGGGAGCTTAAATCGCAGATTTGTTTTGTGTTTTCCCCAAGCCCCTTCTTCGCCGGTCATGTATGCCTTGATGATGGGGCTTGTGTCGCCCGATGTTTGCAATCGGCTGATCTTCGCGCTGGCCTGTTTGCTGACAATTGGGTACCCGTATTCTCTTAACACTTGAACTTTTGATTTCAGCGGCTTAATGGGGATCACGCCCATTTCTTTGTGTACGGACTGTATGCTCTTATCCTCCAGGATGGAAACGCTTATACCGTCGCAGTGCCCCAGCACTTCCCGGCAAAGGGCAAGAAGCGTTATGCTGTCCAGCCCGCCCACGCTCACGGCGTAGTTCTTCCCGTACTGTTCGCATGTGGTCTGCCAGTCCCTAATCCGGCTCTCGGCGACGGCTACCTTTGCCGTATATGGCAGAGAAAGCATCTGTGTGTTGTGCGCCACCCGTGCGGTCTTCTCCGCTTCCGTCTCTTTTTTCTGTCCTGCCTGCCAAATTTTTGCCACCGCTTTTTCCTCCCGGCTTTGCGCCTGTGGTTTTGCAAACTTCCGTTCCCGTTGTTCTTCTCCTTCCGGCCTGTTACAATGGCCTGGAAAGGAAGTGTTTCTATGCGTCATCCCCTTGGCGATGGCCGCTTTTATGAGCGTTCCGCCCTTCCCGTCGAATGCCGTTTGTACCCCGGCCATAGGTTCTCCCTGCCCGTCGTCACATTTTTTGATGCCGACGGCCCGGAAAAATCCTATCTGGAAAATTTTCCTTGCGATCAGGGCTGTTCTTGCCCTGAATGTAATGCTTGTCTCAAATCGGCACATGAACGCCTGTCTCGTCCTGCTTCACCGTGAGCGCCCCTTGGTTGTGCAGCGTCTGAACGGCGATCATCATTTCATGCAGCCCTTCCATGGTTTCCAGCGCTTCCCATGCTAAATAATTGGTGTATGCGCCAACTGGCAGCTCTTTTTTGATGGCTTCCTGCGTTTCGGCTGGAATCGCGTGCAAGTTCAGCGCCACGCTCATTTCGTCTATGCTGCATTGCCGCAGCATGATTCTGGCTCTCGTGAACCCGCGCCACGCCTTTGCTGATACTTCCATCTTTTCCTCCCCGCCCGCTTCACGCGGGCTTTTCGTTTTCTTGGCCTCCCCTATCAGGGGAGGTGGCGCGAAGTGCCGGAGGGGTCTTTCCGATCAGCTCGTCGATGGTCACCCCCAGGACGGAGGCGATTTTAGCTGCAACCTTTAAGCTCGGCGATTTCTGTCCGGTTTCGATCCAGTGAATATGTTGCTGTGTTACCCCGCACAGCTTTGCCAATTCTGTCTGGCTCAACTTTTTGTTGCTCCGTAATGTAAAAATAATATTTTCTGGCAAATTACCGCCTCCCTTACAACTTCTGGTTTATTGTAGCACAACCAAAAGTTGTCTGTCAAGAGGGGTTTTATAAATATAATCAACTTTTTTTCGCTTGTTCGCAACAACTAAAAGTTGTATAATAAATCAAAAAGGAGTTGTGGTGAATGGCGCTTTCTGAAAATATACGGTTCTATCGGGAACGTGCAGGAATGTATCAATCCGATCTTGGCCGCATTCTGGGTGTATCTGCGCAAGCTGTTTCAAAATGGGAAGTCGGAAAAGCTGAACCGGATCAATCGGCTATTCTGAAAATGTGTGAGCTTTTTGATTGCTCAGTAAATCAACTATTTGGAATGAATGACAATAAAAATGAACCCCGCGACTCTACCGGGCTTGATCAGGTGCTTTCCAATGATGAACTTCGTCTTTTGGTTTCTTACCGCGCTTTGTCTTTGGAAGGCCGGGAAAAGGTTCTTGCTTATGTTTCAGATATTTCTGTTCTGTATGCTTCTGAAAAAAATCAAACCTTTCCCGCTTCAAATGCGCTGAAATGAAAAAGTATGGCGATAGAGGTATGGAAGCATTGTATATTTTTGGCGGTATTTTTGCGCTGATTCTCTTTTTATGTTTTATCGTGTATCTGACATACCTTCCAGAAGAAAAAGCACGCAAGAAGGCAATGGAAGAAGCACGCAAAGAGGAATCCGCTAAAAATCTGAATAACCAGCAAAAAGAAAATAATTCGCACAAAATAGATAATTCTAATTTCGTAAATTCAGAATCAAACAAGTATAAAGAAGAAATTGAAAAGTTGAAAAAGGATCTCGAAAAAAAGGATGAGATAATAGATCAATTGAGGCGAAAACTGTTTGATTATGAACATGCGAAAAAGACAAAAGAGCGATTGGATTCAAATAAAACAGATGCTCTTATCGATAGGAATCATGAATTATCACAGGAAAATAAAGAATTAGATGCAGAAAACTTTAGTTTGGAGCTACAACTTGCAGATAAAGAAATGATCATCGAAAAATTATTAAAAGATCAACAGGATTCCACTATTTTTGGGTATAGCGCCTCTGATATAACAAGTTTGTTTGAACGCTTGCACGATTTTGAAAATCAGGAATCTCGCCTTGATCACGCAGCGATATCTTCCGCTCGGCGTGATACATGGAAGGATTTAAAAGGAAAACCTTACAAAACATTGACGCCTGAGCAGCAATCACAGATTCATTTTCCTGTTCTTGATCCTTCTTATGTTTATTTCTTGCCTTCCCACCCCACTTTTCATTCTGTTTATTGGTGCTATTCTTTGGATAATTCTCCTTCTCCAAACAAAACCACCCTTTGCGATGCGATACAGCAAAAACTTAAACCATGCTCAAAGTGTGTCGATCCCGAAACTTATAACGACTATCTGATTCAGCACAAGCAGCCGAAATAGCATTACAAAGCAAGGTCAGGAGGCCATGCATGAAAAAGTATTCCATCGTCGTCACCCTCATCGCCCTGGGCCTGCTTTTCTACATCCTCATAGGCCAACCATCGCCGGACAAAACCACCGGCGCTCAAACGGCCTCCAGCTATTCCGCCTCCGTTTATCAGCCCGCCGCCCAGCCCAAGGCAACCGCAAAGCCTGCCGCGAAAAAAACCGCCATGCCATCCCCGAAGCCCACCGCCAAGCCCGCCACGAAAACCTACATCCTCAATAAAAGCTCCAGAGTTTTTCATAAGCCCTCCTGCTCCAGCGTCAAGCAGATGAAGGATTCCAATAAACGCACCTACACCGGCACCCGCGCCCAGGTCGTTGATATGGGCTACCGCCCTTGCCAGCGCTGCAAACCTTAACCGGCCGATTCAGCAAATCACATGAAAAAAAGCCCCCCTCGGGGCTTTTCGGAAAGGCGGTCATTGCATGCCCAGCTTGGCGGTCAGGGCCTCCTGCAAGGTCTGGGAAAAGTTCACGTTGGCCGCTTCGGCGGCGGTGTTCAGCCATTGGGGAATGGAAAGGGTTTTCTTTACCGCCATGTTGGAAATCTTTTTGCGGTAGGTCACGGTGTCCGCCAGGATCAGCGTCACGATCGCCCCTTTTTCCGTGGGGTGTATAGCGTTCAGGTCGCTGGGCGCGGGAATCGGTTCCTTCTGATCTTCCATATGCGTCAGCATCAGGTTCAGCACATCTTCCCCCATTTCCAGCGCGTCCACAAGGTTTTCCCCGCTGGTAAAGCAATTTTCTATATCGGGGAATGTCACCATAAAGCCGGGTTCGTCCGGCTCGATGATCGCCGGAAAACAATACTTTGCCATATTCTGTGTCCTCCTTCTGTCTCGCGGACTTCCCTTATTTCAGCCCCGCCTGCTTGTTCACCGCTTTTTCTATCCCTTTTCCTATCTCCTGTGTGTCATGCCTCGGCACAGGAAACTTCTTTTGTGTAATGGGGCTGTACCAAATTTCGTGGTTTCCGCCCTCGTCTATTTTTCGGCATCCTGCCTCCCGAAGCTGACGCTTTTTTTCCGCCCACCTCATGCTTTTCCCTCCTTGCCCCCTCATTATACTACGTAACATTACGTATGTCAAGCGGTAACTTGCAAGTTATAAGCAAGTTATTTTCAAAATAATCTTGGGAATAATCTTATGATTTTCTAAAGATTATCACAAGATAATTTAGGAGCTGATTCCATGTCCTACTGCATGTACCTGCGCAAGTCCCGCGCCGATCTGGAAGCGGAAGCCCGCGGCGAGGGCGAAACCCTCTCCCGCCATCTGCACACCCTCACGCTCCTGGCCGCCCGCCTGAATATTGACGTGGCGCCCTCCGCCATCTATCGGGAGATCGTGTCCGGGGACACCATCGCCGCCCGGCCCATGATGCAGCGCCTTTTGGAAGAAGTGCAGCGCGGCATGTGGGAGGGCGTGCTGTGCACCGAAGTGGAGCGCCTGGCCCGCGGCGACACCATTGACCAGGGCATTGTGGCCCAGGCGTTCCGCGTCAGCGGCACCAGGATCATCACCCCCGCGAAAACCTACGATCCCAATAACGAAATCGACGAAGAATACTTTGAATTTTCCCTATTCATGGCCCGCCGTGAATACAAGGCCATCAAGCGCCGCATGCAGGCGGGCCGCGCCGCCTCCGTCCGGGAGGGTCATTACGTGGGCGGCAAGCGCCCCTTCGGCTATCAGGTGGTGAAGTGCACCGGCAGCAAGGGCTACACCCTCCAGCAAATCCCGGAGGAAGCCCGCATCGTCCGGCTGGCCTATGATTACTACCTCCACCATGGCTTAGGCACGGCTGCCATCGCCAACCGCCTGAACGCCATGGGCAGCACCACCTATAACGGCCACACTTGGGACGCTAACTCCGTTCGCAAGATGCTTTTGCTGCCAATTTATGCCGGCTATGTCCAGTGGCTGAAGCGCGAAAGCAAGCCTCTGTACAAGGACGGCGTGCTCCAGGCCGCCCGGCCCCTGTCGGACCGGTACATTCTGGCCAAGGGCCTGCATGAGGGCATCGTCACGCCCGAGGAATACGATCAAGTGCGCGCCCTGGCCGAATCCCGCCGCTGTATCGCCCATGTGGACAACAAGCACATTTCCAACCCTTTGGCCGGGCTGATCAAATGCGGCCTGTGCGGCTATGCCATCACCCGCCGCAATAATACCCGTGGCGTTTTCCTCTGCTGCAAAAACCCTGTCTGCTCCTGCTCCTCCGCGTATATGGACGTGGTTCTCTCCGTGATCCTGGACACCCTGCGCGGCTATGTGATCCAGTACGAGGGCCAGGCCGCCCCGCCCGTCCCCGCGCCCGTCGATCACTCCCAGGAGCTTTCCGCCGCCAACCAGGCCCTTGCCACCGCCCGCCGCCAGCTCACCGCCGCCAAGGATTTGCTGGAAAAAGGCATTTACTCCATAGAAGAATTTTTAGAGCGCCGCACCGCCCTGAATGAAAAAATCGCGGCCAGCGAAGCGGAAATTTCCCGCCTCACCGCCGCTTCCGCCCAGCCGCCCGAATCCCAGGCCGCGCAGATCATCCGCGCCCTGCCCCAAATCCGCCGCGTGCTGGACGCCTGGCCCTACGCCACCACCCCCGCCGACCAAAACGCCCTCCTGCGCTCCATCCTCTCCCGCGTCACCTATTCCAAAACCGGCCCCCTCACCCGCGATAAAAACCCCCGCGATTCCGTTTCCCTTTCTTTGTCCTTTTTGCCGACACCAGAGGAACAATGATTCATTTTTCATTCTTTAGTGTCTGCAAAAAAGCCCGATCGTCAGAGCGGGCCTTTTCCTTTTTCTTTTCCTTTTCCGTCAGGTCACATAGCGTTATACTGCGCGTGCAGTTTCTCCATCATCGTATTTTCATGCACGAAAAACGGGATGCATGCCGGTTCCTCCTCTTTCTGCTTGCATTCGTTCATTTCACTTTTCCCCGCTTTCGTCGCCGCCGTCGCCTTTCTCCCGCATGATTTCCAGGGCTTTCAGCAGCACCTTGGGCACGGGCACGCCCATGGCCGCCGCGTTTTCCAGGATGCTCAGCCCTTCGCTGGCCACGAACCACAGGCAGCATGCCCCGGTCACGGCGGCCACTTGGATTCCGGCGCTCACTGTGATTGCACGATCCACCAGCGCGGCCAGGCCCACGATAATCAGGATCAGCACTTTTTTCAGCAGCCCTTGAAACGCGGTTCTGCTTGACAGTCCCCCGTTTTCGGTCTTGGGGCTTTTCCCCATGGCTCCGCACATCAGGCCGGTGATATAGTCCAGGGTCATTACGGCCACCAGCACCCAAATGATGGGCGGCAGCCCGGTAAAGAAGCTGACCACGGCGCCCAGGGCCGCCGCCAGCGCTTCGGTGATTTTCTTCATGGTTTTCTCCTTTCGGTCGATAGGTTTGAAGGACATTTATGCCCCTATCAACCGGGCGGCCTGTTCTGCCCCAGCTTATCCAACAGCGCCGCATCCGGCGCTTTGGTCACGATGGGTGTCGGTTCCCGGTTCCACCATGGCTCTTCCCGCATATACCGCAGGGCCACGATCAGCACGGCGACGATCAGCATTAGCAACAGAATAATCGTAACGATGAACATTAACGCCTTTTTCTCCACAATCAATCACCCCCAGCATAGCCCCGAACATCAAGCGCCATGTCCCCCAAAGTGTCCACCCACGCCAGCAGCATGGCAACGGGCACGCGCACGGTTCCTTCCTCCGGCGCTTCCCCCGGTTCGTCCGGGAAATCATCGTTCTCCGGCGCTCCGCCCATGGCCGCCCAGGTCTTGGGGCCTACCACACCGTCAGCGGTCAGTCCTTTGGTTTTCTGGAACGCTTTCACAGCCTCCTCGGTCTTGGCCCCGAAAGCGCCGTCAATGACCAGCCCAGCCCCGGCTTCATCGTTCAAATATTCTTGCAGGCTTTTGACCAATTCCCCCTTGCTCCCCCGGCGCAGGGTGGGCAGATTGTTTTTCGGGTCGATTCCAGCCGCTTTCAGCTCGGCGTCAGAGTACAGCCCGGCCGGTATGCCGTAGGCCGTCCAGTCCCGTTCCCCGCTCTGAACCGTGCCGCTGCAATGGACGGTCACGCCCATCCCCACATGCATGCCAGTGTGTTGCCATATGCCGTTTTTACGCTCAAACACACAGCCCACAAGCCCAGCGGGCATGTCTGCATAATTTCCCCGAACGGCCCAGTTGCTTTCTTTTTCGTACTGCGCCCCGCAGGTGTCGCCGTACAAATCAAGACCCACCTGTTTCAGCAGCCAGTCCGTAAAGCCTCGGCAGTCAAAGCACCTCGTCCCCTGCCATGGGCATCCCTCACAGCTCGCTTGCTTTCCGCTCAAAACGGGGCATGTCCTATAGATGTTCTCTTTTTTATCCGGCCTGTACCCGGCCCGTGTTTTGCGCTCCTCGGGCGTACACATGGCCCCCCAGGCCCCCCACACGTAGGGCCAGCCGAAGCACGCCCAGGCCAGGGCTACCACGATTTCCGCCTTGCTCTTGCCCCCGGCTTTCAGGCGATTTTTCAGGGCTTCCACTCCATCCGCTGTGTACATTTTGCGCTCCTTTCTTATGTCGCCGCAGGCGGGGTGATCTCGAACAGGAAATCTTTTGCATCTACAAAACGAATTGTATCATTAGTAGCTGATAAGTAGTTCGCGGAGAAACGAACGTATTTTGTCCCGCTGTCAAGAACGTGTTCGGTTCGGATGTATTCGCCGTTGGACGTATACGCGATGGTGGTAGACTTCACCAGGGCCATCGTCTCGTCATACTCATGGCAGCGCCAATTGTAGTTATTGTTGCGCGGGTTTTTCTGGTTTCCGATGTACTTCACCGTCGAAAGCGGAATCACCGGCAGGTAATCCACCGTCGCCATAGACCGGGAATCATTGTAGAGTTCGCCAAAGTTTACCGCCGTTCCGGTGCTGGCGTCCGTCAGCCGCCTGATCTGAGAGATGGGAAGCAGGAAAGCGTTGTATTTGAACGTGCCCTGCTTATAGGGCGTAATGGCCGGGGTCTGGATCCGGGGCGCGTATTTGGGCCGGGCGAACACCCGGAAATACTTGTCCGGGCCGATGATCGTAGAAAGATCGTAGAAAGAAATTTTCAAATTCTGCTGTTCAAAAGACCCGGTAACGCTGACGGATTCGGTCACAACTACATAATCACTGTTTGTGCCCAGCACAAACATGCAGTGTTCAATGTTGTAATAGGCGCTTGGCCGGTTCGTGCCGCTGCTGCCGAAAAGAATGTCTCCGAATTGCAGGGTGTCCCGTGCCGTTTTCGTATCCGTCGGAAGATCGAACAGCCGCCCGTGCTGGGCAAACCACATGGCAAGCTCGGACGTTTGCAGGCCGCCCTTTGGCATGTATTCCGATTTGCTGGGGCCGATGTGATCGCTCATGTACTGCATTTCTTTGTTGTCTGCGCTTTCCCCAAGCACGTACCGGGAATTGGCGTAGGTAATGCCAAGCAGCACCGCGTTCACATAGGCGGAGCAGTCCATTTCAAACAGATTGCTTTCGTCTCTGGCACAGTTGGCGGAAAACAGGTCATTGTTGAAGCTGGTTCCGTGGTGCATATTTGGATTGCCGATCCACGTCTGCATGATGTCCACCAGTTGTTCGCGCGGTGCGTTGGCTTGCGGCAATGGAGCCTGATTCGGCACGGGGAACACATAGCTGTTGTCATTGCGCTGGTAGCCGTAGGTGCTCCATGTTGCGCTTTTCTCAAACCAGCACGGCCCGCCCGTTCCCCAGGAAGAATCATCATGCAGCACCAACACCTTGTCCGCCGTGGAAGCAGCAAGACCGGCCATGTTGGCAACGATCTGGATGCCGTCCAATCCGCCGCCGCCGCCGCTTTCGATGGACGCAAGCTCCCCGCCTACGGTGGTGGCTTCGCAGTTCTGGCCCGCGCCGCTGGTCACGATGGTTCCGCCCTGGGCAATGTCCGCCGTGGCCTTGTACAGCGTCCCGGACAGAATAAAATAGTCGCCTGTAGCGTGCGCCATGGACGCCGTGGTGCTGTCTTCGGTGTATGCTAAAGCGCTCTTTAAGTCACTCACATCTTTGACCAATATGATATAAGCTGGCTTATAATTCATCGACTGGATAGTCAAAGCATTGTTTGCGTACCAGTCAAAATCGTATTCCTCATCACCAGGATTGATGCTGAACAGCCTGTATTCCTCGCTCGTGCTGAGATAGTTCATCCCGAACGAGCGGATATTCTTGGTCGCCGCGATCGACGGAACATTGAACACCGTAGCGACTACACTGCCCATGACGGACGGGGGCATCAGGCCGCCCGAACCACTGCCGCCGTGCAGGATGTTGAAGTTGACCGCCGTCACCTGATAAGCGCCGCGCATCTTTACCGCCGTTGCCACGGTATCGGCACAGCAGTCCGTAATATGCAGGTCATTCTCGGTGTCGAACATCACGCTGGTCGGGATGATCGCCGCTTCGGTATTCCAACTGTGTACATGGTTGTAGTAGTTGTTGCCGCCGACATTGTGGATCGCCGTACCGACATTTTTGGTCACGATGTTCGCGAAGTTGCTGTCGTGGGTATACATCTGGATACCGACAGTGCTTGCGCTGTTCGTCCCGGCGATGCGGATATCATCGAAGAACAACTCAAAACCGCCGATGGCGTAAATACCGCACAGGTTGAATCCGCAGATGTCAATGTTCTGGAACTCCATACCGCCCACAGTCTGGACGAAGATGCCGTAGTTGCAGAATGCGTTACAGTCAATCGTCAGGTTATTGATAAGCGCTTTGCCCGTAGTAGACGGGAACTGTGCTTGGTCTATGTCGATATAGAAGACATGCGCCCAATTGCCGAGCCGGTATACGTCCTCACCAGTCCAAGGACCAGCAGGATGCGCATCACCGAATATATACGGGAGTCCATCATGTAATACCTTATCGCCCTCTTCGTATGATTCAGACGTGCTGAACTCGGACATCTCGGACGTGTCTACATTGACCGCCTTGATTGTCGAACCGTTGCCGTAGATATTGATGCGCTTGGTGAGGTCAATTTCCTTGTTGACGCAGTAGGTCTTCCCATAACCGAACACCACAGGAACGCCAGCCTGTTGTGCAAGGACAAAAGCGGTCATTACAGCGTCCGTGTCATCAGTCGTGCCGTCACCTACAGCACCGTACATGTCCGGCGAAATCCCGGCTTCAGCCACATTTATGTTGAGCCTGCCCTGACGCTTCTGCCCATCCGTGAGCGATTGATCATCATTCACATGCAGAGCGGCGATGTTATTGCAAGCCTGTAATTTTTGCGTCTGAGCAAGGTATCCGTTACGGTCATACGGCACACAATGCCCGAACTCGTTGATGAACGTCAACGGAGCGCCGCTGTCCACATTGACGAGCGACCAATGCCCGTAAGTGAACGCTTCGTCAGCAGGGATAGCCTGTGCCGCCTGACGCAGTTTCCCCTCATAGAACAGATAATCTCCGTAGGCATAGGGCGGGTCGTATTCGGTGGAGATGGCGCTCTTTAAATCGCTTATTTCCGCCCCGACAGTTACCGCCACGCAGTTGGTGTTCAGGGTGATCGTTCCGCCCTGGGCAATATTGGCCGTGGCCTTGTACAGCGTCCCGGACAGAATAAAATATTCGCCTGTAGCGTGCGCCGCGCTGGCCGTGCTGCTTTCTTCCGTGGGGGCAATCATGTCCTGCGCTTCCTGGCACTTTTCCGCGCTGGCCGCAGCGTCTGCCGCGCTGGCTGCCGCATTTTCCGCCGATCCCGCCGCCGCCGTGGCGTCCGCTTCCGCGCCAGCCGCCGCCGCCAGCGCGTCCTGAATGGCCGTGGGGTATTGCCGCTCCGTTTCTTCGCTGATCGGGGGCAGGTCGCCCACCTCCAAATACAAAAGCTCACTGTTCCATGCAATTCCGCCCGGCCCCAAAATTTCCACCCAGCATCGAATGCGGCCGGGTATTTCCGTCATGCTGCCGGGGATCACCGCCAGCCCGTCCCGGATTTGCAGCATTTCCGGCGTCCCGTCCGGCAGAATCGCCATCAGGTGGGCGCTTTGCCCGTCCGCCACCTGGGGCAAAAGAAAGCGCATCGTCTCGCAGCCCTGATCCGTTTCCATGCCGATTTGCGTCTGATTGGGGCTCGGCATGCGCCCGGAAAATCGAATTGTTATCATTTAATTCCCTCCATAAGTGATCTCTGTCCCGTCGCTCAGGGTCAGCACCAGGGCGCCGCTTACGATCTGCGCTTTTTCCACCCATCCGCCCCGGTGCAGCTTTGCCGCGTCTGGCGCAAAATTCACCATTTGCTCCGCGTTGGGGTCGAATACGTTCAGGGCCCCGCCCTGCTTAACGCTCACGCCGTCTTTGTCTATGCTGATTTTGCCGCTGAATATGGGCGGGTTGGCCGTGGCCGCGTCCAGGTTCATGCCGTTCGTGCCCATGCCCGCCGCGTCCATCTTCTCCCGGTCGCGCTTGATGGCGTCGGTCAGGCGCTTTTCCAGCTTGGCCAGGCCCTCCGTGGTATCCTCGGCTTTTTTCATGCCGCGCACCAGCGGTTCTTCCAGCTTTTTCTGCGCAATGGCCCCGTCCCGGATGTTTTCATTGCCCAGGTCTTCCGTCACGCGCCGGATTTCCCTCTCCAGGGCCCGCACGTACTCCCAAAGCTGCGCCACCGTCTGCGGCGTTCCCGCCATCTGTATATCGCCCAGGTAGGCCATCCGTCCGCCCCCTTTCCTCTGCATCTTATCAAAATCCCGCGCAAAAAAAGAGCCCCCGCCATGGGAGCCCTTTCCTGGTTATTTCTTCTGGCTCTGCTTCTTCTGCTCCTGCTTGATCCAGTCGTCAATGTCCTTGCTCTTTTTCGCCCGGTCATAGCCCAGCACTTCATAGGCCCGCAGCAGGTGATTTTTCAGCGCCGAAGCCTCGCTTTTCTTTCCCGCTTGCAGCATGGCCAGGTATTGTGGCTTGAACTGGCTGGTGATCTGGCTCGCAAGGGTGCTCTTTTCCACTCCGTGATCTGTATACTTTTTTACGGTGGCGGAAAGGTCCTTGCCCGTCTCTACGGCTTCGTTGAAAGCAGCGTACCGCTCATATTTGGCGTCCTTTTTTCCTGCGTTCTGCTTTTCAAAGTCGTATTGATCCATGGTCCAGTACAGCTCGTCCTTGTCCTTTACGTTGCCATATTCTTGCAGCTTGTTTTCCGCCTGCTGCCTCGTCAGCTCTCCGCCAAGATACCATTCCTTGATCTTGCTTCGGATTTGGCTTTGCACGTCCTTTTCTTCGTAGCCGTAATCCGTCATTTCCTGCATGGCGGCGTCGATGGGCTTACCGTTCTTTACAGCATCGAATACGTCCACGTATTTGCTGTAATTGTCGTCGGGATGATCTTTTTCATAGTCCCACTTGTCAAGCATCCAATGCAAATCGTCTTTGCTTTTCACGTCTGTGTACATTTTCAGCTTTTCTTCCGCCTGCTGCCTCGTCAGCTCTCCGCTTCTGTACCATTCGCCGATTTGGCTTTGGATTTTGCTTTGCACGTCCTTTTCGGTGGTCCTGGTGTTCTCCGTCAGTTTCCGGGATGCCGCTGTTATGTCTCCCCCTTCCTTTACCAGGTCCAGCACTTCCCGATATTTGGAATAGCTGTATTCCTCGTCATCTTCGTGGGCCGCTTGCTGCTTCCATTTTTCCACTTCTTCCCAGGCTTTGTCGTGTTCCATGCCGAAGTTGTTTTCAAGCAGCTTCATGGCCTCTTCTTCGCTGATCGCGCCGTCGGTGCAGCTGGTCTTGATTTGGTTCTTTACCCCGCTGTTGATTGCGTCGGGCTTCACCTTTTTGGTCTCCTCCAGATACCCCCGCAGCTCCTCGTACTTGTCGTTGTCCCCGGCGATCAACGCCTGCTCCATGCGTTCATAGTATGCTTTGTTTCCGCCATTCCACAGGTCGAAGGGGCCGATTTTCAGGTTGTCCAGCACGCTGTATTTCAGGTCCCGCGCCGTGGTTGGCTCGTCCGCGCTGGCCCCGCCGAACTGCTGCATGATGATGGATTCCAAATCGCGGTACATATTTTTGAACGGAACGCCGAACAGGTTCGCCACCGGGCCCAGGGCGTTCTGAATCGTGTCCTCCAGCGAATCGGTTTCCCCGTTTACATACTTTTGCAGGGCTTTGAATCCCTTTGCCAGCTGCTGCCAGGCGTCCATATCATTCCGCTGAACATCGTACCCCTCAAACAGGCTCATGATGTCCCGCACGTAGGGGATCATGCCCGCAATGCCGAAGGGGCTGATTTCGTCCAGGAAATTGCCTGCGCTCTCCGCCACGTACTTTTCCAGCCACGTGCGGCCCTCGTCCTTCTTCCGCCTGGTTGCCGTGGCAATGGATTTTGCCAGCGCCACCAGCAGGCTGCTCACCGCGTAGGTGCCCGCCGCCCAGGCGATCTTTCTCTTTCCGCCCGGCTGGTTGTATTTCTGCATGGCCCCCAGCAGCATATTCAGGGAAAGGGTCGGCTCCGCCATGAAACTGGTAACCGATTTATCCATCAGGCTGCTGCTGCGCATCCATGTGCTCTTGCTTAATACGCTGTCGTATACCTGCGTATGGCGGCAAATATCGTTGAAGCGCTCGCCCGCGGCCCGCAGGAAGGCTTCCGAGCCCGGTTTCAATTCCGGGTGGGTGTGTTCCGTTTCCTTCTTCACCGCGCCCCACAGCAGGCCCCATGTCCATTCGTCGGCTTTTTCCGCGCCGATGCCCGCCCATTTGTCGATCCCGGCCAGCGCCTTCTGGGCCGCGTTCATATCCTCCGTTCCTTCGGTCAGCAGCTGAATGGCGCTCCTGCCTGTGCCCGTATCAAACCGGCCCATTTTCTTGATTTTCGCCACGCCGGAGTATTGATACATTTCGTTCACGTTCCTGGCAAGGTTCGCCGTTTCCTTGGAGACCAGGTTCAGATAGATTGGGCTCATCATGTTCATGGCCCTGGCGTATGCCGTGGGCTGCTGAAGCACCACGGAAAGGTTGCCCAGCACCGCGCCCTTCTTGAACAGGCTCAGGCCCTTTGCCATGATGTTGCCCCGTTCATCGGCCCGCACGCCGCCGCTGATGTCCCGGAACAGGGTGGTCAGGTATTTCATGCCCTCCTCGCCCAGCGCCCGTTCCATTTCGATCTTGTTGCTTTCCGGCGTCACCACGAATTCCTCGCCGGTTTTGCTGTCCGTGCGGATTTCCCCCGGTACGCGCTGATTGATCACCCGGCTCATGGTGTCCTGTGCCACTGCAAAGGCCTTGTAAAGCGCCATTTCATTCACGTGGTTTCCCCACATGTCCATGAAATTGCCCTCGATCAGGGGCGTGGCCGCGTTCTGCATCAGGGCCTTGGTGAATCCTTTGTTTTTCGTCTGTTTTACCGGTTCCGCGCCATTCTGTGTCAAATCGCTGGGCAAATACCGCTTGTCCGTGCTGTAGGGGAAATAATAAGGCTCCGAAAATTTATTGTACCCGTACAGCTGCATGCTCACTTCGTTTCCCAGTTTTGACATGTCCTCCGACAGGTACTTCACCATTTCGTCGGCAAATGCCATCTGTTCCTCCGTCAGATAGCTTTTGATCATCCGCATGTCGCTGTCGGTCAGGGGATGGGGCCGCAGGGTGTCCACGCCCTCGTATTTCGTTCCCTTTCCGTACATGAAGCCGCCCACCCGCAGATGGTTGCCGTTTTGCAGCTTGTTGGTGGTTTCGCGCTTCCACTGGGCGTACAGGGTCAGCGCTTCCTGCTTGTTCAGCTCGATCTGGTCGCCGTGCTGGGTCGTAAAGCGGGCGTGCTTTTTATCGTTGATCCAGTCCGCCACGTGGTATTTTTCCAGCATTTCGTTTTTGTATTTGATAGCCGCGTCGATCACGTCCGCCCATTCGGTTTCCCCCTTGAACAAGTCGCCGATCATATCCTTGATCACGCCGCCCACCCGGTCGGCGAAGTACGCCGGGGTTTCCTCCAGGTACTGGAACATCCGCGCCGCCTTGGCAATGGGGCCCTGCTTCGCCTGGCCCTTGGCCCGCATGTCTGCTTTCAGGCGTCCGCTTAGCGCATCCACGGTGGTCTTTCGCCCGTTCAGGAATGCTTCGTTTTCGTCGGCAATGATCTTGCGCAGGTTGCCCATGGTGTCGGCCAGCTCTTGCAGCTCCCCTTCGGTCAATTGGGCCAGCCGCCGCCCGTTCAGTTTTTCGGGCAGGCTTTCGATCGTGATCAAAATATCTTCGTCAAAGCCGCCGATTTCGCCCTTGCGTTCCTCCAGCAGCTTGTATTCCCTGGCAAGCCGCAGCATTTCCGTTCCGCTGAATACGCCGCTGCCGGAAAGGAAGGGCTCCACCGCTTTCAGCGCCGCTGCCTGCATGGCCTGGGGCACGTGGCTGGTGTCGCTGTTTCGCACGTTCAGGCTGTTGATGGCCCGCACGTCCCGGGTGATCTGGCCCCGCAGCTTCTTTTTCTTTTCGGTTTCCAACCTGCGCTCCTGGGCCTTTTCCACCCGCTGGCGGTAACGCTCCTCATATTGCAGCCGCGCCTGATCCACCGCGCCCCGGGCCGTTTCTTTCAGGCGGTTGATTTCTGCCCGCTGCTGGTTAATGCGCTCCTTGAATCCTTCCCGGATATCCGCTTTGGTTTTCAGCGCCCCCGGCACGTCGTAAAAGTCCAGCATGGCATTCAGCGCCAAATCGGTGGCGTATGCCCCGATGTTGTGCCCAAACTCGCCCGCGTACTTCTTTTCCTTCGTGGTCTCCAGCCATGCGTCCAGAATGCCCGGCATGTCCAGGGGGCTGGTGTCCTCCGCGAACACGCCCGGCAGTTTGTGGGCCAGGTCCTCCAGCCATACGTCCTCTAAGCTGGCGGTTTTCGCGTCCCGTTTGACCACGTGCAGCGTTCCGAAGTTCTTGTTGGTAAAGGTGGAAATGGTTCCGTAGGTGTTCTTGATCTCGTTCTTCTGGTCGTCGGTCAGGTAGAACCGCCGCCGTTTCAGCCCGGCCAGGATTTCCTTTGTGGTTTCGTCCTGCTCCACCAGCACCCCCGGCGAAGCGTCCAGCACGTCCTTCATCAAGTCCCTGGCGTATTGCAGGATTTCTCCGGGGCTGTACTGGCTCTGCTCCATGGCCTGATAGATTTTCCGCAGGGCGTTCCGCAGCTTCACGGGCCCGTACTTGGTGCCGGTCTTGTCCGCGATCTTCTGAATGATGTCGGAAAGCCGTTTTTCAAAAGCGCCCTTCTGGATCAGCGCGTTTTCCCCGCCCTGGGTGGTCAGCCGGTGCAGCCGCATGAGTAACTGCCACGCCGCCCGGATGTCCGCGTCCGCCGCCACCTGTGCGTACAGCTCGGGATCCTCCGTCACTTCGTCCAGCGCTTCCTGGGTTTCGGCGTCGTCCGTGGACGCGCGGCGCGATTCTTTTGTCATTGGATTATTTTTCTGACCTTCATTTTCCCCCTTGTATTTCATTACGGATTCGAGTATACTATTCATGGTGGGTCTATCGCCGCCAGGGTTGCGATCAGTATTGACCGTCCTGGTAGAACGGCTTTCAGACCCATCATTTTTTTGTAAAAGCACCTCATGGATATAATATTTTTGTGTGTCTCCCGATCTTTTTACCTGTATTCCCATTATATAATCCATTGGTTTTCCATTTTCTTTGTTTATTGTAATTGGTGCTGCAATAACGCAAGTATCATATCCCCTTCCTTTCCAGTCTTTTTCATAATGAACTAAGCGCCCTTTTTCTATTACATCTTTTATCGCCGCAAAAGCCGCTGCTTTATCTTCTCCAATACCATGCCAAATTGAATCTCTTATTCCGCGTCTTGTTACATTTACATCTCCAATATCATCATTATACCATATCACCGGTTGATTAGGTTTTATTCCATAATATTCACTTACATTATCCAGTAAATCCTCTCCTTTTACAAATTCATTCCCTTGCAAATCTTTTACTGATTTCATGTTTGCAACGATTTTTTTGTTGTCCTCCATTTGTTTATCGCTTGTATTGATATTCGCTCTTACGCTATACCGTATATCCCCCTTCCCCTCGTTGAACCTCTCGCTGGGCGGGATCACCTCGCCCTTGTCGTCGTAGGTCACCGGGTCGGCGGATTTGATTTGCTCGGGATAGAAAGCAATATATTCCATGTCCTCGTTATTTACGCCGTCATAGCCCTGGCTGATCAGGTATTCCCTTGCCTTTTTCCCTGCCTCGTTTTGGCCCTGGAACCGGCGCAGCGCCTGATAGCCCACGCTTTCAGAGGCTGGGTTTTTAATATCCAGGTAATATTTTCCCACATTCTCGCCATAGCCTCTCGCGTCGTCATCCCATGGAGAAAAGAACGCGCCTTGTATATCCATGTTTGCGCGGCCTTTGCTCATATCAAACTCGGTGAAAGTTTCGGACGTTCCATGGTAAACGGGCAGCAGTTTTCCATCTTCGTCCCGGATTTTGGAATTTTGCATGGCGTTTTCCGCCGCCTCGTCCACGATCCGCTGTTTCGTTTCCTCGTCCTCGTTCTCCACGGCCCGCATGTATTCCGCGTCCATGGCCCCGGCCCGCAGCTCCTTGCGCTCCCCGCCCCCGGCTTTCTCCGCCTGGGTTTCCGCGCTCACCATCTGCCGCCCGGCGTAGGCCAGCACGGGATAGAGCGCCTGGGTGGGCACGTGTAGGCCCTGGGCGTTCAGGGCGAAGAAAAGGCTCTTATCCTGCCCGCTGGTGAACCGGCGCAGCGCCTCCCGGAATTTATCAAGGCCCTGCTCGTATTCCTCCGGGTGCTGCTCGATCCACTTTTTTTCCGCCCTCATGTACATGCTGGTGATCAGCGCGTCCGCCTCCGCTTTCGCGTCCTCCAGCGTCACAGCCTGCCCCATGGCTTCCACGTAGGCCTGCACGTCCGGGTCCGCCTTGGCGGCATCATAAAGATTGCGCTGGCTCATGCGGTAGTTTTCCGAAGCCTGGTTCAGCGCGGCCCGGAACATATCGGAAAGGCGCTGGAAATAATCCGCGTCATCCTTCAGCGCGCGGACTTCTGGGTGGCTCCAGGCCAAATCGTTCAGCGCCTGTTTGATCTTCTGCGCCGCGTCCGCCAGCCAGTCCCTTATTTTTTCCATCAGGCCCTTGTCCTGCGTTTCTTTGAACAGGTCCCGCAGGTTTTCTTCTGTGTCAATCACATCCAGCATGCCCTCGGCGGCCATTTCTTCTTCCGCTTCGGCATCGCTTAGCTGCTGCCCGTTTTCCGTGCGGTACTGCCGCATGATGTCCGCTTTTCTCGCGTCGAAATCGTACCCATCGGCCTTTTTCAGGGCGTTCAAAATGTAGGTTTGCAGCTTTTCGCCGGATTCCTTGCCCCATTCTTTTACATAGTGGAGCAGCTCATGGCTCAAAGTGCGGCCGATCATGTTCCCTTCTGCGTCAAGCGCCACGTTGATCACGTTGCTGCCCGTTTCATAGCTGCCGTTTGCGTCCATGTGATCGAACACCCGCACCTGAAAGCCGTATTGTTTCGCCAGTTTGTCGGCCACCATCAGGGTGGCTTTCGCCGCATCGCTGACGCCTTGGCGAACGCGCGCGAAATACACGCCGCTGCCTTTCTGGTTCCGGTCGGCTAAGAATTGGAAAGCGGCTCCCTTTTTCTTTAATTTTTCCAGGGTCTTTTGGGTGTCCGCTGCCGCCTGGGCCTGCTCCTTTTCATAGGCCTTTTGCCCCGCTTTGATGGCTGCGCCCCGCTGAATCTGCGTCATGGTATCGGCATACAGGCTGGTCATGCTGTTCGGGCTTGCCCCCGCCGCCGCCTGCTTGTACAGGGAACGGAAGCCCCGCGCGTAGTCCCGGGCGTTTGTGCCCGGCGTATACGCTCCCGTCATGGCCGCCTGCGCTTCCTGGGGCAAGTCCGCCGCCGCCTGCGCCACCTGCTGCTGATCCTTGGTCAGCCCCGCTTCCTCCAGGGGCACGGTGCTGCCGTCCTCCATCCGCGCTTCCGCCGCGCCGCTCTCCGCATCGTTCAGGATTTCCTTCACGCCGCCCATCAGCGTATCATTGCCTTTCGTTTCGGTGGCGGTGCTTTCCTCTGCGGCGGCTTCCTCGCCGATGGCTTCCATGCCGTTTTCTTCCTGCGCGGTTTCCGCTTCCGTTTCCTGGGCTTCCTGGGCCGCCTGCTGCGTTTCTTCTTCGGGCTGTATCTTTGCCGCCGCTTCTTCATTTGCCGCAGCAGGGGCCGCGTCAGCCTCGCCGGTGGCCGTTTCCTGGGTTTCTTCGGTCTTGGGCACGGTCACGCTCTCCCGGGGCGCCAGCTCCACCTTGCCCGTTTTCTTCGCGTCCTCCAGCATCCTTTGGAAAGCCGCGCTGTATTCCTGCTGCATCTGGGCGGATTCCTGCGTGCGCGTGAGCGCGGGGAAATCTGCCTGGGAATTTTTGTCCCAGTCCCAAACCTTCCAGCCCTTTTTCTTTGCCTTTTCATCGATGGCTTCCGCCGCCCTGTCCATGGCGTCCCGTTCGTCCATGCCGCCGTTCAGCACGCCCTCGATGATCCCGGCAAAGGCTTCCTCTAAATCGGCGGGAATTCTGCCTTCCGCTTCCTCCCGCTGGTTCTGCCGGTCCGCTTCCTCCAGCATTTCCTGGAAAACCGCGCCGTATTTTTCCTGCATCCGCGCTGCCGCATCCGTGCGGTTCATGGGCTGGAAATCCCCTTTTGCTTTTTCGTCCCAGCTCCACGCCTTCACGCCCGTCTGCCTCGCCAGCTTGTCGATGGCTTCCGCCGCCGCATCCTCCGCGTCCGTGCGCAGGATGTTGCCGTTGCGGTATTTGCTGATGATGGAAGAAAAGGCTTTTTCCAGTGTTTCGGGCATCTTCCCGCTTTCCTGTTGCTCCGCCCGGGGCTGCTGCGCCGGTGCCGTTTTCGCCTCCGCCTTGGCTTCCTGCGCCGCCGGTTTGGCAGGCTGCGCTGTCTGCGCTTCCGCCTGCCGCGCCGCCGTTTTTTGCAGCGCATTCTGTGCCGCTTGCTCCACGGCGCTGGTCGCTTCCGTTTCTTCCTCGAATCCTGGCATGGGCGCAAAGTCCAGCACGTTTTCGGCGTTCTTGGCCGTTTGCGTCCGCGCCGTTGCCTTTACATCGGCTGCCGTTTTTGCTGCGGGGTTTTGCATGCCCATGGCCTTATACAGCGCGTCCATGGCCTTTCCGTCCCGTGCCAGGGCTTGCACCTGCGCGCTGTCCAGCTGCTGCCCCGCCATCATCTCCACGATGGCAAAGGCCGCGTCGTTGGAAATGCCGTCCTTTTTGAAGTCCTGGGCCACCCGTTCCACCAGCGTTTCCCGGTATACTCCCGAAAGCCCCTTTATGGTTTCCCGGAACAGTTCCCCCGTCTGCTGCGCCGTCGCCTTGCCGGGCTGGTATTTGTCCGCCAGCGTTTTAGCCTTTCCATTTAGGGTCCCCGCAATCTTTTTCAGCGTCTCCTGCGTGTCCGGCTTGATCGCCGCGCCCGTGGATTTGTCCATTTTCCCGGTTGCCACGTCGCTGGTCACATTGGAAACCAACCCGAAAGCGCCGCCCATCAGCGCGCCACCAAATCCGGCTTCCAGCAGCCTTTGAGCGGTGTCGCCTGCCACTTGCGCCCTGGCTTCATCCGGGCTCATGCCAAGACGTATATACTCGTTATATTTGGTTTGGTTTTCGCTTAATTCGCCCATGATCTTTTCATCGGCGATCATATCCGCAAGCTCGGTGAAAAACTCTTCTGAAAAGTTGATTCCCGCCTGTGCAAGGACATTTTTCAGTGCTTCTTTTCCACTTCGCCTGCCCAGGTGCTTCATCTCATCATAAAATTTCCCAATGCTGGCTTTTTCAAACAGCGTTTCAAAAATGCCTGCCAGCGTGCCGCCAAGGATCACCTGCCTGTCATTGCCGCCCCGTTCTTTAATATCCATCATGGTGCTTTGCGCCGCGCCAAGGCCCAGAATGGCCCCGCCCAGCCATCCGCCGCCGCCGATTGCCCCCGCCGCCGCGCTGTCAACACCGCTCATGGCCGTGCCGTACAGGAAATCAAACAAATCCACGTCCTGGCCCAAAATATTAACGGCCCAATCCACATTTTTCTGTACCGTTTCCCGTGCCGTGTCTGCCCAAATGCCGCTGGTTTGTCCCCTATTATAATCGATGGGGCTTGTTTTCCATCCCATTTTCTGGGCCATCTCCTGAGCGTATATATCCAGCGCACCAACAGGCCTTGTCAGGCTTGCAAGTATGGAAAACAGGCTCTGCTTTATTGCTCCCCAAGTCCCGCTGTTTACATCTTTTTCAACATACTTTGCTACATTTTGATTAGCCCGTTCATTTAAGTCATATTTGATATATTCCAGATATTCTTTTGCTTCCTTGAATTCTCCGGTATATGCTAACGCATTGAATATTCCTTTCTCTTCATCATCCATCAGAGTGTATATCAAATACTCCCGCGCTTCATCCACCGTTTCAGGAATCCAATACCCATTGACTACTCTATAAACATTGTCGATATACTTATCCTTGGGCCGGTAATCTTCGTCTGGTTCAGAATAGCTTGCATAATTTGGCATTTCTGGAACTTTCGCAAATTTTTCCCGCCGCTCCACCATCCAGTTGTTATCCTTCGCCTTTTGCTCCTCGCTCGTCCCCGCTGCGTCCTCAACATAGGCTTGCGCCCCTTCCGGCGTGGCCCGGTACAAATCCAAAAGCGCCTGCTGCTCTTTCGTGGGGGCGTATGCGCTGAAAATGCCGTTTACGTTGTCCAGGGCTTCGGCCCACTGCGCGCCCTGCTGGTTCAGGCTCTCCCGCGTCGCTTCGTCGAGGCCGCCCATGGCTTCGGCGATCTGCTCCTTGGTCATTTCCGGCAAAGGATAACGGCCCAGGCTCGCGCCGTCCACGTCCACATTTTCCAGCGCCTGATAAAGCGCTTCCTGCTCCGGCGCGGTCAGTGCGTCCCAGCCCTTGGCGGTCAGCTTATCAATCAGCCCGGAAATATTGCCCGCCGCCGTCATGTAAGGGGTCAAATCGCCCTGATGCTCACGGGCAAACACATATCCCGGCACGCCCTCCATGTATTTGTCCGCCGTGTCGTAATCCAAAACATAACCGTTTTTGATGCGCTGGGCTTCTTCATTTGCCCAATTTTGGTATTGCTGCAAAGTCGCGCTTCCCGTGCCCATCCATTCCGTGCCTGGCTGTCTCATTGCATACTGCCATAAAGCAGCATCGTCCCAATTCAGGCTCATTGCGCCGCCGTTTTCATATACATTTTCCCCAATTTCTGCCAATCGGGAAAGGTTGTCGATCAAAAGCCGCTGTTCTTCTGGCAGATTCGCCGCGCCCATCTGCGCCGCCCGGGCGATCACGTTCTGCTGGTTGTTTGCTTCCACCTGCTTCATGGATTGGTAGCCCAAATTTGCCAGCGCTTCTTCCATGGCCGCCGCCGTCTTCCCCCGGTATTTATAATCCAGCAGGGTCTTTTCCATTTCGGTGTCCAAGGTGCGCTGGGCGATGTCTAAATAGTTTTTTGCGTCGGATCCTTTGTGAAGATTATAGGCTGCTCTTACGGTATTTCCAAAAGCGTCCGTCAGGCGCATGGCGTCCGCATAGATATCAGCACTACTGCCGTATTTTTTCTTTGCGCTTTCCAGTCTGCTGTATATGCTCTGAAATTTCAGGTTGACGCCGACGGTTTTATACGGATTCATATTCAGCGTTTCTTTTTTTTCGGCCTGCTGCTCCTTATCCTTTTCCAACTGTGCAAGCATGGCTTTTTCCATTGGTGATAT
The DNA here is from genome assembly GCA_017525805.1 of Clostridia bacterium. The sequence goes on along the minus strand of JAFXSH010000181.1, from coordinate 6,536 downwards.
CGTGCCCTTTGTTCCTTCATTCAAAGAAAGGGCCCCCCGGCCCTTTGCTTGCGCGTCCTTGTAAAGCGTTTTCAGCTTATCTTTAAATCTTTCGCTCATTTTGTTATCCTCCTGCTTAGGTTGTCTGTTTTTAATATTCTTTCAAAAAATCCTTTGTTTGTTGTTGCTGCGTTTGTTTCTTTCTCCCAAGGTTTATATTTTTTGCTCGTTCAATTGGATTATCTGTCCTGCTTTGATTATTGCTGTTTAATTGGTTGTATAATGCGGCCATTTCTTCCTGCTGGCTCTCGCTCGCATCCGGCCTGTACCCCGCCCAAATACCTGCATTGTTTTGCGCCGTTTCGTTTTGGGCTGCTGTTTCCTGCTGTTGTCTGTTGTATTTATCAACAAAATCTTTGACGTTATTTGCAATTGTGGAAAAGATACCGGTTTTTTTATCTTCCTTTTTATCGTCCTTTTTCTTTCCCCCGCCCCCGCTCTTTTGCTGGGCCTGCCAATCGGCCAGGGCATTGCGGAAGCGTTCATATTCCTGATTTTCCAGGGCGCTGGCAACGCTCAGCTGATTTTGCAGTTGTTCCCCTTCGCCGGTATAGCGCTCATAGGCCCGGGCTTCCATTTCCGGCAGCAGCTCGTTCAGCCGCGTCAAATAATCTTGATAGGCCTGGCTTCCCGCCGTTGCCGCCCAGGTGTTGCCGTAGCCGCCTGTTAAGGCCGCGCTCTGGCCGATCACGTTTTGCGCGGCCTGCTGGCCTTGGCGCACGTACTGGTTTTTGTATGCCTGAAAAAGCGGGTCCTTGGTGGAATCATAGCTGAACTTCTGCCGGTTCATGATCTTGTCGTACAGGGCCGCGATCTGTTCCGTGTAGGGGCTGGTGAATTCCTGGGCCTGCCCTTTTTTCAGCCCCGCCAAATAGCTCTGGGCCTGGCTTACCGCGCTGCTTGGCGTATAAGCAAAGCTGGCCCCGTTTTCCCCCTGGGGGCTGGCCTGGGCCAGGCTGGCGCCGCCTGTTCCCTGCTGCTGGTATTGTTCCTTCAATTGCGCCGCGCGCAGTTCTTCTTCCGTCATTTCTCCACCCCCAGCTCTCTGGCTATGCCGTACAGTTTAAAATCTCCGTGTCCCTCCAGCCGCAGGCGCGCGCTTTCGCACCGCCTTGGCAGAATGGGCAGCTGATAGCTCTTCACTTTGCCCGCGCCCTCCAAATGTCCCTTGGGTTCCCACGGGCCCTCGCCGTCGTATTGAATGGAAAAGGCGCACTCCGCTTTTTCCCCCAGCTCCATCCGAAGCAAAAAGCGGCTCAGTCTTTTATGCTCCGGGTACTCGTAGCCCATGGGCGCGGTTTCCGCGTACCAGGTCACGTCCTCCTGTTCCTTCGTTCCCGCCGTGCCGTTCAGCGCCCAAATCAGGCCGTCCGCCGTCAGCATGTAGGTTTCCCCGTTCAGCCTTGCAAAGGCCAGAGCGTGTGCGCCGTCCTGCCGGTGCCATCTGCCGCGCTCCGCGTCGAAATCGTACAGGCTCCAGCTCCCGTCCGCTTCCCGCGCGCTCAGCATCCAATGCCCGCCGTTGGGGCCCGCCGCCCCGCCGGACAACATGCCCTCCCCCAGGGGCTTCCCGATGTCCTGGGGCAGGGTTTCAAACACCTTGGGGCCGGTCATGCCCAAATAGTAAATCAGGCCGCCGTGCACCGTCAGGGTGTTTTCCGCGCCGGGGGCCACGCCCTCGCACGCCGTGGTGGTGATCCGGTAATATTCCGGCACGCTGCCTTCCATCTTGTGCACGAAGCCCGCCTTGAAAAAATACAGCGTGTCCCGGTGGGCCGCCGCCCCGGTGAAGGGCCCCGCCGTGCCCACGCTGGCGGCGTAGCTGTCCTGGCTCGTGCCTAAGAATTTTTCAAAGTTTTTGAAATCCCCCAGGGCGCTGGCGTATATCTCGTTCACCGTTTTTCCGTCCACAGCGCCGTATTTGCAGCCCCACAGGCGGTTGTTGTTCTCCACGATCAGGTTCATGTCCGGGGCCTTGCGGTCGGCCCGCACCGTGCCCGCTGTCTGTGTGTAGTTTCCATCGATGATCCCCGCCACCACGATAAAGTCGTTATCCACCGCCTGGATGATCATGGTGGTGTTCAGCGCTTCCAGCTGCTCTTTCAGCGCTTCGTCCGCGCCATTGTAGGCAATGCCGCTGATCCTTACGCCGTCCTGCTGCGCAAGTCCCGCGCCGATCCCCGCCGCCGCGATCTTCACATACACCGAAGGTTCGCCCACCCAATCCCCGTACAAATCGCTGTACCGGTTCAGGGTGTGTGGCTTGCTGCTGGTGTCGATCCACAAATCCCCGTCCTGTGGGTTTTCCGGCGGCAGGTCGGAAACGGTTATATCCCCCGCCGGGTAGTCCACCCCGTCCAGGGTGCACAGCGTAAATTCCACGTCCCCCGTGCTGGCAAACAGCCGGTCAATGCTGCCGTAATCGGTCGGGTCTGCCGTGTTGTAATACATCTTGTCTGGCCATACCAGGATATAGGCCCCCATGCCAGCCATGCGCTTGGGCAGCATGGCCGCGTCCGTGGATAGGCTGTTGACGGGCGTAGCCGCGCCGTCATAATACAGCGTGCTCCCGTCGATCCAGGCCAGCTTCTCCATGGCCAGCATCCCCAGGGGCCTTTCCAGCTCGGCCACTAAGCCCCGCTTCTTCCGGCTGGCGATCAGGGGCCAGGGCTCCCCGGTCATGTTGCCCATGGCGTTAAACGTCCCGTCATAGGTGCGGGGCCGCCTGTCCAGGCCGGTGAACTGCTCCGTCCACACCTGGCTTGTTGGGATGCTGTTCAGCAGTGGATACGCCATGGGTCAAAACCTCCAAATCGCCCCCCGGCTGCCCAGGGGCTTGTGCGTCCTGTGCCACATCCTGGCAAACTCGCCGTATTTCTCCGCGTACAGGGCCGCGCTGTTGTTATACCGGTCATAGTCCTGGTTGGCCAAGTGTATCTGCATTTCCAGATAAAAGCGGTAGATTTCCCCGTATGGCTCCGGCGCCAAAAGCACTGTGTCCGGGTGTGTGGCCTGGGTGTATCGCGGGCATACGTCCGGCACTTCCTCCGCGTTCCGCCGTTCGTGAGTGCAGTATATCTCCCGGTAAATCCGCCCGTCCAGCCGGTTCAGCCAGTCGATCTTCCGTGCACGCTCGATCTGGTTCGGCGTCAGCTCGTCCACCGTGTGCAGGGCCTGTTCCAGGGTGATCTGCCTGTCCTCCGCCTGGGGCGGCATGTCCGGCTCCGGCCTGGGCGGCGCGGGCCATTCCGTCCTCAGCGCGGCCGCCGGGCTGAATCCGCTGTCCATCCTTGTGCCCGCGGCTTTGATCTTGAAATAGCGCGTATAGCCCCGCGCTTCGCTGGCTGCCACGTCGAACCATGTGTTTTCCGTTTCGCCGATCAGCTCATAGGCCCCGGATACATTTCTTGCACTGTACACCTTGTATCCGGTGATGGCGCAAAACGCTCCATCCTCCGCCCCGCTCCAGGAAAGCCGCGTTGTTTCGCCTGGTTCCGCCGTTTCCTTTGCCAGGCTTACCGTGTCCGGCGCTTTCGGCGCGCTGTAGGTGTACAGGGCTGGGCTGTCCGCCCCCGTTCCGCTGGAATACTCGCCCACGGGGATCACGGTATATACGTCGTGCTGCCCGGGCGTTTTGCTGGCCCCGATGGGAAACGCCGTCCCCGTTAGTTCCGCAAAATCCTCTCCGTTTTTCTGGATTTTGTAATATTCGATGGGATTGTTCGTCCCGTCCGTTCCCGTCCATTGAAGGGCCGCTTCCTCCTCCGCCCGCTTGTAAACGGTTTCGGCGGAACCGTCGATCTGCACCCCGGATACGCCGGGCGCGGTAAACACGCACGTCACGGTTGCGTAGGCGGTGGATCGTTCACTGTCGTACCCTGCCACCTGGCCCACCGTTTTTACCTTGTATTCATACGCCGCCCCGTTTTCAGCCGGGGCCGTCACATCCAGGTATGCGGCGGTTACGCCTTTTTTCAGCTCGTCCCATATCGTTCCGTCCGCTGAACGGTATACCGTATAGGACGCGATGGCGTTGTTCGTTCCGCCCGCCGCGCCCGACCAGGATACGCGCACTTTTTCCCCCGGCGCCACATCCGTTTTCGCCGCCGTCACGCTGGTGGGGGGCGTACATGCGGTATAAGGCGGCGTGTATTCGATCACCACGGCCGCGCTGCTCACGTTCAGCGTGCTGCTGTGTGGCTGGCCGTCGTCCACATAGCCCTCTTTTTTGGTCTTGTATCTAAACGGGATCGTTATTTCAAACCCGGACGCCGAAGCGCTCACGCAGTTTTTTACATCCAGATTGCTTACGCTGTTTCCCTCGAAATCCGTTCCGTTGATTTTGGCCGTTCCGCCCCACAGACCGATGTTCAGCCCGCAGCTCAATTTCGCCGCGCTGACGGTCGAACCCGCCGGAATCGCCGATATGTCTGGGCTCTTGTCCACCGCCGCGGTGCTGGCCTCTCCGCTGCCTGTCCAGGAGCTTGTCATGCTGAAATCAGCGATGCTTACCCTGAATTCCGCCATAGGTTCATCCGATCTCCCTTCTTGCCCGCATAAAAATCCGGTATTTCATCAAATGGCGCGCGGGGCGGGAATCGAACCCGCCGGGCTTGGATTGGCACATCCCGGGAATCATCCATAAGCAGGTTTTCACCCCCTTATTTTTGATTTTTTGCCCCTGCCTTGCCGCGCATGGCCCGCCTGTGCGGGCTGATCCTGTTAGCCCTGTGTCCGGGGCGACAGGTTCTCATTCTTTTTCATGTTCTGTTCAAAGGCCTTTTCCATCCGCAGGCGCTCCTGCACAACTTCATACACCGGCAGGGGCACGTCCACGCTTTGGTCCTTGGGAATAAAGAAGGTGCGGTCGTTCACGCCTACTTCCAAAGTGTCCTGCTCCGTCCTGGTGCGCTTGGGCACGTACACCGGCCGCATATCCTTCCAGGGATCATAGGCTTCCATTTCTTTTGCCATGGTTTTTTCCTCCATCCTTTAATCACCAAATCCCCCACGGGGTTTCCCCCGTGGAGGATGGCTTTGTGTGTTTAGGCGTCGGGGTCTTCGTCCACGTCGCTGTAATGGCTGCCGCACTCCACGCGCAGCACGCGTTCCTCGTACTGGATGCCGCCGCCGGTCTCGAAGTACACGCCCACGGTGGCGAACTGGTTCAGCGGCCCGCCCGCCTGCTCGGCGGATTTGGTGATGATTTCCATGCTGCCGCCCGCCACGTCGATCATGGCAAAGGCTTTCGCGCCCAGGAAAATGCAGGGGTACACGGCAATGCCGCCCGCCCCGCCTTCGCCGGGATAAATCACCGTATTGTCGGCGATGTTGTTCACGTTGTCCTTTACGGTGATGGTGTTGGCGGTGTTGTCGGTCACTTCACAGAGTACCGTGCCTACCAGAATTTTGCGCCCGATCAGGGCGTCTTCCGCCACGGTGCCGCCGTCAAAGGTGATGGTCTTGCCCGCCTGGGAAATGGCGCCGTTCACCAGCAGGGTGCGGCTGTTGCTGGCCAGGTCTTTGCCCCACAGCACCTTGGCGTTGTCGCTCTCCACGAAGCGCACGCCGTGCAACTCGCCGATCTCCCCGTTGTAGATGTTTTCGGGGGTAGCGTATTTGTGGGCGTCGATCCAATCCGCGCTCTGCCGGATGTCATAGCTCACAGAGGGGTGGATGATGGCCACATACTTGCCGTTGATCTTGGGGGCCTTGTGCTTTTTCAGCCAGGTGGCCGCCCGGTTCACCATGGTGGGGTTCAGCACGGCGGTCTTGTCCAGCGCGCTGCGGCTGGTGACGGCGTTTTCGGTGCTGCCGCTCCACTTGCTGCAATACATCACGTTGCTTCCGGTCATGCACACATCCCGGGCGATCTTGTCCTGGGTGTTGCCGCCGCTGGCGCCCATTTCCTCCGCCGCGTCCTGGGCCACGGGGTCCACCGCGTGCCGCATCAGCCTGCGCCCGATGGGGGTATACTGGCCGTACTCATACACCTGCATGGTGATGGCGGAATAGCCGAACTTCTTTCCCTCGGGGATCACGCCCTCCGTCAGGCGCTCCACGTCGCCGAAGGTGTTGGGCTTGCGCTTTTCCACCGTCATGCCGTGCTTTTCGGGCAGGGGCTCGTTATCGGCGAACTGGGCGAATATGTGGTTGCTCCTGGCATTCTCCAGGGCGCGGGTGTTGTACCATTGCTTAATCTGGGGGGCCATGGTGTTATTGCTGTCAAAGGCCACCACGTCGCCCGTGTAAGCGTTGGTATAGTTGCCGGTATTGGCGACGGGATAGCCGCCCTGGCCGCCGCTGTCCGCCATGAGCATCCTGCGGTCAAAAATCAAATCGAACATGATTTACTCCTTTCCGCAGCGCCGCGAAAAGGGCGCTGCTTTAGAACTTGTCCACAAAATTGATGATTTCCCCATTCTTGATCCGCTGGGCGTACCTCTCCTGGTCGGCTTTGCTCATGTGGGCGATGTCCACCTGCATGTTCACCGGCC
>JAFXSH010000180.1 GCA_017525805.1 Clostridia bacterium | reverse complement strand
GTAATGTCTTTGTTTCTGCTTTCGTCAAAGTAATCACCTCGTCTTATTACTTTGACATCCTATGCCTAAATTCCTTTTGGTAATAAAATTGTAATAATTACTTAATTAATTTGCAATAAGCGATTGCCCTGCGGCGGCCTCGGGGTTTATGCATGAATTACAAAGAGGAACTGCTTTTATCGGCGGGCTTTTTATTCCAGCGCGTATGCGCCGTTTCCTAAGCTGCGGATCTCGGTTTCATAGAAGGCCCGCATGCCGTTGATCATGTAAGATACGTCCTTGGTTCCGGCGGTTTCGTAGCTGCTGTGCATGGCCAGCTGGGCCAGGCCGATGTCCAGGGTATTGACGGATACGTGGCTGCCGGAAATATTGCCCAGGGTGCCGCCGCCCGGCAGGTCGGACCGGTTGGCGTAATGCTGCACCGGCACCCCGGCCTTTTCGCAGATATGGTGGAACACCGCTTCGCTGACCCCGTCGGTGGTATATTTCTGGTTGGCGTTGAACTTGATCACGATGCCCTTGTTCATTTCGGTCTGGTTCAGGGGATCGGAGTATTCCGGGTGGTTGGGATGCACGGCGTGGGCGTTGTCGGCGGACAGCATGAAGCTGCCCGCAAGCAGCGCGTAGTAATCCTCCTCGGGCAGGCCCAGGGCCAGCACGATGCGGCGCAGCACGTCGTTTAAGAAGGTGGAATCCGCGCCCTGCTTGGTGGTGCTGCCCACTTCCTCGTTATCGAACACGCAGCACACGTTGGCGTGGCTGCCAGGCCGGGCCGCTTTCAGGGCTTCCACGGAGGCAAAGGCGCATTCCAAATCGTCCAAGCGCGGCGCGGATAGGAATTCTTCCTTCACGCCCCACACCCGGCCATTCATCCGATTGTACAGGAACAGGTCGGCCCCCAGCAGGTCTTTTTCTTCTATGCCCGCCGCTTTGGCGATTTCGGCGCGGAAGGTGTTTTGGGCGTCCGCCGATCCCCACAGGGGAAACAAATCCACCGCCGGGTTGAACTTGTAGCCGTCGTTCACCTGCCGGTTCATGTGGATGGCCACGTTGGGGATCACGCACAGATCCCGGTCCAGGTTCACCAGCACGGAAGCAACGCCTTTTTCTGTGCGCACCAGGGCGCGGCCGGCGATGGACAAAGGCCGGTCCAGCCAGGTGGACATGATCATGCCGCCGTAGCGCTCCGTATCCAGTTGCACATACTTGTCCTTCACCGTCACTTCGGCGTTTTCCTTGATCTTGAAGCAGGGAGAATCGGCGTGGCTGGCGATCAATTGAAAGCCGGAAAATTCCCCCTCCGGCAAAGTGAAAGCGATGATGCTGCTGCCGTTGCGGATCACACAGTATTTTCCGCCCGGCTGGAGGCTCCATTTTTCTGCCTCATTCAGCAGGGTATAATCGCTGAATTCTCGCCGGATCACGTCGATGGCGTGGTAGCAGGTGGGACTTTGATCGATGAACGCAAGCAGCTTTTGTATATAGTTTTCTTCCATGGTAAACCTCCCAATGAATGATGATTATTGTTCTGTTGATTTTTAAGGGACGCTTTAAATCACTTACAAAGGGTTACACTGGGGGCTCCGCGCCCCCAGACCCGCGCCAGGGTGGTAACCACCCTGGACCCGTACTTGGCAAAGTAACTGTTCTAAAAGAGCCAAGAAACGCTGCCAGTCAGTTGAGGAAACGGAAAGTAAGCGGGTTTCTGACCCAAGGAAAGTCGGGAAAATCCCAAGGGGAAAGCGTGCTTTCCCCTTGGGATTATTCCCGTGCTTTCCCCGGATGCTTTGCATCCGGGTCGGCCGCTTTCAGCGGCCGGGCCAGAAACTAAATGTCGTCAAGCTTTTTT
>JAFXSH010000028.1 GCA_017525805.1 Clostridia bacterium | reverse complement strand
TTTAGAATGCCAGCCTGTCACGCTGGAGGTCGAGGGTTCGAGCCCCTTCCGGGTCGCCATATTTGCCTTGGTAGCTCAGTCGGTAGAGCATGTGACTGAAAATCACAGTGTCGGTGGTTCAATTCCGCCCCAAGGCACCTTTGATGCGGTAGTAGCTCAGTTGGTAGAGCGCCACCTTGCCAAGGTGGAGGTCGCGAGTCCGAGCCTCGTCTACCGCTCCATTTTTTCCGGCGCCATAGCCAAGTGGTAAGGCGAAGGTCTGCAAAACCTTTATGCTCCGGTCCGAATCCGGATGGCGCCTCTCAAATCACGTTTTCAATGAAAAACGTGATTTTTTCATTTTGCGGATCGAAACAAACGCCCGCGCGCGGCGGATAAGGCTGGCCCTATCCGAAGCATGCGGGCGTTTTTCAGGTCAGCGTGAACGATCAGTCATACCTCTCGTCGATCACGCGCTTGGTCTTCTTTTCGCTGCGGGGCAGCAGGCCGTTTTCCACTACCTTCACCAGAGGCGTGAAGCCGATCACACTCTTGACCTTGGCGGCGATGCGCTCTGACAGGTCCTGGAAATCCACGGAGCCGTTGGTTTCCACATAGATGCGCATGGTGTCCTTGCCGTCCAAGTGGGAAATGCGGATCTGGTATTCGCTGCCCACTTCGGGGAAGCTCTGGAGGATTTCTTCGATCTGGCTGGGGAACACGTTCACGCCCTTGATCTTCATCATATCGTCGGTGCGGCCCATGATAGTGTCAAGCCTTGGATACTTGCTTCCGCAGGGGCATTCGCCGGGGATGATGCGGGAAAGGTCGTGGGTGCGGTAGCGGATGAGGGGCGCGCCTTCCTTGACCAGGGTGGTGATCACGATCTCACCCATTTCTCCGTCGGGTACGGGTTTCAGGGTCTTGGGATCGATGATTTCAATGTAGAGGTAATCGTCCCAATAGTGCATGCCGGTGTTGTATTTGCAGTTGATGCCGATGCCGGGGCCGTAGATTTCGGTCAGGCCGTAAATATCGTACAACTCGATGCCCAAGCCCTCGGAAATGCGCTGGCGCATCTTATCGCTCCAGCGTTCGGAGCCGATCACGCCCTTCTTGAGCTTGATCTTGTCCTTGAGGCCCCGCTTTTCGATTTCTTCCGTCAAAAGCAGCGCGTAGGAGGAGGTGGAGCACAGCACGGTGGAGTTCATGTCCTGCATCATCTTCAATTGCTTTTCCGTATTGCCGGGGCCCATGGGAATGACCATGGCGCCCAGCTTTTCCGCGCCGTTCTGGAAGCCGATGCCGGCGGTCCACAGGCCGTAGCCGGGCGTGATCTGAATGCGGTCCATTTTGGTGATGCCCGCGTATTCGTAGCACCGGGCGAACATGATGGCCCAATCCTCCACGTCCTTGGCGGTGTAGGGGATGATGACCGGCAGGCCGGTGGTGCCGGAGGAAGAATGGATGCGCACGATGTCCTTTTCCGGAGCGGTCATGAGACCCAAGGGGTAGGCGTCCCGAAGGTCGCTTTTTTCAGAAAAGGGAAGCTGCTCAAATTCTTCGGGGGAGCTTACGGACTGAATGCCCGCTTCTTCCAACTTTTTACCGTAGAAGCTGCCAGCGTTCCGAAGCGCTTCGATCTGGTGGTTCACCTGGGCCAGCTGTTCTTTTGAAATCTGCATGCTCTGTGCCTTCTTTCTGTATTACATATTTTGACCGGCCCAAGCCAGGGCGCGGAAGTTGAGTTCGTGGAATTTTTCGGGGATTTTCTGTACAATGGCAGCTTTGATTTCGTCCTCCGTCAGGCCCAGGGCCTCGCTTTGGAGGGCCGCGCCGAGCAAAATCAGATTCAGCACTTTTGAGGAACTCACGTCCTGGAGCGCTTTTTCCGCGTCCACCACCATAAGGTTCTTTACGTGGGCTTGGAGAAAATGAATCATTTCTTCCGCGGAATAGGAAGCGCCGCTCAAGGTGGCTGTCACCGGCATCACGGGGCGGGAGGAAACCACCACCTGGCCCCCTTCCCTGAGATAAGGCAGCATCCGCACCGCCTCGCCGGGCTCAAAAGCCAGAATCAAGTCCGCCTCTCCCCTGGCGATCATGGGGGAATACACATCTTCGCCCAAGCGCAGGTGACTGAACACGCTGCCGCCCCGCTGGGCCATGCCGATAGTTTCGGCGCTCATGACAGGGATGCCCTTTGCCATGGCGGCGGCAGAAATGAGCCGGGAGGCCAGCACGGTGCCCTGGCCGCCCACGCCGCACAGCACGATGTTTTTACGCATGACGTTCACCTCCCCGGATGGCTTTCACCGGGCACAGCTGGGCGCACAGGCCGCAGCCGGTGCACTGGGCGGGATCAGCCGCCGCTTTGCCATCCTTGAACGTCAGGGCGGGGCAGCCGATTTCCCGGATGCACTTTTTGCACCCGACGCACGTTTCGGGATCAATGGTGACCCGGCCCTGGGGCTTGGCCAGCACCACGCAGGGGGATTTGAAGATCACGGCTTTCACGCCGGGCAATGCGGCTAAGCGCTTCACCGTTTCAACAGCCAGCGCGTGGTTCAGGGGATCGACCGTTTCCATGTGTTCTACGCCCGCGCCCCGCAGCACGTTTTCAACGCTCACCTTGGCGACCACTTCGCCCATCATGGTCTTTCCCGTGCCGGGATGGGGCTGATGGCCGGTCATGGCGGTGGTGGAATTATCCAGCACGATCAGGGTGAACTGGGCCTGATTGTATACCGCGTTCACCACGCCGGGCACGGCGGAAGCGAAGAAGGTGGAATCGCCCACGAAAGCAAAACACTTGGTTTCCTTGTCCAGGTGGTTCACCGCCTGGGCGATGCCCAGGCCCGCGCCCATGCACAGGCAGGTGTCCACCATATCCAGGGGCTGGGCGTTGCCCAGGGTATAGCAGCCGATGTCGCCGCAGAAGATGGTTTTTTGATTCTTCATGGCCTGCTTGACCGCGTAGAAACTTGCCCGGTGGGGGCAGCCCGCGCACAGCACCGGCGGGCGCACCGGCAGGGGCGGCAGCTCCAGCGCGGCCTGTTTTGGCAAATCAACGCCCAAGAACGCCGCCATGGCCGCCAGCACCCCGTCCCGGCTGTTTTCCCCGGCGGCGGGCATGTGGCCCGTCTGCTTGCCCAAAATCTTCGTTTTCAGGCCGTACTTGCCGCAGACGTAAATCAGATTCCGTTCGATGACGGGATCCAGTTCTTCCAGGCACAGCACCTCATCCAGCCCTGTCAGGAACCTGACGGCGGCTTCCTCCGGGAAGGGGAAGGGCACGCCCACCTTGAACAGGGGCATATCGCCCAATTGCCGCCGAGCCTCCATGGCGTAGGTGAAGCTGATACCGGAAGCGGCGATGCCCTTTTTGCAGTCCGCACTGCCGGACAGGATGGGATTGAAAGGACTGTCCGACAAAACGCCTTGCAGCTCCGCGTTGCGCTTTTCGATTTTCAGGTGGTTCTGGTAGCTGAGCCGGGGGAAGATCACCCAGCGGCTGGTATCCTTCACAAAGCCTTCGGGAATGTTTATACAGTATTCCGGAGGGTCCTTCACCTGGATGGAGGCGTAGCCGTGGCTCACCCGGGTGGTGGGCCGCAGGATCACCGGCGTCTGATATTTTTCGGAAAATTCGAAGGCCGCCTGGATCATATCGTAGGCTTCCTGGGCGGACGAGGGATCGAACACCGGGGCCTTGGCGAAAGCGGCGAAGGTGCGGGTGTCCTGCTCGGTCTGGGAGGAAATGGGGCCGGGGTCGTCCGCCACCAGCACCACCAGACCGCCCTTCACGCCGATGTAACTTAAGCACATAAAAGGATCGGAGGCCACGTTCAAGCCCATCTGCTTCATGGTCACCAGGGCCCGGGCCCCGGAATAGGCCGCGCCTCCGGCGATTTCCATGGCCGTTTTTTCATTCACCGACCATTCCACATACGTGCCCTCGGGCCGATGCTTCGCCACCGTTTCCAGCACCTCGGTGCTGGGCGTGCCGGGATAGCCGCACACCACGTTCACCCCGGCGGCGATGGCCCCCATGGCGATGGCTTCGTTGCCCATCAGAAATTCACAATGCAATTGCTTTCCCCCCCTTTGGAAAAAAGATTGGCAATGATATGTTTGGTTCTAAAAGAACACTTTAAGTCAGGGACAAAGGAGACCGGCTGGGCGTTGCCCCGCGCCCTACCAGGGGAATGATTCCCCTGGACCCCTCTCCTGGCGAAGTTGCTTGGATGAATTTACCTACGGACACCGCCTGCTGCGCTGGGGAATACGAAAGATAGAGGGCTTCTGGCCCAAGAAAGCCGGGAAAATCCCCAGGGGAAAGCTCGCTTTCCCTGGGGGGATTATTCCCTGGCTTTCCCCGGATGCACAGCATCCGGGTTGGCCGCTTTCAGCGGCCGGGCCAGGAGCATTACAGCGCTAAGCTTTGGCATCCTTTCCAAGCAGCAGCGGGAACCAAGTTGTCTCGACGTATCTTGTTTTTTCCGCAAGCGTGGGTCCAGGGAGGCCGCCTCCCTGGTGGGGTCTGGGGTGAAACCCCAGTGTGCTTTCTCACTTAAAGCGTCCTTGGACTTACAAAAGAATCGCAGCCGCAAGCAATGCGCAGCAGGCCAGAGCGGCCAGCAGATCGATCATTAGAAACGGATATTTTTTATACCCGGAAGCGGCGGTGCGCAAGTGGAAGCCCCGGACTTCCGCGGCCACGGCGGTCTGATCGGACCGGCGGACGGAGGAAATCAGCAGCGGCGCGCACAGCGGCAGCATCATACCGATCTTTTTGAGGCCCTTGGCGCTGTCAAATTCCACGCCCCTTGCGGTCTGCGCCTCCATAATATCGCCCATTTCCTCCAAAAACTGGGGAATGAAGCGGATGGCGGTAGTGAGGGTGAATGCGTATTTGTAAGGCACGCGGAGCACCTGCACCAGGGCGTTGGCAAGGTCGCTGATCTTGGTCACGGCCAGCACCAGGGCCAGGGGCATGCACACCACCATCAGCCGCAGCACCACCTTGCCCGCGGTCAGCAGCCCTTCGTCGGTAACGATCCAGAAAATGGGCGTGCCCCGGCGGGTGAGCAGCGCCTGCAGGATAAACAGGAACGCCGCGATCTTGAGCAGCCCCTTGAGGATGCTCACCGTCTTTTTCGGCACTCCGGCGATGAAGCCGATGACCATATCCAGAGCCAGAAGAACGAGCAGGAAAACCAGCTTGTCCGTAATGAACGCCGCGGCGCAGATCACGATGGTGAGCAGCAGCTTGGTAATGGGGTTCAGCCGGTGGATCAGGGAAGAGCCCGGCACATACTGAAACAAATCTCTCATGCCCGCGCCCCCCTCTTCTGCATCACAGCTTCCGCCATGGTCTGTGGCGAATCGGCGTTTTCAAAGCCCGCGCCCAGCCGCAGGGCCAGGCCGATGATCTGGGGCGGCAGGATGGAAGCCTTCTCCGCCAGCGTTCCGTCCCGGAAAATCTGCTTTACCGGGCCGTCGGCCAGCAAATGCCCGCCCGCCATGACCAGGGCGCGGCTGGCGTAATCCAGCACCACTTCCATATCGTGGCATACCATCACCACGGTGACGCCCTTTTCCCGGTTCATTTTCGCGATTCGGTCCATGATGTGGCAGCATTCCCGGTAATCCAGGCCCGTGGTGGGCTCGTCCAAGAGCAGAACGTCCGGCTCCACCGCCAAGATTGAAGCCAGGGCCACCCGCTGGCGCTGGCCCCGGCTCAGGGAGAAGGGCTCTTCCTCGCCGGTAAACCCGAAATCATCCAGCACCGCGTCAGCCAATTTTTTTAACGTGTCTTCCCCTTCGTTTCCCCGAACGGCTTTGAGGCCGAAGAGGATTTCTTCCCGGACGGTATTTTGGCAAATCTGCCGGTCCGGGTTCTGGAACAGGAAGCCCACCTGCCGGGCGCGGTGGCTGACCCGGGTTTCTTTGGTGTCCTTCCCGTCGATGAGCACCCGGCCTTCGGTTGGCTTGATGAGGCCGTCGATGAGCTTTAAGGTGGTGGTTTTGCCCGCGCCGTTGGAGCCCAAGATGGCGGCGAATTCGCCCTTTTCAATGCGGAAGGATACGTCGTGCACCGTGGCCCCCTGGGCGGGGTACGCAAAAGCCACATGATCCAGTTCTATCACAGCAGCAGCCCCCTTACCAGCTTTTCCGCCTCGTCCAGATTGACGCTCACCGGCAAAGCCTTGCCTGTTTTCTCAGCAAGCAGCCGGGATAAAAGCGTGACCCGGGGGCAGTTGACGCCCAGGGCCTCCAATTCGTCCGAACGGGCCAGCACGTCGCGGGTTTTTCCCTGGCGCACGATCTTCCCCTGGTCCAAAACGGCCAAGTAATCGGCGAACTCGCACAGCAGCATGATCTTCTGTTCCACGATCACCACGGTGACGCCGTACTCCTGATTCAGGGATTTCAGCAGGGAAAAAACCTGACGGCTGCTCAAGGGGTCGAGTTCGCCGGTGGGCTCGTCCAGCACCAGCACCTTGGGCCGCAGGGCGATGACCGACGCGATGGCCACCTTCTGCCGCTGCCCCCCGGACAGGGAAGCAATGCTTCTTTCCCGCAGGTCCGCAATGCCCACCTTGTTCAGGGCGAAATCCATCCGGGCGGGGATTTCCGCGTGGGGCACGCCGAAATTTTCCAGGCCGTAGAGCAATTCATCTTCCACCACGGAGGAAATGATCTGGCTGTCCACGTCCTGGAACACCATGCCCACCAGCCGGGAAAGGTCGGTGAGGGGGGTATCCACCGTGTCCAGGCCGTCCACCTTTACGCTGCCGTAGTAATCCCCGTTGTAGTGGTGGGGGATCACGCCGCTGACGGCCCGGGCCAGGGTGGTTTTCCCGGCCCCCGCCGGGCCGATGACGCCCACGAACGCGCCGTCGGGCACGGAAAGGGAAATCTCCCGCAGGGCGGGCTTGCTTTCGCCTTTATAGGTGAAGGTCAGCTCTTGGATGTCGATCATGGGAAGGGGGCTCCTTTCGGGGGAGAGAGTGGAGAGTGAAGAGTTGAGAGTTGAGATTGATTTTGTTATGAGCAATATCATCTCAACTCCCAACTCTCAACTCCAAACTCTTACTTCTTCAGTACTTTCTGCAGTGGCATATACAGCACCTGCACCAGCACGCTGCCGATAGCTGCGGTGCCCAGCACGATGGGAACGTAGGCCACCAGGCCGCTGGTTTCCATGTGCATGAACACGAACAGGCACACCACGAAGCTGCCGCCGGAAATCACGGTGGACACGAAGGTGGAAAGCAGGGGATTCAGGTCCAGTTTGCCGAACTTGAAGGGCACCTTCATCATGAAGAACATGGCAACCGCGCCTAACAGTTCGGAGATGAAGTTCAGGTACGGGGTGCCGGGCAGGAACTGGCAGATGGCCCCGGCCAGCAGACCGATGATGGCGCATTCCACCAGCCTGGGCCGCACCAGCAGGATGGCGAGGCAGTAAGAAGCGATGATGAAGTTAGGCTTCATGCCGAAGAAATTGACCACGCTGCCCACGAACAGCTTGAGCACGGCCCCGGCGGCCAGCAGTACGGCCACCAGGATCAGATCCTGGATGGAAAAGCCTTTCTTTTCCTGGGACGCGACGATTCTCTTTTCAGCCATGGGGATACCTTCCTTTCTCTTCCTTTGATGGGGTAAATGGAATGCTGTTGGCACACCGGACGCCGCTCCGGCGCTTGAGAAAGAGGGAAGGCGGGGAATGAAAAAGGCTCGTCCTGCCAAAGGACGAGCCTGTCATCACAAACCCATGGTACCACCTTCGTTGAACCGTTTCCGGTTCACTCTCACGAGGATGCCAACACATCCTCTGCCCTTAACGCGAGCCCACGGTCCGGATACTGAGAAGCGATGCTTCCGTTCCCCTTTCCCTCAGCGATCCATTTGCCGGCGAGCCTTCCGCGGGTTTCCAGCTGCCCCCGCTCTCTGTAGGCGCCCCTTCCGGTTTGATCTTCGCTTCAAAGGTTTGCTTTATCGTGTTAAAGCGTAACACAGATCAGCCGGTTTGTCAATATCCATCGGATGTATTTCAATTGTTTTTTGGGGTACGGCGCGCCAATCCGGCGAACGGAAGAAAACTTTTCTCTTGCCCCCGCAAAACACTTATGTTATAATCATTTTATCGTTTTAAGATTTGGTTTCGGCATTCCACAGTAGACCCCAATGAGCGCAATAACGGGAACAGCGATCCATACCAGGAACAAATCAAAAAGGAGTGGGAAAAACATGGAAAAAGAGAAAAAGATCAAAAGAATCGGCGTTTTGACAAGCGGCGGCGACGCGCCGGGCATGAACGCTGCCGTCCGCGCCGTGGTGCGCACGGCCATCGCCAACGGCATTGAATGCGTGGGCATCCGCCGCGGCTGGCAGGGCCTGATCAACTGCGATTTCGTTCCGCTCACCCGCGCCAGCGTGGGCCACCTGCTCTCCCGGGGCGGCACCATTCTGTATACCGCCCGGAGCGAGGAATTCATGACCGAGGAAGGCCGCAAAAAGGCCGTGACCACCTGCAAAATGTTAGGCTTGGACGGCGTGGTGGCCATCGGCGGCGACGGTACCTTCCGGGGCGCGCTGGAGCTGAGCCGCCTGGGCGTGCCGGTGGTGGGCATCCCCGCCACCATCGATAACGACGTGGGCTGCACCAACTACACCATCGGTTTCGACTCCGCCTGCAACACGGCCATCGAGTGTATCGACAAGCTGCGCGACACCATGCAGTCTCACGAGCGCTGCTCCATCGTGGAGGTCATGGGCCGCAACGCGGGCTTCCTGGCCCTGTACGTGGGCACCGCCGTAGGCGCCACCGCCGTGCTGGTGCCGGAACATCCCCTTGACTTTGAAAACGACGTGGTGGAGCGCATCCGGGCTTCCCGCCTGGCGGGCTACACCCACTTCATGATCGTGCTGGCCGAGGGCGCGGGCAAAGCCACCGAGCTGGGCGCGAAAATCAAGGAAACGGTCGGCCTGAAACCCACCATCACCGTTATCGGCCATATCCAGCGCGGCGGCGCGCCCACCGGCCGCGACCGCGAAACCGCCACCCGCATGGGCTATTACGCCGTGCAGGCTTTCGCGGAGGGCCGGGGCGACTGCATCATCGCCACCCAGGAGGGCGGCATCGTGGAGATCCCCATCGAAGAGGCGCTGACCCGTAAAAAGCATTTGCAGATGGAACGCTACAAGATCATGGAGATCATGCAGTTCGGCACCAATATGGATCAGCTGGACTAAACCCTGCATATCAAAAGCGCCTCCGGATCCGCGTCCGGAGGCTGTTTTCGATTTGTATTACTTCATCCGCAAGCCGATGCGGATGGCGCGAAAGAGACGTTCGGCGGCGGATTCATAGAGGGCGGGAGCGTTCCCCATGGCTTCTTCCAAAGTCATGGGGCCGGGCACGATGGTTTGCAGGGTGCTTTCGCACAGGCCGAACAGACCCTCCGCGCCCTCGGCGATCCCGCCCACCAGCGCGGCGGCGGGAATGCCCCTCGCGGCGCAGCGCCGGGCCACGCCCACGGGCACCTTGCCGAAGCGGATGCTTTGGTCGTCCATGCGGCCCTCGCCGGTGATGGCTAAGCTGACGTCCGCCAATTTTTCCTCAAAGTTCACCGCGTCCAGCACGGCGTCGATGCCGCTTTTCAGCTTCGCGCCCAGCACGCCGCCCAGGGCCGCGCCCAAGCCGCCCGCCGCCCCCGCGCCGGGAAAACGGGCGATATCCCGCCCTGCGGCCCGGCTGACCACCCCGGCGTAATGGGCCATGCCCGCTTCCAGCTCGTCCCGGATGGCGGGAGCCGCGCCTTTTTGCGGGCCGTAAACGAAGGTTGCTCCCTCCGGGCCCAGCAGGGGATTGGTCACGTCGCAGATCACAGTGATTTCGGTTTCCTTCAGCGCGGGCAGCAGGCCGGAAAAATCGGCTTTCTCCACGCGGATCAAATCCCCGCCCACAGGGGAAACGGGCAATCCGTCCGCGTCGGTGAACACCGCGCCCAAGGCGGCGAGCATGCCCATGCCGCCGTCGTTGGTGGCGCTGCCGCCGATGCCCAGCAGCAGCTTCCTTGCCCCGTGTTTCAGGGCGTGGGCGATCATTTCCCCGGTGCCAAGGCTGGTGGTATGCCGGGGGTCGCGCTTTCCGGCGGGCACATAGGGCAGGCCGCTGGCCTGGGCCATTTCCAGCACGGCGGCGCCGTCGGGCAGCAGGCCCCATTCCGCGCTGACCGGTTGGAACAATGGCCCGGTAACGGATACGCGCATGCGCTGCCCGCCCATGGCCCGCAGCAGAGCGTCTACGGTGCCCTCTCCCCCGTCGGCTGCGGGAACGGAAACCGTTTCCACGCCGGGAAAAATCTTTTCCGCCGCCCGTTCCAAAATATCGCAGCACGCCACGGCGGACAGGGACCCTTTAAAAGAATCAGGCGCGAAGAGAAATTTCATGACCGTTCCTTCCTTTGCGGGATATTTGCCTCAAGTTTAGCACAGCGGCGGGAAACCGTCAAATGCGCCTGTGACCGAACCGGAAAACGAAACAAGAATTTCGGGCGTTCCTTTCCGCGAAAGCGGAAAAGGAACGCCCGGTTTTATGAGGATCAGCCGTTGCTGTACAAGTCCAGATCAGCCAGGATCACTTCGCCGTCCTCGGTGATATAAGCGTAGGCCCGCTGGGCCCAATAGTGGTATTCCGCGTCCCAGGAGAGGAGCGTGACCACCCACAGGGGTTCGTCGGACTGGTACTGCGCGTCCACCCAGACATTCACGCCTAGGGTGGCGCAGGGTTTCAGGCTGTCGATCCAGGCCGCGCCGACCCGTTCGTCCCCCGCCTCGTGGATGGCCCGGACAGCGATTTCGACGGCCTGTTCCCGGCTGATTTTGCCCTTCTGGGGCAAGGTGTGGTAAATCACCCTTTCCTCCGTCCAGTTTTCAGCGTTATAGGAAACGAAGAACTGCTCCATCAGCAGGCACTCATAGGGCCAAAGCGCCGGTTCGTCCCCGTACAGCGCCCGCCATTCCGTGTATTTCTGCTCGAAATTTTCTACGGTCACGCCCCATTCGTCCACGATTTGATCCATCCTGTCCCAAAATGCTTTGGGCGCGAAATCCATGCCCCACATCCAAGGCCTGCCGTTTGCCAGCGGCGCGGGGGTGACGTTGGGCGCCGCAAAGGAAACCTCCCGCGT
The DNA here is from genome assembly GCA_017525805.1 of Clostridia bacterium. The sequence continues at coordinate 38,781 of JAFXSH010000028.1, read as the reverse complement.
GTGCAGCCCCATTTCTCCCTCGAAGCATTCCATCTCGAACACTTCGCCCAGCCGGCTTTCCATCCATACGGAACCAACGCGCACGCCGTCGGGACGGTACAGATTCACCTGCCAGGTATTGTGTCCCTCGAACATGTAATCAAACCAGAAGGAGAACGCGCCTTTCAGAACGCTCACGTCCAGGCCGGGCAGGGCTTCCGCGTATTCCTCCTTGAAAGCGGCCTTGGCGATGCGGAGCGCTTCTTCCTGGGAAATGTCCTCATCCGTGGGCAGGCCGGGGAAATTGATGTTTTTGAAATCCGGGCTGTCGCCCAGCTGGGTCAGGATTTCAATGGCTTGGGCCTCCAGGGGCCAGAAATTGGTGTCGTATCCGTATTGCTCTGCCCAGCCGAAATAGAGTTCGTCTTCCGTTTCCTCGCTGTAGCCTGTGGCGTTGAGCCGCTCCCAATACCATTCCGGGGCCACGTCCGTATTTCCCCAGAAGGCGGGCAGGCGCCAGCCTGTCACGACATCCGGGGTCGGGGCCGGGCCATCGTAAACGTAGTCAGGCTGAACCTTGTTTTCCCGCCAGTATTCCTCGGTGACGTACTTCCGCCATTCGGGATAAGGGGTGGTGCGCGCTGTGTCCGTGGTCAGCGCTTCCCCGGTGCGCGCGTCCAATTGGGCATAGGCATACCCGCCGCTGTGCAGCTGCAGCGTCACTTTCCAGACAGGTTTTCCAGACGCCTCCATCAGCACCGCCACAGCGGAATTGCTGTACAGGGTTTCGTAATCCAGGCTGCCGCAGGCTTCCTTCGCCTTTTCGACGGCCGCTTCTTTGGCCATCACCGTTTCGTCCGGCAGCAGGTAGGTCATATCCAGAATGGGGTATTCCTGGGTGAGAAAATGCCCGTTTTCTTCGTTCTCCAGCCGATGCCGCATGGCTTCCTGGTATTGCAGCAGCATTTCGCTGTCCCAGTTGATGAAGCCGAACTGGTCGCCGTACACCCGCGTAAACCGGTCGATCATGAATTGTCCCCGCGTCAGGTAGGATGTGCCTAAAATACCCTCCACGCTGTATTCCTTCTTGATGTTCCCGGCGCTGTCCAGCGCCAGGCTGTAATCCGTGCCGTATAAATCCTGGGCCTCGTAAGTCAGGTTCCATTGACGGAAACGCATATCCTCGCCCAGCTGGGCTTCCCGGTAGGTCATGAACCGCAGGTACTTGTCCGGGTCGTCCAAATCCACGTCAGGGCCGTATTTCTCGTGAATGAAATCCCGGGCGATCTGCAAAATCTGCTCCTGGGTGTATTCGTCGCCCTCCGGCAGCACGTTCACCTGGGGGCCTTTGTCCAGCCCCGCGGCCTTGAGCATCTGTTCATACCAGTGCTGCACCTCGATGGGCCAGGCGTCGGGATAGAAGCCGTATTCGGTCTTCACGAACCGGCGCATCAGCTCTTCCTTGTCGTAGCCCGATTCGTCCAGGTGGTTCAGGCGGTACATGTCCTCGTCGCTCAATACCAGATTGTTTTCCGCCGCGATACGCAGGATTTCATCGATTTCCTCTTTGGTAAAGCTGAAAGAATCGGTTTCCGCCGCCTTGGGGGCCATGATCTGGTCCACAAAATCTTTGCCGCCCAACAGCACCGCCGCCAGGGCAGTCACGGCCAGCAGGGCCAGAACGCAAGCCAGTACCAGGCCCACGGAGAATTTTCTTTTCACGGTTTTTTCCTCCCTCTGGGGTCGTTCAGCGGGCATGGAAAGGATCAGCTCCTTCATGTCCCGCTCAAAGTCAGCCGGAAGGGGAGGCAGAACAGCGTTCATAAACTGTTCGTTTACATGAATTGTTCGCTTCATTCAAACGTCACCTCCCGATCCAGGGTTTTCCGAAGGGCTTTCCGCGCGCGATGAAGCCTGTTTTTGAAAGTCGTTACCGGGATGCCCAGGGCCTGCGCCCCTTCCTTTTCGGACAGGTCCCGCATATATTTCAGCAGCAAAGGCAGGCGCAAATCTTCCGGCAAATCAAATATGGCGTCGTATAGTTCCCGATAGTCGGGCGTCATTTGGTCCACAGCGGGGGGCGTTTCCACGGGGAACACCCGCATCCTGTACCGCTGGATGTTCCGGGCTTCGTTGATCACGATGCGGGTGAGATACCAGCGGAATTTCCCCGGCTGGGCGTTCTCCTTCTTTTCCCAGCCCTTTAAAAGCGCCTGCTGTACGGCGTCCCGGGCGTCCGCGTCACAGCGCAGGATGCCCATGGCGATTCTGTACAGCATGGGCAGCGCCTCCTGGGCGACGCGCTCATATTCCTGGCGGTCAGCCATCAGTACGTAACTCCCTTCAAAAACAATGTGCAGAATATTCTCACATTGATAAGACGGAGAAAAACCGGTTTCGTTTCATCCTCATAAAAAATAGATAGCTTGATCGCTCAAGCTACCTATCCCATTCAATCGCTGCAATGCTTCCGCGTCAGTAAGCGCCGCCCCCGTTTTCTACGGGATTCAAGGGCTGATCAATGAGGATGCCTTTTTCAAAGCGTTCCTTGGCTTCCTCCATGATCTTTACCGTGGCGCTTACGCCGCAGCGGATAGCCCCGGCGTTGCGGCAGGCCAGCACCATATCCAGAGTGCGGATGCCGCCGGAAGCCTTTACGCTGACCTTTTCGGAAACCGCCGCCCGCATGAGGCGCACATCGGCCACCGTAGCCCCGGCAGAGCCGTAGCCGGTGGAGGTTTTCACGAAATCGGCCCCCGCCGCTTCGGACAGGCGGCAGGCAATTTTCTTCTGCTCGTCGCTTAAGTAGCAGGTTTCCAAAATCACCTTGAGCAGCGCGCCGCGGGCGTGGGCGGCCTGTGCCAGGGCGGCGATTTCATCCTGCACATAGGCTTCTTCGCCGTGCAGCAGCCGCCCGATGTTCAGCACCATATCCAGTTCCTTGCAGCCGTCGTCCAAGGCGCGTTCCGCCTCAAATACCTTGACGGACGTATGATGGGCCCCGTGGGGGAAGCCGATCACCGTGCAGGGCTTCACGTCGCTGCGGTCAAGCAGCTTTACCACCAGCGGCATATCCCCGGGCCGGGCGCACACGGTGGCGGTATCGTATTGCAGGGCGATATCGCAGCCCTTGCGGATATCGTCTTCCGTCAGGAAGGGCTGCAGGGTGGAATGATCCAGGGTCTTTGCGATGTCGCGCAGGGTAATTGCCATTTTCATTCCTCTTTTCTATTTTCCTTTGCAGTATTTCCCCACAAAAGCCGCCGCCAGATCATATTCCCCGGCGGGCAGCCGGAGCGCCATGGGGGCGCAATGGGGCGTATGATATAAAAGGATCACGGACCGGGCGGGCCGGTACTTGACAGACAGTACATCCTGCCACAGCATATGTCTTTCCTGGCTCAGATGCATCACGGAGCCGTCCTGCTGGGGAAAATCCTTGTTAGGATCGGCGCTTTGCAGCCGCGCCCAGCTTTTCCATTTTCGGGGGCTGTGCCAGGTATGCTGGTGCGCGCCCTGGGAATCCAGGGTGAACACGTTGGTTTCCCTGCCCTGAATGAGCAGGAACAGAAACACCACCGCCAGGCCCACCACCGCGAAAGCCAGCGTGACCCGGATGAGGGCGCTTTTCCACAGCAATGTGACCCGGGCCGGGCCGCCGTATACAGCTTCCAACCCGAACACCGCCGCCAGCAGCAAAGCCGCCGCCCCTAAAAGCGCCAAGCAAGACGCGCGCCAGGCGCGGCTGTCCGCCAGCGGAATGGTTGCGATGCTCCACTTATCCCGCTGGAGGGCCGCCGTGGCGCGCTTGCCGCACCCGGAACACACGTCCCCCGGGCTTTCCATGCGGCAGCGCTTACAGTAGGAATAGATCATTCAATCAAGCTCTTTCCGGTCATTTCCTTGGGAACTTCGATGCCCATGCTGGTGAGCAGGGTGGGCGCGATATCCGCTAAGCGGCCGCCGTCCCGCAGCTTTTTGCCGATGAGTTTTTCATCGCAGGCGATGAAGGGCACCGGGTTGGTGGAGTGGGCGGTGAAGGGTTCTTTGGTGACGGGGTCGATCATCTGGTCGGCGTTGCCGTGGTCGGCGGTGATGAAGGCCCGGCCGCCCATCTTGATGATTTCATCCACCAGGATGCCCACGTCCTTGTCCACTTCCTTCACCGCTTCGATGGCGGCAGGGATGATGCCGGTGTGGCCCACCATGTCGCAGTTGGCGTAGTTCAGGATCATCACGTCGTACTTGCCGCTGTCGATCAGCTCCAGGGCCTTCTGGGTCACTTCGGGGGCGCTCATTTCGGGCTTCATATCGAAGGTGGCCACCTTGGGGGAGTCGATCAGGAAGCGTTCTTCCCCTTCGTTGGGGGCTTCCACGCCGCCGTTGAAGAAGAAGGTGACGTGAGCGTACTTTTGGGTTTCGGCGATATGGGCCTGGGTCATACCCAGCTTGGCCAGGTATTCGCCCAAGGTATTGTTCAGGTTTTCGGGGGGATTGACCACCTTGAGGCCGGTGAACGTGGCGTCGTACTGGGTCATGGTCACGTACTGGACGGGGATGAAGCCCTTCTTGCGCTCAAAGCCCTTGAAATCGGGCATGATGAAAGCGCGGGTCATCTGCCGGGCGCGGTCCGGGCGGAAATTGAAGAAGATCATGCTGTCGCCCGGTTCCACGGTGGCCAGGGGCTTACCGTCCTTTTCAATGACCGTGGGGATCATGAATTCGTCGGTTTTGCCGTTGTCGTAGCTGTGCTGCACAGCGTCCACGGGATCAGTTTCCCGGATGCCCTCGCCCAGCACGATGGCGTCGTAGCCTTTTTCCACCCGGTCCCAAATGTTGTCGCGGTCCATGCCCCAGAAGCGGCCCTGGATGGAGGCCACCTGGCCCACGCCGATTTCCTTCATTTTAGCGACCAGCTGGCGCATATATTCGATGGCGGAGGTGGGGGGCACGTCGCGGCCGTCTAAATAGCAGTGCACGAAGACCTTTTTGAGGCCCCGCTTTTTCGCCATTTCCAGCAGGGCGTACAGATGGGTGTTGTGGCTGTGCACGCCGCCGTCGGACAGCAGGCCCATCATATGCAGGGTGCCGCCGTTTTCCTTTACGCTGTCCATGGCCCATACCAGGGGTTCCTTCTCAAAAAACACGCCGTCCTGAATGTCCTTGGTGATGCGGGTCAATTCCTGATACACGATGCGCCCCGCGCCCATGTTCAGATGGCCCACTTCGCTGTTGCCCATCTGGCCGTCCGGCAGGCCCACGTCCATGCCGCTGGCGCCCAATTGGGTGTGGGGATATTTCGCCTTGAGCGCGTCCAAACGCGGGGTGCCCGCCATGTAAATCGCGTTGCCCTCGTGGTTCGGGTTGATGCCGAAACCGTCCATGATAATCAAAGCCGTCATCTGTTTGCTCATATTCTCCGTCTCCTTTGCGCTTGATCCATTCCGGTGCTCATTGGAACGCCATTCATATTATAATAGAAATCGCCGCATCCTTCAAGTGTTTTCCAACGGTTCCTTCTTTTTGATGTAAGCGGGGCTTTGCCCCGCACCCTACCAGGGGGATGATCCCCCTGGACCCTGCTCCTGCGGGTATTACTTGACATGACAGGCATACAGCTTCCCGCTGCTGCTTGGAAGACGGCTAAACTTGATGCCGCTGTGCTTCTGGCCCGGCCGCTGAAAGCGGCCAACCCGGATGCAAAGCATCCGGGAAAAGCCGAGGAATAATCCCAGGCGGAAAGCTCGCTTTCCCCTGGGATTTTCCCGGCTTTCCATGGGCCAGAAGCCTTCAACCTTTCGTATCCCCCAGCGACAGGCGGAAGTTGTCCGTTCTTCCGAACCAAGTCTATTCGCCTATTGGTGTCCAGAGGACGAAGTCCTTTGGCGCGGGGTTTGGGGCCGCGGAGGCCCCAGCATACCCCTATATATCGGAACGGAAGCGCAGCATCCGCTTTACCGCCAGCCAGAACCGCGCCCAGGGGGAGGCGGCGGCGCGCAGGCGCAGGTAGACTTCCCGGAAGGGTTCCACCGGGGCGAAATGGTTGCCGTAGATTTGCGCCCCGTAAGCCTCGGCCAGGGGCAGGATGGAAGGAAGCTGTTCCTGCCGCAGCGGTCTTTCGATCCGCGTGGCAAAATCCAGCAGGGTTTCTTCCTTGCGCCGGGTCAGCCTGCGCAGGGACAGCAGCGCGCAAACAGCGCTGAACAGCACTTTCGTGGCCTGGTTCGGGTGCCGTTTGGCCCGTCTGATGGGCTCCGTGGCCCGCCAGCGCCACACCAGCAGCAAAATCAGCAGAAGCAGCAGCAAAAGCCACCAGGGGAAGGGCGGCGGGTCATTTTTGTCATCGGGAGGCGGAACCGCCGGATCAGGCGTAGGTTCCGGGGTGGCTCCTGGCTCTGGGGTGGGCGTAGGCTCTCCTTCGTTTTCCGACGGCGCGGGACTGGGCGTCTCATCCTGCCCCTGGGGTTCCGGGGTGGGGGTGGCCGCAGGCTCCGGGGACGGGGATGGGGAGGGGGAAGGAGACGGCGTAGGCTCTCCGCCGGAGGGCGAATGGTCATCGCTGTCAGAATCGCCGCCGCGATCATTGTCGCTGCGGGGCGTAGGATCAAAGTCCAGCCAGCCGAAGCCGTTCAGATACACTTCGGTCCAGGCGTGGGCGTTCTCGCCGGTCACATGGGCCACGCCGTTTTCATCCGGGATGGCCAGGTAACCCGTCACGTACCGGGCAGGCAGCCCCGCCACGCGGCACAGCATGGTCATGGCTGTTGCAAAATAGGTGCAGTAGCCCTGTTTTTCCCCGATCAGGAACCAGGCCAGGAAATCCACCCCGTCCGGGGGCACCTGGGTGCTCAAGGTGTAGGCATAGTTGGCCCGCAGATAATTCTGAATACCCAGGGCCTTTTCATAGGGCGTTTCACAGCCCGCCGTGGCACGGGCGGCAATCTCATAGATTTCCTGCTGGATATGCCGGGGAATGCCGGTATACTGCCCCACGATTTCCTCATAGCGGGGATCAGCCATCCCCGCGCAGGCACGGACCAGCGCTTCCGTGGCTTTCGTGCCCGGAACAAAGGGCATGCAGGTAACGGTGTACTCGTCGCCGGGCGCTAAGTTGCGGGTCAGGAACAGTTCCCCCGCCATGTTGAAATACAGCACCATCCGCTCGCCTTCCAACTGCACGGTGCGGGTGCGGCCTGGGGCGAAGAGGGTAGTGGTGCCATCATTCAGGATGTGCACCTTCAGGGTTTCGGGCGTAACGCCGCCGTCCCCCGCCAGAGGGCGGTTCAGATCGAACAAATCCTCTTTCAGGGACTGGAACCGGGGCGAAGCGGCCAAATACCGCCGGGTGGACAGGGAATCGTACCAGTTGAGGCCGGTATAATCGTCGTAGGTCTTTGCCCGCATGAGCACGGTGCGGCTGGTGCGCACTTCCATCACGCTGTGGTCCTCCGGCTCGGCGGGACCGCCCAGCCGTTCCTCCAAGGGAAGATAGCCCTCCGATTTCAGCGTGAAGGAGGCGCGGTATTCATTGAACAGCAGATAATCTTCCACCAGATTGCGGACGGTTTCCGCCGCCTTTTGGAGCGGTTCCAAGACCATCGCGTGCCGGGGCATGACCGCAAAGGCCAGCAGCGGCAGCAGCAGCGCCACCGGCAGCAGGCTCAGGCGCCTGCCCTGTTTTCCCGCCATCAGCAGCAGCAGGCCGGCGGCGGCGGGCAGAGCGCAAAGCAGCAGGTCTTCCCGCACATTCACCAGAAACGCCAGGGCGATCACCGAAATCACGGTGAACACCGCCAAAGGCAGCGTATGGTCCCAGGCCAGCGCCGCCCCCAGCAGGGAAAACATCAGGCACACGGCCCACCGCGCCGTGTCGGCGTAGGGCGCCACAGCGTCCGGGATGCCCCTGAAGGATAAAAACGCCGCCTTGCCCAGCTGGATCAGGGTAAACAAAGGCCCGCCGCCCAAAGCCGCCCAAATGCCAAAGACTGCCATAACGGCAGGAGGCAGCAGCCATTTTCGCTTTAAAGGCACAGAAAACAGGGTGTGAAAGGCCGGGGCGAACACGGCGCACAGCAGCGCCACGGGCCACAGCGCGTGAGTGGGCATCAGGGAGCGGATCAGCGTCAGGCTCATGCCCAAGCTGAGCAGGTAGGAGGTCAAATATCCCATCACCACCGCCCCGGGACTCCGTTTAAGCAGGCGTGACATAGCATACCTCCACCAAATGATGCTGCAAGCGGGTCACATAGGGCTGATATTCCTTACTGTCCGGCGTATAGGTGACCAGATAGAGCCGGGCGCTGGGCCCCATGCGGCGGATGTGGCTGACGCCCTCCACGATCCGGGCGTCCAGCCGGGTGGTGATGATCACGGTGGCGCCGGTGCGGCGCATGCGGCGCAGCTCCAAATCCAGCACCCGGTCAAAAACCTCGCCCCCGCCAAAAGGCTGGCAGGCCAGCATTTCCTGCAAAAGCGCCAGACTGGCCGCGTTATCGGAGGAAAACTCGCTGGCCCGGCTCCCATAGATGGGCAGGCGCACGGGGCTGCCGTCCGCCATCTGCATGCGCGCCACGGATACCGCCGTTTCGCACAGGGCGTCCCGCAGGGATTCCTTTCCATCGCTCAGATGTTCGCCGCCCAAAGGCGTATCGCAGTCCAGCAGGATCAGGGTATCCGGCGGCGCGGGCATCTCAAACCGGCGCACCAGCAGTTCCCGCTTGCGGGAGCTGAGCTTCCAGTGAATGCGCTTCATGGCGTCGCCGGGCTGATAAGCGCGCACGTCCTCCGGGGCGTTGTAATCCTCCTGGGTGCGCGCCAAAGGAGCGCTGCCGTCGTCGCCGGAGGTAACGCGGGGCTTTTCAATATCGAAGGGCCGGGGCAGCACGGTGAGCATGCCGTCCAGCTCCCGGTTTTTCAGGCGCATACGGAACAGGCCGAAAGCGTCCTGGAGCTCCAGGGCTTTCAGCCCGGCCTGATACTGGCCCACATGGCAGGCGTTCAGGGAAAGCTGCCGTTCATGGGCGCGGAAAGGCGACGGCGGAAACACGCAGTCCCCCGTCTGTCCGTTATAGAAAACCACGCCCTTGGGCGGCGCTACCGGCAAGGGGCACCAGTGGCCCGCCTGTACGTTCAGATAGGCTTCATCGCCTCTGGCTATGGAAGCTGAGGAGAGCGCCTGGCGGCAAAAGGCCGTGCGCCGCGCCCAAAAGCAGCTCATAAAGCTGTACAGCAGCATGGCGCACAGCAGCAGCCCGATATACAGATACAGCGCGTTGCCCAAGGACAGGGCGCATACCATGCTGGTGATCAGGGCGGCGGACACCGCCAAACCCCGCCGCGTCATACGCGCCCCGTGGGCACCGGCACGGTTTCCAGCAATTGGGCCAGCACCTGCTGGGCGGATACGCCCTTCATACGGGCTTCCGGCGTCAGGATCAGCCGGTGGGACAGCACGGGCAGCGCCATATGCCGGATATCGTCCGGCAGCACGTAATCCCGGCTGCTGAGCAGGGCGCAGGCCTGGGCCGCCCTAAGCAGCGCGATGGCGCCCCGGGGGGACGCCCCTAACTGCAAGGCGGGATGGGTGCGGGTCATGGCCACGATGGTAGCCACATAATTCCGTGCTTCCCGGCTGGCGTATACCGTGCCCAGCTGCTCCTGCATGGATATAATTTCATCCGTGCCGCACACGGGCAGAAGGGTGTCCATGGGCGTGGTCTGGCCGGAATAGCGCTCCAGCACGTCCATTTCTTCCTCGATGGAAGGATAACCCACGGAAATTTTCAGAAAAAAGCGGTCCATCTGCGCTTCGGGCAGAGGATACGTGCCCACGAAATCCACCGGGTTCTGGGTGGCCATCACCATAAAGGGCCGGGGCATTTTGTATGTTACGCCGTCCACCGTCACCTGGCCCTCCTCCATCACTTCCAAAAGGGAGGACTGGGTCTTGGGCGAGGTGCGGTTGATTTCGTCCGCCAGCACGATCTGGCTCATGACGGCGCCGGGCTTAAATTCCATTTCCCCGGTCTGGATATTCACCATGGTAAAACCCGTCACGTCAGAGGGCGTCACGTCGGGGGTAAACTGGATGCGCTTAAAGCTGCACTGGAGGGAACGGGCCAGGGCCGCCGCCATGGTGGTTTTGCCCACGCCCGGCACATCCTCGATCAGTACGTGGCCCCGGCAGATCAGCGCGATCAAAAGCAATTCGATGGCCTCATCCTTGCCAACGATCACCTGGCGGATATTCTGCTGCAAGGCGTAGGCCAAGGGGCGGACCGGCGCCGGGGTGGGATTGGACTGCATAATACAGGTACTCCTTTCGGAAACAAAAATGATCCGCGTTTGCCGCTTGCGGAAAGGGACAGCTTCCCTATTCCATCGATAGTATACCAAAAAAACGGCCGAAATGCAACAAAACCCGCAACATTCGCGTAACCAATTCGCAACAATTTACATTTGAACGTTCCGCCATACGTTTTAAAAAACGCACCGCGCTCCCGATGATTGGGAAAACGCGGTGCGTTTTTTATCGTGTGACGATCAATCCAGCGCCGTCAGGCTGGTGCTGGACAGGGTGCCGCTGACCACGGTGCCGGTCAGGCGCACGGTGGTGCCGATGGCGGGCACGGTTTCCTTGGTGACGAAGGGAACCTGCCAGGAACCGTCATAGTAGGGATCCTGGAGCACGGAGGGGGAATAGATGCGGCCATAGGCGGAGAAGGTTTTGCCCTCGAAAGCGTCGGGAATGCGGACGATATTGGCCATCTGCACCCGCTCCAGGGTGTCGCTGAGGGTATACATATCCAGTTCCGCATTGCCGCCGGTATACTGGCTGTGGGCGGTGATTTCCGAATTGGCGAGCCAGTAGCCGTCCAGGGCGTCTTCGGACGCGGTGAAAGTGCCTTTCACAGTCACCAGCGATCCGCTGGAGGGCAGGTTCTTGGCATTATCCACCTTGATTTCCCACTGCCAGTCGCAGCAGCGGGTATTATCCAAATAGCCCCATACGTAGTAACGGGTCCGGCTGCTGAAAGCGTCGTAAATCACGCCGAACACGCCCTGCTTGGTGAATTCCCGGCCTTCATACTGGCTGCCGGTGTCATTGGCAAAGATGTTCTGATACAGGGTATATTCCATCTGGCTGAGCACCACGGGCACTTCGTTGGCCGTGGGCGCGCCGGTCTGATTCCCGCCGCTGTCGCCGCCGCAGGCCGTGCACAGGATCACCGCCGCCAGCAGCAGAACCGCCAGCAAAACCCGTTTGCTTTTTCCGTTCATTTTTTCACGCCTTTCTTGTACCTACGCCCAGCCGGGCCAGAATGCTGCATATGAGGAACGCCGCGATATCAGCCGCCACGATGGTGGAGCCCACGGGCGTACCCGTCAGAATGGAAATGATCATGCCCAGCAGCGCGCAGCTGACGGACAGCACCGCCGAGCAGATGGTAACGCCCTTGAAGCTGCGGATCACGCGCATAGCGGACATGGCCGGGAAAATGATCAGGGCGGAGATCAGCAGGGAGCCCACCAGATTCATGGCCAGCACGATGATCACCGCGATGACTACCGCGATCAGCAGGTTGTACGCTTCCGCGTGGGTGCCCGAGGCACGGGCAAAATCCTCATCGAAGGTGACGGCGAAAATTTTGTTGTAGAATACCAGGAAAATCGCCATCACCGCGATGGACAGCACCACCGAAAGCCATACTTCCGACATGGTCAGGGTCAGGATGGAGGTGGAACCGAACAGGGAGGTGCACACGTCGCTGGAAACGTTGGAGGACTTGGGGAACAGGTTCAGCAGCATATAGCCCATGGCCAGGGCGCCCACGGAAATCATGGCCAGGGCGGCGTCGCCCTTGATGCGGGTGTTCTGCCCCGTGCGCAAAAGCAGGACGGCGCATACGATGGTGACGGGCAGGATGAACATCATCTCGTTGTCGATGAAAAACTGGAGGACCCCCGACAGGCCCGCTTCAAAGCCCGAATCACCCAAGCGCAGCTTCAATTCCTTGAGCGCCGGCCCCAGCACCCCCGCCACAGCCATGGCCCCGAAAGCCACATGGGAAAGGCCGTCGCCGATGAAGGAAAAGCGCTTGAGCACCAGGGTGACCCCCAAAAGGGAGGAGCACAGGGCGATGAGCGTGCCCACGATCAGCGCGTTCTGTACGAACTGAATGCTCAAATAATCCCACACGCTCATTTGGTTTTCCCCCCTTCCATCGTCATGAACCGCCGGGCCAGGTCGCTTTGCAGATAATCCGCCTTGGGCCCGAAGAAAACTTCATGACCGATATGCAGGATGTGGGTGGCGTAATGCACGGCGGCGGAAAAGTCATGGGAAATCATGACGATGGTGACCTTGTCTTCCCGGTTCAGCTTTTCGATGAGCTGATACATTTCCAGCGTCACCTTGGGGTCCAGGCCGGACACCGGCTCGTCCAGCAGCAGCAGCTTCCGGGTGGCGCACAGGGCCCTTGCCAGCAGCACGCGCTGCTGCTGGCCGCCGGACAGCTCCCGGTAGCAGCGCTTGGTGAACTGGGTGATGTTCATTTTTTCCATGTTCTGGCGGGCCATTTCTTTTTCCGCCTTGTTATAGAAGGGCCGTGTCCCCGTCTGGGATTGACATCCGGACAGCACGATTTCCCACACTGTGGCGGGGAAATCTTTCTGCACCTGAGTCTGCTGGGGCAGGTAGCCGATTTCGTTGTTTTTCAGCCCGTCCCCGAATTCGACGCTGCCCGCCAAAGGCTTTTGCAGGCCCAAAACGGTTTTCATCAGGGTGGATTTGCCCGATCCGTTTTCCCCCACGATACACAGGTAATCCCCGCAGTTTACGGAAAAATTCAAGCCGGTCAAAATGGCGTGCCCTTCGTAGCCCAAGGATACGTCCCGGCAGGTCAATTGTGCCATAATACGCTCATGCTCCTTCTGCGATCCTCACATCGCGCCGTTTCAGTTCAGCGCCTGTTTGAGGCTTTCCAAATTGCTTTCCATCACGGCCAAATAGCTGACGCCCGCTTTTACATCCTGGGCGGTGATGCTTTGCAGGGAATCCATGCTCAGGATCTTCTGATTTTTGGCCTGCGTGGTCTGCACGATGGTTTCGGCGATGCGGGTCTTGGGGTTTTCGATGGTCAGCACGGCGGGCAGGCCCAGTTCGTCCACCTTTCCAGCCAGGAACACGATGGTCTGGAAGCTGGCTTCGCTTTCAGCGGAGCAGCCGGAGAAAGCGGCGTAGTAGGTCAAACCGTAATCGTCCGCTAAATAGCGGAAGGGGAACCGGTCGCCGAACAGGATGGCGTCAAAGGCGGAAGCGGCCACCGCTTCGGCATACTTTTGGTCCAGCGTGGCCAGCTTTTCTTCATAAGCCGCGAGATTGCCTTGATACAGGGCGGCGCTGTCCGGATCGATTTCGCAAAGGGCATCGGCGATCACCCGGCACAGGGCCCGGGCGTTGCGCAGGGACAGCCACACGTGCTCGTCCATTTCCGCTTCTTCATGCTTGTGGTCATGGTCCTCGTGGTCATGATCGTGATCCTCGTCTTCATGCTCGTGCTCCATGCCCTCTACCAGTTCCTCTGCCTTGGCCTGATCCCCCAGGGCTTCCACCAGGTTCACTGTGCGGAGCTCGGCGTTCGTGGTGGTGGCGAGCACATCCTCGGTCCATTCGTCGCTTTCACCGCCCACGAAGATGAACAGGTCGGCGGAAGCCACCTTCAGAATGTCCGGGGCGGTGGGCTGGAAATTGTGCAGATCCGCGCCGGAATCCAACAGCATGGTCAGGTCCATCTTTTCGATGTTTTCACCGGCGATTTCACGCACCCAATCGTAAATGGGGAAAATAGTGGTGACCACGCTGACTTTTTTCTCCGCCAGCGCGGCGCGGGGAATCAGGGAAACGGTCAGCAGCATCAAAGCCAAAGCGGCGGCAAATATCTTTTTCATGGAACGCATCCTCCAAACTCTTCAATTTTTTTCGGAAAATCGGAATAAAAAAACACAAGGCGATACGGCGCCGTGCGAAGGAAGATTTTTCCTTCGCATGGTGTACCCCTTGTGAATCGATTCTCCTTAATTGTTGAGCCGGACTTTCCAGCAAACCAACGTATCCAGGGCGGGCTGACGGGCCGCTTTCAGGGCACAGAACGCCTTGAGGACCGGCAGCAGAACGGCGGCGAAAAGCGAAAGGAACGCAAAGCAGGCCATACCGCGCAGCAGGGCCTCGGTTTTCGCCACCGATTCGCAGGTTTTGCACGCTCTGCCGCAGCATACGTGCCCCGCCTCCAGTACGATGAAAGCGGAAGAAACGGCCAGCACGGTCACCAAACCCACGCATAGCAGCAGAGCCAATAAACGCTTGCGGTCACGCATCGGTCCGTTCCCTCCTTTCTTTCTGCGCATCCATCTGTTTCCGGCAGGGCCTGTGCCCCAGCCTGAAAACTGCTATCATTTTACCCCCGGAACGCGGTTTGTCAATATGGTTTTTGTTATAAAACTGTAAACATTGGCACCAGATATAGAAAACAGCACGATTTTCTAATCCGCCAGCACCTGTTCCCGGAAAGCGTTGATCTCCGCCCGGGGGATTTGAAGCGTGTCCGTCAGGTAGTTTTCGCCCATGGCGTCCCAGGCGGCGCGGATGTAGCGTTCATCCGCCACGTAAGCCCGGTACACGCTGCGGGCGAAAACCTCGCCCCTGAGGGGCAGCAGCCGTTCATACACGCCGCGAGCCCGAAGCAGGCTGGTGCGGTTGGTCTCTAAATAATCCCGCAGGATGGCGTCCCGGTCCACCCCCAATGCCTCCAGCACCATGGCGGTGGTCATGCCGCAGCGGTCCTTGCCCTCGGTGCAGTGCCAGAGGATGGCCCCCTGCCTGTAATCCCAGGTAAAAATCCGATGCAGGACGCAGGCAAATCCCGCCTGGGTAGCGGGGCGGGTGATCATCAAACGGTAGAGAAAGGCCATATCTGGAAATTCCTTTTCCTCCGCTCCCTGTTCGTGGGTGATGCCCGCCCGCAGATCGTCGATCACCGGGATAGGGAAATAGGCGAGGCCCTCCGCGTGATCGGGCTTTTCCAGCCGTTCCTGGTTGGTGCGCAGGTCCAGCACGGCGGAAAGATTCTCCTCCTTGCGCAGGATGAGCAAATCTTCTTCTGACGCGCTGCCCAAGTGAGCGGAGCGGATGAGGCAGCGGGGCCGGATGGTGCGCCCATCCACCGTAGGCATACCGCCCAGGTCGCGGATGTTGCGAATGGTGTTCAGCAGCATGGGCTTCATGGTGATTTTCCTCCTGTACGATTGGCATAGGAGCTTTTGCAAATGCAATATAGTCTGTATATCTTGCGGCTTTCTCGGAAGGGGGGCTGGTGGGGAACCGCTCTTCCACCTTGAAAGAGCGGTTCCCCACGGAAAATTACTCCGTCTCAAGCCTTGTCCACTCGGAAAATGCCGCATTTCAGGTACTGGGTTTCGGGGGCGGCGGGCAGGATGGGATGATCCCGGCCCTGGGTGCGGTATTCCACCTGGAAGAGGGACACCCGAGCGTCCCTGGCGGCGGAGAGGATCACATCCTTGAATTGGCCGGGCAGCATGTGCTGGCTGCAGGAGCAGGTGATCAGGTATCCCCCATCCTTCACCAGCTTCATGCCCCGCAAATTGATTTCCTTGTAGCCCCGGGCGGCGGCTTCCACCGCGGCGCGGGTCTTGGTAAAGGCGGGCGGGTCTAAGATGACCACGTCGTACCGCTCGCCTGCCGCGCTTTGCTCCTTGAGGTAATCGAAAGCGTTGGCGGCCACGAAATTCACGTTGTCGAAACCGTTCAGGGCGGCGTTCTCCCGGGCGCATTCGCAGGCAAACTCGGAAATATCCACCCCTGTCACGTCCGCCGCGCCGTACTTGGCGGCGTGGAGGGCGAAGGAACCGGTGTGGGTGAAGCAGTCCAGCACACGCGCGTCTTTGACAAAGGGCGCGATGGCGGCGCGGTTTTCCTTCTGGTCCAGGAAAAAGCCGGTCTTCTGGCCGTTTTTCACGTCCACCCAGAATTTGACGCCGTTTTCCTCCATCATTACCCGATCCGGCACCGTGCCCCGCAGCACGCCGGTCACCTGTTCAAGGCCCTCCAACTCCCGCACGGGCACGTCGCCCCGCTCGTAAATGCCCTGGGGCCGCATTTCGTCCATGAGGGCGTCGCAGATCATATCCTTGTACCGCTCCATGCCGAGGCACAGGCACTGCATCACCAGCACGTCCCCAAAGCTGTCCACGATCACGGCGGGCAGGCCGTCGCTCTCCGCGAAAATCAGACGGCAGGAACGCGGGTCGGCAAATTTCCGCCGGTAATCCACCGCCCGGCGCACCCGGCCCCGGATGAAGGCTTCATCGATGGGCTCGTCCCGATGGCTCAATATCCGCAGGGCAATCTGGGAAGCAGGATTGTAGGCCGCCATGGCTAAAAACCGCCCGTTGCTGGCCGTCACCCGCACGGTGTCCCCCGGCTGGGGATCGCCCTTGGTCCGGGCAATGTCGCTGCGAAAGATCCAGGGATGCCCTGTAAACACCCGCTTTTCCTTGCCGGGCAAAAGAATGATATCCGCCATAACAAATTCTCTCCTTTATACCAGTTTCAGAACGGCCACGATCTCGTCCCCGTCCCATTCCCCATTTTCCACGAAGCCGAAGGAATGGTACAGGGCTTTTGCCTTTTCGTTTTCCGGCTCGTAGGACAGATAGCAGTATTCCGCCGGGCCGCGGGGAAAGGTTTTCACGAAATCCAGTGCCAATCGGATAGCCTGCTTGCCATACCCCCGTCCCTGGTGTTTTTCGTCAATCATCAGCCGCCACAGGCTGTAATTGCCTTGGTTCACTTGGGGTTCGCCCTCCCAGCGGTCGTTTTCCGTGCCGAAGCCGATCATGAGAAACCCCACCGGCGTTTCTTCTTCATAAATTCCGAAGGGGAAAGCGCATCCGCCGACGGAAAGGGCAAGATAAGCGTCCACGATGCTTTGGGTGTTGTCCGCCACGAAGTTTTCCTGATCGGGCCGGACGCGGAGTTTCAGCAAATCCCAAACATTGTCCTGGTTTACTTTTTCCAGACGGATCACGTTCACGCCTCCCCTTGCAGCAATTGCTGTTTGGTGTACTGCAAAGTATACAATTGATAATACATGCCCTTCTTGTGCAAAAGCTCCTGGTGGGTGCCCATTTCCCGGATCACGCCGTTTGAAAGCACGATGATATTATCGGCGTGCTGGACGGTGGACAGGCGATGGGCCACGATGAGCATGGTGCCGATGTTCTTGATTTTCTCCAAAGAATCCTGAATCAGCAGCTCCGTTTCCGTATCGATGTTGGCGGTGGCCTCATCCAAAATGATCACGGAGGGCTTATGAATGATGGTGCGGGCGAAGGACAGCAATTGCCGCTGACCCGCGGAAAAATTATTGCCCCGCTCCCGCACGGGCTCGTCCAGGCCCTTTTCCAGCCGGTTGATGAAGGAATCGGCGTTGACGTACCGGCAGGCTTCCATCACTTCCTCGTCGCTTACGCCCTCCATGCGCAGCAGGATGTTGCTGCGAATATTGCCGGAAAAAAGGAACACATCCTGGAGCATCTGGCCGAAGCGGCGGCGCAGGGAAGATATCTTGATCTTTTTGATGTCGATGCCGTCGATCAGGATGCGTCCCTTCTGAATATCGTAATTCCGGCAGATCAGGGACAGGATGGTGGTTTTGCCGCTGCCGGTAGCCCCCACGAAGGCCACGGTCTGCCGGGGCAGGATATGGAAAGATACGCCTTTCAGCACCCATTCATCCGGCTTGTAACAAAACCACACGTCCTGAAACTCGATTTCCCCTTTGATTTCGTTCAGCTCCATGGCGTCCGGCGCGTCCACCACCCGAGGGACCATATCCATGACGGTGAAAATCTTTTCCGCGCTGGCGAAGGAGCGCTGGAGCTGGTCGAACTGCTCGGCTAAGGTCTGGATGGGATTGAAAAACTTGGAAATGTACATGTAGAAAGTGACCAGGATGCCGGAGGTGACGGTCTGCCCCAAGAACTGGGTATTCCGGATATAACCCCTGCCGCCCAAGTACAGCAGGCACATGACGGAGGAGATATACAGCATGTACACCAGGGGCCGGAAGATGCCGAACACCATCATACGGGCCTGCTTGGCGTTTTTGAGGTTTTTGCTCCGTTCCAGAAAATCCGCCATTTTCCGGTCTTCCCGGTTGAAGATTTGGGTGATCTTGATGCCGGACAGGTTTTCGGAAAGATAGGTATTCAGGTCCGTGGTGGCGTCGTTCACCCGGCGGTATACCTTCCGGGAAAACTTGCGGAACAGCACCGTGAACAGCACCACGAAGGGCACAAAGCACAGCACCATCAGCGTCAAGGCGTAATTGAGCAGCAGCATGGCCCCCAGCACCCCGAAAATCACCATCACGTTTTTCGCCATGGTGACCAGGATGTTGGTAAACATGTAGGAAATGGCGTTGGGGTCGTTGCTGACGCGGGTGACCAGCTTGCCCACGGGCAGATTGTTCAGTTGCTCCTGGGACAGGGATTCGATGTGGGTGAACACATCCTGCCGGATGGCGGACAAAATCTTCTGCCCCGTTTTCTGCAAAATCATGGCCTGGGTGTAGGTGCAGATCAGGCTGACGATCAGGATGCCCGCGTACACCGCCACCACGGAAAACAGGTAGGATAATTCAAACTGCCCCTTCACTGTTTCCTCGATGTGGCCCACCAGCAGGGGGGACACGATATCGTACCCGATGGAAAGGAGCATCACCAGGAACACCAGGGCGAACTGCTTTTTATACGGGGCGGCGTAGCGCATGAGGCGCCTGACGATCTCCCGGTCGTCCATGTGCCTTTCAAAGCCCATGGATTCCTTCTTGTTTTTTTCCAGGGCGTAGGCCACGATGAAGAAAACCGCGAACGCGCCGATGATGGCCCCCACGATCAGGATGGGCAGATACTCATGCATTTTCCTGCCCTCCTTCTTCCTCTAACTTTTGCAGCTCCACCATTTTCCGGTAGGCCGGGCAGTTTGCGTAAAGTTCTTCATGGGTGCCCGCGGCGGCCAGCCTGCCCTGGTCGATGAACAGGATCAGGTCCATCTTTTCGATGGTGGAAATGCGGTGGGCGATGAGGATGGTGGTTTTTCCCTGCCGGGTGCGGTTCAATTCCCGCAGGATGTTCTTTTCCGTTTTGGTGTCCACGGCGGACACGGAATCGTCCAAAATCAGGATAGGCGCGTTCCGCATCAGCGCCCGGGCGATGGAAATGCGCTGCTTCTGCCCGCCGGACACGGTGACGCCCCGCTCGCCTAACACAGTATCATAACCTTGCTGAAATTCGGAAATATCATCGTGCACGTCCGCCATCCGGGCGGCGGATATCACCGCTTCCCGGTCGTCCTCTTCCACGCCGAAGGCGATGTTGTGGTCGATGGTATCGGAAAACAGAAAATTATCCTGGGGCACGTAGGCGCATCCCGCCCGCAGGGAGCGGATGGAAATACCGTTCACATCCTGGCCGTCGATGAACAGGGAACCGTCCGGCACGTTGTAGGTACGCAGGATCAAATCCACCAGGGTGGTTTTGCCGCTGCCCGTTTTGCCCACCAGGCCCACGCTCTGCCCCGCCCGGATATGGAAGGACACGTCCTGCAAAGCGTCAAATTCCCCGTCGGGATAGCGGAAGGTGAGATGGCGGAATTCGATATCGCCATGCACGGGTTCAAGGTCCTTGACGTTTGGCCGGTCCTTCACGGCGGGCGCGGCGTCCAGCAGCTCGCTGATGCGGTTCAGGCTGGCACGGCCCCGGCTGGTCATGTCGATCAGCTCGGAAATGGCCATGATGGGCCAAACCACGGAAGTGAAATAGCCGATGAACTCCACTAATTGCCCGGCGTTGAACGTGCCTTTATATACCAGATATCCGCCGTAGCCCAAAATGATGCAGATGACGCTTTCCACGAACAGGGTGACCAGGATGCGCAGCAGCACGGCGGCCTGGGTGTGGTCCACGTTAGCCTTTTCGTTTTCCACGTTCAGCTTTTTAAAGGCCCAAAGCTCTTTTGTTTCCTTCACGAACGCCTTGATCACCGCGATGCCGGAAAAGCTCTCCTGGGCAAAATCGCTGAGGCTGGAGAACGCCTTCTGCCGGATATCCCATTTTTTCATCATGTACCGGCCCACCACGGTGCTGACCGCCATGAGCAGCGCCATGGGGATCATGGACAGCAGCGCCAGCGCCCAGCTCATGCGCCACATTTTCATTACCGCCATCACACCCAGCAGCAGCGCGTCGAAAAACATCAGAATGCCCACGCCGAAGCATTCCTGCACCGTGTCCAGATCGTTGGTGAACAGGCTCATGAGGGTGCCCACCTTGTTCACCTGGTAATACTCCCGGCTCAAGTGCCGGGCGTTATCGAACATGGCGTTTCGCAGGTCCGCTTCCATGCGGATGGCCGAACCGAACAGCATCACCCGCCAGAAAAAACGGCCAAACACCAGCGCCAAAATCACCCACACCATGGGCATGCAGATGCGGTCCAGCAAAAAGGCCATGTCAAAAGGCGTTTCCACCCCGTCCATTACCACAAAGCCCCGGTTCATGCCGTTTACGATCATCTGATACAGGTTGGGAATGATCAATTGCAGATAATCCACCGCCGCAAGGGTCAGCACCCCCAACAGCAGAAAAACGCCGTATTTCAGATAATACCGGTTGATGTGCTTCCCGAAGATCATGGGCCGCTGTCTCCTTCGTTTCTTTCAAAACCTGATACAATACAAAATGAACTCACTTTTTCATTATAAACCGCAGGTTGGATTATGGCAAGCCTTTCCGATAAGGACTTTACGGGGTTTTGCCCCATCCGTCAGCCAGGGGTGATTCCCCTGGTCCCTCCGTCTTCATCATGCCGATCGCGAAATCCTGCTGACAACAAAAAAATACCGCTCCTTTTGAAGCGGCATTTTATTAAAAGGTAAAAATAACTTTCCGTAACTAACGCGTGATCATATAACGGACAATCGCGGCGCAGCGCGCGGCGGCCTCCTCCATGAACAGCCCATAGCTCATTTCTTCGGAATCGTCCGCCTTATCTGAGATCGCACGGATGATGACGAAGGGGGTATTGTTCAGATAACAGACCTGCGCAATTGCGCCGCCCTCCATCTCACAGCACATACCGCCGAAATCAGAGATGATCTTTTCTTTTTGTTCTTTTGAAGCAATAAATTGGTCGCCCGAGCAGACTCTGCCTTCAAATACATGCACTTCGGGCGCAGCCACACAGGCAGCCTCCAAGGCTGCTTTACGCATTGCCTCGTCTGCGGGAAACGCATACAGCCCCGTGTAAGGAATCTCCCCCTTTGCAAAGCCGACGGCCTCTGCTGTAAAGTCATGCTGCACGGCATCCGTCGAAACGACAATGTCGCCAATGTCAATCTGAGCATCAAGGGACCCTGCAACGCCTGTGTTGATGATCTTTGTGCATCCGAATTCGTTGATGAGCGTATGTGCGCAGATTCCGGCGTTGACCTTGCCCACGCCGCACTGCACGACGACCACGGCTGTGCCGTCCAGCTTTCCTTTGCAGAACTCCATGCCGGCGATCATGGCAGTCTGCGGTTCCTCGATCGCCGCCTTGAGGGCTGCCACTTCCTCATCCATCGCGCCGATGACGCCGATCACTTCCTGCCCGGCGGCCTGTTGATTCTCGGCAGATCCGGCAGGCAGAATTCCAGCCAGCATGATCCATATACAGATTGCGATTGCCAACAGTTTTTTCATAGCATCCTCCTGCGGTATTTCAAAAGATAAACGATTGCCGGCCAATCCTTGCCGGCGGCTTATGCTTATCGTGATTATAGCACAGATATGATGATCTGAGTGTTCTTTGAGCATATGATTCATCTCAGCGGGTATCTTCACGCCGGGCGTTTTCCGCATGCCCGCCAGGCACCGCTCATAGTAATCGATTATAACTCTGAACACTTCCACAATCGTTTGCTTATCTGCTTACTTCTGCCCGTAATAGGCGTTTTTCCCGTGCTTGCGCAGATAATGCTTGTCCAGCAGGGTCTGCTGCATAGGGCCAAGTTCGGGGTTGATGGTCATGGCGTGCCAATCCATGAAAGCCACTTCCTCCATGACCACGGCGTTGTGCACCGCTTCCAGGGCATCCTTGCCCCAGGCGAAGGGACCGTGGCTGAACACCACCACGCCGGGCACCTGGGCAGGATCGATCCCCTTCTTTTGGAAGGTTTCAATAATCACCGTGCCGGTTTCCTTCTCGTATTCGCCCTTGATTTCCTCGTCGGTCATGGGCCGGGTGCAGGGGATGGCCCCGTAGAAGTAATCCCCCTGGGTGGTGCCCATGGCGGGGATGTCCTTTCCGGCCTGGGCGAAGGTGGTGGCCCAGCGGGAATGGGTGTGCACGATGCCGCCGCATTCCGGGAACGCCTTGTACAATTCTAAGTGGGTGGGGGTGTCGCTGGAGGGCTTCCATTTTCCCTCCACCACCTTGCCGTTCAGGTCCACCACCACCATGTCCTCCGCGGTCATGCCGTCATATTCCACCCCGGAGGGCTTGATGACGAACAGGCCCGCTTCCCGGTCGATGCCGCTGACGTTGCCCCAGGTGAAAGTGACCAGGTTATACTTGGGCAGCAGCAGATTGGCTTTCCAGACTTGTTCTTTCAATTGCTCCAACATGTTTGATCGCCTCATTTTTTGTTTTTCTGCTTCCGGGCTTCTCCAGGCAGATTGGGATGTGTCATTTTCTTTTCCTGACGTAAATCAGAAGAAAATTCAGAATGTCATACAGCCCCTGATCCAAAAACTCCTTGTCGCGCACGCCATATGCATGCCCTGACTGGAACCATTCCTGCCATGCGGTATCGTAACACTCGGCTTCAAGCACCTTGACCTCGCACCGGTCCCCACATTCGTCTTTCAGCAGCTTCTCCCACCAGGAGGCCGTTTTGAACAACTGAGCGTCATCGCCCTCGGCCCATGTTTCAAACAACCGTTTCAAATCGCCCTGCGGCTGCTCCCGGAGCCCCGGAACGACAATCATCACATGGCCGTTTTCTTTGACAAAAGGCAATATTTTATCCGCGAATACGCCTTCCTTGCAGCCGAAATAATGATATGCGTCAACGCTGATGATCGAATCGAAATAGTTCCGCGCAAAGGGCATGTCCATAGCGTCTCCATGGATCGGGATAATCTTATCTTCCAGTCCGTTATCCCGTATTCTCGCATAGTTTTCCGTCGCGGGAACCCAAAGATCGAACGCATAGACGTGCTTTGCATCTGTTTCATTGGCGACAAAAAGCGAGGTCAAGGCATATCCGCATCCAAGATCCAGCGTCCGGTCATACCGCACGCCCTCCGGACTTCTGCGAATCAATTCGTCCAGCAGCCTGAATGAATTGGGCCCCATCAAATAGTCCTTTGTGAAGTATTTTTTGTATTTTTCAATGCGGCTCATTTGTTCTCCCTTCCCGTCACCCGTCAAACGCCGGGTTTTCGCGCGGCGTTACAGACACCGGATGGCGGCTTTTTCCACGTCCAACGCTTTCTGATACCGGGACAGGAAGGCTTGGAAACCCTGAATGTCCTCATCGTCCGCCATGAGGCTTATGGACCTGGCATCGGCAAAGACCACGTCGTTCAGATAGGTTTCCAAATTCTGATTTTCTTTCGCCCACAGCATATAGCCTGCCAGCAGCGCCATGCCGTAGGGGCCGCCCTCTCCGGCGGTTTCCATGACGGATACGGGGCTGCCCACGGCGGCGGACAGCATGCGCTGGCCCACGCCGGGGGTCTTGAAGTAGCCGCCGTGGCCGTACAGCTTATCAATGGGCACGTTTTCTTCCTTCGTCAGAATGTCCAGGCCGATTTTCAGGGTGGCCAGGGCGGACAAAAGGTGGGTGCGCATGAAATTCGCCAGATTCATTTTGGCGTTTTCCATCCGGGCGAACATGGGACGGCCCTCGTCCAGGTCGGTGACGCCCTCGCCGGAGAAGTAATTGAAGCTCATGAGCCCGCCGCAGTCCTTGTCCCCTTCCAGGGCTTTGTTGAACAGCTTCACGTACAGGTCGCCCTTGTTCACGTCCGCGCCGATGAGGCCCGCGAATTCGACGAACAGGTTCACCCAGGCGTTGATATCGCTGGTGCAGTTATTGCAGTGCACCATGGCCACGGGCAGGCCGGAGGGGGTGGTGACCATATCGATTTCCCGGTGCACGCCCAGGGCATGGTCCACCACGATCATGGCAAAGTCGCTGGTGCCCGCGCTTACGTTGCCCGTACGCACGGCCACGGAATTGGTGGCGGTCATGCCGGTGCCCGCGTCGCCCTCGGGCGGGCAGAAGGGGATGCCGGGCTTCAAGTCCCCCGCCGGATCAAGCAGCTTCGCGCCGTCCTCGGTGAGGTACCCGGCGTTTTTGCCCGCCATGAGCAAACCGGGCAGCACGTCCCGGATCTTCCAGGGGAAGCCCTTGGGGGCGATCAAAGAATCGAACTTGTCCAGCATGGCGGCGTCGTACACTGGCTTTGCGCTGTCGATGGGGAACACGCCGCTGGCTTCACCGATGCCCAGCACGTTTTTCCCGGTGAGCCGCAAATGGATATAGCCCGCTAAAGTAGTCAG
This sequence comes from Clostridia bacterium, assembly GCA_017525805.1. The sequence continues at coordinate 14,111 of JAFXSH010000028.1, read as the reverse complement.
GGTAGCCAACTTCGGCAGGTGTTCTTCCCCGTTCAGGATGGCCTGATACAGGTGGGCGATGCTCCAGCGCTGGGGAATATTGAAGCTGAACAGCTCGGTCAGCTCTGCGGCGGCGGGGCCGGTGATGGTGTTGCGCCAGGTGCGGAATTCCGCCAGGGGCTTTCCGTCCTTGTCCAGGGGCAGATAGCCGTGCATCATGCCGGAAATACCCATGGCCCCCACCTCGGTGAGGGTGACGCCGAATTTTTCCTTCACGTCCTTTTTCAGATCCGCGAAGCAGCTTTGAAGCCCGCCGATGATGGCGTCCATGGAATAGGTCCAGATACCGTTCACATACTGGTTTTCCCATTCGTGGCTGCCCTGGGCGATGGGCTTGTTTTCTTTGTCGATCAGTACCGCCTTGATGCGGGTGGAGCCGAATTCCAGGCCGAGGGCTGTTTGCTTAAAGTCCATTTCCGTATCTCCCTTTCTTCATTATTTTACCAGCCGTATCACGTTCCAGCTGGCGGCGGGCAGGATGATCTTCCCGTCCTTCATATCGATTTTCACGTCCACGGGCTTCACCTGATCGGGGTCGTTCTCGGTGTTCACGGCCTTCATATCGTCGTGGTGCAGCACGGAATGGGAAGCGGTCTTGAAATCGCCGAAGGAACGCAGGTCGGCCGTCAGTTCGGCGGGCTGCTCCAAATCCCGGTTCACGGCGAAGAGGGTCACGCTGCCGTCTTCCGCAAGCACGGCGGCGGCGTCCACGAAGGGCACGTCGGTATAGTGCTTGGTATCGGTCTTTTCGCTTTCCAGGATGGGCAGCAGGCTCTTGCCCCGGCCCAAGGCGCTGGCCTGCAGGAGGGGCCAGTAAATGGTCTGGGCCCAGGCCCCGCCGCCTTTGCGGGTCATGATGGGGGCGATCACGTTCACCAACTGGGCCAGGCAGGCCACCTTCACCCGGTCGGCGTTCTTGAGGATGGTGATGAGCATAAGGCCCACCAGCAGCGCGTCCTCGAAGTTGTACACGTCCTCCAGCAGCGGCAGGGCGGTGCCCCAGGGCTCCCGCTTGTACAGGTCCTGATCCTGCTGATTGGAATGGTACCACACGTTCCATTCGTCTAAGGACAAGTTCACCTGCTTTTTGCTGTGTTTCTTGCCCTTTACCGCGTCGCAGATGGAAGCTACGGTGCGGATGAATTCGTTCAGGTCCATGGTGGAAGCCAGGAAATCGGGGGTATCGTTGTGGGGATTTCCATAATACCGGTGCAGGGACACATAATCCACGTTGGGATAGCATTCGGTCAGCATGGTATATTCCCATTCACCGAAGGTGGGCATGGTAGAGGAAGAGGAACCGCAGGCCACCACTTCGATGGAATCGTCGGTCCACTTCATCATTTTGGCGGCTTCGTTGGCGACGCGGCCATATTCAAAGGCCGTTTTGCTGCCCATCTGCCAGGGGCCGTCCATTTCGTTGCCCAGGCAGAACAGCTTGATGTTGAAGGGGTCCTTGGCCCCGTTCTTGATCCGCAGGTCGCTCCAGTAGCTGCCGGACTTGTGGTTGGCGTATTCCACCAGGGCCTGGGCCTCCCTGGGCCCCCGGGTGCCGAGGTTCACGGCGTACATCACGTCCGCCCCCGCTTTTTTTGCCCAATCGCAGAATTCATGAATGCCCACCTCGTTGGGGTCGGTGGTTTTCCAGGCCAGGTCCAGCCGCCGGGGCCGATTTTCCTTCGGGCCGATGGCGTCCTCCCATTTAAAGCCCGACACGTAGTTGCCGCCGGGATAGCGCACGATGGGCACGTTCAGGCGCTTCACCAGGTCCAGCACGTCCCCCCGGAAGCCGTTTTCATCGGCGGTAGGGTGGCCCGGTTCGTAAATGCCGGTGTATACGCACCGGCCCAAATGCTCCACAAAGGAGCCGTAGATTCGCTTGTCAACGTCCGAAATCACATAGTCCTTATCCAGGATCAGCTTGGCTTTGCGCATGGCCGTCTCTCCTTTTCCCTCCGCCGTATTTTTCCATGTCTAACCAGAAAAAATTGTATCATTGAACCCATAAAAAATCAATGAATTTCGTGGAAAAAACCAAGCAGCTTTTCCGCCTGCTCCTTCGCCGCCCGCATGGCGGTGGGCAGGGGCAGGGCGCGCATTTCGTCGAGAGTAACGAACCGGCCCTCCCGGCAATCGGCGTTTTCCGCCGCGAAGTGGTACAGCGTCATGTTCCACACCCGATGGGTGAACACGTGGCGGGCATTCCCCAGCGTTCCCTGGAAAGATGCTCGGACGCCTATGCTTTTCAGCGTTTTTTCAACGTCGGCGGAGTTTCCGGCGATTTCCACAAGAAGGTACACCCACAGATTTTTCAGCAGCGCTTCCTTTCGCTGGATCATCCATATTTTATTCCCGCAGGTGATCAAAGCCACGGCCATGGCGATTTCCTTGGGCGGCTTCGCGGCGGCTTTCACAGGCAAATCCTCCGCGTCCCCCGCCTGATACGCATTGCACAGGGGACGGAGGGGGCAGTTTTCACAGTCCGGCGTGCCGGGAATGCAGACCATGGCCCCCAAATCCATAAGCGCCTGATTGAAATCCCCGCAGCGGGCGCCCGGCATGTCCTCCTGTGCCAGTTCCAGCAATCGCCGCTTCACCGAGGGAATACCAACATCCTCCCGCACCCCATAGAAACGGGACAGCACCCGGGTCAGGTTGCCGTCCATGGCGGGGGCAGGCAGGTCAAAGGCAATGGAAGCCACCGCCGCCGCTGTATAATCCCCCACACCGGGCAAGGCGCGCAAGGCGTCCAAATCAGGTGGAAAGCTTCCATTATACTGCTCCACAAGCCGCTTCGCCGCCTTATGCAGGTTTCGGGCGCGGGAATAATAGCCCAGCCCTTCCCAGCATTTCAGCACATCCTGCTCCGGCGCGGCCGCCAGGGAAAACACATCGGGAAAACGCGCTAAAAAACGCACGTAGTAAGCCCCCACTGTTTCCGTGCGGGTCTGCTGGAGCATGATTTCGCTGATCCAAATGCGGTAAGGGTCCTTGGTTCCCCGAAAAGGCAGCGTGCGGCCGTGGACATCGTACCAGGATAAAAGCAAAGCGGAAAACAAAACGGCATGACCTCCTTCACGCTTCATTATAGTACCATAGATTCCTGAATGTTTGAATCAGAAAATCAAAAATCAAAGAAAATAAAAGAAATATTGAGAAAACATGGTATAAATCAGGATAAATCAGATTTAATTTCAATTTTTCGCATACTTTTCCGAAATTTGGGTAAAATAGCATTTGCGTCCGGCGCATGAATGAAGTACACTATGCAAGGATGATTTAGCACTCATTGCTAATGAGTGCTAACAGCCCCCAAAATCGCAATCTATTGAGGAGGAGCCATATGAACATCAAGCCTTTGTTTGACCGCGTGGTCATCAAGAACGTGGAAGCCGAAGAAACCACCAAGAGCGGCATTATCCTCACCAGCAGCGCCAAGGAAAAGCCCCAGATGGCCGAAGTGCTGGCCGTGGGCCCCGGCGGCAAGGTGGACGGCAAGGACGTTACCATGCAGGTGGAAGTGGGCCAGAAGGTGATTTATTCCAAGTACGCCGGCACCGAAGTGAAGCTGGACGGCCAGGAAGTCATCATCGTGCGGCAGAGCGACATTCTCGCGGTCGTGGAATAATCCGATCAATGACAAAATAAACCTGTTCCCAAGCGGGAATTGATAGGAGGAAAGATTTATGGCGAAGCAGTTAAAATACGGCGAGGACGCCCGCCGCGCCCTGGAAACCGGTATCAACGCCCTGGCGAACACCGTAAAGATCACCTTAGGCCCCAAAGGCCGCAACGTGGTGCTGGATAAGAAATACGGCGCGCCCCTCATCACCAACGACGGCGTGACCATCGCCAAGGAAATCGAGCTGGAAGACCCCTTTGAAAACATGGGCGCGCAGCTCATCAAGGAAGTCGCCACCAAGACCAACGACGTGGCCGGCGACGGCACCACCACCGCCACCCTGCTGGCTCAGGCTATCGTGCGCGAGGGCCTGAAGAACCTGGCCGCGGGCGCCAATCCCATGGTGCTCAAGAAGGGCATCGAGGACGCCGCCAGCGCCGCCGTGGAAGGTTTGAAGGAAATCTCCCGCCCCATCAGCGGCAAGCAGGCCATCGCCCAGGTGGCTTCCATTTCCGCCGGTGACGAAACCATCGGCCAGCTGATCTCCGACGCCATGGAAAAGGTCGGCAAGGACGGCGTCATCACCGTGGAAGAAAGCAAAACCATGAAGACCGAGCTGACCACCGTGGAAGGCATGCAGTTTGATCGCGGCTACGCTTCCGCTTACATGGTCACCGATACCGACAAGATGGTGGCCGAGCTGGATAACCCCTACATCCTGATCACCGATAAGAAGATCAGCAACATCCAGGAGATCCTGCCCGTTCTGGAACAGGTGGTGCAGGCTGGCAAGAAGCTGCTCATCATCGCCGAGGACGTTGAGGGCGAAGCCCTGGCGACCCTGGTAGTCAACAAGCTGCGCGGCACCTTCACCTGCGTGGCCGTCAAGGCCCCCGGCTTCGGCGACCGCCGCAAGGAAATGCTCCGCGACATCGCCATCCTGACCGGCGGCCAGGTCATCAGCGAAGAACTGGGCCTTGAACTCAAGGAAGCCACCATCGACATGCTGGGCCAGGCCCATCAGGTGAAGGTGGACAAAGAAAACACCACCATCATCGACGGCGCGGGCGACAAGGAAGAAATCAAGAACCGCGTGAACCAGATCAAGGCCCAGATCGCCGAAACCACCAGCGATTACGACCGTGAAAAGCTGCAGGAGCGGCTGGCGAAGCTGGCTGGCGGCGTAGCCGTGATCCAGGTAGGCGCCGCTACCGAAATCGAAATGAAAGAGCGCAAGATGCGCATTGAAGACGCCCTGGCCGCTACCCGTGCCGCTGTGGAAGAGGGCATCGTGCCCGGCGGCGGCGTGGCCCTGCTGAACGCCATCGCCAGCGTTTCCGGCCTGGTAGACAAGACCGCCGGCGACGCCAAGACCGGCGTGCAGATCGTGCTCCGCGCCATGGAAGAGCCCATGCGGCAGATCGCCCTGAACGCGGGCATCGACGGCGCTGTGATCATCGAAAACATCCGCCGCAGCGGCAAGACCGGTTACGGCTACGACGCCCTCAAGGGTGAATACGTGGATATGATCGAACGCGGCATCATCGACCCCACCAAGGTGACCCGTTCCGCCCTGCAGAACGCCGCTTCCGTGGCCGCCATGGTGCTGACCACCGAATCCCTGGTCACCGATATCCCCGCGCCCGAACCCGCGGCCCCCGCTGGCAACCCCGGCATGGGCGGCATGTATTGATCGGATAAACACTAAACGAGCCCCCGGCTTCCGAAAAGAGGCCGGGGGCTTATTATGCGTTTGCTCCATTTTTCAAATATATAGCGCAAAATCCAATGCTCGTTTGGGATTCTTTCAATTCATCAGCACGGCGTTTTGATACAGGCAATCAGGAGCTATGTCCTGCCCATCAGGCCAAGCCACAGACAGCCCTTCCACCTTTACGGCCTTAAATACCTTTTCATCCAGCAGTTCGGAGAACCATTCTCCGCGCAGATAAGGCTTTACGTCAAACAGGCGGCGTTCACCGTTATTGAAATCCACTTGCAGCATATAATCAGGAAGCGGTTTCACCGCAATTGCTTTTGGATAAATCATGATCTTCCCTCCCATCAGCGCAGAGGTTCCACTTTGAAATACTTTTTGCCAGCGGACAGCAAATCCCAGTTTTCTTGCAGTTCCTTTTGCCGCATTTCTACCCACACCAGCAGCATCCTTAATTTTTTCGAAGGCAAATCACCTTCCAGGATATTTCCATCCAGAGAAACAACCACTTCCTGCCCCTGATATTCCGCATGAATGTGCGGGTACTTATGCGGGCTGTTCGGTTCGGAATACATGTAAATGGAAATACCGGCAAAGCAACTTAATTCTGGCATGCTCGTTCCTCCTTGCACTGCCAGTATACCACAAAGCATAAGCGCACGCAAGTAACGGAGGGTTAGTCTTGGGGCCTGAATAAACCATAACAAAGCTTTTCCGTATTTGCGGATTGGTCAAGCCCACGGCATACAAATACATAAAAATGATGGCGTAAAGAAAACTGCCCCTGGTGTGATAGTTGGGGCAGTGTTATATGTTTATTGCAAATAATAATGGAGTATTTCTGCACGTTTGCCATTCAACTCTTGTAATGAATGCTCCAACTCTAAAATGGGCGGCATATATTGATCGAAAAACAGCCTGATAAGGCCCGGCTTCCTCGCGAAGCCGGGCCTTTGTGATTCATCTATTGTTCTTTATTTTCCCGAAATCACGATCCCGCCGCAGGCCATCCAGGGCAGCACGCCGCTTCCGTCGCAGACCTGTTCCTTGGATACGGCGATCACGTTTTTGAACACCTGTTCCAGATTGCCGTTGATCATGGTTTCGGTCACCGCGCCCACGATCTTGCCGTTTTCCACGTAGAAGCTGTTTTTCGCCACGCCGGAAAACTCGCCATTGGCCCCCGGTTCGCCGCCGGAGAAGCCGCCCACGATCAGACCCTTATCCACGGAAGCGATCATGTCTGCCAAAGGAGTGTCGCCGTTTTCAATGACCATGGCGAAGCTGGTGTTTTTGACCACGGGCTTGCCGGTCTTCCTGGCGGCGTACAGGTTCAGCAGGAAGCAGTTGAGCACGCCCTTTTCAATGACAGTCACGTTTTCCGCCTTATAGCCGTCGCCTGTGAAGGGCTGCAAATCGGCGATGCGGTCGTCCTGGGCTTTCAGGCTCACCGTGATCTTATCGCTGGCCACCTGCTGGCCCACCTTCTCCAGCCATTGGCTGGTGCCGTTCATGATCACGCCGCCCATGATGTAGTTGCTGGCCAGCATGTATACAAACTCACCCAAGCAGTCGGGAGTGAAGATCACCGTGCCCTCGAACTTGCCCGGCAGGGCCACGCTGTTCAGGCTCCCTTCGGTGGCCTCCAGATGCTGCTTCACGCTGCCCTTTTCGATCAGGGGCGTATCCAGATCCTTTGTGCAGAAGCCGGTATAATCCAGGCCGGTATTCTTTTCCCCGTCGGAGCCGGACATTTCGATGCTCACGTGGTACAGGCCGTTGCTGTTCTCGAACCGGGTGCCGTTGGAGTTGACGTAATACACGTGATAGCGGGTATGATCCCCGATCAGCGTCATCAGGTTCACTTTGGGATAATCTTTCGTCATGGCATCCATCATGGCTTTCAGGCTGTCGTAGAACCGGGGCATATCGGCTTCCCAGCAGCCGGATTGGAAAGCTTCCGGTTCCTGGCGTTCCGCGATGGCGTTGGCCTCGTCCACCACGGAGGATTCCGCGCCCAGCACCGCGTCCGAGACCACCTTTTCCAGGCCCTCGTCGCTCAGATCGTTGCCGGAAGCGGAACCTTTCTTCCCGTCCAAAATCACGGTGACGGACACGCCGCCGTCAAAGATGGTGCGGAACAGGTTGAAATCCGCCTTTTCGGTGTTCAGCTCCTGCTTTTCACTTTCGGATACGCAGTGCTCGTATACGCTGACGCCCTTTTCTTTCAGCAGCGCGTCTAACTTTCCGGATACTTGCTTGATATCGTACATCTCTCTTCCCCCCTTCCTCAGCGTCCGCCAATGGTGATGCGGCAGCGCATGTCCGGGCCGCCCATGCCCACGGGCATGGGCTGCTTTTTGCCGCAGAAGCCGCTGGAAGACCAGACGACCTTATCGGACACCATATCCACGGTTTTGAGCATCTCAAAGGCGACGCCGGAAACGGTGGTGTCCAGCAGGGCCTTGCCCAATTTGCCGTGCTTGATTTCATAGCCCAAGGACACGCCGAACATGAATTCGCCGGTCAGGTCCGCCTGGCCGTTGGAGCTGTCAATGAGATAATAGCCGTCGTCGATGGAGGCGATCATCTCGTCCAAGGTGCTCTTCCCCGGCAGGATGCAGGTGTTGCGCATGCGGATCAGGGGTTCGTCGTTGAAATTCCAGGCCCGAGCGTTGCCCTGGGGTTCCACCCCGAAATGGGCGGCGGTTTCCCGGTTGTTCATGTAGCCGGTCAGGATGCCGTCCCGGATCAATACGGCGTTCTTGGCCAAGGTGCCCTCATCGTCCAAGAATACGGGCAGGGGGGTGGGCGCGCCGAAAGCTTCACTGGCAAAATCCACCAGCGTCACCATTTCGGAGGCCACAGGCTTGTGCAGGTTGGGCCCCGCCACGCTGCCGCCCAGCACCAGATCGGCTTCCACGGTATGGCCTACGGCTTCATGAGCCAGCATTCCGCCCATCATACCGCCCAAAATGACGGTTTTGTTGCCCGCCTCGGCATACACGCCCTCTTTTTTGTTCATGAGGTGATCGTACAGCTCGTCAATGCCGGGATAAACCGCCGAAAGATCGGCAAAATTGTCGTCAAAGCCGCCCGCGCCGCCGAAGGCTTTGAACAGCTCCACCGGCGCGCCGCTTTTGCTCTCGGCGCTCATCATCACGTAGAAATAGCACCGGGGATAGGTGACGTGACCGCTGGCCGCGTCGGACGCTAAAATGATCTTATCCTGGGAATCCTCGGAATAAACCACGGTGCGGCTGAGCAGATCGGGGTATTTGGTATTCACATAGCTGTCGATGGCCTGGCAGGCTTCGATGATGCGCTTTTGCTCGGTGTCCACGATCATGCGGTTCACCGGTACATTGCCAGATGGCAGGGCGGGATAGGTCCTGCGGGGAGACGCGCCCCGCTGATCCAGGAACAGGGCGTTCTCCGTGGCGGCCTTCAATACCGCTTCCGCGTCCTTTTCCGTGTAGGAAGCCACCGAAGAAAAGCCGTACCGGCCATTCTTGGTGACCCGCGCGCTGACGCCCCGGCTTTCGCTGCGGCTGTTCTGCACCAGGCTGCCTTTCAGCAGCACCACGCGGCGGGACCTGTTTTCGTGGCCCCGCAGCACGCTTTGTACCCCCTGAGCAAAATACTTTGCCTGCGGGGTGATGATATCTGCGATCATAGTTCCTCCTTTATCGGGTTCGTTGGTAACAGTTCCCGGTTTTTCGTTGGGGTTTCCTTTGTTTTCGCCGCGGATGGGCTTTTTTCCTGCTGAAACCGGCAGGATGAGCAAGGATAAAAATTCTCAGTTTATTTAAGATTTCTTTAAGGATGCCGTGTTATACTGAACCCGTCAGATGGGAAAAGCCAAGGCGGGCCGATCACGGACGCGCGGCTGACCCCATTTGCAATAAACCCAAAGGAGAATCCGAAATGAAAAAAATCCTGATTGCGCTGACGCTGGTTCTTTCATTGGCTGTGTCCGCCATGGGCTGCTCCCTGGCGGAAAGCGCAATTTCTCTGGACGTAAACGATTATTTCTCCAAACGGGACTTAGCGGGCGAATGGAAGGAAAGCAAGGCCACCGCCATCACGCTTTCCGAAAGCGTGACCATCAGCACGGAGGGCACCTATATCCTCTCCGGTACCCTTGCAGACGGTACCATCACCGTGAACGCGGGCAAAGATGACAAGGTGCAGCTGGTGCTGAACGGGGTGAACGTTACTTCCTCCAATTCCGCCGCCCTGCTGGTGGAAAACGCGGGCAAGGTGTTCGTGACCCTGGCCGATGGCACGGAAAACTTTCTGACCTCCACCGGCTTTGACGAAAGCAGCGATATCGACGCCGCCGTGTACGCCAAGGACGATATCGTGTTCAACGGCACGGGCAGCCTGACCGTTACTTCTGCCAAGCACGGCATCTTAGGCAAGGACGACGTGAAATTCGCCTCCGGCACATACATCATCACCACCCAGGGCCGGGGCATCGACGCCAAGGACGGCATAGCGATCGCCGACGGCAGCTTCACCATCGTTTCCCAGAAGGACGCCATCCGGAGCAAAAACAAGGACGAGGCGGAAAAAGGCTATGTGATGATCTTGGGCGGCGTGCTCGACCTCACCGTGGGCGGCGGCTCCGCCAACGGCGCGGTGCATACCGACGACATGTTCACCGGCGGCCGGGGCGGCTGGAGCGCGGCCATCGCCAACACCGACACCGACAGCATGAAGGGCATTAAATCCACCGGCGCGCTGACCATCGCGGGCGGCAGCCTGACCATTGACGCGGCGGACGACGCCGTGCATTCCGACACCGACGTGACCGTTTACGGCGGCAGCCTGACCATCAGCACCGGCGATGACGCCATGCACGCCGACAGCAATTTGACCATCAACGGCGGGGATATCGCCATCCTCAAGAGCTATGAGGGCTTAGAGGCTGCGGCCATCACCATCAACGACGGCAGCGTTTCCCTGGTTTCCTCCGACGACGGCATAAATTCCTCCGGCGGCAGCGACGCCAGCGGCTTCGGCTGGAACGATATGTTTGCCAACGATGGTTCCAGTATCATCATCAACGGCGGCTATGTGCACGTGAACGCCTCCGGCGACGGCATCGACTCCAACGGCGACCTGATCATGAACGGCGGCACGTTGGTGGTATCCGGCCCCACCAACGCAGCCAACGGCGCGCTGGACGCCAACGGCTCCCTCACCGTCAACGGCGGCACGGTCATCGCCGCGGGAGCCGTGGGCATGGCGGAAACCTTCGGCTCCGCCTCCACCCAGGTATCCTTCCTCACCAACCTGTCCGGTGCGGCGGGCAGCGAAATCGTGGTGAAGGACGAAAACGGCAATGTGATCCTGTCCGGCACGGTGGAAAAGAACTTCTCCTGCGTGGTGATCAGCAGCCTGGACCTGAAAGTGGGCGAAACCTACACCGTCAGCGCGGGCAGCGGCGATGTCAGCGTGACCGTCAACGCCATTTCCAACGGCAGCGGCGGCGGCTTTGGCGGCGTTCCAGGCGGGGGCAATGGCGGCGGCTTCGGCGGCGGTCCACACGGAGGCAATGGCGGCGGCTTTGGCGGACGCGGCGGGGAACAGCGCGACAAACAACGTGACAGCCAGCGCAACGGCCAGCTGCCCCAGGCGACGCCCGACATGCAGAACGGCATGCCCGCTCCCGACGCTTCCTCCTCCGCCACGCCCAATCAGGACGGTTTCCCCGGCGGTCAGAACGATGGCTTTGACGGCAGCTTCGGCGGCAGCGGAACCATCTGATCTCCGCTATTGATTCTTCCTGTAATCCGGGACCGCGGAATAACCCGGTCCCCTTTTTGTACACAAGCGAAACAGCGGGGCGGTTGTTTTCCGTCCCGCTTTCTGTTACAATGAGCAGCGAAAAAAAAACGCGCAAGGAGGCCTTTATGGCGATCGATATTGTAAAGGCATTTTTCCGGCAGTATGGCATGGAGGACAGGATCCGGGAATTCTCCGTTTCCAGCGCCACAGTGGAACTGGCGGCGGAAGCGCTGGGCTGCCAGGGCTGCCGCATCGCCAAATCCCTGTCCTTTTCGGTGAACGGCGAACCCCTCCTGGTGGTGGCCGCCGGGGACGCCAAGGTTGACAACGCCAAATTCAAGGCCCGGTTCGCCGTCAAAGCCAAAATGCTGTCCCCGGAGGATACGCTTTCCCTGATCGGCCACGCGGTGGGCGGCGTGTGTCCCTTCGCGGTCAAGGAGGGCGTGCGGGTATTCCTGGATGTTTCCCTGAAACGCTTTGAAACCATTTTCCCCGCCTGCGGCAGCAGCAACAGCGCCATCGAGCTGACCATTCCCGAATTGGAGAAGTATTCCGCCGCCGAAGCCTGGGTGGACGTGTGCAAAGGATGGGCATAAATGGATAAATTCATTCCCAAAAAGAAAATGAGCAAAAAGGCCCGCAAGCTGCTTGCCGCCAAAAGCCGCAAAACCTGGGCCTTTTCCCCCGTCACGCGCACAGTGGACAGCAAGAAAATCTATGACCGCAAAAAAATATCCCGCGTCCTGAAATACCAAGACACGGAATAGCCGGAGCGGAGCGCGCCGCTCCGTTTTTTGTTTCCTTTGCATCGCGCCTTACGGACAGCCGGGTTCTTCCCCTTCCCCATATACATTCACGATTTTGGGCTGCCATACGTCCTTTCGCTTCATACACTTTTCAATAAAATGCAGGATCAGCCAGGCAAGGCCCATACACAGGATGCCGGTAACGGCCCACAGGGCTTCCTGGGAAAACAGCAGGCTGCCCAGGGCCAGGCCGCCCAGCAGCATGATCAGGGGCAGCACATACGCCAGTACGGAGGCCTTGAGCACCTGCCCTTCCGGCATGTCCACCTCGATCCAGCGGCCCACCGGCACGTTGCCGGGGAGCTTCACCAGCGTTTTTTCCTTCTGTCCGGCGCATTGCCCGCAATGGGCGCAGGCTTCGGGCCGTTCAAAGCAAACCTCCAGTTCGCCGCTACTGGCGGCCACCACTTTTCCGGTGCGCAACATATGTTTGTCCTCCTTGTGTGGAAAATCGACATCCCTGTTTCCATTCCAGTATAGCATATCGGAGGACAATTTAATAGCCAGTTAATCGGATATTTTCCGGGGATAAACCTGACGCCTCCCGCGCCACGTCAAGCAGCAGCGACGCATCCCCGGCGCCGATTTCTTTGTCCAAAAATACGGTGATGGCCCCCTGCCGGGCGGCGCATAAGCTGTCCGGGTATCCCCGGGCAACGAGCGCGGCCTCTACGGCCAGCTCGATTTCATCATTTTTCACCGTTTCCAGCAATTGGCTTTCCGCTAAGGCGCGGGTTTCCGGGCTGACGCTTTCGCTTTCCGCCAAAGCCAGCAAAACGTCCCGATCCCGCTGCCGGGTTTGGGCGCGCTCCTGCCGGTACGCCTCCGCCGGGGTGGGGGGGACGGTAGGATTCGGAGTGGGCACGCTGGCAACGGTCAGAGGCAGAGGCGCGCCTTTCGCTTCCTTCCCGCTTCGGGAAAGTGTCAGGAACAGGGCGGCCGCTACGGTGATGAGCAGCAGGGCGTTCCAAATGTGATCTTTGATCCTGCCTTTCACGGGGACCCCTCCATGGCAAATACCTCCACTTCCTGGGTGCTGAGCCCCAACAGCGCTTCCGCCGCGCGCAGCAGCTCCAGCCGCACGGCTACGCTGCCCGCCCCTTGGGCCACGATCACCGCGCCGGTGGGCCGGCGGTTGCCGGAGCCAAAGGAGGAAGCGCTCTGGGCATAGGCGATGGATATTCGCACTTCCCCCGCCCCGGCGATGCGGGACAGGGTAGCGCTGTACCGCTGTTCCTCCTCCGTCATGTTCGCTTTGACCTGGGAGGAGGATGGCAGCAGCAGCGCCAGCCCACACACCGCGATCAGCAGCAGCCACACCCCGCTCTTCATGCCCTTGACCGCTTCCAGCCATTTCTTCATTCTCTCAATCATTACAGTTGTTTTGTCGATTTCCGAAGGACACTTTAAGTCAGTAGCAAAGGAGACCGGCGGGGCTTTGCCCCGCACCCTACCAGGGGAATGATTCCCCTGGACCCCTCTCCAGGCGAAGCTGCATGGATGAAATTCCCTGCGGACTTCGCCTGCCGCGCTGGGGATTACGAAAGATAGAGGGCTTCTGGCCCAAGAAAGCCGGGAAAATCCCCAGGGGGAAAGCTCACTTTCCCTAAGGGGATTATTCCCTGGCTTTCCCCGGATGCTCAGCATCCGGGTTGGCCGCTTTCAGCGGCCAGGCCAGAAGCATGACAGCGCCAAGCATTGACATCCTTTCCAAGCAGCAGCGGGAACCAAGCTGTCTCAACGTATCTTGTTTTTTCCGCAAGCGGGGGTCCAGGGAGGTCACCTCCCTGGTCGGGGTCTGGGGTGAAACCCCAGCGTGCTTTCTCGCTTAAAGCGTCCTTTATAACAAAGCTGTCATTTCAGCGAACCCTTCCAAAATGCACAGCATCACAGCCAATTCCATGCCCAGCTCCGCCCAGGCGGCGCAGTCTCCCTCCGGCAGGGCCATATCCAGCAGCATGCGGATCAGGCACAGGCCCGCGATCCTTCGCAGAAATCCATTCATAGCGTTTTCTCACCCAAAATGAAAGCAATAGACGATACTGGGGGATCGTCAAGGGGTACCCCCTTGACTGCAATCCGCACCGGCGGCGTGTACGCCGGGAGGATGAAAATTTCAGGAGGGAGCGAA
>JAFXSH010000027.1 GCA_017525805.1 Clostridia bacterium | reverse complement strand
TTTACATTGTGGATTCCCTGGGCGCTTCCTCCGGCTACGGCCTGTTCATGGACACCCTGGCCGATTTGCGGGACGGCGGCATGGAAATCGACGCCCTGCGCGAATGGGCGGAAAACCACAAGCTGGAGCTGCACCATTGGTTCTTTTCCACCGACCTGAGCTTCTATGTAAAGGGAGGCCGTATTTCCAAAGCCGCCGGCTGGGTCGGCACGGCGCTGAAAATCTGCCCCCTGCTGAATATGGACAATTTAGGCCGTCTGATCCCCCGGGAAAAGATCCGCACCAAGAAAAAAGTGATTTCCCGCATCGTGGAGCAAATGCTGGCCCACGTGAAAAACGGGACGGATTACAACGGCAAATGCTTTATTTCCCAGTCCGCCTGCGAGGAAGACGCCAAAGCAGTGGCGGAAATGGTGGAGGCGGCTTTCCCCAAACTGAACGGCGGGGTGCTCATCAATTCTATCGGCACGGTGATCGGCAGCCATACCGGCCCCGGCACGGTAGCCCTGTTCTTCTGGGGAGACCTGAGAACGGAGTAAACATCTCACTTTATACTGTTCAGTCGAAAGCGTGTTCGACGTGGAGAGCTGAGTTAATGAAGGGGGGACGTCCATGCCGTCCACCTACCGGCAGTATCAGGAAGCGCGGGACACGGCTTGGCGGGCGCTGCTGCGGATGCGGGAAAAGCGGCTGCCTGTGGATTCGGAAGCCCTGGCCGGTCTGCTGGGCGTGGAAATCCACCCTTTCCCCGACAAGCAGGAGAACGGGCGGCTGTGGACGCTGGCGAATCAGGCGCGCGGCGTATGCGTTTCCCTGCGTGTTCAGGGCGCGTGGCACATATTCGTGCGGGATAAATCTTTGGACGATGCCCAGCGGCGTTTCGCGGTGGCCCATGAATTGGGCCACCTTTTGCTTGGGGCGAAAACCCGGTCCCTGGCTCCCGGCGTGCGCTGCTTTGACGGCGTGGATAATCAGGGGGATCTGATGGAGGATTCCCAGGAGACCGCCGACTGCGCGGCGGATATTTTTGCCATCCGTCTGCTTGCCCCGGCCTGCCTGCTGCACGAATTGGGCGTGGACACCCCCGGCGGCATCATGGCCCTGTGCGGCCTGCCGCCACGGGCTGCCGCGCTTCGGGCGGAAAGGATGGCTTTGCTGAACCAAAGGAACGTGTTTTATACGAATCCTTTGGAAAGACAGGTACGGGACGCGTTCCGGCCTTGGCTGCTGTCCCGGATGACGCCCGCCGCGCCCAAGCGGGCGCTCCCGCAGCCCGAAAGAAAACGCCCGGAACAGCCTGAAAAACAGCGGAAAGCGCGCTTTCAGCCCCCATGGCGAAAGCGGGCGATTGCCGCCCTGCTGTTCCTGGCCGCGATTGCCGCGCTTTTCCTGCTGGGAAAACGCGCGTGAAGCAGGAAAAAACTGTCTGAGCGGCGAAAAAGAAACAGGCTGCACGATGGCCTTTGGAAGGAGGAAAGAACGTGCGTCCGAGAATCAAATTGATTTATGTACTGGCCGCGGCGTTTGTGATCATCGCGGGTGGAATCATGACCTTGAACCGCATGAATGGGGATATCGCCGTTTTGGAAGATACCGCCCGGGAAACCCGTCTGCGCCAGCTGGCGGTAAACGCGGAACAAAGCGATATGCAGAAAGAGCTGGCCATTAAGGATACGGACAGCTATATCCGCGACAAGGCCCGCAGCATGTACGGCTACCTGATGCAGGGCGAGATTTATTTCGTGGTGGAAAACCCCGAGGCGCTGTATGAGGACGGGGAAGCGCCCCAGGTGGTCGTTCAGGAGGATACGGAAGGATGAGGCGGGCGGCTATCGCCATCGGCTCCAATTCCACGCGCCTGCTCGCGGCGGAAAAGCGGGATGGCACCCTGTGCGATATCCTGCGGGGCCGGGAGGAAACCCGGCTGTTTTTAGGGCTGGACGAGGAAGGAAATATCCGGCCCGAACGGCTGGAAAGCACGGCCCAGGCCGTGCTTCGTTTAGCGGTCATGGCCCGGCGGCACGGGGCGGAAACCATCGACTTGTTTGCCACCAGCGCTACCCGGGACGCGAAAAACGGCGGCGCGCTGGCCGACAGAATTTTTGCGTTGTGCGGCCTCCGTCTCCGGGTGATTTCTGGCCAAGAGGAAGCGGCCCTGGCTTTCCGCGCCGTATCGGAGGGGCAGCGGCGGCTGGTGATGGATATCGGCGGCGGCTCCACCGAGTTTACCTTGGGAGATAATAACGTTCCCCAATGGAGCGTGAGCATGCAGCTGGGCGCTTCCCGGCTGCTGAAAATGGGGCAGATCAATAGTCCCAATGACGCGGAGAGAACTCTAAACGCTGCCCGTGAGATCATGGCTCCTTACGCTGCCCAGTACCGTGCCCTGCCTTCCGCTCCCGCCATGGTGGGCTTGGGGGGCACCTGCGTCACCTCCGCCGCCATGATCATGGGCTGGGAAGCCCACGGGGAACAGGTGGAGGGACAAACCGTCCCTTTGAACACGGCGCGGGAGCAATTGGCCCTGCTTTCATCCCTGACGCTGGAAGAGCGCGTGAAAGTGCCCGGCCTTCCCCCTGGCAGGGCCATGCATATGCCCCACGGCCTGTGCATCCTGATTTCCGCCCTGGAAATGTGCGGGTTTGACCAATTGACTGTGTCGGGCAGGACCAATTTGGACGGGTATCTGCTGTCGATGTGAAAAAAGGAGTGATTGCCCATGAGCAAGGAACTGAAAACGAGAACCGAGATGGATAAAAAGTATCAATGGCGGCTGGAGGATATTTTTGCCTCAGAGGAAGCCTACGAGCAGGCTTATGCCCAGGCGGAACAGGCCATCGAAAACGTGGCAGGCTGGCAGGGGAGGGCGCGGACAAACCCCCGCCAGGCCATTTTGGACGAGGATGCCCTTTCCCGGCAGATGGACCGTTTAGCGGCCTACGCCTTGATGCACAAGGATGAGGACAGCTCCGATCCCGCGCGGCAGGCCCGGGCCATGCGGTTTCAGAACTTAGGAATAAAGGCGGGCAGCGCCGCGTCCTTCTTAGCGCCTGAATTGCTTTCCCTGCCGGAAGAAACGCTCAAAGAACTGATGGAAGACGCTTCCTTTTCCGATTTCAGCGAAATGCTGCGTCTGCTGCTCCTGCAAAAGCCCCACACCCTGCCCGCGGAACAGGAAAGGCTGCTGGCCCAGGCCGGGGACGTGATGGGCGTGTCCCGGGACGTGTTTTCCATGTTCAACGATGTGGACCTGCCCCTGCCGGAAGTGACAGATGAAAACGGGGAGAAGATGCAGCTGACCCACGGCAATTACGGCATGCTGATCCGCAGCCGGAACCGGGACGTGCGCAAGGAAGCTTTCGAGGGTATGATGGGTACGTTCCAGCGCTTTTCCGCCACTATGACCGCTTGCTACGCCGGAGCCGTGAAAACTGCCGTGTTCCAGGCGAAAGCCCGGCGTTATGATTCCGCCCGTCAGGCGTCCCTTGCTCCCCGCGAAATCCCCGAAACGGTGTACGATAATCTGCTGTTCGCCGTGGAAGACGCCCTGCCCGCCCTGACGGAATACATGAGCATCCGCAAAAAACTGTTGGGCGTGGATGAACTGCACCTGTACGATCTGTACGTGCCCATGATCGCGGACTATGACATGAAAATGACCTATGAAGAAGCCTGCGATCTGGTGTGCGAAGGGCTTGCGCCCTTAGGAGAGGAATACGTCGCCAAGCTGCGGGAGGGCTTTTCCAGCGGCTGGGTGGATGTGTACGAAAACAAAGCCAAGCGCAGCGGCGCCTATTCCTGGGGCTGCTACGGCGTGCACCCTTATGTGCTTTTGAACCATACCGACGATCTTTCCGGGGCCATGACCATCGCCCATGAAATGGGCCACAGCATGCATACGTATTACAGCAACAAAAGCCAGCCCTTCGCCAAGGCCAATTATTCTCTGTTTGTGGCGGAGGTGGCCTCCACCTGCAACGAAGTGCTGCTGATGCGCTATTTGATGGAAAAGTACAAGGACGATCCCAAGGCATCCGCTTTCCTGCGGAATCAATTGCTGGAGGAATTCCGCACCACCGTGTTCAGGCAAACCATGTTCGCCGCTTTTGAAAAGGAAGCCCACAGCCTGTACGAGCGGGGCGAAGCCCTCACGGCCGAGGCGCTGAACAGCCTGTACTACGGCCTGAATGAAAAATACTATGGCGGCGGCGCGAAAGTGGATGCGCTGATTTCCTATGAGTGGATGCGCATTCCCCACTTTTACCGCAATTTCTATGTGTACCAGTACGCCACCGGCTTTTCCGCCGCCGTGGCCATCGCGGACCGCATCCTCAGGGAAGGGGAACCTGCCGTGAAGGACTACAAAAAATTCCTGTCGGCGGGCTGCTCCGTGCCGCCCATCGAGGCCCTGCGCTACGCGGGCGTGGATATGGAAAAGCCCGACGCCGTTCAGGGGGCCATGCGGGTATTCGCCCAAACAGTGGAGGAAATGAAAAAGCTGATCTGATGCGAAAACAATACAAAACAGGCAGGCATCGCGCGTTGGCGGCCTGCCTGTTTTGTTGAGAACGATCAATCAAAGGAGCATTTGATCCCCATCTTGGTCACCCGGCTGTTTTCCAGGAAATAGCTCAGGGTCACCTTGCCGTTGTCCGTGCGGTAGTAGATATAATCGATGCGGTCGCTGAAAGCGTCCAGGTGGTACATCATGGCGTATTTTTTGTTCTGCGTGTCGTAATAGATGCTGCGGCTGCCGTCCTGATTGTGTTCCTGCTGCATATCCCGGAATTTTTCGGTGATCTCCGTTTCCGCCATGCCGATTTTGGTTTTGCGGGGGCCTGTCACGGAGGAACTGGCGGTTTCCAGCGCGTACAGGATATAACCTTTTTCCGTCATATAAAAGCGCGCTTCGCCCCATTCGTAAGTGAGCAGGATGCTGCTGCCGGGCACGGAATCGTCCTCTATGGAGGTTTCGCTCAAGGGTGAACCGAATTTTTTAATAAAGGCGTCCCGCCCGGTGACCATGATGGTGAAATCGTTAAACTCGTCGCTGTCGCTGAAATACAGTTTAAAGGCGAGCTTGATGTTGTAGGTGCGCTCCATCACGTTGCTTGCCTTGCCGTACCCGTTCACCGCAATCGCTTTCACGGTGGATTTGCCCAGGGGCAGCAGGAAGGGTTCGCCGGTGTAAATGGGGGAATTGGAGGTGGGCGTTTGGCTGTCCACCGTGTAATAAATGGTAATGTCCTTGAGCTTGGCCAGGTGGGCTTCCTCCTGGGCTGTCCTTTCCCGTTTCCCCTCCAGCAGGGTCACGTCCTCGGTGGGAATGTATTTGATCCAGATGCGCTGCCGCCGTTCGTATTCGCCCGGGGCCAGGGAAGCGTAGGGCGCGGCGGGACGGGGGAGGTTGATGGTGTACTGAACGCGCATTTCATCGCTGATCAGGTCGCTGGAAACGGCCACGGCACGGATGATGTGGGTGCCCTCGGGCAAATGAAGGGGATCGGTATACAGGGCGCCGTCCTCCGGCAGAATGCCTTCATCCCCGAAGATATAGTAAATTTCATAATCCTCGGCGGACAGAAGCTGTATGTCCTGCTCCGATTTGCTGGTGCCCGCTTCCTTGGACGCGGTAGGGGCGGAGGGCAGCAGCTCTTCCCGCTGGCGGCGGAAGGAAACGTCCCCCGTTTTTTCATAGGCCAGCTTCAAAAAGGAGGCCAATTCCATCAGCCGGCTCTGGTTTTCCATCAGGCGCGCCACCTGACGGTAAATGGAAGCGTCCGTGGGCGCGATATCCGTATACAGCTTGGTATACACCCGCTCGGCGTCGGCGGGCCTGCCCGCCGCTTCATAGGCGTCGGCCAACTGCAGCAGCCGGTCATAGATGTCATCCCTTTCCGGCTCCATTTCGTAAGCCTGCTCCAGCACGGCCACGCACCGGTCCAAATACCCCTGGTCCAGCAGTTCCTGACCGTAGGTCCAGAGGGCGGTGGCGTTGGCTTCCCTGCCCATGCGGGCTAAGATCAACTGACCCTGATCCGTCATCTTCAAAAAAACATAAGCGCCCCCCACGGCCACGATGCCCAGGACGATTACCACCGTCCACAGCAGCGCCCAGTTGATCATCACCCGGCGCACGGGCCGCCTGCGGCCCGGACGTTTCCGATTTATGGTCCGGGCGGCCTTGGCGCTTTTGGGCGCGGGACGCTGAGGCGCGGAATAGCTTCCTTCGCTGCGGGAGGGGCTGCGGCGGGTGGCGGGCCCGTCCCACGGGACCGGTTCCGCCGGGGTCATGCTGCCTGCCCGGCCCCCGCCGGATTTTTCCGGACGGCCCTGACGGCGGGCTGCCGCGCCCTCGCCCAAGCGGACGGTTTTCACCTGCGCGCCGCACTGGCTGCACACCGCCACGCCCTCCGGCACGATGTTGCCGCAATGCTCACAAACCATAGGCTTTCCTCACTGCATATTGCGCATGGCCTCGTAGGCCGGGTCTTCCGCGTCGAAATTCCTCTCCGGCGCGTCGCCGCCCAGGGCCTCGATGGCGCTGCGCAGCTCGATATAATCCAGATACGGGGTTTCCTCGCTGGCGGCCAGGGCGGTCAGGGCGGGCAGCGCTCTTTCGTCCCCCAACTTGCCTAAGCACCCCGCCAATATGGCTACCCGATCCCGCCGGGTTTTCAGCAGGGAAAGCGCCGTCTCAAGCACCTGTTCATCCCCCGGATAATCGGAGAGCACCGTGAGCAGGGCCTCCTGCCCGTCCGGGGATGCCAGGGGCAGCGCGGCGCGCATGGCGTCCACGGCCCTTTCGCCCATGGACGATAAGCTGTCCAGGGCATTGTCGGCCAATTCGTCCTCGCCCTCTTCACGGATGGCCTGAAGGCCGATGTAGTATTCCATGGGCGCGGCGGAATCGATTTCCCGCAGCAGGGTGATCGCTGCCATGCGGATCTCCTGGGTGGCTTTTTCTTTTTTCAGCAGGGCCATCAGGGATTCTTCCGCCTCAAGACCCAGCTCGGCGATGCGATTCAAAAGCATATCCGGCACGGGGATGCGCTGCTTGAAATAATCCTCCATCCAGTTTACCAGCTGATGGGCGTTGTCAAACTGGGCAAAGTATTCCCCCGGCTTGGCGCCGGACAGCCAGTTCACCGGCGTATCCAGAAACGCCGCGTACACATCCGGCATGGCGGCTTCCATTTCGTCGTAATTGCGGTACTCCTTTGCGTGCTCCTTCATCCACGTGCCTACGTACCGCTCGAATTCCTTGTCAAAATTGATGCAGCGCATGATTGTATCTCCTTTTCAGCCCGTTTTTTATGCCCGAGAGAACCGGCGTAAAAAGCGAAGCAGCCGTTTTTTTCCTGGTGAACGCTTAAACAGTTCCCGCGCGTCCTTGGGGCGGCCCGCGGCAAGCAGCGCGCACACGCCGAGCATAGCGGGATAAAAGCCGCCGCGCCGGTCGTCGCAGATCCACTGCTCCGCGGGGGTCATGGCGCGCCACAGAGGCGGCACCAGATGGTATATTTCCTGGGTGGTCAGCATGCCGTCCATGCCGATCACCAGTTCATGCAAAATCCTGTTCAGCGGGCTTTGCTTTCGCGGAGGCGTGCTGGCATAAATCAGGCTGCCCAGCACCGAAAGCATCATGTACCGGTCCTCAGTCAAGGCGGCTTCCTCGGGGCACAAGCGGAAACGGCGGGCGGAAATGTCGTCCGGATCGATTTCCAACAGCAGGTCCAGGGTGCGGCCCGCTTCGCAGGACTGGCCCAAACGGTATTGGCACAGGTACTTGAGCCGCAGGTAATCGGCGCTGAAAGGCATTTTTTGCAGCCACCCGTTCACCGCGTTCAGGGCTTCCCCGGGGCTGTCCATGCTCCAGGCCGTTTCGCAGAAAAGCTCCGCGTCGGTAATGGATTCGCACTGCCGCAGGGCTGCGGAAAGCGCCTTTCGGGCTTTGCTCTCCTGCCCCGCCAGGAAACAGGCGCGGGCCAGCAGCAGGCAGGCGCGGAAGGAACGGTCCTTCATGCGCCGGACGGCGTAGGTGAGCAGGATGATCCCCCGCCGGGGCGGCAGCAGCGCGCCAAGCTGCAAAGCGATTTCCGGCGTATGAGCCTTTTTCCATGCCCGCTTGGCAAGAGCAAGGGCTTCCCCGCGATTTCCTGACGCCAGGGCGTAACCGGCCCGGCGGCAGAGCGTTTCTCCCCGGCAGCACCGGGGCCGCCAGGGCGTTTGCCGCCAGGGATAAGTTTCCAGCACCTCCTGGGCCTGCTCGGCGCAGGGCCCGTCGGGGTCCAGGCGCAGGCTCAGGTCCAGGGCCTGTTCGCCCAATTCTTCCTCGTCCCGGTTCAGGGCGGCGCAGCCTGCCAGGAAGCATACCGGGCCGGTGAGGCCCTCCCGGGCGCAGGCGCGCATGAGATACCGTTCCGAAGCGGTATAGCAATGCATGCGGGAATAAATCTGGCAAAGCTCTAAGGCCAGGCCGCTGTCGCCGCTCTTTTCCAGGGCCTTGCGCATCAATCGCGCCGCGTCCGCCAGCTGGGACGGTTTATCGTGCCGCCGGGCTTTCACCGCCCAATAGGAAGCGGGACGCTCGAAAGGCACCACATTGCTGCGCGTTCGGGTCATCGGCTCGCCCTTTCCAATAACGCGTTCAGGTCCTGCTTGCTGAAATGGTGGGCCGTGCGGCAGAAATGGCAGGTCAGTTCGGCCTTGCCGTCCTCGTCGATCAATTGCTGGAGCTCATCCCGGCCCAAGGCGATGAGCGCCTTTTCCATCTTGTCCCGGCTGCAGTCGCACTGATAGCAGACGGGCTCCCGGGAAAGGATGTTCATATCCAGCCCGTCAAACCAGGC
Organism: Clostridia bacterium; assembly: GCA_017525805.1. The sequence goes on along the minus strand of JAFXSH010000027.1, from coordinate 101,912 downwards.
TTTGGCTAAATCCTCTAAGGGAACGTCCGCCACTTCCCGGCTGATGGCCGTGAAGAATACGGAACGAAGCTCCAATTGCTCCAGCAATTCTTCGGAGCAGCCCGGCATGGCCTGCACCAGCACGCCGCCAGCGGAGAGGCAGTAACGGTCATGTACCAGACAGCCCAGGGCCACCAGGGAGGGCTGCTGCTCGGAAACAGTGAAGTACTGGGCGAAATCCTCGCCCAATTCGCCGGAAACTAACTGAGATTGGCCGATATAGGGCTCCTTCATGCCCAGGTCTTTGATGACAGTCAGACGCCCATGGTGTCCCACCAATCCGCCCACATCCAAATGCCCGTCTTTTTTCAGGGGCAGATCGGCTTCCGGATGATGGGCGGAAACCTTGACTTTGCCCCCGTGCGCCACGGCGGTGATTTTACCGATGGGGCCGTCCCCCGCCACGGTGACGGTGACGGAGGCGCTATCGTCCTTCATCATCACGCCGAGCATAGCGGTGGCAGTCATGGTGCGGCTCAGCGCCGCCAGCGCCGTGGAGGATGGGCAGTGGATTTCCGCCGCCTTCCGGGCCATGGCGGTGGTGCGGCAGAGTAACACCTTCGCCTGACCGTCCATGAGGGTGATGTGCAGCATTTCGTCGGGGAGGTTCAGCACGTTAAAATTTTCGTTCATGATGGCTCCTATTATCCAATTCTTTGATCACGGCCCTGCGGATATCCAGCGAGCCAGGAAACCCAAGTCCTTTTCCGTCACGCCGTCGCACATCGGACAATTGGGAATCTTGCGGGCCACAAGGAACAGCGCAATACATGCGACGGCCGGGATCACGGCTGACAGCGCGGCGGCACGATCCTTCCTCCACTGGCAGAGGGTGAAAACTGTTATCGCCGCAAAGGCAAGAAAGCTCAGAATTATCGGAAGGAATCCGGCGTCGCAATGGACGCGGTATGCTTCCAAAGCCCAGTACAAATACCCCACGCAGAGAACGGCGGCCAGCCAAGGCCAAGCGTATTTGATTGCTTTTTTAATTACCATAGTTAAACATCCCGCTTTTGCTCTCATAACGTTACCTGTTTCAGTATGCTTAGTCAATGATTCACTCATGGCAGCTTTCTCGGATGGGGGCCTGGGGGAACCCGCTCTTTGGCTGCAAAGAGCGGTTTCCCCCAGAATCCTTAATTCCTTAAGCTGTGCAGGGGCGCGGGGATGCGTCCGCCCCGGGCGATGAAAGCGTCGGAGGCGAAGGGATGCACCGGGATCACTGGGGCCCTTCCCAGCAGGCCGCCGAACTCCACATAATCTCCCACCTGCTTGCCTGGCGCGGGAATAATGCGGACGGCGGTGGTCTTGCTGTTGATCATGCCGATGGCCGCTTCGTCGGCGATGATGGCGCTGATGGTAGCGGCGGAGGTATCGCCGGGCACGGCGATCATATCCAGGCCCACGGAGCAAACGCAGGTCATGGCTTCTAATTTATCTAAAGTCAATGCCCCGCAGGCGGCGGCCTCGATCATGCCGATATCCTCTGAAACGGGAATGAACGCGCCGGAAAGGCCCCCCACATGGGAGGACGCCATGACGCCGCCCTTCTTCACCGCGTCGTTGAGCAGAGCAAGCGCCGCCGTGGACCCATGAGTGCCGCATTTTTCCAGGCCCATTTCTTCCAAAATATGCGCCACGCTGTCGCCTACCGCCGGGGTGGGGGCCAGGGACAGGTCCACGATGCCGAAGGGAACGTTCAGCATGCGGGAGGCTTCCATGGCCACCAGTTGGCCAACCCGGGTGATGCGGAAGGCGGTGCGCTTGATGGTTTCGGCTACCACGTCGAAGGATTCCCCCCGCACGCTTTCCAGGGCGCGCTTGACCACGCCGGGGCCGCTGACGCCCACGGAAACGGCGCAGTCGCCCTCGCCGGGGCCGTGGAACGCCCCCGCCATGAAGGGATTATCTTCCACCGCGTTGGCGAAAATCACCAGCTTGGCGCAGCCTAAGCCGTCCTGCTCCTTCGTGCACTCCGCCAATGCCTTGATGGCTTCGCCGCACAGGCGCACGGCGTCCATATCGATGCCCGCCCGGGTGGAAGCCACGTTAATGGAAGAACACATCAATTCCGTTTCCGACAGCGCCTGGGGAATGGACAGGATCAGCCGCTTATCCGCCGCCGTCATGCCCTTCTGCACCAGGGCGGAATAGCCGCCGATGAAATCAACGCCCGTTTCCTTGGCTGCCCGGTCCAATGCCATGGCCACGGGGAGCGGGTCCTCCACCGCGCCGGTGATCAGGGAAACGGGGGTGACGGAAATGCGCTTGTTCACGATGGGCACGCCGAATTCCTTTTCGATTTCCCGGCCCACCTTCACCAGGTTTTCCGCCTGGCGGGCGATGCGGCTGTACACCCGGCTGGCTAAACGGCGGGTGTCGTCGCATACGCAGTTGAACAGGGAAATGCCCATGGTAATAGTGCGCACGTCCAGCTTTTCCTGGTCGATCATGCGCAGGGTTTCATAAATCTGACTGCTTTGGATCATGTGGCTTATCCCCCGTCAAATCTGATGCATGGCTTCAAAAATTTCGTTCTTTTGAATACGAATCTGCAAGCCAAGCTTTTCCCCTAAGGCGTTCAGCTCGCTTTGCAGCTCGTCAAAGGGGCAGGTGGGCTCCGACAGGTCCACCATCATGACCATGTTGAAGTAACCGTCCAAAATCGTTTGGCTTATATCTAAGATATTGATGCCCCGTTCAAACAGGATCGCACTGACCTGGGCGATGATGCCCTTGCGGTCAAAGCCTAACACCGTAACAACCGCCTTGGAAACAGCCGCCATTTTTCCGCGCCTCCAACCTTTCCGCGTGCAACGCGGTTCCTATCGTGATACCAGCCGCGTCCGCTTTCGCCGCCCGGCTGATTCCCGCCTATTATATCATATTGCACTACCGCCCGCAAGGGCGGGGAAATCGATGGCGGGCACAGGCGGGGGCCCTTTACATTTTTTTTTCATTTGTTTGCATTTCAGGGGAAAATGGCGTATAATGTACAAGATTCTGTCCTGATATTCAGGAATTGCGGAATCAGCATGCGGAAAGGGGGCCAGGGCATGACGCGGGTGGTATGGATCACCGGCGCTTCCAGCGGCTTGGGGCTGCATACGGCAAAGGCGCTTAAGGAGAGCGGCTTTACCGTGATCGCCGGGGCCCGTTCCTTCGGAAAGGGCAAAAGCGTGCCCGGCTGCACCTGCCTGCCCCTGGACGTGACCGACCAGGACAGCATCGGCGCTTTCGTACAGGAAGCGCTGAAAACCGGCGGCCCGCCGGACGCCCTGGTGAACTGCGCCGGGATGCTGATTCTGGGCGCCTGTGAAAGCTATCCCCTTTCCGAACTGCGCCAGGTGATGGAAACCAACTTTTTCGGCCAGGCGGCCATGATTTCCGCCGTACTGCCCCTCATGCGGGCAAAGGGACACGGGCGCATCGTGAATTTTTCCTCCATCAACGGCCTGCTGGGCATTCCCTTTGAGGGGGCGTATACCGCCAGCAAACACGCGGTGGAAGGGTACAGCGAATGCTTGGCCCTGGAAGTAAAGCCCTTCGGCGTGGAAGTGATGCTGGTGGAGCCGGGGGATCACCGCAGCGGCAGCGCGGCGTACCGGCGCCATTCCAAGGGCATGACGGAAGCTTCCCCTTACAAGGCCGATTTTGCGTCCGGCACGGCGGCCATCGCCCGGGACGAGGCGGGGGGCTCCGACCCGGATATCTTAGGGCGGAAAATCGCAAAAGCGCTCAGGAAAAAAAGCCTGCCCCGCCGACTGCGGGCGGCGAAATTCGATCAGCATTTGGCGGTGATCCTGCACGATGTGCTGCCCGCCCGGCTGTTTGACTGGATTTTACGGGATTATTACTGCAAAACGCCCCACAATAAGAATCGAGGAAATGCGAAATGAGCGAGGTACTCGCCCGCAGTGATCGTCTGCGGGAGAATATGACCCTTCAAAACCTGTTTGAAATCATCAGCGGCGACGAGGAACGCATCGCGGCCCGGTATTTGGAAAAGGGGGAGGAGCAGACCATCTCCTACCGGGAATACCGCGCCCGCGCCTTCGCCTGCGCCGCCCTGCTGCGATCCGCCTTGGGCGAAAAGAACAGGGGCGGCTTCGTGGGCATTCAATTGGATACCTGCCCGGAATGGTTTTATCTGTTCTGGGGCGTGATCGCCGCGGGCTATAACGCGGTGCTCATGGATTTTACCTTGAGCGACGAAATGACCGCTTACATCCTGCGCCAGGCCGGGGCCGTGGCCCTGATCGGGAAAGCCCCCCGGAGCCTGAAGGGCGACGTGCGCCAGTTCACCGTGAAGCAAATGGCGGCGGCCCAGCCCGCGCCCGGTTTCCGGCCCTCCTTCGGGAACATGGTGGCCCTGTGCACCTCCGGCACCACCGACACCAGCCGGGTGTTCGTATACGACGAGAAAGCGGTATGCAGCCAGGTATTGAACGCCGAAATGCTGTACAAGGCCAACAAGCGCATCATTTGCGACGAGCCCCGGCGGCAGCTGGCGTTCCTGCCCTATCACCATATTTTCGGGTTCATGGTGTGCCTGCAATGGATTCATTTCCTGGGATACGAAACCGTGTATCTGCAGAACCGCAGCCCCCAGTGCATTCAGGAAACGGCCCGGCGCTTCAAGATCACCCATCTGATGGCCGTGCCGCTGCTGGCCAATAACCTGTGCGTGGCGCTGAACAAGCAGGTGGCGAAGGAAAGCCGCGTAAAACGCGCGGGGTTCAAAACCCTGCGGGGCCTGTCCCTGGCGCTGCAAAGCGTGGCCCCCGGCTTCGGGCTGGATTTCGCTCGGAACGTGCTGTTCAAATCCATTACGGAACAGATGCTGGGCAGCGACGTGCGCTGCATCATCCTTGGCGGCAGCCATACCCCCAAGGAGCATATGCGCACCCTGTCCGCCCTGGGCTATTTCACGGTGTCCGGCTTCGGCATGACCGAAACGGGCGTTACCTCCGTGGAAACCAATATGAACGTGATCACCCGCACCTCCGGCAGCGTGGGGCGGCCTCTTTCCAGCGCCGAATACCGGGTGCAGAGCGACGGGGAAAAGAGCAACCGGGGCGAAATGTACATCCGGGGCAACACCCTGCATACGGGCCGGCTGGTGGACGGAAAGATTCTGCCTCCCGCCCTGGACGACGAGGGCTGGTTCCGCACCGGCGACGTGGTGCGCCTGGAAAAGGGCAGCCGCATGTATGTGGAAGGCCGGGCCAAGGACGTGATCATCAACGAATCCGGCGAAAACGTGTACCCGGACGAGATCGAGGACGCTTTCGGCGTGCTGGAGGGCGTGGAACAGTTCTGCGTGCTGGGCGTGAAAGCCCAGAAAAAGAGGGAAAAAGAGGAAAAGGGCTTTCTTTCTCATCTGCCCCTGTCCCATATTCCGCTGCCCCACCTGCCCGGACGGAACAAGGGCGTGGTGGATTACGAGGACATCACGCTGGTCATCAACGTGGGCCAGCATTACCGGGACGACGATTACATTTCCGGGCTCATGGCCCAGGTGCGCCGCGTCAACGCCGGCCTGCCCGCCTTAAAGCGGGTGAACCGGGTGCTGGCTACCTCCGAAAAATTCCAGACGGCGGGCGGCATCAAGGTGAAGCGTCTGGCCCTGAAAAAGCAGATCGAGGAAAAGAAGCTGGCCTACCGGGATATCGACTTCAACCGCCGGGACGAAACCGCCGCCGAGGAAAGCAAGCCCCTGGTGCAGGAGGAAAATACCCCCTCCGATCTGCAATTGGAGGAAATCAAGCAGAAGGTGCGGCTGGTGTATGCCGAAACCCTGAACGTGCCCCCGGACCAGATCAGGGACGACGCCCACTTTATCGATGATTTGGGCGGCGACAGTTTGCAGGTATTAGGCGTCAGCCTGAAAATCGAGGAACAGTTCAACGTGCTGATCCCCACCGAGGAATACGGCAAGTGCACCACGGTCAACGACCTTTCCGCCCTGCTGTACGCCAAGGTGCGCGGCGACGTGGCCTATGAAAGCACGGGGGAGGAAAGCGGCGAGCCGGTCACGCCCATCACCCGCTTCGAGGATTCCCCGGAATTCCAGGCTTTTGAAAAGCGCTGGCAGTCCCTCATGGGCGAAGGCCAGGAGAACCCCTATTTCGTGGCCCATGATTCCCCCCTGCTGGACAAGAGCTTCGTGGATGGCCAGTGGATGCTGGATTTCGGCAGCTACAACTATGTGGGCATGAGCGGCCGGGAGGAAACCAAAGCCGCCGCCAAGGCCGCCATCGACAAATACGGCACCTCCGCTTCCGGCAGCCGGCTGCTTGCGGGGGAAAAGACCCTGCATAAAGAGCTGGAAGCCGAAATCGCCAAGTGGAAGCACACCGAAGACGCCCTGGTGCTGGTGGGCGGACACTCCACCAACGTGACCTGCGTGGGCAATTTCTGCGGCAAAGGCGATTTGATCGTGTACGACGCCATCGCCCACAATTCCATCGAGCAGGGCTGCCGCCTTTCTCAGGCCACCGCCAAGCCCTTCCCCCACAGCGACGTGAAGGCCCTGGAAAGCATCCTGCGCAACCAGCGCCACAAGTTCGGCAAGGTGCTGATCGTCATCGAGGGCGCGTATTCCATGGACGGCGATATCGCCCCCGTGCCCGAGTTCGTGGCACTGAAAAAGAAATACGGCTGCTTCCTCATGGTGGACGAGGCCCATTCCGCCTGCGTCATCGGCAAGACCGGCGGCGGCGTGGACGAATACTTCGGCCTGGCCCCGGATGATATCGATATCAAATACGGAACACTGTCCAAAGGTTTGGGTACCTGCGGCGGCTATTTGGCCGGTAAGCGCACCTTGATCGAGTACCTGCGCTATAATCTGCCCGGCTTTGTGTTCTCCGTGGGCATTTCCCCGCCCCTGGCCGCCGCCAGCTTAGAAGCCATTCGCCTGCTGCAAAAGGACCCCACCATCATGGAGCGCCTGCGCCGCAACATCAAGTGCTTCTACGAGGAAGCCCATAAACGGCATATGAACACCTGTCTGGCCGGGGAAACGGCCATCCTGCCCATCCTGGTGGGCAAGGACGAGGACGCCTGGGAGTTAAGCAACCGCCTGCGCAAAAAAGGCGTGATCGTGCCTCCCGCCGTGTACCCCGCCGTGCCCAAAAACAAAGCCCGCCTGCGCTTCTGCGTGATTTCCGAGCATGAGCCAGAGCAGATCGTGGAAGCCCTGGACAAGCTGCTGGAATGTGCTAAGGAAGCGGGCATTCAACTGCCTGAATAACGCCTGAACCACCATCATAAAAGGAGAAAACTGCATGAGTACACTCACCCGGGAATCGAAACCCAAAACCACCACCCTGGTACAGTCCAACCCCATTTTAAGAAAGCTCAGCAAAATTACCGAACGGACGGAAACCAACGCGGCCTCCTACGCGGGAATCGCCACAAAAACCAGCTATTTCCTGCTGGTCACCCTGGTCGGCATGGTGGCGCAGCTGCTGGTGAAAATGGCCATGGCCAGCGAACCCATCTGGCAGACCATTACCGTGTATGAAAAGTTCTCGCTGTCCCTTTCCATGAAAGAAGCTATCGCAGTGGGAGCCGTACTGGTTCTTGGTTTTATCTGCGAAATGGTGGGCATCTTCGCCCGCAGAACCATTCCCGTTACCGGCACGCTGTATTCCGCCAGCCAGGGATACGTAATCTCTTTCCTGGTTTTCAAAGTGCTTGTGGGCTATGAATACCTGGGTCTGGAAGCGCTGTTGCTTACCGTGGCTGTGGTGGCGGTCATGAGCTGGCTTTACTCCTCCGGCATTATTAAGGCGAACAAAAAGTTCCGCACGGTGCTGCTGACCCTGCTCATTGGCTCCGTGGGCGTGGGCGTGCTGAGTTTCCTGGGCAACCTGATTCCCGCCACCCGGCCTTATGTGCAGGCGATGATGCAGAACGCCCTGTTCACCGTTGCGATCGACGTGATCGGCCTGATCATCGCGGCCCTGTTCCTGATCAGCGACTTTTCCATGATCGATAACTGCGTAAATCAGGGCTACCCGAAGGAATACGAGTGGGCCGCGGCATTCGGCCTGGTATTCACGGTGATTTGGATTTACCTGAAGATCCTGGATCTGCTGATGCGATTCACGGGCAAAAACAAAGACTGAAAAACGTCCAAATGTATAAAAGGCTTCAAGGGAGCCTTCGTCAGTTGGCTCGCCGGTGAGGAAGAGCAGAAGGCCGTGCGGACGGCTGGATATGTGACGCTGCATTAAGCTGTGTAAAATCGCACAAAAAACACGAGGGAGAGAAATCCTTCGTGTTTTTTCATGCTTTGAATGGCTTACTTCTGATTGATAATCATATTCTTGGGATCCACCCAGTTATACACTTTGCCGGGCACGGGGCCGTCCTTGTGGAAGGACAGCAGCTCGGACACCGTGACCAACTGATAGCCCTTTTCGATCAGTTCTGGGATGGCCATTTCCACGGCGGCGGCGGTGGTGGGGTACAGGTCGTGGCACAGGATGATTTGGCCGTTGCCCGCGCCTTTCATGATGGCCTTATAGACTTTGTTGGTATTGCGGGAACTCCAGTCCTTGGTATCGATCTCCCAGCGGGTGATCACGATGCCTAAATCCTTGCACACGCCGCGCAGAGTGGCGTTCTGGTTGCCGTAGGGCGGGCGCAGCAGCTTTACTTCCCCGCCGGTGATCTCCTTGATCAGGTCGTTGGTGCTGGTGATCTGGGTACGCATTTTGGCGGCGGAAACGTTGATCAGCTTCACATGGCTCCAGGTGTGGCAGGCGATTTCGTTTCCGCTGGCGGCGGTGCGTTTGAGCACGTCGGCGTATTCTTCCAATTTATTGCCGATCACGTAAAAGGTGGCCCGGGCGTCGTATTCCATCAGCACTTTCAGGATGCGGTCCGTCACGTCGGAAGGGCCGTCGTCGAAGGTGAGGGCCAGCATAGGCCTGGTGGGATCGATGGTGCGCTCATAGCTGTGGATGGTCTGGGAATCCAGGGTCATGCATTCCGCCGTCTGGGTGTAGCGCAGATTGAGCTTGCGGGTGCCAAGGCCGTTTGGCAGGTACAGGCCCGCCGGCAGGTAGATCTGCACCCCGTCGTGCCCCAAGGCGGCGTATTGCAGGCAATCGATGCCTAACTTGTCGGAATAGCCGTCCGTGGGCTTGACCAGCAGGGAAGATACGGCGCCGTCCAGGCAGAGCTGCACCCGCGCTTCATTAAGGGGGAACAGGGTGCGGTTGTCCAGTACCTTTCCTTCCTGGGAATCGATATTCAGGGTCAGCACCTTTTCCACTTTCAGGCTGCCCACCTTGTATTCCGCCAGCAGCACCACGCTGTGATAGCGGCTGTCCACGTTCAGGGATTGGAATTCCACGGTGCACTTACCTGTTTCTCCGGCATGGTTCAGCGTAAAGTCCTCCTGGAAAACGCGCAGCGTTTCCTGCACCCAATTGGAAAGCCTGCTGTCCGCCTCGGCCACGCCCGTTTCCGGCCAGGCGAGGGAATAGGTAAAATCCCCTTCGGACTTTACCATGGATTTTACGCCGCCGTATTCCCGCAGGGCGGAATACAATGTGGCGGCGGTCACGGCGTCCTTGTCGTCGTTGAGGGAAAAGCCCATTTCAAAATCGCCGGTCAGCGCCGTTACCTTGCTCTTTTCGATATAGCCAAATTGGTCTTTGACGCGCACGCGGTACCAGGTGCCCGCTTCTTCCACCAATTCAAAGGAACAGCCGCTCATGGCCTTGTACACGATGGGGAAGGTCGTCCCCGCCCCCACCCGGAAATTCAGCACCGTGCCGTCGGCGGCGGTTCTGCCCCAGCCTAAGTGCGGATAGTTGGGTTTGATATCGAGATATTGGGTCATCATATAGCCGGTGTTTTTTCCCACCGTCACCTTGCACCAGGTGCCGTCGTTTTCCAATATTTCCACCTGGGTGCCCGATTTATAGGTTTGGATCACCTTGGCGGAGCTGTTCGGTTCCCTGCGCAGATGCAGGCTGCCCCCGGTCACGGTGCCGGTGTAAGTGATTTCATCCGCCGCCGCCCATCCGATCATGCCCGCCAGCAGCGCCAGCGCCGTTAAGCATGCAACGATCCGCTTCATCGTTTTTCATCCTCCGTGTCTTCATAGGTCTTTCGATACGACATTAGTATACAATGCGATTCCGCTTTTCCGCAAGCCGTTTTCGAGAATTTACAACAAAATACGGCAAATCGGGGGCGCCGGGCGGTGAGTTTGGAAATTTGTGCTTTTCTTTTGGCGCGGAATTTGGTATACTAAGAACTTGGAAAGGCGCTTCGCCGTTGTGCGGTCCAGCGGGGCCGAAACGCGGATGCCGTGAAGCAACAGTGAGATCATCATATCAGCCGCGAAAAACGCGGCCGGATAAAAGCTGGAGGCTCGTTTTGCGATATCGGGGAACCTATATTCAGGTGGATTTGAACGCGATTGCCATGAACACCCGCGTTCTGCGGCAGGCCATCGCGCCCACCCCCCATATGATGGCGGTGGTAAAGGCCAATGCCTACGGCCACGGGCTGATCCCGGTGGCGAAGACGGCACTGGAAAACGGAGCCGATCATTTGGGCGTGGCCATTCCGGAGGAAGGCGAAGCCCTGCGCCGGGCGGGCATCGACGCGCCCATCTTAGTGCTGGGGCCGGTCAACGCCCAAGGCGCGGAAGCCAGCGTGCGCTGGGGTCTGATCCAGACGGTGTTCGACTGGGAACGGGTGCGCATGTTAGAGGACGCGGCGGCGAAACTGGGACTGACCGCCCAAACGCATCTTAAAATCGACACGGGCATGGGCCGCATCGGGGTGCGAACGAAGGAAGAATTGCTTGCCGTGCTCCATGAAATCGAGGCCTGCCCCCACGTGCGGCTCACCGGGGCCTTTACCCACTTTGCCGACGCCGACGGAGAAACCGACGATTATTCCATGGCGCAGATCGCCGCCTTTGAGGAAATGCTGGCCCTGCTGCCCAAGGACATTCTTTTCCACGCGGCGTCCAGCGCGGCGGGGGTGCGTTACCCCCAGGCCCGGTATCGGATGGTGCGCCAGGGCATTTCCCTCTACGGCTGCCCGCCTGTGCCGGAATCGCCGAAGCTTGTGCCCGCCCTGTCCTGGCACACGGAGGTCGCTTATGTGAAGACCCTGCCGCCGGGGGCCAGCGTCAGTTATGGCCGCACCTATCGGACGGATCGGGAAACCCGCGTCGCCACTCTGCCTGTGGGCTACGGGGACGGGTATCACCGGGCGCTGTCCAACAGGGCCTCCGTGCTCATCGGGGGGAAACGGTGCCCCGTGACCGGGCGCGTTTGCATGGATCAGATCATGGTGGATGTGAGCGCCCTGCCCCCGGAAGCATGCGGCATCGGCGCGCCCGCGGTGCTGCTGGGACGGCAGGGAAATGAAGAAATTACCGCGGAGGAATTGGGCGCCTGGGCGGGCACCATCAGCTATGAAATGCTGCTGGCCCCCACTGCCCGCGTGCCCGTGATTTATTCTGAACCGGCAGGAGAAACGTATGCAGGATCAAGCGAAAAAAGCGAAAAAGAATAAGCGGCCTCTGGTGTTTAAGCCGTATACAAAGGGCAATGTGTTTGACTCCGCCGCCCTAAAGCGGAGCCTGCGGGTGATGGCGTACTTTTTCATGTTCGCCTTTTTGTACCTGATCGTGGGCAGCGCTTTGCAGTTCGACAGCGTGTTCCTTCGGGTGCTGATGAACCTGATGATGGTGCTGGTCTGCGCCGCCGTCGTGTATACGGACGGTGCGCGCTTGGGCGACAGCGAAGTGGCTTTCGGCGAAATCGCCTATACCCGGCAGCAGACGGGCAAGGAAGTGGGCGAAAAGGATATCATGCGCTGCTATCACCCCCTCAAAGGCGTGATGATCGCTCTGGTGGCGGCCATTCCTGTGCTGCTGCTCACCCTGCCCCACGCGGTCACGGCGGAAAAGCAGGTGTATGCCCTGCAGCGGCTGCCCAAGTGGGTGTCGGGCTTCAGCAACCAGGCGGAAGTGATGGCGCCTTTGCGGTTCTATTCCCGGGAAGTACAGGTCACGGTGCTGGATATCCTGCGAATCGTCAGCCGCGTGCTGATTTTCCCCTTTGCCAATATTGCCACCGTGGACAACACTGACGCCCTGCTGGTGATGGACCGCTTGAGCCCGCTGCTTGCCTGCCTGCCCCTGATCGGCTTCCCCCTGGGGTACCTCACCGGCCCCCGGTCCCGCGCCATGGTGCACGGCGATATTTCCAACAGCAATAAGCGCGTCCAGCGGAAAAAGAAGAAGGCTGCCAAGGCCCGCCAGGCCCGCGCCGCCAAGAAGAACGAGCTGATTTAACATGCTTCGCGTCATCGCCGGAGAAATGCGCTCCCGCAAGCTGAGAGCGCCGGAGGGCATGGACACCCGCCCCACCGCGGACCGGGTGAAGGAAGCGCTGTTTTCCATCATCCAGGCCAGACTGTACGGAGCCCGGGTGCTGGATCTGTACGCGGGCAGCGGCGCCCTGGCTTTGGAAGCGATCAGCCGGGGAGCGGACAGCGCAGTGCTTGTGGACTGCGCCACAAAAGCGTGCCAGGCGATCCAGGAAAACATCGACACCCTGAACTGCGGGGACCGGGCCAGGCTGCTGCGTATGAAGGATACCGCTGCTCTTGGCGCGCTGCAAGCGCGGGGGGACAAATTTGACCTGATTTTTCTTGATCCCCCGTACCGGATGGATACCGCCCCCGTGTGCCGCGCCATCTTAGAAGCGGGCCTCCTTCGGCCCGGCGGGATGATCGTGATCGAGCATGGCCGGGAAACGCCGCCCCATATCGATCCCGCCCTGACAATGACGGATCACCGGGAGTACGGCGCGGCGGGGCTGGGCTTTTATCAGATTTCGGGAGAGGATGATGCCGTTTGAAAGAATCCTGCTGCCTGTATCCAGGCAGTTTTGATCCCGTGACCTTAGGGCATCTGGACATCATCCGCCGGGCCGCCGTCCTCTTTGATACGGTGGTGGTGGGCGTGCTGCACAATCCGGAAAAGACGGGCTGTTTTCCGGTAGAGCAGCGAGTGGATATGCTCAAAAGGGCCTGCGCCGGCATCCCCAACGTGCAGGTGATTTCCTATGGCGGGTTGCTGGCCCAATTGACCAGGGAAACGGGCATTTCCGTGGTGGTGCGCGGCGTGCGCGGCGTGAATGACCTGGAAAGCGAAACCATGATGGCCCGCATCAATCATCAGCTGAATCCCGCGCTGGAGACCCTGTTTTTACCCGCTTCCCCCGAAATGGGGGAAATCAGTGCCAGCATGGTGCGCCAATTGGCCGCTTTCGGCGCTGATCTTTCCGCTTACGTTCCCCCGGAGGCGCTGCCGGATATCCTGGCCGCCTTTCAAAACCAATGAACGAAATCTATTTAAGGGAGGATGAAACCATGGCTTCGAGTAAACGACTGATGACCTTCGAACTGCTGGATCGTATGTCCACGATGATTTCCGAAGCGAAAACGATCCCGCTCTTCAACAAGATCGCGCTGGATAAAGAAGAGTTTACCAGCCTGATGCGCCGTCTGGAGGAAACCATTCCCCCCGATCTGCAGAGCGCCCGCGCCATCATCGATCAGGAAGAACGCATCCTGAGCGACAGCAAGAAGATCGCCGAGGAAACCACCGCCAGCGCCAGCAAGGAAGCGCAGACCACCATCGGCAACGCCCAGACCCAGGCGGATACCCTGGTGAACGACGCCCAGAACCGCGCCAATGAAACCATCCGCAGCGCCACCGACCAGGCCAACGCCATGGTAGCCGACGCCCAGAACCGCGCCAGCGCCATGATCGCCGACGCCCAGGCCCGCGCCCAGCAGATGGTATCTGAAAGCGAAATCGTCGCCCGTGCCCAGGCGGAAGCCCAGGAACTGCTGGAAAGCGCGCATCGGGAGTGCGAAGAATTCACCGCCCGCGCTCGCGACACCGTGAATCAGCTGCTCGCGCAGGCTGATATGAGCATGACCCAGCAATTGGATCAGCTTCGCGCCGCCCGGGATCAGTTCGCCAACCAGTAAGCCATTTTCAAATACAAACAGACAGCCCATACCGGAGGCCGGTATGGGCTTTTGGGGTTTTGGCTGTTTTTTGATTCAGGGATTATTCGCCGTCAGTTTCCGCGTCGGGCTTTTCTTCGGGCTTTGCGGCGGGGGCCGCCAGCTTGCCGCCTAAGAAACCGGCCAGCAAGGACTTTAGGTCCAGCCCGATGCTTTCGGTCAGGCCGTCGGACACCTGGGTGGTGGATTTTACGATATCCTCGATGAGCCGGGCGGAATTGCCCTCGCCATACATGGTGATCTTATCCACCTGGGAGAGAGGAGCGGCCACGTTCTTGGCAATTTCAGGCAGAGCGGTGAAGTACATCTCCAGCACGGCGGCTTCGCCGTACTTCTTCATGGCTTCGGCTTTTTTGTCGATACCCTCGGCTTCCGCCAGGGCCTTGGCGCGGATGGCTTCGGCTTCGGCCAAACCGGCGGCGCGCACGGCTTCGGCTTCCTGCAATTTGGCAAATTTATCCGCCTCGGCCTGCTGCTCCTTGGCGAAGCGCTCGGCCTCGGCCTGGAGCCGCAGGGCTTCCGCCTGGCGGGTTGCTTCCGCCAATTCGGCCTCGGCTTGCTTCTGACGCTGATACAGCTCGGCTTCGGCTTGCTTCTGGCGCTGGTACAGCTCGGCTTCCGCCTTTTTCTTGACGGTGGCTTCCAGGGTGCGCTCGGTCACTTCCACTTCCTTTTGTTTCAGAATGGCTTCGCGCTCCTGGCGGGCGATGTTGGCGTCCTGGGTCTTGATTTCGATGGTGCGGCGCTGTTCCTCGCCCTGGATGTTGTAGGCGGCGTCGGCTTCGGCCTTTTTGATGTCGGACAGCAGCTTCAGTTCCGCTTCCTTGATTTTCAGGTCGTTGTTCTTGATGGCGATTTCCGTTTCTGCGGCGATTTTGGCGTCGTTGGCCTCCTTGCTGGCCTGGGCCTGGGCCTTGGTGATTTCCTTGTCGGCCTCGGCCTTGGCGATGGCGGCCTTTTTCTTGATCTGGCTGATGTTGTCGATACCCAGATCGTTGATGACCCCATTGGCGTCGGAGAAGGACTGGACGTTGAAGCTGATGATATCAAGCCCCATCCTGCGCAGGTCGGGCACCGCGTTTTCCTGCACCTTTTCGGCGAAGGACTTGCGGTTGGTCACCATTTCTTCCAGGCGCATCTGGCCGATGATTTCGCGCATGTTGCCTTCCAGCACGTCCTGCACCTGGCTGATGATGTAGTTGGTATCCTTGTTCAGGAAGTTTTCGGCGGCGATGGCCAGCATGTCCTTTTCGGTGCTCACCTTGATCTTCACCGCCGCGTCCACGGTGATGTTGATGTATTCGGCGGTGGGCACGAAGGAATTGGTTTTCACGTCTACGGAGATCATTTTCAGGCTCAGCTTGTCCAGCCTTTCAAAAAAGGGAATGCGGATGGACGCCTTGCCGATGATGATTTTCCTGCGCAGACCGGAAATGAGATACGCTTCATCCGGCGGCGCTTTCACATAACCCAGCAGCACCAGCAGCAGGATCAATCCCACGGCGGCTATGGCCGCGATTCCCACGGGGCCCAGCAAAAATTCCATTGTCATCCTCCTTTACTGCGTCGGTATTTCCTTGAGACGGGAACAGCATATCAAAAAAAGACCGCCGTGTCCACAAGGAACGGCGGAATGATACAAATTTGCGCTTGAATTGTCGAAAAATGCGCAGGCTTCGCGCTCTTATTTCATTGTTTTTACCAGGGCGATCAGGTGATCTAACTGTTCATTGGAAAGGCCCTTGGCGGCCTGAACCAGCTCGTTCATCTTGGCGGGGTTGGGCATATCCACATCAAAAAATTCTTTGGGCGTGATGCCGAAATAATCGCAGATATAGAAAAAGTTCGTCATGGAAGGATAACTGCCCCCGTTTTCGATGCCGTTGATGTAATTGGGACTTTGACCGAGGGACAGGCTCATATCCCGCGCAGATACATCCCTGTTCAGCCGCAATTGCACCATCCGCCGGATAAAATCCTCTTTTTCCATGCCGATAACCATCCTTGCTTAACAATTCATTATAATTGTACTATGCAAGAATAATATTTTGCCTATACATACCGTGTAATTCTATTGACAAGCACAGATAAAATGGGTATATTTAACTTGATGAATATTTTAATTCGATACAAGGACCAGGTGACAAGGAAGTGAAATGCCAATGTATACAGCGGAAGGCTACGCATATTTCGTTCAGCACCCCCGCAGGATTGACGACCTGCTTCAGCCTCATTTGCCGGAAAAGGAATGGCCCTATGTGGTGGCCGCTTCGGTGGCGCTTTCCAATTTGGACTATGAAAACTTCACCCAGGAT
The DNA here is from genome assembly GCA_017525805.1 of Clostridia bacterium. The sequence goes on along the minus strand of JAFXSH010000027.1, from coordinate 85,464 downwards.
ATGACGGTGGACCGCCCTGTTTTGGAAAAGTACAGTTGGCTGTGCTCCATGGGCCCTGTGTGGTGCTGCATCCTGGTGCACAAAAAAGGCAAAAGAGAAGAAGGGGTACTGGTGCTCCCCAAGGATAAATGCTATATCGACTGGGCGGCGTATTTCCAGCCATAACGAACGGCCCGGAGCAAAACGCTCCGGGCCATTTGCTGAATCATGGAAACTGTTTATTCCGTCCGCAGCGCTACCACGGGGTCCTTCTTGGCAGCCATGCGGGAGGGAATCAGGCCGGCGATCAGGGTGAGCACCATAGAAATGCCAACCAGGATCAGCCCGGCCTGGGCGGGAAGGCCCGCCAGATTGGGGATGCCGGTAATATTTTTGATGATGATGTTCATGAGCACCACCAGCCCCAGGGTGACCACGATACCGATGCCCCCTGCCACAAAGCCCACGATGAGGGTTTCGGCGTTGAACACCCGGGACACATCGCGCTTGCTGGCCCCGATGGCCCGCAGGATGCCAATTTCCTTGGTGCGCTCCAGCACGCTGATATAGGTGATGATGCCGATCATGATGGAGGACACCACCAGGGAAATGGCCACGAAGGCGATCAGCACATAGCTGATGGCGTTGATGATGTCGGTGACGGAGGACATGATCAGCCCCACGTAATCGGTATAGCGGATCACATCCTCTTCCGCCGCCGCTTCATTGTAGGCGTTGATAATGTCGGTCAGCTTGCCTTTGGCCTCAAAATCCTTGGGGTAAAGGTAAATGGCGCTGGGCTCGTCGATATCGCACACGCCCAAGGTGGACAGGTTCTTTTCCAGGGAATTGTTCCGGTCCTTGGGCAGAACGGAGGCCAGCACCTGCCGCAGGTCTTCCTTGCTCACTAAGTTCAGGGCGAAGGAGGGCACCTGGCTCAATCGCTGCTGAATGTCGGCGTTCAGGCCCAAACTGCCCGCGTACTGGTCGATGAATTCGCTGACGCTCATGCTGTCCAGGGCTTCCAGCAGGTCCACCTGGTTGGTATCGAAGGGTTGGCCGGTGAAGATGTCAATATCGGGATTGGCAAGCTGCTCCTGAACGATCTGGCTGTTTTTCACCTGATCCAGCAGGTATTCCATCAGCTCGAATTTGTAGCCCACCGCCCCGGTGGTGGAGGTGGCGACGGAACCGGCGGCGGGCCGGATAATGCCTACGATCTTGATTTCCAGGGAATCCTGGAGCTTTTTCATGATGTATTCGTCGTCCTCGCTGCGGTCCGCCCAATTGGTGCCCTGCTTTTCATAAACGTCGGTGTTCAGCAGCAGGCGGAAGCGAAGATTCATCAGTTCCTCATAGGTGAACTCCATGTCCTCGCTTTCGATGGCTTCGCCCTGCATGAGGGCTTCAAAGATTTCCTTTAGTTCGCTCTGATCCTTGAGCCCCAAGGCGTACAGGGCGTAATCGCTCAATTCGTTACGGGAATTGACGATGAGCACCACCTCGTCCAGGGCTTCGGGCATGCGGCCCGTCAGGATATCGTACTGGGAGGCCAGCAGCTCCGGATTGTCCAGCAGCGCTTCAAAAGCGTTCATCATGCGCATGGAGGAACTCATCATGGTATCCGTAATGCCGCTGCTGGAGCCCATCATGCTCATCATACTCATCATGCCGGTGGCTTCCAGCACGGTGGAGGGGTTCACCTGAATGGGATTCCCGTCTTCGTCGATGCGGTACAGGGTCAGGGGCGTGGCGTATTCGTACTGAATGCCGCTGACCAATGGTTCCACGCCGGAAGCCTCGCTGTCGAGGAACTGCTTGAAGGCTTTCAGGTTGTTGTCCGTAATGCCGCTCATCCAGCCGCTCATGATTTTGGTCATGCGGCTGCCGGAATAAATCTTGCCGTCCTCGTGCACCCGTTCGTCCCTGGAAATGCCCATCATGCCGCTCATCATATCGGTCATATCCACGGTGGTGGCTTCGATCTCGATGGGGTAGGAGGACAGGGTGTCCTGTTCCACCCGGTTGATGTAGGCGTTCACCCCGGCGGACAAGGACAGGATCAGGGCAATGCCGATGATGCCAATGGAACCGGCGAAGGCGGTGAGCACCGTGCGGCCTTTTTTGGTGAGCAGGTTGTTAAGGGAGAGGGAAAGAGCGGTCAAAAAGCTCATAGAGGGCTTTTTCTGCCTTTCTTCCGTTCCTGTTTTCGATTCCGCCTCTGTGCAGGGGTCGGAATCGCTGATCACTTTGCCGTCCAGCAGGCGGATGATACGGCTGGCGTACTGGTCGGCCAGGTCGGGGTTATGGGTGACCATGATCACCAGCTTGTCCTTGGAAACTTCTTTCAGAATTTCCATCACCTGCACGCTGGTTTCGCTGTCCAGAGCGCCGGTGGGTTCGTCGGCCAACAGGATATCCGGGTCGTTTACCAGGGCCCGGGCGATGGCCACGCGCTGCATCTGGCCGCCGCTCATCTGATTGGGCTTCTTTTTCAATTGGTCGCCCAAGCCCACCTTTTCCAGCGCGTCGATGGCCCGCCTGCGCCTTTCCTCCCGGCTCACGCCGGACAGGGTGAGGGCAAGCTCCACGTTGGAAAGCACCGTCTGGTGAGGGATCAGATTGTAGCTTTGAAATACGAAGCCGATGGAATGGTTGCGGTAGGTGTCCCAATCGCTGTCCTTGAACTGTTTGGTGGATTTTCCGTTGATGATCAGATCGCCCCGGGTGTATTGGTCCAGGCCGCCGATAATGTTCAGCAGCGTGGTTTTTCCGCAGCCGGAAGGGCCTAAAATGGCGGCGAACTCGCACTGCCTGAATTGCAGGTCGATTCCCCGCAGCGCTTGCACCTTGGTGCTTCCGGTTTGATAATCCTTGGCGATATCCTTGAGAATCAGCATAGCATCGCTCCTTTCCCCGATAACCGATGGGGACGCAAAAAAAGAATAAAGAAATAAATAAGCGCGCGGCCGCCCGAAGCGGCGCACTTATTATATGACAGCGGCGGGAAAATATCAACTGCAAGCGCGGAAAAACCGGGGTTTGCGCATGAATTGCGCATGAATTGCAATTGGAATTTTTCTTGATTTTCCGGCTTTTTTCCATTATAATGCAAAGTACATTCCGTGACGCCGGAAGCTGACCCGGCGGTCACGGAGCGCGGGGAGACGGGGAAAGCCGCGTTTCTCCGGGCTTTGAAGCATAAGCGGAGAAAGCCCCTGCACAGCATGAATGATTGAAAGAAGTTATGCATTCAATGGATCAAATGCGGGAAAACCGGACGGAGACTGAACTGGCGCAAAACGCCGCGTTTATTCGCGGCGCTTATCGCAAAGCCGTGATCACGGGGATGCTCTCCATTCTGAGCGTCAATATCAACGTGTTTGTGGACGGCATCCTGGTGGGCAGCCGCATCGGTTCCGACGCGCTGGCGGCGATCAATCTGAGCCTGCCGGTTTGCTGGGCGCTGTGCGTAGTGGGCGCGTTCCTTGCCGCAGGAACGGAAATTCCCGCTGCCTGGGCCATTGGCATTGGCGACGGGGAAAAGCGGGACGTGTTTTTCCGCACCGGCCTGAACGCCTCCGTGCTGGCTTCGCTGGTCATTACCGCGCTTTCTCTGGCGTTTCGGGAGCCGCTGGTGTCGTTCCTCTGCGACGACGAAGCGGCCCGGCCCTATGTGATGGACTATGTGGTGATCACGCTGATCGGGGCGCTTCCCAAGATCTTGATTTACATTCCCTTCTGGTATCTGCGCCTGGATGGGAAAAACGCGGATATCAGCGTCATGATGATCGGCATGGCCGTGATCAACATCGTGTTGGACGTGCTTCTGGTGTATGTTTGGAATATGGGCGTTTTCGGCGCGGGGCTTGCCAGCGTGATCGCCACGGCACTGGCCTGTCTGTACGGCCTCCTGCGCCTGTTTTCCAGGGGAAGCCCCTATACCTGGCGACCGGAGATGACGCGCGGGCGAAAGGAATGGGTGACCATTGCCGCGGCGGGCTTTCCGTCGGCTTTTAACAACCTCTGTTCCACCGTGCGGCTGCTGATCATCAATTCCTTGCTGATGGCGCACGGCGGCGCGGGACTGGTGGCGGTGTTCACCGCGGTCAACGGCATATGGGGCTTCGGCGAGTGCGTCACCCTGGGTGTGCCCGCAGCGGGCAGCGGGATGCTGGCCGTGTTCAGCGGAGAGCGCGACAACGGAAGCTGCCGCCTGCTGCTCCGGGAGGAATGGAAGACCGGCTGGATGGCCGGGGGCGTGTTCCTGATGCTGTGCGCGGCCCTGTCCGGGGTGATTTCGTCCATGTACGGCCTGAATGAAAGCATCCTGGTTCCGCTGCTGTGGATGGCCCTCTCCGTCTTCCCGGCCCTGCTTTTGAATATCCTGTCCACCTACTACAATATGGCCAAGCTGAACGCATGGTCCAACGGGCTGATCCTCCTGCGGACGATCGTGACGGTCTATGCCGGTCTGCATCTGGTCATCGCCGCGGGTTTTTCCACGTTCTCCTTCCTGCTGTTTGCGGAGCTGGCCACGGTGATCCTCTGGTGGGGAGCGACGGGGCTGCATCGCCTGCGGCGTCCCCAGGACTCCCGATACCTGATGACCGATCTGGAAAATGAGAAGACCGGAAGGGTGCTGAACTTCTCCGTGAACGCTGACGTTGAGGAGATCGTCAGCGCCAGCGAACGCATCAGCCAATTTTGCGCCACGAACGGGATGAACACCCAGGAGACGATCCGCCTGGAGATGAGCATGGAGGAAGTAATGACGCTGATCAATCAGGTCAACGCGGAAAAGGGCGTGCAAAACCTGAAATTCGACCTGCGCGCCTACGCGGTCAACGGCGTCAGAGGCATTCGCATCCGCTACAGCGGCATCCCGTTCAATCCGTTCTGTTTTTCTCCCGGAACGGTGAGCGACGAGGACGATATGTATATGGGCGTGCGGATGATCAAGAAAATGGTGGAAATGGTCGGCTACCAACGCGCCTTTGGCGTGAACACGCTGCAGATCATACTGAAAGAGGGAAAAATGAATGAAGCTTGAAACGCGAAAAGCAGAGGACCGTGATCTGCCGGCGATCAAACGACTGACGGACGAGTATCTGGCGCAGGATTATTATTCGCTGGAAGAACTGGAAGCGTGCATTCACGGCGACAGGAACCTGTTCTATGTGGTGACGGACGAAGAGAGGAACAACGAGGTCATTTCCTACTTTTACGCGTTCCTGGCCGGGCTGGACGAGGCGCTGGAAATCATGCACGTGAAGGAGAAGCCGGAGCCCCTGCGCAAGTACGACGGAGACGCGCTCATGGGCGTCTACAAGCTGTCGAGTACGGAAAAGGCGTACCAGCGCCACGGCATATGCTCCTCCTTTGTTCGCAAGCTGGAGCCTGTGCTTCGGGAACGCGGCGCGAAAATGATCCTGGCCACGGCCATGCGTTCCCCGGATCAAAAGGTGCCCATGAAGAAAATCTTCCACGATACCGGCTTTTCCGCCATCGCGGAAATCTTTCGGCCCTGGGAGGAGATGACCCTGTATTGCCCTTACTGCAACCGGAACCACTGCATCTGCGATGCGGTATTCTATGTAAAGAACCTGGAGGATGGCCGTGAATAAGGAGAAAAAAACCGGCGGCAAGCGATTTGGCATCAGCAAGAAGCTGCTGGTGAGCATTATTCTGATGACCCTCCTGATCTGCGTGATCTCCACGATCAGCGGGTATTACCAGTACGACGGCGCGATCAGGAAGCTCTATAACGACAACGGCTATGTGATCGGGAACATCATTTTGGATCACATCGACCATGACAAGGTGGGCTACTACGCGCAGACCTGGACCGAAGACGAGCATTACGCGGAAATCGCGGATTACTTAAAGGACGTGGAACAGATTTCCGGCGCAGCCTTTATTTACATCGTCACCGTCTACGAGGATCAAACGCTGCGCTACGTCTTTGATTCCTCCGGCACGCCCATCGGAGAAACCGATCCGGTTTCCTCCCATTTTGACGAGGTGTGGGCGGCCTATACCGAAGGGAAGAAGCCGGAAAGCTACCTCGTCCGCCATTCTGCAAAGTACGGTTATCTCACGTCGAGCATGCTGCCCATCATCGACAGCCAGGGCAAGGTGGTGGCGCTGCTGCTGGTGGACGTTTGGATGGAAGTGATCCTGTCCACGCTGTACAGCTATATTTTCAGAATGGTGCTGATCTCCGTGGGTGTTCTGGCGCTGTTCAGTATCGCGTACTGGGGCTTCATGCGCAGGAATTTCATCGGGCCGCTGATGCGAATTCGCGGAAACGTTACGGAGTTCGCGCGGAACGATACGCAGACCACCACCTCCCTTACGGGCATCCAAACCAAGGATGAAATTCAGGATCTGGCGGAATCCATCGACACGATGGAGCACGATATCGTCCAGTATATCGACAACATCCAGAGAATCACGGCGGAAAAGGAGCGCATCGGCGCGGAGCTCAACGTGGCCACGCAGATTCAGGCGGACATGCTGCCCCGCATTTTCCCGCCTTTCCCGGAACGCCAAGAATTTGACCTGTACGCCTCCATGGACCCCGCCAAGGAAGTGGGCGGCGATTTCTATGATTTCTTCCTGATCGACGACGACCATATCTGCCTGGTCATGGCGGACGTTTCCGGCAAAGGCGTGCCCGCCGCGCTGTTCATGGTCATTGCCAAAACGCTGATCAAGAACCGCGCTCAGCAAGGCGACAGTCCGGCGGAAATTTTGAAGAACGTAAACGAGCAGCTGTGCGAGGGCAACGAGGCGCAGCTCTTCGTGACCGTATGGGTGGCGATCATCGAAATCTCCACCGGCCGCGGGCTGGCCGTCAACGCGGGTCATGAGCATCCCGCGATCCGGCGCAAGGATGGTCAATATGAGCTGGTGGTATACCGTCATTCTGTTGCCCTGGCCGTTTTCGAGGGCGCCCGTTTCCGGGAGCATTCCTTTGAGCTGCATCCCGGCGACAGCCTGTTCGTCTATACGGACGGCGTACCCGAGGCAACGGACGCCCAAAACCAGCTCTTTGGCTCGAACCGTATGCTGGAGGCCCTGAACCATAACGTTTCGCTGTCCGCGGAGGAAACCATCAAAAACGTCCGGCGCGCGGTGGACGGCTTTGTGGGCGACGCGCCGCAGTTTGACGATATCACCATGCTCTGCTTCCACTACAAAGGAAACGCCGCTCTTGCCGAATAATCTATTCTCAGTATAAAAGATTATCAAATTTGGGGCGGAAAAGACACCCAAAGATGATAATTTTAGATTGAGAATAGTATAACGGCACAGTCCATCCCGGGAACGCTGTTTGCACGGCGTTCCCGTTTTTTGCGCAAAAAAGGCTGCCGCGCTGTGCGGCAGCCGGTGAATGATCCGTTTATCAGCCGAAATATTTCTTCGCGCTGCGGAACAGGCCCATATCGTAGTTGCCGGGTACATTCTGATACAAACCGGAATCTACGCGTTCGCTGTGGCCCATTTTGCCCAGGACCCTGCCATCCGGGGAAAGGATGCCCTCGATGGCGGCAATGGAGCCGTTGGGATTAAAGAGAATATCGTCGGTAGGCTGGCCGTCCAAATCCACATACTGGGTGGCGACTTGACCGTTTTCGATCAGCGTTTGCAGCACGTCGGGAGAGCACAGGAACCGGCCTTCTCCGTGGCTGATGGGCACGGTGAAAAAATCGCCGGGCTTCGTTTCCATGAGCCAGGGGGAGTTATTGGAGGCCACCCGCGTGCGTACCAGGCGGCTCTGGTGGCGGCCAATGGTGTTGTAGGTCAGGGTGGGCGCGCTTGCGCTGGGCGCGGTGATCTTTCCGTAGGGCACGAGGCCAAGCTTGATGAGCGCCTGGAAGCCGTTGCAGATGCCCAGCATGAGGCCGTCCCGATGATCCAGCAGCTCATGTACGCCGTCCATCACCGCCGCGCTGCGGAAGAAAGCGGTGATGAATTTGCCGCTGCCGTCCGGCTCGTCGCCGCCGGAGAAACCGCCGGGGATGAACACGATTTGGGCGTTTTTGAGGGCTTTGGCAAAGCGCTCCACCGAATCGGAAACACCCTGGGCGGAAAGGTTGTTCAGCACCAAAATTTCGCCCTTGAGACCGGCTTTTTCAACGGCTTTCAGGGAATCGTATTCGCAGTTGGTGCCGGGGAACACGGGGATCAGCACCCGGGGCACGGCAATGGACGCTTTGGGCCGGACCACGGGCCTGCTTTGGGCGGTGATGACGGGGATTTCATGTTTTCCCGGCACGGTGGCGGGAAACACGTTTTCCAGCCGGGCTTCGTAAATGCGGGAAAGCTCGGAAAGGGACAGGCTTTCATTTTGCCAGGTGAAAAGCCCTTTGTCCGTGGTACGGCCCAGGGGTACGCCGATGTTCGCGTCCTCGCTGAGTTCCAGGATGAAGGCACCGTACTGTTTGCGGAAGAGCAGTTCCAGGGAAAGATTCTCGTCAAAGGTGAAGCCCAAGCCGTTTCCCAGGGCCATTTTCAGGATACCTTCCGCCACGCCGCCCCTTTCGACGGCCCAGACGGACAGGGCTTTTTTGGTTTGCAGTAGGTCATGCACCTGGGAAAGCAGGGCCCGGAAGGATTCTTTTTCCGGCAGGCCGTTTTGGTCGTAAGCAGGGGCCAGGAGGACCGTTTTGTGTCCCGCGTCTTTGAATTCGGGGGAGCGTACTTCATTGATCTTTCCGGTGGTGACGGCGAAGGAAACCAGGGTGGGGGGCACGTCCAAGTTTTCAAAGGTGCCGCTCATACTGTCCTTGCCGCCGATGGCTCCGCAGCCCAAATCCCACTGAGCCTGCAAAGCGCCCAGCAGGGCGGCCAGGGGCTTGCCCCAGCGGTCGGGCTTGCCTTGGGGCTTTTCAAAATATTCCTGGAAGGTGAGGTAAACGTCCTTGAGTTCCGCGCCGCTGGCGATGAGCTTCGCTACGGACTGGGCCACCGCCAGGTAGGCGCCCCGGTAGGGACTGGCTTCCATGGTATAGGGGTCGCAGCCCCAGGCCATGAAGGACACGGTATCGGTGTCGCCCTGCTCCCGGGAAATCTTGTGCGCCATGGCCTGAATGGGGGTCAGCTGGTTCTTTCCGCCGAAGGGCATGAGCACCGTGCCCGCGCCGATGGTGGAATCAAAACGTTCGCTTAATCCCCGCTGAGAGCACACGTTCAGGTCGTTTGCCAAATTCTTATAACCGGAGGAAAAACCTGTGGGCTTGCAATTGTTTTCCAGCACGGGCGCTTGCACGTGGGCCGTGGTTTCCTTGGGCGCGCCGTTGGAATTGAGGAAAGCGCGGGAGATATTGACGATCGTTTCGCCCCGCCACTTCATGGTGAGCCGGGGCTCGGCCTGCACCACGGCCACAATGGTGGCTTCCAAGTTTTCAGCGTCGGCCAGAGCGATGAACTTGTCCGCGTCCTCGGGGGCTACCACCACAGCCATGCGCTCCTGGCTTTCGGAAATGGCTAATTCTGTGCCGTCCAAACCTTCATATTTTTTGGGTACTTTATCAAGATCAATGGCGATGCCATCCGCCAGTTCGCCGATGGCCACGGACACGCCGCCCGCGCCGAAATCGTTGCAGCGCTTGATGAGCTTGGAGGCGGCGGGAGAACGGAACAGGCGCTGGAGCTTGCGTTCCTCCGGCGCGTTGCCTTTCTGGACTTCCGCGCCGCAGGTGTCGATGGACTGCACCGTGTGGGCTTTGGAAGAACCGGTGGCCCCGCCGCAGCCGTCGCGCCCTGTGCGTCCGCCCAGCAGGATGATGATGTCGCCGGGGGCGGGCACTTCCCGCCGCACGTTATCCGCCGGAGCGGCGGCGATGACCGCGCCGATCTCCATGCGCTTGGCGGCGTAGCCGGGATGGTACAATTCATGCACTTCACCGGTGGCCAGGCCGATCTGGTTGCCGTAGGAAGAATAGCCGGCGGCGGCGGTGGTGACGATCTTGCGCTGGGGCAGCTTGCCGGGCAGGGTTTCGGAAAGGGGCACGGTGGGGTCAGCCGCGCCGGTGACGCGCATAGCGGCGTACACATAGGCCCGGCCGGAGAGCGGGTCCCGGATGGCCCCGCCGATGCAGGTGGCCGCGCCGCCGAAAGGCTCGATTTCCGTGGGGTGGTTGTGGGTCTCGTTTTTGAACAGCAGCAGCCACTTTTCGGGGCCGTTCTCCGTCCGCACGTCGATCTTTACCGTGCAGGCGTTGATTTCTTCGGATTCGTCCAGCTTATCCAAAAGCCCCTGCTTTTTCAGGTACTTGGCCCCGATGGTGGCCATGTCCATGAGGGTGACGGGCTTTTTGATTTTCAGCTCTTCTCGGACTTGCAGATACCGTTCGTAGGTCTTTTGCGCCGCCGGATCGTCGATCCGCACGTCCTTCAAATGGGTCAGGAAGGTGGTGTGGCGGCAATGGTCGCTCCAATAGGTGTCCAGCATGCGAATTTCCGTAAGCGTCGGCCAGCGGTTTTCGGCCTTGAAATAGTCCTGGCAGAATTTTAAATCGTCCCTGTCCATGGCCAGGCCGTATTTTTTCACAAAGGCCTGCAGGCCCGCTTCGTCCAAGGACAGGAAATCATGCAGCGTTTCTACCATGGGCGGCGCGTCGTAGGCCGTTTTCAGGGTGTCGAAGGGGGTCAGGGACGCTTCCCGGCTCTCCACGGGGTTGATCACATATTTTTTGATTTTTTCCTTGTCCGCTTCCGTCAAAGCGCCGTACAGCAAATACAGCTTGGCGGAGCGCACGATGGGGCGCTCTCCCTGGGAAATGAGCTGGATGCACTGGGCCGCGCTGTCCGCCCGCTGGTCAAACTGGCCGGGCAGGTATTCCACGGCGAACACGGAAGCGCCGCCCGCTTCGGGAAGGGCTTCCGAAATGTTGTCCAGGGGCGGTTCGGAAAATACGGCGGTTTTGGCGGTTTCAAACAGGGCTTCATCAATGCCCTCCACGTCGTACCGGTTCAGCATCCGCAGGTTTTCAATCGCTTCGATGCCCAACAGATTGACCAAGTCGTTTTTTAAGCTCTGGGCCTCGTGATCCAGCCCCGGCTTTTTTTCCACATAAACGCGATAAACCATGCTTTATCCCTCCTTCTTCATGGCCCTCTGGCCGATGTCGCGGCGGAAAAAAGCGTTTTCAAAGTGTGTTTTTTCCACGGCGTCGTAGGCTTTTTCAATAGCGGTTTTCAGGTCATCCGCCGTGGCGGTCACGCCCAGCACCCGGCCCCCGTTGGTGAGCAGTTCGCCCTTTTCGCCGAGTTTCGCCCCGGCAACGTAGGTGGTGATTTCGTCGGTGTCGGGGGTCAGAGTAATGGGGAAGCCCTTTTCGTAATGCTGGGGATAGCCTTTGGAGGCCATGACCACGCAGCAGGCCGCGCCGGAAGAAAACTCCACGGGGCAGGAAGCCAGGGTTTCATTGCGCACTGCCTGCATGATCGTGAGCAGATCGGACTTCAAAAGAGGAAGCACCACCTGGGTTTCCGGGTCGCCGAAACGGCAGTTGTATTCGATCACTTTGGGGCCGTTTTTCGTCACCATCAGGCCGAAATATAGGCAGCCCTTGAAGGGGCAGCCCTCGTTTGCCATGGCGCGGATGGTGGGCAGGAAGATTTCATTCATGCAGCGTTCCGCTACTTCGGGCGTGTAATAAGGGTTGGGCGCGATGGTGCCCATGCCGCCGGTATTTAATCCCTGGTCGCCGTCCAAAGCCCGCTTGTGATCCATGGAAGAAACCATGGGTTTGACGGTTTTGCCGTCCGTAAAGGCCAGGACGGACACCTCCGGCCCTTCTAAGAATTCCTCAATGACCACCCGGCTGCCGCTGTCGCCGAACACCTTGTTTTCCATCATGTCGAAAACCGCCTGTTCCGCTTCTTCCAAAGTCTGGGCGATGATGACGCCTTTGCCCAGGGCCAGGCCGTCCGCCTTGATGACGGCGGGCAGGGGGGCGGTTTTAAGGTACACTTTCGCCGCGTCCGGGTCGGTGAACACTTGGTAAGCGGCGGTGGGGATGCCGTATTTCTTCATCAGTTCCTTGGCAAAGACCTTGCTGGCCTCAATGCGGGCGGCAGCTTTGGTGGGGCCGAAGGAGGGGATGCCCGCGTCCTCCAGGGCGTCCACCGCGCCTAAAGCCAGGGGATTGTCCGGTGCCACCACGGCGAAATCAATATTTTTGATCACCGCGAAATCCACGATCTCGTCAATTTCCTTGGCCCCGATGGGCACGCACACCGCGTCCTTCGCTATGCCGCCGTTTCCGGGGAGGGCGTAAATGGTTTCTGCTTCGGGATTTTTTTTCAGGGATTTAATGAGGGCGTGTTCCCGCCCGCCGGAGCCGACGACCAGAATGTTCATGAAGTGCCTCCTTTTGAAAAATCAAATGGGAATAAACGCCGCGATCACCGCGAACACAACGGCGGGCAGCAGGTTCGCCACCCGGATTTTCTTTCCCCAGACCAAATTCAAGCCCACGCAGAAGATTAAGATGGAGCCGATCAGGGATAGATACTGCATGGCCAGATCCGTCATGACGGGCTTCAAAAAAGAAGCAAAAACGGTGATCAAGCCTTCAAAGACCAGCACCGGAATGGACGAAAACCCTGCGCCCTTTCCCAGCGAGCAGGTCATGACCATGATAATGATGAAGTCCAAAACCGCCTTTGTGGCCAGGATAGACCAGTCGCCCAAAATGCCGTCCTGGATAGCGCCCACAATGGCCATAGCGCCGATGCATACCGTCAGGGAGGCGGTGACAAAGGCATTGACGAAATCTTTGTCTTTGGCGTTTCCGGTTTTCCGCTTCAGCCATTCCCCAAAACGCTCAAACCAGCCTTCAATATTGACCGCTTCGCCAATAAACGCGCCCAGGGCCAGACAGACCGTAACCAGCATGGCCTGACCGCTGGTGATAACGCCCTCGCTGACCGTCAGCATGCCCTGCATGGCCCCGGCGATGCCGATAAACAGAACGCTGACGCCGCAGGCGGCGGTCAGGGAGGATTGATGCCGTTCCTTGAGCAGCTTTCCGAAAAAATGCCCGGTGAACCCGCCCAGTACAATGGCCGCAGTGTTGATGATCGTTCCGAATCCAAACATACTTTCACCTAAAAATGCTTTATGCCGCCGGTTGCAGTTTGGCCCTGATTCGCAAAGCCGCTTCGATGTGCATGATCCAGTGCCGGGAGAAGGGCATCTGGATCAGGCCGCGCACGTCCTTTTCGCACCAGTAGTCGATCAGCCAATGGGCGCTTTCATCTTCGCTGACCACATGCAGGGCTTCCAGGGCCGCTTTTCTTTCCTCCGGAATCTTTCGTTTCAAATCCTCGCAGGAGAAACCCCGCAGGAGGCTTTCCGTGCTTTCCTTGACTTCGGACAGATAGGCGTAAAGCGCGTCCAAATTCAAGTTCGCCGAAAAATCCGCGATCTGCTGCTTTTTCAATTCGTTTCCCGTGGTGATGATAGGCGCTTTGATTCGTTGTTGATACTCACCCCGAAAGAAAACTTGCTCGTCGCCGTTGATGAGCGTGTGGGCCACGATGTCCTCGATGCGGAAAATGTGCCAAAGGGAGTAGGCGACGGTTTTGCTGTGATAGCCGTCGGCGTTGATGAAGGGAATGGCGCTGAAATCCGCCGGGGCCAAGGCGTTCCGGAAGGAAAGAATCGTGTCCATGAGCTGACCGCGCAGGTCAAACATGGTTTCCAGGCCCGCCTGAAAGGTATCCTTTTTCCGAAGCTGGGCCTGCATGATTTTGTTCAGTTCGGACCATTCCTTATTCACGGCAAATCCCCCTCATTGACAAAGAAGATGCGTTTCCATGCTGGACAAAAGCGCGTCGGAACCGTCGGGCATGTGGCTCAAATAGGTAACGATCAGGTTTTCATTGGGAAGAATAAAGCATTTCTGTCCCCACTTGCCGCTGACGCGGAAGCCGTCCCGATATTTCCAGAGAAAGTACCCGTAGCCTCCTTCCCGGTTCATCTGCTGTACGGAGGAAGCAATTTTCACATACGCTTCTGAAACGATCCTGTTTCCCTCATATATCCCGCCGCTGTACAGCAGCAAGCCCACGCGACTTAATTCGTTCACCGACAGTTTCATGCCGGAAGCGCCGTAGAAGTAACCGTCCGGGCACCGGTCATATTCCGCCCCGGCGATTTGCAGCAGGTTGAGAATCTGCCGTTTAATGAACGCCCAGGCGTCCTCCTGGATGGCTTCGGTCAGAGCCACGCCCACCAGATAAGCCGGAATGTTGCTGTAATCAAAGCGCGGGTTTTCCGGCGCGGGCAGGGGACAGCTCAGGGAAAACCGCAGGAAGCTGCCGCCTTCGGGGCGGAAGGGATAGCCCGCTACCGACATGCACAGCAGGCGGTGGAGCGTTACGGTTTTGTACATGTCCCGCTGTTCCCGCGTCATTTCCGAAACGAACCGTCCGGGCAGGTAATCCAATACGCACCTTTGCAGGTCGAGCTTCCCCTGATCCATAGCGATGCCCACGGCAATGGAAAGGACACTCTTGGTGGCCGAATATATTGGATATTTGGTATCAAGGGTATCGCCGAAGCTGTGGGCCAGTTGTCCGTCGCAATACACTTCCGCGCCGTACACCTGCCACTGATTGCTGATGATGTCATGGACAAAGGCGTCAAAATCCAAGGGCTTCCCTCCTGCAGAATAAACGATACCGTCAATTGAAGAGCATAACGTTAGATTCGTTTCCGGATATACCTGAAATAGTCTACTTTTTCGTTGAAAAAAGCATGAATCGCAACGCTTTGCGCTTTGGTATCCATCATGTAAAAAATCAGATAATGCTTATAGGTCAGATAGCGATAGCCAAGCGCTTTCAGCACATAATCCTTCGGGATAGCGCCTCTTTCCGGAAAGGATTCCAGTGCGAGGCATTGCTCCTGAAGCTCCAGGACGAAGGAAGCCGCGATTTCCGCATCTCCGGATTGATCATACAGGTACAGCGCGATTTCCCGCAGGTCGCTTTTAGCCGTATCGGTCATGAAAACCTGATACTTCATTTTGCCTCGGCCCTCAGTTCCCGCAGGATGTCGTCAAAGGCTTCCTGGGCGGGCTGAACCCTGCCCAGTTTTACGTCGTCGGCGGCCTGAGCAAGGTGCGCGTAAACGGCCAGCCGGCTTTCCATTTCTTTTATTCTCTCCTGCTGCTCCATGTATTGATTGTGGGCGAGGAGAACGGTATCTTCCCTGCCGTTCACGGTGATTGCAATGGGATTCTGCTTTGCTTCCGCTGAAAGCTGTGCATAATGGGTTCTCAAATCCCGGGAGGGCCGGATGGATATTCTTTGCGTCATATGCCTCACCCTTTCTATATTTGTAGTCATATTGTAATCCATTATGACAGCGATGTCAACAGGGGAAAACTCCTTATGATTGATTCATTGCGGGGCGATGAAAGCATCGTTTGTTTTCTTTTTGCAGTGGTTAATCAGTCTGAAAACCAGTTTGACCGCCAAGCAAATCAGCAAAACAAAGAGAAACAGAATGAGCGCGCTGAACGGTTCATAGCAATACCATGGTGCCGAACGTTCTGCAAATCTTTCGGGATAAGCACGGTCTATATGATAGCATACAATCGTTGCGCCAATAAAAAACCCGAGGAATATCCATATAAGAATATTAAAAAACCCATTGATTTTCTTTAAGGCCTATACCTCCCTCTGCTTCCATCAAACACCACTGATTGCAGCTTTTACAGCTTTCTCGGAAGGGGACGAACCGCCGATGACCGCCTGTAGCGGGAATCTCATCGGCGGTGAGATCATCCGAAACAAGCAATATCCGCATGAAGCGGACTTGCGCCGATTGAGGATGCGGAATCTGGGGGAAACCGCTCTTTGGTTTCCAAAGAGCGGTTTCCCCCAGTAATCTTTTTCAATGATGGAACAGCCGCATTCCGGTGAAGGCCATGACCATGCCGAAGCGGTCGCAGGTTTCGATCACCTGATCGTCCCGGATGGAACCGCCGGGCTGGGCCACATAAGACACGCCGGAGCGGCGGGCGCGCTCGATGTTGTCGCCGAAGGGGAAGAAGGCGTCGCTGCCCAGGGAAACGCCGGTGATGGCGTCCAGGTAAGCGCGTTTTTCCTCACGAGTGAAGGGGGCGGGCTTTTCGGTAAAGAACTGCTGCCATTTGCCGTCGGCCAGCACGTCGTCGTCCCAATCGGACAGGTACACGTCGATCACGTTGTCCCGGTCAGCGCGGCCCAGGGTGGGCAGGAAGGGCAGATTCAGCACCTTGTCGCTCTGGCGCAGGTGCCACTTGTCGGCCTTGTCGCCGGCCAGACGGGTGCAGTGGATGCGGCTCTGCTGGCCCGCGCCAACGCCGATGGCCTGGCCCTGGTAGGCGTAGCAGACGGAATTGGACTGGGTGTATTTGAGGGTGATCAGGGAGATGATCAGGTCCCGCTTGGCTTCGGCGGGCAGGTCCTTCTTGGCGGTGGGGATGTTGGTGAGCAGACCTTCGTTGATTTCAAAATTGTTCCGGCCCTGCTGGAAGGTGACGCCGAACACATCCTTGGTTTCCACGGGATCGGGGATATAGGCTGGGTCGATCTTTACGATGTTGTAGTTGCCCTTGCGCTTGGTTTTGAGGATTTCCAGTGCCGCGTCGGCGTAGCCGGGGGCGATGATGCCGTCGGACACTTCCCGCTTGATGATTTTCGCGGTGGTTTCGTCGCACACGTCGGAAAGGGCGATCCAGTCCCCGAAAGAGCTCATGCGGTCGGTGCCGCGGGCGCGGGCGTAGGCGCAGGCCAGGGGGGAATCATTCAGGCCCTCGATGTCGTCCACAAAGCAGGCTTTGGCCAGCTTTTCGGATAAGGGCAGGCCCACGGCGGCGCAGGTGGGGGAGACGTGCTTAAAGGAGGCGGCGGCGGGCAGGCCCAAAGCGGCCTTTAATTCCTTCACCAGCTGCCAGGAGTTCAGCGCGTCCAGGAAATTGATGTAGCCGGGACGGCCGGAGAGGATTTCAAAGGGCAAGTCGCTGCCGTCCTTCATATATACCTTAGCGGGCTTCTGGTTGGGGTTGCAGCCGTATTTCAGTTCAAATTCCTTCATGACTTGCGCGCCTCCTTCTTACTGGTGCTTGTTGATGATGCGGGTCTGTGTTTCGCCGGTTTTCACGTCCATGAACCGCACGAACAGGGAAATCTTGTTATCTTCGTTCATGTTCTCCCAAATGCAGGCGGTCAACGTGTCAATATCGTCCATCAGCTCCACCTGCTCCGGCTCGCCTTCAAAGGAGGGCAGGGGCTTGCCGTCGCCCACATAGGTGTGGATAAAGTGGCCCAGGCCGGGCACGGGAGAAAAATCGAAGGTGAAGCGGTTGCATTTCTTGCCCTCGCCGTCGGCGGCTTTCAGGATGCTCATCTGATACCACCAGTTCTTGTCCCAGTGCAGCAGGGCGCTGATGCGGGGGGTATAGTTGGGTTTGTCCGGCTCGAAGCCCCGGGTGCGCAGGGCGTTTTCAAAGCTGTCGCCTTTGTTGAGGAAATCCCTTATGGTGTCGGTCTGATCGCCGTTGGTGACGATCAGGGCGTTTTTAAGGGACCGCACCGGCGCGTAGATGATCAGGGAGGGATCCTCTACCTTGCTTTCGTCGAAGGGATAAATCATCACGTCGTGCCCCTCTTCGCGGAACACGCGGTTGCGGCTGTTATCGCTGCGGCCCATGATGAAATAGGCGGCGACAGCGTTGTTTCCATCCGGCGTAAGGCCCACGATGATGCCCCGGCCGGGATAGGTATTTTGGGAGAGAAGGGAAGCGATAGAATGCTTCTGCATGTAGGAATACCCCTTTCAATCAAATATGGGTCATGCGTTTTGCGCCAGAATCTCTTTTGCCGCCAGTTCCGCCGCCTGGGGCAGGATGATCCATTCAGCCCGTTCCATGACCCGGCGCTGGAGGGTCTCCGGCGTGTCGCTGGGCAGCACATCCACGGCCTTTTGCAGGATGATTTCGCCCCCGTCGGCGATTTCATTCACATAATGCACCGTGGCTCCGGTGACCTTTACGCCCCTGGCCAGGACCGCTTCGTGGACGTGGAGGCCGTAATACCCCTTGCCGCCGAAAGCGGGCAGCAGGGCGGGATGCACGTTCAGGATGCGGCGGGGATAGCGCTTCACGAAATCCTCGGAAAGGATGCTCATGAACCCGGCTAAGATGATCATCTGTACGTTGTCCCGCTCCAGCAGACCTAAAATGGCCTCCTCAAAGGCTTCCTGGGTGCTGCCCTTCCGCTGGATCACATAACCGGGGATCACCGCGTGGGCCGCCCGGGTCAGGGCGTAGGCGTCGGGACGAGAAGCGATGACGGACACGAATTCCACGTGGGGCAGCTTGCCTGCCCGCTTGGCGTCGATCAGGGCCTGTAAGTTGGTGCCGCCGCCGGAAACCAGCACAGCGGTGCGGACCGTGTTCATGGGATCACCACGCCTTCGTCCCCTTCCACGATTTCGCCCAGCGCGTAGCTGCCGGGGCAGAGGGACAGGATTTTCAGGACGTTAGCGGGATCACAGGTCAAGGTCATGCCCACGCCCATGTTGAAGGTGTTGAACATATCCCGTTCGGGGATGTTTCCTTTTTCCTGCAAGAAGCGGAAAATCTCCGGAGTGCGCAGGGCGCTTTTATCGATTTTTGCCGTCAGGCCGTCCGGCAGGCTGCGGGGGATGTTCTCATAAAAGCCTCCGCCGGTGATGTGGGCGGCTGATTTGATCAAGCCGCTTTCGATCAGAGGCAGCAGGGTCTTCACATAAATGCGAGTGGGGGTCAGCAGGGTTTCGCCCAAGGTGGTTTTGCCAAAGGGCATGTTGAGATCTAAGCCGGCGATGATCTTCCGCACCAGGGAAAAGCCGTTGGAATGCACACCGGAGGAGGGCAGCGCGATGAGGGCGTCGCCGGGCCGCACTTTGGACTTATCCAAAATCTTGGGCTTATCTACTACGCCCACGCAGAAGCCTGCCAGGTCGTATTCGTTTTCGGGGTAAAAGCCTGGCATTTCCGCCGTTTCCCCGCCGGTGAGGGCGGCACCCGCCTGCACGCAGCCTTCGCATACGCCGGAGACGATTTCGGCGATCTTTTCCGGCACGTTTTTGCCGCAGGCGATGTAATCCAGAAAGAACAGGGGCTTGGCCCCGCAGACGATCACATCGTTGACGCACATGGCCACGCAGTCGATGCCCACGGTGTCATGTTTGTCCATTTGAAAAGCCAGCTTGAGTTTGGTGCCGACGCCGTCGGTGCCGGACACCAGCACGGGCTGCTCCATACCTTTTACGTCCAGCTCGAACAGGCCCCCGAAGCCGCCCACGCCGCCCAAGGCACCTTCGGTCAAGGTCCGGGCGATATGGGTTTTCATCAGTTCTACGGCTTTGTAGCCCGCCGTGATGTCCACGCCGGAGGCTTTATAGGATTCGGAATAGCTTTTCATTCCTTATGCCGCCTTTCGCTTTTTTTGTACTCGAACCGGGATTTGGCGCGTTTGGTGGGCACTTTGGTGGGGTACTTGCCGGAGAAGCAGGCGTCGCAGAAACCGCCGCACGTAATGCCGTCCGCTAAGCAGTGCACGTCCTCCAGGGCCAGATAGCCCAGGGAATCCACCCCGATGATCTCCGCGATTTCGGGAATGGTGTGATGGCAGGCGATCAGGTGATCCCGGGAATCGATGTCCGTACCGTAATAGCAGGGATTCAGGAAAGGCGGCGCGGTGACGCGGAAGTGCACCTCGGTGGCCCCGGCGTCCCTAAGCAGGTTCACGATGCGCTTGCTGGTGGTGCCGCGAACGATGGAATCGTCGATCAGCACCACCCGCTTGCCCCGGACCACGGAGGCGATGGGGTTCAGCTTGATGCGCACTTTATCCTCCCGGGATTTCTGGCCGGGGGAAATGAAGGTACGGCCAATATAGCGGTTTTTGATGAAGCCGATGCTGTAAGGGATGCCGCTTTGCCGGGCGTAGCCGATGGCGGCGTCCAAGCCGGAATCGGGCACGCCGATCACGATGTCGGCTTCCGCGGGCTGCTTCATGGCTAAGAATTCCCCGGCGCGCACCCGGGCTTCATGCACGCTGGCTCCGTCGATGACGGAATCGGGCCGGGCGAAGTAAATGTATTCAAACACGCACAGGGAGGGCTTGCATTCCCCGCAGTGCTCCCGGATGGAACGCACGCCGTTGCGCTCGAACACCACGACTTCGCCGGGTTCCACGTCCCGCACGATGGTGGCGCCCACAGCGTCCAGGGCGCAGCTTTCGCTGGCAACTACGTAGCCCCCGTCCGGCAGGGTGCCGTAGCACAGCGGGCGGAAGCCGTGAGGGTCGCGGGCGGCAATGATCTTGCTGGGGGACATGACCACCAGGGAATACGCGCCCTGAATGCGGCGCATGGCGCGGCAGAGGGCTTCCTCGATGGAAGGGGCGGTGAGGCGTTCCTTGGTAATGATGTAGGAAATCACCTCGGTATCGGAGGTGGTGTGGAAAATGGACCCCTCCAGCTCCAGCCGCTCCCGCAGCTCAAAGGAATTGATCAGGTTGCCGTTGTGGCACAGGGCCATGGGGCCCTTGATGTGGTTCACCAGGATGGGCTGAGCGTTCACGCGGCTGGAGGAACCGGTGGTGCCGTAGCGAACGTGGCCCACGGCCATATCCCCGAAACCTAACTTTTTCATTACATCCGGGGTGAACACATCGTTGACCAGGCCGGTATCCTTGTGGGCGTTGAACAAGCCGTCGTCGTTGACCACGATGCCGCAGCTTTCCTGACCACGATGCTGCAAGGCGAATAGTCCGTAATAGGCGGTAGACGCCACGTCGCAGCGTTCCGTGGCCAGGATGCCGAATACGCCGCATTCTTCGTGCAGTTGACTCATGCGCTTATTCTCCCAGCAGCCTGCGCAGGATTTCCTGATAGGCGTCTTCCACGCCGCCCAAATCCCGGCGGAAACGGTCCTTGTCCAGCTTTTCGTGGGTCACGCTGTCCCAGAAGCGGCAGGTGTCCGGGGAAATTTCGTCGGCCAGCACGATGGTGCCGTCGCTGGTCTTGCCGAATTCCAGTTTGAAGTCGATCAGCTCGATGCCGGCTTCCTTCAGGTATTCGGTGAGCACCTGGTTCACCTTGAAGGAATAAGCGGCGATCTGGTCCAGTTCTTCCCGGGTGGCCCAGCCCATGGCTAAGATGTGATAATCGTTCACCATGGGGTCGCCCAGGTCGTCGTTTTTAAAGCAGTATTCCAGCACGGTGCTGCCCAGCTTCACGCCCTCGGGCAGACCCAAACGCTTGCTCAGGCTTCCGGCGGCGATGTTGCGCACGATCACTTCCAGCGGCACGATGGTCACTTTTTTCACCAGGGTTTCCCGGTCGTTCAGTTCTTCCACCAGATGGGTGGGCACGCCGTTCTTTTCCAGCAGGCGCATCAGGTGGTTGGTGACACGGTTGTTGATGGCGCCCTTGCCTAAGATGGTGCCCTTTTTCAGGCCGTTAAAGGCGGTGGCGTCGTCCTTGTAGGATACGATGCAGAAATCGGGATTTTCGGTAGCAAATACTTTTTTGGCTTTTCCTTCATACAGCTGGGTGGTCTTTTCCATGATGATATACCCCTTTCGGTTAATCTGATCAGCGGTTTTGCAGCGCGCGGTCTTTTTCCAGCACTTTGTCCGCCGCCGCTTTCCGCAGGTCCATGAGCTTTTGGGAAAGCGCCGGATCGTTCACGGCGATGATCTGGGCGGCCAGCAGGGCGGCGTTCTGCGCCCCGTCGATGGCCACTGTGGCCACCGGGATGCCGGAGGGCATTTGCACGGTGGAGAGCAGGGCGTCCAGCCCATCCAAGGTGGAGGATTTGATGGGAATGCCGATCACCGGCAGCACGGTGCCGGCGGCCAGCGCGCCTGCCAGATGGGCGGCCTTGCCCGCCGCGGCAATCAGCGCGCCAAAGCCCCTGTCCGCGGCGTTCAGGGCGAAATCCCGTGCTTCCGCCGGGGTGCGGTGGGCGGAATAGATGTGCATTTCATAGGGAACGCCGAGGCTTTTCAGCGTTTCCGCCGCCTTTTCCACCACGGGCAGGTCGCTGTCGCTGCCCATGACGATGCCAACCTTCTTCATTGGATCACGGCTCCTTGCGTTCATAGGGTATTCGCCCAAGGCGAAACATGGACATTATAACATGGTGGGGGACGATGCGCAAGCGAATTTCTGAATTATTTTTGGCATTTTTAAGTGAATGTTCGTATTTTCAATGGATTTAACGGCAAAAAACCCATATAAAAACGACAGCCTTTCAAATAAGGTCATAAAAGGACGAACATTCTACATGAAATGGATTGCTCCATTTTCTCCCTGATCTTCCATGGAGCGCCGCCCCGCGGGAAGATTACCTGCATAGGGATTCCCAAAAGCAAGCATAATGGGAACGAAGAAGGAAAACGGAGGACGCGTATGAACAGAAAATTCGGCTGGATACGCAAAAGCGCGGGGGCAGCGCTGCTGCTGCTCGCCGCTTGGATGATTTTTTCGCCCACTGCCCAGGCGCTGCGCGCGCTGCCGGATACTTACCGGCTTACGGTGGGCCAGGCATATGCTTTGGATACGGGGGCGGCTGTGCTGTCCAGCCAGGATGAACGGCTGGAATGGAAGGAAAACACCCTGCGGGCCAGGGAACAGGTGGACGCGGAAGTGACGGTAAACCTGCTGGGCCTGTTTCCCATCGGGCGCATGCGGGTGACGGCGGGGGAGGAAACGCGGCTCATGCCCGGCGGCGCGGCGGTAGGCGTGGCGCTGGCCACCAAGGGCGTGCTGGTGGTGGGCATATCGGACGTGGCGGGCAAAAACCCGGCCCAAAGCGCGGGTCTTCGGGCGGGAGACGTGATCGAAAATGTGAACGGCCAAACGGTGAACACCACCCAGGAATTGACGGACCTGGTGGCGGCATCCCAGGGCGCGCCGCTGAACCTCACCTTTCAGCGCAACGGCAGCCGCCGCACGGTGACCCTGACGCCGTCCCTGGACAGCGCTTCCGGCGCGTACCGTATGGGCGCGTGGGTGCGGGACAGCACGGCGGGAGTGGGTACTCTTTCCTATTATTCCCCGGACGACGGCACCTACGGGGCCCTGGGCCACGCCATCAGCGACGCGGATACCGGCAATTTGCTGCCCGTGCGCATGGGGTCCCTCATGCAGGCGGAAATCGTGGACGTGAAACGGGGCCAGCGGGGCGCGCCGGGAGAGCTGCGGGGCAGCTTCCTCAAGGATCAGGTGATCTTGGGCGATATTGAGGAGAATACCAACCTGGGCATTTTCGGGAAAATGGACGCGCCCTATATCAATCCCCTGTATCCCGACGGCCTGCCCATCGGCTATCAGGAAACGGTGAAAACGGGGCCCGCCACCATCCTGTCCACCATCGACGGCGAGGGGATCAAGGAATACACCGTGGAGATCACCCAAGTTACTCGGCAAATGTCCCCCGCCCCCAAAAGCATGGTGATCAGGGTGACTGATCCCAGGCTGCTTGCCGCCACCGGAGGCATCGTGCAGGGCATGTCCGGCAGTCCTATCCTGCAAAATGGCCGCATCGTCGGCGCGGTGACCCACGTGTTTGTGGATGACCCCACTCAGGGCTACGGGGTGTATATCGAATGGATGCTTTCCACCGCCGAATTGATGGACGAGGCGGCGTAAACACACAGCGGCGAGCTTTTCACCGAAACAGTGGAACAGCGCGCCGTTGTTTTTCTTTCCTATATTTGGTATACTTATAATGAAAAAGCGAGATGCGGAGGCGGGCATATGGCGATCGTTTACAGAAGACTGACGGATGAAGACCTGGATACATTTATTGAAATGCGGATTCGTCAGCTGCGGGAAGAAGGCGCGAAGGAGGAGATGGACCTTGTTCCGGCGTTAAAGGACTATTATCAGCGGCATATGGCTGACGGCACATTCATTTCATGGATCGCTGTGGACAATGATACGATCATTGGAACAAGCGGAATATCCATTGTGGAAAAGCCGCCGTACTTCGGCTGCCCCAGCGGAAAAATCGGCCTTTTATCCAGCATGTTTACGGAAAAAGCCTACCGCAGGCAGGGAATCGCCCGGGAATTGCTTTCCCGGGTTGTAGAGGAAGCGCGGCAGAGGGGATGCGGCGCGGCGCAGATCACCGCTTCGGATATGGGCGTTTTGCTGTATACGGATTTTGGCTTTACAAAGAACAGCAACTTTATGCAGCTTAAACTGTGAAACGGATGAAAATACACGGAGGAAAGCATGGAGACGGCTTTGTACGAATGCAAGCGGATCGGACCGGAGGAAACAGAGGCTATCAAGGAATTATTTCAGAGTGTGTTTACGGCGGAACCGTGGAAGGACGATTGGTCCGATCAGGAACACCTGAACGCCTATCTCCATGATCTGACCGGACAAAGCTGCTCGTTGACCTATGGACTGTATGAAAACGGAAAGCACCGTCCCCGCCTATGAATTCTATCAAAAGAATGGATTCAATGAATTAAAGGAGCACGTATCCTTTGCGAAACGGATATAGGGTGAATTTTCGTTCAGGTCCCGTTTTTGCGGGACTTTTTTTCGTGAAAGCAAAAGGAAAATCGCCTTTTTTGTCCAATATTGATATACAGCCCGGTTAGCCGGGCCTAATAAGGGGCGAGGAGGATGCGGATGAAGCTTTGTGAATTGAAGCCCGGACAATCCGCGCGGATCGTGACGGTGGGCGGCGAAGGCGCGCTGCGCCAGCATTTTTTAGATATGGGTGTGATTCCCGGGGCGGAGGTCACGCTGATCAAATTCGCGCCTATGGGCGATCCCATGGAGCTGCGCATTCACGGCTATGAACTGACCTTGCGGCTGGCGGACGCGGAAAAAATCGGCATTGCCCTAACGAAAACGGCGGCCGAACCGCTCAAAACAAAGGAACTGAGAAAGCGCACCGAGCACCCAGGCTTGGGCGAGGAAGGCAAGTATCACCCCAAGGGCAGCGGCGATCCCTTGCCGGAGGGCACCACGCTGACCTTTGCCCTGGTGGGCAACCAGAACAGCGGCAAAACCACCCTGTTCAACCAGCTCACCGGGTCCAATCAGCACGTGGGCAATTTCCCCGGCGTAACGGTGGACCGCAAGGACGGCGTGATCCGGGGCCACAGCGACACCCGCATCACCGATCTGCCGGGTATTTACTCCATGTCCCCCTATTCCAGCGAAGAACTGGTATCCCGGGATTTCGTTCTGGATCAAAAGCCCCGGGCCATCATCAACATCGTAGACGCCACCAACATTGAACGCAACCTGTACCTGACCATGCAGCTGCTGGAAATGAACATCCCCATGGTGGTGGCCCTGAACATGATGGACGAACTGCGGGGCAACGGCGGCACGGTGGACGTGAACGCCATGGAAGAAATGCTGGGCGTGCCCGTGGTGCCCATTGCCGCCGCCAAGAACGAGGGCGTGGATGAACTGGTGCGCCACGCGGTGCATATCGCAAAGTACCAAGAGCGGCCTGTGGGTCAGGATTTCTGCGGGGCCGACGACAAAGGCGGCGCGGTGCACCGGGCGCTGCACGCGGTGGGCCACCTGATCGAGGATCATGCCAAGGAAGCCGGGATGCCCCTGCGGTTCGCGGCGGGCAAGCTGATCGAGGGCGATCATCTGATCCTGGATAAGCTCAAGCTGGACCAAAACGAAAAAGAAATGCTGGAACACATCGTGTTCCAGATGGAAAAAGAACGGGGACTGGACCGCAGCGCCGCCATGGCGGATATGCGCTTCGATTTCATCCGGCGGGTGTGCTCCTCCTGCGTGATCAAACCCCACGAGAGCAAGGAGCACATGCGCAGCCGGAAGATCGACGAGGTGCTTACCGGCAAATGGACCGCCATTCCCATGTTCGTGGGCATCATGGCCCTGGTGTTTTTCTTAACGTTCTTTCTCATCGGCCCCTTCTTCCAGGACCTGCTGGAACAGGGCATCGACGTGCTGAAAGGGATGGCCGAACAGGGCATGGAAGCGGCCAATGTGAACCCGGCCATTCAAAGCTTGGTGAAGGACGGCGTCTTTGAGGGCGTGGGCACGGTGGTCAGCTTCCTGCCCATCATCGTCACCCTGTTCTTCTTCCTTTCCATGCTGGAGGACAGCGGGTACGTCGCCCGGGTGGCCTTCGTGATGGATAAGCTGCTGCGCCACATCGGCCTGTCGGGCCGCAGCATCGTGCCCATGCTGATCGGCTTTGGCTGCACGGTGCCTGCCGTCATGTCCACCCGCACCCTGCCCAGCGACCGGGACCGGCGCATGACCATCCTGCTGACGCCTTTCATGTCCTGCACCGCCAAGCTGCCCATTTACGGCTTCTTCGTCAGCGCCTTTTTCCCGGATGTGAGCTGGCTGATCATTACGGGCCTGTACCTGCTGGGCATCCTCACCGGCGTGCTGGCGGCGTACCTGTTCAAGAGCACTCTGTTCAAGGGGGAGGCGGTGCCTTTCGTGATGGAACTGCCCAATTACCGGTTCCCCAGCCCCCGGAACGTGATGATGCTCTTATGGGAAAAAGCCAAGGATTTCCTGCACCGGGCTTTCTCTGTCATCCTGGTGGCTACCATCGTGGTTTGGTTCCTGCAGCGCTTTGATTTCCGCTTTGATCTGGTCACCGATTCCCATGACAGCATCTTAGCCGCCGTGGCCGGTATGCTGGCTCCCCTGCTCAATCCGGTCGGCTTGGGCGATTGGCGCATCGTCACTTCCCTGATCAGCGGTTTCATGGCCAAGGAGAGCGTGGTATCCGTCATGGAAATGCTGTTCCCCGGCGGCGTGGAAACCATCGGGACCCTGGCGGCCAGCAGCATGCTGGTGTTCAGCCTGCTGTATACTCCCTGCGTAGCGGCTATCGCCGCCATCAGGCGGGAAATGGGCCGCAGGTGGGCCCTGTATGTGGCGCTGTGGCAGTGCGGTGTGGCCTGGGTGTTCGCTTTTGTCGTGCGCTTGATTGGATTGGCGCTGGGCTTGGGATAAGGGTGAATGATCATGAATATTTGGGACATCGCGATCCTGCTGGCGGTCGGCGGGGCTGTGGTATTGGCGTTGATTCGGATGCGCCGCCAAAAAGCCAAGGGCTGCGGCTGTGGGTGCGGCTGCGATAATTGCCCCGGTTGCGGGCAGAAAAAGAATTGAAAAAACTGCTTTTTAACAGATTGCCGGGTCGGACAGCGCTTTGACCCGGCAATTTGTGCTTCTTAACATTAACGGTTTTCGCGGCATGACCACTGATATTGACGCCCTGATCCTCGCTTCCTCCGCCATGGAGGACGCTATCCTGCGGGTGGAGGAAAAATACGGGCTGCCCCACGGCTGGCTGAACGCGGACTTTACCCGTACGGAATCCTATCTGGCCGAGCATGAAAAACGGGGAACGCCCCTCACCATGAAGCAAATCAAAAAGGCCGTGGCCGACCTGTACGGCGATTGGGACGCGCTGCCCGAAAAATCACAGCGATTTTTGGAAGACGTGATGAACGACGGGCATTTTGACGCGCTGTATCAGCAGGTTTCCGCCAGCGAACAGGACGCCCATAACGCTCTGCCGCGATTTGAAAAGGATTATCCCGGCGTGACGAACGAGGCAAACGCGGACGAGATCATCAAAGCGCTTCAAGCAAAAGGCAGATGAATTGGAATAGAAAACCACGATCAATAAATCATCATTTTTTAGTGAAATGCCGGGACAAATCGTTCTTTGCTCCGGCATTTTCTTCTATATTTGGGGCGAAAAAGAGAAGGTTTTCTCATTCTATCCCAATTTTGCTATTGGCGAACGGAAAAGTACATGATATAATGAACCGTTCGCTTTACCGGACACCCCAATTCAGGAAGGAGAAAAAGCATGCCTACTACGCAGTTTGATAAAGAATCCATCAAACAATCCATTTTGGGCAAATTACAGCGCTACAATGGCCGCACCCTGGCCGACGCCACCACACAGCAGATTTATCACGCCCTGGCGTCCACCGTGCGGGACCAGATCATGCAGAAATGGATGGCTTACCGGGAATCGGATAAGCACTACACCGGCAAGCGCCTGTATTATCTTTCCGTCGAATTTTTGACGGGCCGCAGCCTGCACTGCAACGTGCTGAACCTCTGCTCCCGGGACAATTACCGTCAGGCCCTGGAAGAACTGGGCCTGGACTGGCGTGAAATCATTCAGGAAGAACCGGAACCCGGCTTAGGCAACGGTGGTTTGGGCCGCCTGGCCGCCTGCTTCCTGGACAGCCTTGCTTCCCTGTCCCTGCCCGCCATGGGCTGCACCATCCGCTATGAATACGGCCTGTTCCGCCAGAAGATCATGGACGGCCAGCAGGTGGAGGTGCCGGACAACTGGCTGGAAAACGGCAACGTGTGGGAAGTGGCCGCCATGGAAGACGTGTGCGAAGTGCGCTACGGCGGCAAAGTGGTGGAAGACATGGTGGACAACCGCGTGGTGTATACCCTCAAGGATTATTACACCGTGGAAGCCGTGCCCTATGACATGCCCGTGGCTGGCTACGACTGCGAAACGGTGAACACCCTGCGCACCTGGCGCGCCCGGTCCTCTAAGTCCATGGACCTGAATTCCTTCAACAGCGGCAATTATACCAAAGCCATGCAGGAACAGGAACTGGCTGCCGTGATCAGCAAGGTGCTCTATCCCGAGGATAAGCACTACGAGGGCAAGGAACTGCGCTTAAAGCAGCATTACTTCTTCACCAGCGCCACCCTCCAGTACGCCATCAAGGATTTCAAGCGCCGCTTCGGCAGGAACTTCCGCCTGCTGCCGGAAAAGATGACCATCCACGTCAACGATACCCATCCCGGCCTGGCGATTCCCGAGCTCATGCGCATCCTGATCGATGAAGAGGGCTTAGGGTGGGACGAAGCTACCTGGATCACCCAGCGCACCGTGGCCTATACCAATCATACCGTCATGAGCGAGGCCCTGGAAAAGTGGCCCGAGGACATGATGCGGAACCTTCTGCCCCGCATCTACATGATCATCAAGGAAATCAACGAGCGGGTATGCCGCCGCCTGGCCGATCATTTCGGCAGCGGCACCGATCCCCGCATCGCCAAGATGGCCATCACCGCTTACGGTCAGGTGCATATGGCGAACCTGTGCGTGGCCATGAGCTACTCCGTCAACGGCGTGAGCCAGCTCCACGGCGAGATCCTCAAGGAAGATACCTTCCGGGATTACTATGAATTCACGCCCAAGAAGTTTTCCGCCATCACCAACGGCATCACCCATCGCCGCTGGCTCATGAGCTGCAACGACGGGCTGCTGAACCTGATCAATTCCGCCATCGGCGACGCCTGGGTACGGGAGCCGGAACGCCTGCGCGACCTGCTGCCCTTCCGGGATGACGCCGCTTTCCAGGCCGAATTCGCCAGGGTGAAGCGGGAAAACAAGGTGCTGTTCAATCAATTCCTGAACCGGCAGCAGACCTGCGACCTGGACCCGGACTTCATGTTCGACGTGCAGGCCAAGCGGCTGCATGAATACAAGCGCCAGCTGCTCAACGCCCTGCATATCCTGGTGCTGTACAACCGCGTCATGGACGATCCCAACTTCACCATGACGCCCCGCGTGTTCATTTTCGGTGCCAAGGCCAGCCCAGGATATTACATGGCCAAGCAGATCATCCGTCTGATCATCGCCATCAGCAAGCTGATCGACAAGAGCCCCCGCGCCCAGAAGTATTTGAAGGTCGTGTTCTTGGAGAACTACTGCGTCTCCGCCGCTGAGCGCCTGATGCCCGCCGCCGACCTGTCCGAACAGCTGTCCACCGCCGGCAAGGAAGCCAGCGGCACCGGCAACATGAAGTTCATGATGAATGGCGCGGTGACCATCGGCACCATGGACGGCGCCAACGTGGAAATTCACGATCAGGTGGGCCTGGACAACATTTACATCTTCGGCATGCGGGCAGATACCGTGGCCGATCTGTACCGGGAAGGAACCTACTCTCCCATGCACATTTACGAGAGCAACGCCGAGCTGCGCAAGGCCCTGACCCAGATCATCGACGGCACCCTGTTCCCGGAAAACCCCGCCGTGGTGCAGGATATTTATCACAACCTGCTGTTCTCCGATCCTTACTTCGTGCTCAAAGATTTCGGTTCCTACTCCATGGCTCAGCGCCGGGTGGACGCGGATTACCAGAAAAAAGACAAGTGGATGCGCATGGCCATCACCAATACGGCCTGCTCCGGCATCTTCTCCTCCGACCGCACCATCAAGGAATACAATGATACCATCTGGCATCTGAAATAATGCCGCTTTGTAAGCGGGCAGGGCCTGCATCCCCCAATGAGGATGTGGGCTCTTTCAGTTTTGTTTAGTGTGGAGAGTGGAGCGCGGAGTTATGGATAGTGAATGCTGCCGCGTTCACTGACCTGCGGAGAGAAAATTGAAAGACATGATAAAATTCTACTCTCCACACTGTTTCACTCTCTACCTGTTGATAAGGAGAGATCACCATGCCTACATTACTTGATTTGTCCGGCATTTGGCAATGCGAAATCCCCGGCCAAAGCGGTCCCGTTCGCCTGCCCGGCACATTGGATGAAAGCGGCATCGGTTTCCCGGACGACCCGAAAAAGCAGTGGAAGGTGGACGAGGTGGCCCGCATCGGGTTTTATCGGGAGGGCGACCCCATCGTGACCCGCCTGACCCGGAAACACACCTTCGAGGGGCAGGCTAAAATCAGCCGCCTCATCAATCTGAAAGTGCCGGAGGGCAAGCGTCTGTTCATCGACGTGGAACGCGCCCGGCACTTGCGGCTGCTGGTGAACGGGGAAGAAATCCCTCCCTATGATCCTCCTTCCATCAGCACGCCTTACGTGTTCGAGGTCACGGGCAAAATGACCGGGGACGATCAAATCGTCTTCCTGTCGGACAACAGCTATCCCGGCTGGCCCCGGGACGCCATCGTGTATTCCTCCGCCGCCTCCGACGAAACCCAGACCAATTGGAACGGGCTGCTGGGCTATTTCCGCCTGCGGGCGGAGGAACAAAGCTTCATTGACAGCGTGCGGGCATACCCGGACGGGGATTCCGTGGATGTGTGCGTGAAACTGGATCTGGCCCAGGATTGGGAAGGAGAGGTCCGTCTTTCTTCCGAAGCGCTGGAGGGCGACGGAAACGCGCGGGTGCGCGAGCGCGTGCAGGCGGGCAGGCAAGAACTATGGTATATGGGCCTTTGCCTGCGGCCCGACGTGAAAAGGTGGGACGCGGAAGAAGGAAACCTGTACGACCTGACCGTGACGCTGGACGGGATGGAAAGCAGAACCGTTTCCTTCGGCGCGCGGGATTTTGAGGCCCGGAACGGTTCTTTGATGCTGAATGGCCGCCGCATCTTCCTGCGGGGGGAAGCCAACTGCGCCGTGTTCCCGGAAACGGGCTACCCGCCCATGGATAAAGAGAGCTGGAAAGTCATCCTGCAAAAGTACCGGGATTACGGGGTCAACTGCATGCGCTTCCACAGCCATTGCCCGCCGGAAGCCGCCTTTGCCGCCGCCGACGAGATGGGCATGCTCATGCAGCCGGAGCTTTCCCACTGGGACCCGGAGCATGCCTTTGCCGCCGAGGAAGCCCGCGCCTATTATAAATCGGAATTCTTGGGCATTCTGGATATGCTGGCGAACCATCCGTCTTTCGTGATGCTCACCTTCGGCAACGAACTGCACGCCGACAGAAAGGGCCACACTTTCATGGATGAATTGCTGGATGCGGGTTGGGGAAAGGACGAAACCCGCATGTACGCCAACGCCTCCAATCCCCATTACGGCGCTTTGGGTCCGGACCCGCAGAGTGATTTCTTTACCACCACCGATATTCCCGGCCATCACCTGCGGGCCACCTCCGCTGAATGCCGGGGCTGGCTGAACCAAATTGGCCCCGACTTCCGCACGGATTATCAGGCCGGGGCGGAGATCGTGACGAGAAACGCCGGTCAGCCCTTCTTCTCCTTCGAGGTGGGCCAGTACGAGGTGCTGCCGGACTTTGACGAAATCAGCTTATATCAGGGCGTCACCGGCCCGGAGAATTTGAAGCACATCCAAAAGAAGGTGCGGGCCGCCGGGATGGAGGCGGACTGGAAGAAACAGGTGGAGGCCACCGGCGAGCTTTCCCTGCTGTGCTATCGGGCCGAGGTGGAAGCTGCTCTGCGCACGGCGGATTTCAGCGGCATTTCCCTGCTGGGCCTCCAGGATTTCCCCGGCCAGGGCACGGCGCTGGTGGGCATGATGAACGCCCATTTGCAGCCCAAGCCCTACGCTTTTGCCAAGCCCGAACGCTTCCGGGCGTTCTTTCGGGATTCCCTGCCCCTGTCCCTGCTGCCCCGGGTGACATATGCTGTTGGCGAAACCCTGACCGCCGAAATCAAAATGGCCCACTACGGAAAAAGCGCCCTCTCCGGCACAGCCGAATGGACGCTGCAAGGCAAAACATTTTCGCGGGCAGGAACGCTGCCCTTTGCTGAAATCCAGCCGGGCACATTAACGTCGCTGGGCGAGCTGTCCGTTCCTTTGACGGGCTTGGAAAAGGCGGAAAGGCTGACGCTGACCCTGAAATTCTGCGGCATCGAGAACCAATATTCCCTTTGGGTGTACCCCGACGAACATCCCGTATGCCCGGAAACCGTATACGAGTGCCGAACACTGGACGAACGGGCGAAAGAAGTATTGGCGAAGGGCGGGAACGTGTTCCTGGCCCCGGACGCCACCGAAAAAGCCCTGCCCCATTCCATCAGGACCCAGTTCAGCACCGATTTCTGGTCGGTGTGCACCTTTCCCAGCCAGGCCGGAGGCATGGGCCAGCTGATTGACGAAACCCATCCCATCTTCCGGGATTTCCCCACGGAAAGCCATACTGACTGGCAGTGGTGGCACATGGCCGTACAGCGGGCCGTGATCCTGCCGGAACGCATAAAAGCCATCGTGACCGAAATGGATTCCTACGCTTTCCTTCGTCCCATGGCGAAGCTGTTCGAGTGCCAGTGCGGCGGAGGCAGACTGCTGTTTTCTACCCTGAATCTGCATCATTTGCAGGATCATCCCGAGGCGCGGGCGCTGCTGGGAGCCATTTACCGGTATATGGCGTCAGAGGAATTCCAGCCGGATCAGACTTTGACGCCCGACTGGGTGGCGGGATTGGTGTCCATGCCCAAATAGCGTTTTAGTTCCGCGATGTAGCGTTCGGCGGCGGCGGACAGCAGGTGGTTTTTCCGGGTGATCAGCACCAATTCCATCACGCTTTCCGGCACGCCGGGTTCGTCCCGGTAGGGTACGGCCACGTAATCGCCGCCGTTCAGTTCCTCGCAGATGATGCCGCTGCACAGGGTGTAGCCGTTCACGCCCACCATAAGGTTGAGCACTGTGGCCCGGTCGCAGCATTTGATGATCCGGGGATACTCGTTGGCGGCGAGCAATTCTTCCGCCAAATAGAAATTGCTGTTTTCCCCCTGCTCGAAAGAGAGGCAGGGATAAGGGGCCAGCTCGCTAAACGAGATGGCCTCTTTTTGCGCCAGGGGATGGCCTTTCCACAAGTACACGTAGGCGTGGCAGGAAATGAGCGGCGTGATTTGCAAATTCCCGGTGGACAGCAGCTTCATGATGGCTTTCCGGTTGAAATCGTTCAGGTACAGGATGCCGATTTCACTGCGGGATGCCGTTACGTCTTCGATCACGTCCCGGGTGCGGGTCTCCCGAATGGCAAATTCGTATTCCGCCACGTCAAAAGCACGGGTCAGCTCCACGAAAGCTTTCACCGCGAAAGAATAATGCTGGGTGGACACGGCGAATTTCTGCTTGCGCACGCCCTGCTTGCCGTACACGTCCAAGAGATTTTGGTACTGGTCCACCACGGACCGGGCATAGGGCAGAAAATCCGTTCCCTCCGCCGTCAGCGTTACGCCTTTGCCGGATCGGTTGAAAATGGTGATGCCGATTTCCTTTTCCAGTTCCTTCACCGCCGTGGTCAGGGAGGGCTGGGCCATGAACAGTTTTTCCGCCGCCCGGTTGAAGGAACCCGTTTCCGTGATCTGGATCACATAATGCAATTGCTGGATGGTCATGGCGTATCACCTTACCGTGTTCATCTTGGGCAGGGGCACGGTGGTCACTGTGGCGGAGTTGCCGTTGTGGGCGATGTTCAGCACCAGGGCCACGGCGGCGATATTGGAAATGAAGTTGGAGCCGCCGTAGCTTAAGAACGGCAGGGGGATGCCCGTGATGGGCATAATGCCCATGGACATGGCTACGTTCTGGAACACGTGGAACAGCAGCATGGACACCACCCCGATGATCACCAGACGGCAGAATGGATCGTCCGTGAACCGCGCTAAATAGATCATGCGCAGGATGATGAACAAATAGGCCAGCAGCACCGCCGCGCAGCCCACGAAGCCGAAGCATTCGCCCACCACGGTGAAAATGGCGTCCGTGGAGCTTTCGGGCACAAAGCCCAAGGTAGTCCATGAGCCGGGCAGGAAGGTGCCCACCCCGGTCAATTGCCCCGCGCCGATGGCCTTTTGAGACATGAGGATCTGGTAGCCGCCGGTCTGCCGGTATTTTTCCGGGTCCATAAAAGCCAGCAGGCGCAGGATGCGGTAATCCGTGGTTTCCGACAGCATGCCGTAGGCCACGATGGCCCCGATGCCCAGCACGCCTAACACGATAAAGGTTAAAATGATGCGGATATCCACTCCGGCGAAAAAGATCATGGTCATGAACATGAACGCGATCACGATGACGGTGCCCGTTTCGCCCTGGGCCAGCACGGCCAGGGCGGGCACGCCCACGATGATCATGGTGCGCATAAAGTCCTTGAATTTGCTCATGGGCTTTTCGGACCGGGCTAATTGCCGCGCCAGCATCAGCAGCACGGAAA
Organism: Clostridia bacterium; assembly: GCA_017525805.1. Next base: position 50,515 of record JAFXSH010000027.1, on the reverse strand, counting down.
GCTTGGAAAACTCGCTCACCTGAATGGACCGGCCCAGCAGGTCGGATTTCAGCCAGCCCCTCAAACCATTGCTCACCTGGCCCACCACCAGCGTTACCACCAGCAGGGCCAGCACGCCCAAATAAACAAGCCTCACGCGGGCGCGGATGATTTCCGTGGGCAGGGCCACGATCACGCCGATCACGATGGGGGAGACCACCAGGAAAATGGACTGCCACATGCCGGAACGGGAGGCCAGCACCTTATTGAGCAGCGGCAGGTCGGCGCTTACGGAGGGCACATAAGTAGCCATGGTGATGCACAGAATGCCGAAAATGGACAGGGCGTACACCACCACCACCAGCGGCCAATCGAAATGACCATCCCGGTTCCACCGGGCTTCGGACCTCATGTCAGGCTTCATCTCCTTTCATAAAAATACCCAGAAAGGCGCTGGCTTTATAGTGTTCCTGGGGTACGTCGTTCCCCAGCAGCCGGGCGGCCATGTTCTCGATCGCTTTCACCACTTTGGGATCGCCGCAGTGCAGGGCGCCCCGGTGATGCAGCAGCGCCTGGTAAACCTTGGGGCTGTCCGGCACCGCGCCCATGAGGGGCATATCCAGGGTGGCGGCCAATTGGGCCGGAGTGTTCATTTCGCCCAGCCGCACCAGCTTTTTGTTCACTCGGTTGAACACGACCACGGGCCGGGGTTCTTCCCGCTGGGTCAAAAGCAGGTTCAGCCTTTCCGCGTCCCGCAGGCACACGTCGTCCGGCGTAACCACGATCACCGGCTCCGCCGCCGCGCCCAGCAGGTTTTTCAGGCCCCTCCCGATCCCGGCGGGAGCGTCTATGATCAGTACGTCCGCGCTATCCGAAAGCTGGGTGATGATCCGGCTTATATCCTTGCGTTTCAGGTCGGACGCGTTGACCATCTGCGGCGCGGCTACCAGGGAAAGGGAGGACAGCTTTGGATGACGTACCAGCGCCTGTTCCAGCTGGCAGTTTTTTTCCACCAGGTCGCCCAAATCATAGATGATTCGGTCCTGCATGCCAAGCATCAGGTCCGCGCAGCGCAGCCCAACGTCGCCGTCCAGCAGCACGGTGCGCATATCCTGCTTGGCGTAGCATTCCGCCAGCGCCGCGGCCAGGGTGCTTTTTCCCACGCCGCCTTTGCCAGACATGATCGCGAAAATACGGCCCACGTTTTTCACCTCTCGATCAAAGCGTTGAAAGATACTTTTCATCAGTGAGGAGTTTTATTTTGATATCTTCAATATCGCGGGATATCCAGGCTATGAAAAGCTTGTACGCAATATATAACTCCACTCTCCACATTTTATTAGGTTACGGCGCCAGCGCGTTTCCGCCCGGCAAGGCGATATTCAGGTCCACCTTGTCCCGCTCATCCAAATAATACTCGATAAAGTCCTTGGCGGCGCGGACCGTGTAGGAACCGGAAAAGCCGTTGGGGATAAAGGATACCAGAGCGATTTCAGGATCGCCCTTGGGGGTCAGGGCAACGAACCAACCGTTGTTTTCCAGGTCGATTCGCACCTTGCCAATGGTCATCTGGGATGTACCGGTCTTTCCTACCATGACTTCTTCGGCGTCGTACTTCCATCCACGGAACTGGCGGGCGGCGGTACCCGCCTCATCGACCACGCCTTTCAGCCCTTCCAAGATGTAGGACAGGTACGGCTTGGCGCTTTCCAATACGTTGAACTGGGTGGGATAACGCTGGGACAGGATCTCGCCTTCCGGGGAGATGATGGAGTCCACGATGTTGGGGTTCCATACCACCAAATCGCTGTTCAGCGCGCCGATGTAGCGCACGACGGCGATGGGAGTGAGCAATGTGATGGACTGGCCCACGCCCATCTGAATCTCCTGGCTGCCGCCCCACTTGATATCGTTCAGGTAGGTCCACATATCGCCCATCAGCGCCTGCTGCATCACCATGTTGCGGGTCATACCCAGCTCGGTCATGAAAATGGGGCGGGCGGCGGAAATCCACGCGTTGTTGATATCGGCGGTATTGTAGGCCATGTCCATCAGCTTTTTGATGCACCGGTCCAGGCGCGCGTCGTCGTAGGTGATGCCGTAGCTTGCGGCGTAGTTGGAAATATGCTTTTTCAGGGAGGCCGCCACCAGGATAGGCGTGGCGGTCATCTGCTCCTGGAGGCTCACGTCGGGATCGTACAGATTGGTCTGGTTGCCCACGATGGAGCGCAATTCGCCGGGCAGATCAATGCCCGTTTTGCTGGTCAGGCCCATTTGGGCGGCGTATTTATACAGCCTTTCTTCCGAACCGTAAGCCTTGTACAGCCGACCCGCCACGGTATAGAAAAAGTAGTTGCAGGATTTGGTCAGGCCCTCCACGATGGTCAGGTCCTTATGCTGTTCCGGGTGGCTGGTCCAGCATTTGGGCATGTCCTCCTCCACGGTGGTGAACCAGTTGAAGCGGCCCCCGTCGCTGATGGTTTCAGTGGGGGTGAGCTGTCCGTTGGTGAGCCCGGCGAGGCCCGTGCACATTTTGAAAATGGAGCCGGGCTCAGCGCGGGTCTGGATGGCGTAATTCATCAGCAGGCCCCGTTCATCCTGCACGATCTGGATGGCGGCGTCGCCGCCCTGCACCATGGCGTTCAGATCGTAATTGGGGTACTGGGCCAGGGCCAGGATGTTGCCCGCGTTGCCTTCGCGAAGGTCCATCACGATCAGCACGCCGGTGGTGGCCAGCTGGATGGGAAATTCCTCCCAGTCGCGGGTGGCGATCTTGTCCTTGTAAGTTTCCAGCCAGTCCGGTTCCCGCATGCGCTCTTCCTGCAGGTTGCGGGTGAAGTTCACGTTGTCCCGAATAAAGCGTTCCGCCGCCGCCTGATACTGGGCGTTGATGGTGAGCTTGACGGTGTTGCCGTCCTGGGGCGGGATGTAATTGAGTTCCCGCGTCACCTTGCCCTGGGGGTCCACTTCCACGACGCGGGCGCCCTGCCGGTCGGTAATGTTGGCGGTGAGCCAGTTTTCCATGCTGGCTTCGATGCCCGCCTGGCCGATGTAATCGTTCATGGCGTAGCCAGCGGGCTTCAAATCGCTGAAATAGTAATCCGCGTTCTGAATTTTGCCCGTGTAGCCGATGATGGTGGCGGCCAGGGAGCCGTTGGGGTACACGCGCTTGTCGCCCATGGTGACGCCAACCCAGGGCATACTCATGCTGCGGCCTTCGATTTCGGCCACGGTTTCATAGCTCACGTCCTCGGCAAAGGGCACCGGCAGGGACAGGAAAGCGTTATCCTGCATGGTGGCGTTGATGGCGATCACCTGGAGCACCTTTTCCTCGTCCACCACCAGGTATTCCGCCACCTTGTCCGGGTCGATCAGGTTCAGGTTCACGATCTTGTCGGTCACGTCTCCCGCCCCGTCGGTGATTTTGTTCACCAGGGATTCAGGGTCTAAGATCACGGAATTGCCGTTTGCGTCCAGGGCAAGCAGATAGCGCCCGTCGGGAAGGACGGTAAAGCCGAAGCGGCCGCAGAGAAATTTGAAAGCGGATTCCGGGGTGCCGTATTTGCTGCTGGAAATATAGTTGTTGTCGTAAAAATACTTTTTGCGGGTGTTCCAGGCGGTTTCCGAAATGCCGGAGCCGAAATTGTATTCCCAGGCGCCGGTTTCGTCGTTCCTGACCAGGGGCGAGGAAACGGATACGCTGCCGCCGTAGCTTTCCACGATGCGGATGGCTTCGATCAGCTGCTTGGTGGGATAATCCCAGTCGTTGTTTTCCCGGTAAAAAGTGACGTTGTACGCCTTTTCGCTCTTGGCCAGCACCACGGAATTGATATCGGTGATCATGCCGCGGCTGCCCTTCACGGCGATGCTTTTGATGCTCTGGCTGGTGGTGGCGTCGTAATGCTCCTCGCCCTGTTCGATCTGGAGCCGGTACAGGCCCAAAAACAGCACGGCGAACATGCCGGCCACAAACGCTAAGAACACCAGGAAGCGCGTGTTGAGCATATGGTTTTTCCCCCGGTTTTTCCGGGTTTTGCGGAATTCATCCTTCACAGCGGTTCGCCTCCTTCCCGGGGCTTTCTTTTGCGGTACATGCCAAGCACCCACCGCAGGGGAACCATCAGGATCAGCGAAATGGCCATGGTATAGACCACGGAAACCAGGATACGGCCCGCGTGCAGCAGGGTCAGTTCCTCGCCGATCAGGTACATGTACGCGCACAGCACCGCGTTCAGCAAAAAGTCCATCAGGGCGGCGCACAGGGGAATGCGCACCACCGGGGGCAAATCGCTGTCCCGGTAGCGCAGCATGAAATGCTGCCACCAGTGATCCTTCCCCCGGCCCTCGCTGATGCGTACCTGACGGCTTTCATTGTTCACCCGGCGGCGTTCCAACTGCCGGTCGCTCATATCGGCAAAATTCTGAGCGGCAAACATGGTGATCACGGGGTAGGCGATCACGTACAGGGCGGGCACGCTGGCCAGCATGCATTCCATCATCATGCCGATCAGGCAGGAAGCGCAGAACGCGTATTTCTTCCCGCAGGACACAATGATGATGGCCAGGACAGCGAAAACCACGCTGCCGTGAATTCCCTGAAAGGTCAGGTATTTCATCACACATGCCTGGGCCAGATAAGCCAGCAGGGTCAGGATCAGGGCTTTCAGAGCCCTTTTCAGCGACTTCAAAGCGAGTGTTTCCTCCTTGAAGGATTCTTTTACTCGTCATCCTCCACCGTCATCGCGCCCGCGTCCGCTGTGGGGGACGGAGAAGGCGTGGGGGTAAACGTGGGCCGGGGCGACGGCGTGGCCGTAGCGCCGGAACGGTCCAAGGCATGATACTCCAGGTTTTCCGGCACGGGCGTCGCGTTGGGGTCGGGCGACGGGGTGGGAGCCGGGGTATCATCGGGCTGCGCGGAAGGCGCGGGGGTTTCCGCCACGGTGTCTGTGGGCGCTTCCGTTGCGGAATACATGAAATCGCTCAGCCCTTCCAGCTCAAAGGAGGGAACGGGCCGGGCCGTGACCAGCGGCTCTAAGGTGATATTCTGGGAGGTGCTGGTCCGGGCCTGGGCGTTTTCCGCGTAGAGGGGGCGGTAGCGGTATACCGTCACGTATTCCAAATGCTGAAAATCCACCACCGGCTCCAGCACCACATAGGATTTGTTGTCCTCCATGCCCCGGGTGCTTTCCCGGATATAGCCGATGGGGATGCCTTTGGGAAATTCCAGGCCCACGCCGGAGGTGACCACCACGTCGCCGGGGCGGGGCAGGGAATTATCCGGCAGGTAGTACATGCGGCACATGGGCTCCCCGTTAGTGCCCAAAGTGCCCTTCACGCTGCCCTGGTCGCGGGTGGACTGCACGAGGCCCGCCACGGTGCAGTCGCTGTCGATGATGCAGCGCACGCTGCAGGAATGCTCCCGGGTGTTGTAGGTGACGCCCACAAGGCCGCCGTTGTTCACCACGGCCATATAGTCGGCAACGCCGTCCGCCGTGCCAACGTTCAGGGTCAGGGTGGAAAAATAATTGTTGCCCACCGTGCCGATCACCTGGGCGAACAGGCCGTTCATCTGGGTATTGTTCTGCTGCTCTTCCAACTGATCCCGCAGGGCTTGATTCTCATGGATCAGCTCCTGCATGCGGGCCGTATCATTGGCCATATCGTCCAGTTTGATGAGCAGCTGCTCATATTCGTATTCGATGTCGCCCCGGATCTTCAGCGTGCGCAGGTAAGTGACCACGCTGTCCGTCACATCGGAAAAAACGGACTGCACCGGGGCGATCAGCCCGGTGATGATGCGGCGGGGCACCGTCAGGATGGGATGGCTGATAAAATTGGACATCACCATCATGGCGACCATCAGGAAAATCGCCCCGCAGACCAGGATCATGAGCATGAGCCTGACAAAGCCGCGCTTTTCCTCTTCCTGGGTAGCGTTTTTCTTTTTCCGGCTCTTTTTCTTGCCGTTGTTTTTGCCGTTTTTCTTGCCGTTTTTTTTGCCTTTAGCGGGCGTTTCTTCCCGATCCCCCGGCATGGAGACCCGGCGGTATTGGCCGCCCTCCACCCGTGTAGCTTCCCGCGCCCAGGCCTCATCCGCCGTTTTCCGCGCGTCAGGTGCGGAGGATGCGACCGCGGGCTCCTCTTCCGGCGCTTCGCCGCTTTCCTCCGGCGGTTCATCCCTTTTTTCCGGCTCGTCGGGAAGGGGTTCCGCCTCCGGGGAAGCGTCCGCCTCTTCCCGCTGCTGGGCCCAGGCGGGGAGGCGTTCTTCCGCTTCCGGGATGGAAGCGCCCAAATCTTTGGCGTTCAGGCTGTCTCCCTCGGAAAAATGCCGGTCACTGTTTCTTGCCATGCCGAATTACTCCTCGTCTTCCTCCCGAAGGAAGCTGGATTTGCCAATGCGGTGCAAAAGCTCGATATTGTCCGCCAAATGGCCCGCCCCCAAGGCCGCGCAGCTCATGGGATCCCGGGCCAAAAGCACCGGCATATCCAGCTCGCTGGCGATGTACTGATCCAGGGCGAATAACTGGGAACCGCCGCCGGTCAGGTGGATGCCGGATTTCATCACGTCCCCCGCCAATTCCGGCGGCGTGCGCTCCAGCACATACTGAATGGCCGCTAAAATGGCCTGGCAGGGGGCTTTCAGGGCTTCGTAAACCTGGGTGGAGGATATTTCCCTCGTTTGGGGCAGATTGGTGATCATATCCCGGCCCCGGACCAGTACCCGCCTTTCCTCCTTCATGGGCAGGGCGGAGCCCAAGGCCATTTTCACGTCCTCGGCGGTGCGGTCGCCAATCGTCATGTTAAATTCTCGCTTCACGTAGGCGATGATGGCTTCGTCCATTTTGATGCCGGCGATGCGGATGGAACGGGACACCACGATGCCGCCCAAGCTGATGACGGCCGCTTCCGTGGTGCCGCCGCCGATATCCACCACCATGGACCCAATGGGCTCGAAGACCGGCAGGCCGGACCCGATGGCGGACGCGAAGGGCTTTTCCACCAGATGCAGCTGGTTTTCCCGAATGCCCGCATATACCGCCGCCTTGCGCACCGCCCGCCGCTCGATGGGCGATACCCGGCAGGGGATGGTCATGATGGCGCGGGGCTTTACCAGGCGGGAAACGCCGATGGCCTTGCGCACAAAATATTGCAGCATGTACTGGGTCATGTCAAAATCACGGATCATGCCGTCCGCCATGGGGCGCACGGATACCACGTCCGCCGCGGTGCGGCCCAGCAGCACCCGCGCTTCCTCGCCGATGGCGCGCACGGCGTGCCTGCCGCCCCGGTCCGCCACCAGCAGAGAAGGTTCGTTGATCACAATGCCCTTTTTCTTCACGTATACCTGGGTATTGGCTGTGCCCAGGTCAATGCCCATATCAGGCGCCACGATGGCCATCTATCTTCATCCACCAATCTGTCTTATTTCTCAAAAAATCAAATCTCGTCAAACCCGGCGGTTCGCAGCATGTCCCGCGCCAAATGCATGGGCAGGCCGATCACGTTGGAGGAACTGCCCTCAATGCGGCTGACGTACATGCCCGCCCGGCCCTGCACGGCGTAGGCTCCGGCCTTGTCCATGGGTTCGCCGCTGGCAATATAGCGATCGATATCCGCGTCGGTCAGGGAAACAAACTGTACGCGCGAGGCGTCGCAGCGCACGTCTGCTTTGCCTTCCGGGGTCATGACGCACACGCCGGTATATACCGTGTGCCACGCGCCGGAGAGGCGGCGCAGCATGGCTTTTGCGTCCTCCCGATCCTTGGGCTTGCCCAGCACGGCCCCGTCCTGGTACACGATGGTGTCCGCCCCCAGCACCACGCTGTCCGGGTGCTGCCGCCAAACGGCCTGGGCCTTGCGGCGGGCGTTTTCCATCACCAGGGTTTCCGGGTCTCCTGTTTTCATTTCCTCCGCGTCCGCCGTGATCACCTGAAAGGGAATGCCCGTGCAGGCCATCAATTCCCGGCGGCGGGGGGAGGCGGAAGCCAAGATCAGCGAGTGTGCCATGCGATTCATCCTTTTTCCTTACGCTTTCGGATCGCCGCCGGTTGGGGAGGCTTCCGGCGCTTTTTGGGTACACAAAAAGCGCCCTCCTATTATAGCATATTTCAGGGCTTCGCGTATAGACTTTTTGAAACAATTCGCAACAATTTTGTAAAAAAATCAGGAAGATTTTCCGCTGCGCAGGAAATAAAATTTTTGTATATGTGCATACAAAAAGCGCTTTCCTCTCGCTGAAAACGGTAGAGAAAAGCGCTTCTTGGTTTTACAGTTTGAGTTTGCCGCCAGTTTTTCCGCCCTTCACGCCGCCCAGCTGCACGCCGGACAGGATATCGGAGGTAAAGGCGAAGGTATTGCGTTCCTTTTCCTTGTAGGCTTTCATGGCGCAGTCCACCATTTCATCAATGAGCCTGCCGTAATTCAGGCCGGTTTCCTGCCACAGGTAATAGGCCAGGGAACCGGGGATGGTGTTGATTTCGGTGATATAGTAGTTGTCGCTGTGCCGGTCCAGCATATAGTCGATGCGCACCACGCCCTTGCAGTCCATGGCGTCGAACACCCGCAGGGACAGGTCCTGCAGCGCTTTGGTCAGTTCCTCCCCGATGGGGGCGGGCACGATGCGCTTTAAGCTCGCCATGCCCTTGCTGCCGCCGCTGCCCGCCAAGTATTTTTCGGCAAAATCCAAAAATCCCGCGCCGCTGTTGGGCATTTCCAGCACCGAGGCTTTCCGTTCCCCGTCGAAGCCCACCACGGAGCAATTGACCTCGATGGGCTTATCCAGGCCCTGTTCGATCAGCGCCCGGCGGTCGTAGGAGAAAGCCAGCTCCAAGGCTTCCCTGAGCTCCGCCCGGTCGTCCGCCCGGCTGACGCCGATGGAGGAACCGAGGCACGCGGGCTTGACGAACACGGGGTAGGGAAGAGCCGCTTCCACCGTGTCCATAGCCTTGTCGGCGTTCCGCTCAAACTGGCTGCGGGTCAGGGCGCAGTCCGGCAAAATGGGGAAGCCGCAGCCCCGGAAGAAGCGCTTCATAGTGATCTTATCCATACCCACGGCGGAGCCGGTGACGCCGGTGGAAGCGTAAGGCAGCCCCGCCAGCTCCAGCAGGCCCTGGAGAGAGCCATCTTCCCCGTGCAGGCCGTGCATTACGGGGATCACCACGTCCAACCGGGCGATGACCTCTTCCTTCCCGCCGCCGAACAGGCCCTTGGCGGGCGCGTAATGCAGCAGCGCCCCGGAACCGGCGGTCAGGTCCAGGTGAACGGGAATAATGCCCTTTTTGTACGGATCAAAGGGGGTGTAGGTTTTGATGTCCAACAGCGGTTCGCCGGTGAACCATTCCCCCTTCTGGCTGATGTACACGGGAATCACGTCGTATTTTTCCCGGTTCACGTTCCGCATCAGCTGCACCGCGCTGATAATGGCCACCTCGTGCTCGCAGGTGCGGCTGCCGAAAATCACGCCCAACTGGATTTTGCTCATTTTAACCTCCTAACGGGGATTTTCTGGGGGAAACCGCTCTTTAGAGGCTAAAGAGCGGCTTCCCCCAGACCCCCTTCCGAGAAAGCCGCAAGGGAAAACGTATTTCACATTTCCAATGCTGGCTTGTTACACTTCGTTATAATGATCAGGGAGATCGTTCTCGTACATCACTACGTCGCCGGGGCGCAGGATGCCGTTGACGGTTTGGATGGCCTCGTCCAAATTGGCAGCCACGTGGATGTTATCCGCCGGGAAGCCCTGTTCCTCCAGGCCCCGCTTGATGGGCTCGGTGTGCTTCCTGCCCACCAGCACGGCCACGTCCACGGCCCTCGCCATGGCCTGGCCGAATTCTTCATTGTATTTGGCTTCTTCCGCGCCTAATTCCACCATGCCGGGGGTGACGATCACCCGCCTGCCGGGGAAGGAGGAAAGCACCTTCAAGGCTTCCTTGCTGGAACGTGGGTTGGTGTTGAACGCGTCGTCGATGACGGTGACGCCCCCCGCCGTTTTCAGCAATTGCAGCCGGTGTTCCACGGGCTTGCATTGCAGGATGCCCCGACGAATCTGCTCTCGATTCAGGCCCAAATGCTTCGCCACGGCGGCGGCCATGAGGATGTTGCGGATGTTGTGTTCGCCCAGCAGGGTGGTGGTGACTTCAAAAGGCTCCCACCCTTTCAGGCGCAGGGTGAAATGGCTGCCCTGGGGGGACACGGTCACGTCCGTGGCCCAGGCGTCGGCTCCTTCTTTGCCCACCAGCATCTTGGGCTTTTGGGTCTTTTCGTACAGTTTGGTGACAATAGCATCGTCGTTCAGGAACACGCCCAGGCCGTCCTCCGGCAGCGCGTCGATCAGCTCATACTTGGTCTTTTCGATGCGCTCCAGGGTCTTGAAGGTGTCCAGATGCTGGGGCCCCACGGCGGTGAGCAGGCCGATTTGGGGATGCACCAGCTGGGACAGTTCCTTGATTTCCCCCACGTGCCGGGCGCCCATTTCCCCGATAAAGATTTGATGGGAGGGGGTGAGCCGTTCCCGGATGATGCGGGTCACGCCCATGGGGGTGTTGAAGGAGGCGGGGGTGGCCAGCACGTTATATTTCTGCCCCAAAATTTCCGCTAAAATGAATTTGGTGGAGGTTTTTCCGTAGCTGCCCGTAATGCCGATGCGGATAAGCCGGGGATTTTCCAGCAGCTTCTTTTCCGCGTCCCGGAAATACAGGTGGAAAATCAGGCGTTCGATGGGCAGGGCCACCACGCCTGCCAAAGCCACCAGCAGGGGCAGGATGAACGCGGCTGCTATGCAGCTCACAGCGCCTTTGGCGGGATTGTTGCCGTTCATCAAGAAAATCATGACGGGAATCAGCGCCAGCACCACGATCAGAACGCCATAGAACCGCTTCATCCGGGCAGTCAGAGCGAATTTCTTCTTTTCCTTGCGCTTTAACCCCTGCTTCCTCACCAGTCCGCCTGCCAGCACATAACCCGCACAGCACAAAAGAACCCACAGCACCTGTAGGAATGTCCAGGAGGAAGGGGCATCCGCCCGCCACAACATTGTGCCCACCCATGTATACAAAAGAAAAATACCCAGGTAAATGCCAGCCAGCGCACAATACGGGATGACCGCTTGCTTCCATTGGCGGTTGACCGTTTGAAAATAGCCATGGAATTGATAGCTTTCCAATTGAAAATAGTGCGTCAGCCGCCGGGCGGCCAGCACAATCCCCGCAATCATACAAAGGCAGGGAAGCCAGTACATCAAAAGCATATCCAATGCTTTCCTGCCTCCTTTACGTCAAAAATGCCCGAACAACCGTCACGAACCGGGGCCATTGTCGGAGATACGCGAAATGATCGTCGTTTTCAAAGATGACCAGTCCCGCGTCGGGGATTTCCTGCTCCATGGCCTGGCCCATCCAGAGGGGGGTGTCCTGATCCTTTTCGCCCCAGATCAGCAGGGTGGACGCCTGAATCTTCGGCAGCAGGGGCCGCAAATCCTCCGAAATGACCTTCACGAAGGTCTTTTTCATTTCGTCGTCTAAGGCGTTGTAATCGGCGGAGCCGTACTTCTGCTGGAGGGCTTTCAGGCTCTTCTGCGCCATGCCGCCAACCAGGGGGAGCTTCGCCAGCCCTTGCAGGGTTTTCTTTTTTTTCTGGTAGGCTTCGCTGCGTTTTTTCTGTTCCTCGGTCTGGGGTTTTTTGATCCCCGCGCAGCCGGTGAGCACCAGCCGGTTCACCAACTGCGGTTCATTGGCCGCTAAATACAGCGCCACCCGGCCTCCGAAGGAATGGGCGATGATGTCGCAGGGGGCGATGCCGAGCTGCTCCATCAAATCCTGGATGCAGGCGGCAAATTCTTTTACGCCCCAGGGTTCCGGGGGCCTGCCGGACTGGCCGTGGGCGGGCAAGTCGATGACCGTGACCCGGTAATTCTTCCCCAAATCCTGGGCAATCTGCGCAAAATGCTTGGTGGAGCAGCCCCAGCCGTGCAGCAGCAGCACGTTTTTTCCCGCGCCGCTTTGCTCATAATAAATATTCACGCCCTTTGCCGTCAGAAACATGAGGCCCCTCCTTACCATTTTATCGTTTTATTGTATGTTGTTTCCCTGCTGTCCATACGCCAGATATACCGGCACTTCTGCATTGCCCCGGCGCACAGGGTGCGCTGCTCCGGCGGCACGTCGGCGATGCGCTCCAATACGCACCCCAAGTTTTCGCAGGTTTTTCGGGAAGCTACATTTTCCACGTTGGTGGTGATCACCACGCTGCCGAGGTGCAGCCGTTTCAGCAGCGGCAGCAGCAGGCGGCACGCCTCCGCCGCGTACCCGTGGCCCCGATGCTTTTCCTCCACCCGATACCCGATGTGCCCCAAGTAATACAGCCCCGGGCTTTCGCCCAGCCGCAGGCTCACATACCCCACGTAATCCCGGGTTTTCGCCCGGAAAATGGAGAAAGTGTACCCGTCTTCAATGCCGCAGGTATCGTCCCGCACGTCCTCGTTGGTCAGCACCAAATCCAGCACGCCGTCGGAAAACGTGGCCTTGCGCGTAAACAGCCGCAGCATTTTCATGGGGTTCACCTCGGCGGAGTTTTGATTTGCGAAAATAGCCGGACGCGGAGGACGCATCCAGGCTGGAAGCGATTGTGCCTTTTCCAGACAATCATCTTCGTATAAAGAATACCACACAAATCAAGTTACGGCAAGCCGTCCGGAAACATTCCTGTGCGCCGCCGCCTGGGGATCAGCCGATTAAAGCTGTTTTTCCTGTAACTGCGCCTTCATATCCCATTGTCAGCGGATCATAGGATTTCCGGCACTGCACGGTAACGGAATCTTCCCGGAAATACAAAAGCATATCAAAGCCGCAGGGGGCATTGCCGACGGCAAAGCAGCGCACCCGAAGCAGCCCCGGTTCCACCCAGCCGCCGGAAGCCAAAGCAGGCTCATTCGCCCAGCCGGGAAACGCGGTCTGCCGGTTTGTTTCCCGTCCAAAGGGCGGCGTGACCTGGCCTCGGTTATTTTCATAATACAGGCAATCGCCCTTTAACCGCAGGGACCGAAGCTGCAAAGGATTCCCTTCCTCGAACCGGTACTCCGACGTTTCGGAGACGGCGTATTCCGCCTGATCGGGCAGCGCGGGCACGTTCAGATGAAGCGCTTCCCTTTCCCTATCTTCCTGCCCGATCCAGGGATATACTTCCTCAAAGAAAGCGTTGCAGAGCCGCTGCACGCCGAAGGGATCCAGCCGGGGATCGGCGATGGTGGAAAAAACGGTCTTATTTTCCGGGCATACCATGGAAAGGTGTCCGCCAAAGCCGTCATATACCAGCCCACAGCCTGGCCCCAGGCGCGCGCCGCGTCGTTCCGTGCCGCCTCGTCCGGCCCGAAAACCGCTTCATATTGCAGGAAAAAGGGGACGGCCATGTGTTGGCCGTCCAGCTGGGAAAGCAGCAGGGCCGCTGCTTTTCTGAATATTTCCTTGCCCGTTTTCTGCCAAAGATTGAAAGCGGCACCTTAGCGCTTTCCTTGGAGGAATTCCACGAAAAGCTGCTGATCATCGACCGGGCGCTGCGGCTGCAATTGGCCGCTTATCCCATCCGCATTGCTTTCTGGAACCATTACGAGGATATCCTGTGGCTTTTGCAGCCGGGGGAAAACATGGATATACGGCGCTGCGCGCTGTACATCCGCGAAAACATCGACCTGATTCAGGAAGCCGTACGGAAAGAAGCCGATGTGACCCTTGCCTTCGCGCTGCACACCGACGCGGTACCGGCGGAACGGCTGGCGGATGCCTATCAGACCCTGCGCAGGCGCGTTTGCCAGGGCGTGGGCGTGCCCGGCATGATCGCGCTCCAGCCTTCCCCGGCTCGTTCCACGGCGGGAACGCCCCTGCTGCCCGATTCCCTGGTGGGGCGGCTGAAAGGGGCCATGGAGCATATGAACCGGCAGGAGTTCATGAGCCTGCTTTCCGCCGCGGCCGCCGCCCTGCGCGCTTCCGGTGCCAACGGCATGGACGATCCCTACGCCCTGGAAGCGTTCATGACCTTGAGCCACCTGTTTCTGTCCTACATCAACCGCTGGAAGCTGCATGACGAGGTCCAGTTTCCCGGAGGCCTGGCCGGCCTCACTTCCATTGCGGGCTTTACCTCCTGGGGGCAGGCGGCGGACGCGTTTATGGATTTGGGCAGGACCCTGCTGCGCGTCAGCGAGGGGGACCAGGGAAACCGCAGCCAGGCCATCGTCATGCAGATCCGCGATTATGTTGAAAACAACCTGCACCGGCCCGAGGAATTGAGCCTTTCCCGCATGGCGGAAATCACGTATTTCAATCCCGCCTATCTGTCCCGCCTGTTCCATCAGCTGACGGGAGAAACGCTTTCCGAATACGTCAGCGCCGCCCGCATCCGCCGGGCCAACCAGCTTTTGCGGGACAGCGCCAACAAAATCGGCGATATCGGGGAAGCCGTGGGCTTTTCCTCCTCCGCCAATTTCAGCCGGTTTTATAAAAAAATGATGGGCTGCACGCCCCAGGAATACCGGGAAAGCCTGGTGCGGGGCATGCTGAACAATCCGTAGAAGGTTATCGGAGCCGTATCAGCTTCCCGTCCTTTTCCGCGATGGGATGGAAGAAAGGCCTTTCCATCAGCTTCTGGTTCGGGCTGTGCAGCGTCAGATACAATTGGCCGTCCAGGGCGCGGAACACCATGCCGTGGCCGCCGTCGTCCATAAACAGCGGTTCCGCCTGGGCGAAGCGCCCGTCGATCTCGCCGTTGTCGGACACGGCTACGCCCTCGGTATAGCCGCCCTGAGAAAAGCTTGCCCACAGGCAGAGCAGCGTCCCCGCCTCCGTCCGCCACAGGAAGGGGCCGTCCGTCACCCAGCCCGTGATGCCGCTGGAATGATGAATGCACTGGCACCAGGGCGCTTCCGAAGCGCGGAACAAAAGCCGCGGTTCGCCTGCCGGGGCGCGCAGGTTCTCCGTTAGCGGCAGGGCTAAGATCTCCCCGTCTCCCGCCTGGATCCATTCATGGCAGAATACCATATAGGGCTGGCCCTGCCGGCTGATATACAGCGTGCCGTCCAAGCATTCCCAATCCTTGGGCGTAACGCACCCATCGGACCAGGGCCGGAAGGGCCCCAGCGGGCTGTCCGCCCGAAGGACGGCGGTGCCCCGGTGGACGCTGGGATGCTTGAAGCTGGCGAACATATAAAAGCCGTCCCGGTATTGGTACACTTCCGGGGCCCAGTAATTCCTGTCCGCCCAGAAGGTACCGTCGTTCGAGAAGCAGGCGAAGGGCCCCTCCCATTCCTCTAAATCGCGGCTCACGTACACGTCAAACCCGTCCGCCGGGCCCCAGCAGGTAGCGCCCCGGGTGCCGTACAGATAATAAGCGCCGCCGTATACGAGCACGAAAGGGTCCCGGATGTTGATTTCGCTGCGTTTCATGTTGTCCTCCGCATCATGTTTTTTCTGTCATTATACGTCTGCTGGCCCTTTTTGACAAGGAGGTTCCCTTATGCTCCCGAAAACGTCCGTTTCCTTTTCCTGTTTTGATCCGGCCTATCAGCGATTATTTGACACCGCCTGCGAAAAATGCCGGGAAAACCTGACGTTTTTCGGACGCGATCAGGTGCTGGTGGAGGGCGGCGGCTATGAAAAAATCTGGCTGGAAACTCAGCCCATGGGCGGTGAAATGTACGCCAAGCAGAATCTGACCGCCGCCCTGAACAATCAATGGCTGTTCATGCGCAATCAGCGGGCGGACGGCAGGCTGCCGGGCTCCATCCAGGGCTTCGGGGACGGCCATGTGGAAGCGCAGTTCAACAAGTTTCAGGGGTTCTGCTTTCCCTGGCCCGCCCTGAACATGTATTACTGGATCGGGGAGGATAGGGATTATCTGCTTCGGCTGTATGAATGCCTGCGGGCGTTTGACGCTTATCTTTGGCGAGTGCGGGATTCGGACGGCGACGGCATCCTGGAAAGCTGGTGCGTATACGACACCGGCGAAGACAACGCCCTGCGCTATGGCGGCGCCCCCGTGTACTGGACCGAGGATGCCCCGCCCCGGGGCTATGATACGGTGCCCATGGGGTCCATGGATGTGACGGCTTTTTCCTGTGCCGCCCGGGACACCCTGGCGGAAATCAGCGCCATCCTTCGAAACGGTCAGGAGAGCGCGTGGCGGAAAGCCGCCGACGATGTGGCGAAAGCTTTAAAAACCCGCTTATGGGACGAGGCGCGCGGCGCGTGCTTTGATAGGGACAGTTCTGGAAAGCCCATCCCCGTCCTGTGCCACAACAACCTGCGCTGCATGTATTGGGGCGCATTTTCCCAGGAGATGGCGGATCGGTTCGTGCGGGAACATCTCCTGAATCCAAGCGAATTTTGGACAAAACTGCCCTTGCCCTCCGTGGCCGTGAGCGACCCGCTGTTCCGCAACGCGCCGGAAAACAACTGGTCCGGCCAGTGCGAGGGGCTCACCTATCAGCGGGCCATTTTGGCGCTGGAGCGGTACGGGTATGAAAAGCTGGTCACATGCCTTGGGAAAAAGCTCATGTCCGCCGTGATGGATGGCGGCTATGTGTTTTCGCAGCAATTTGATCCCTTTACCGGCGCGCCCAGTCTGGTGTCCACCGTCACAAAGAAACCCCTTGCCCCCGGTTCTTCCGATCCGTGCCAGAATGCTTACGGACCCACGCTGCTTTCCGTGCTGGAATACATGGCGCATATCTGGGGGATCACCATGGCGCGGGGCAGCATGTGGTTCAGCTTGGGAAGCGGCCTTGCTTATACCTGGGAGCAGCAATGGGGAGAAAAATGCTTCCGCATCGAATCGGATGGGATGAAAGCGCGTATTATGATCAATGATGTCGAAACGGCGTGTTCACCCTGCGGTGTTCGCCTGATCACGTCCAAAACTGGAGAAATCCTTGAAACGATCGCCATCGAATAAACCAGCCATGTTTCAAAAACCGCGCGGCCAAACTGACCGCGCGGCATTCGGAATATGTTTTTTATTACGTTTCTCCAAACAGAGCGTTCACAAACTCCTTGGCGTCGAATGCCTGCAAGTCGTCGATGCCCTCGCCCACGCCGATGTACCACACGGGGATGTTCAGTTCCTTGCGGATAGCGATGGCCACGCCGCCCTTGGCGGTGCCGTCCAGTTTGGTGAGCACGATGCCGTTGATTTCGGCGGCTTCCTTGAACTGCTTGGCCTGCTGGATGCCGTTCTGGCCTGTGGTGGCGTCCAGCACCAGCATGCAGCGCATTTCGGCTTCGGGATATTCCCGGTCGATGATGCGGCGCATTTTGCCCAGTTCGTCCATCAGGTTCTTTTTGTTATGCAGGCGGCCCGCTGTGTCCACGATCAGCAGGTCGGTTTTATGCGCCTTGGCGCTCTGCACCGCGTCGTACACCACGGCGGCGGGGTCGCCGCCCTCCTTGCCCCGGATGATGGGCACCTTGGCGCGATCGGCCCAGATGGCCAGCTGCTCGTCGGCGGCGGCGCGGAAGGTATCGGCGGCGGCCAGCATCACGCTGCGGCCGATTTCCTGGAAGCGCAGGGCAAGCTTACCGATAGTGGTGGTTTTGCCCACGCCGTTGACGCCCACCACGAACATCACCATGGGCCAGCGCAGGTTGGGCCGGGGAATGTTCATTTCCTCCACCAAAATCTGCTTGAAAATTTCCTTGGCCTGGTCCGCGTCCTTGAGTTTCTGTTCATTGACCCGGGCCTTTAATTTTTCCATGATGTCCGTGGTGGCGGCCATGCCCACGTCCGCCAGGATCAGGATATCGGTCAGCTCGTCGTAAAAATCATCGTCAATGACGCGGGTATTTTTGACCAGCTCGTCCACCTTGTCGGTCAGCCCGCTGCGGGTCTTGAACAAACCATCCTTTAAGCGCTGAAAGAAACCCAATTTTATTCCCTCCTTAACAGTCGGCAATTGATAAGCGTGGAGTTATATATAGTGGAAATACCATATGCTCGCTGAATTTACGGAAGCAGAGCGGATATTCATTATAAAACTCCACACTCCACGCTTTGTCATTCATAGTCCTGCAAGTTCACCGAAACCATGCCGCTGACGCCCTTCTCCTGCATGGCTACGCCGTACAGCGCGTCGCACCTTTCCATGGTGCCTTTGCGGTGGGTGACCACCACGAATTGGGTGGTGTGGGCGTACTCGCACAGGTAATCGGCGAAATAGCCGATGTTCGCCTCGTCCAGGGCCGCTTCGATCTCGTCCAAGATGCAGAAGGGCGTGGGCTTTAGTTTCAGCATGGCGAACAGGATGGCGATGGCGGTCAAGGCCCGCTCGCCGCCGGACAGCAGGCTCAAAAGCTGCAGTTTCTTTCCGGGGGGCTGGGCGATAATCTCGATGCCGCAGTTCAGGGCGTCGTCTGGGTCGGTGAGCTTCAGCTCCGCGTACCCGCCGCCGAACAGCCGGGCGAAGGTTTCCTTGAAAAACACGCCCAACTTGTCGAATTCGGCCACGAACTGCTTTTCCATTTGGCTGAGCAGCCGGGTGATCAGCGTTTGCAGATCGTTTTCCGCCTTGGTCAGGTCCTGCTGCTGGGCGGTGAGGCCGTCGAAGCGCTCCTTGGTGGCGGCGTACTCTTCGATGGCCCCCACGTTTACGGGCCCCATCTCCCGGATGCGGCCCCGCAGCTCTGCCGCCTCTTTTTCGCTCCCGGAGAGATCGAAGGGTCCTTCGCAGCGCAGGTCCTCCGCCATGGCGTAGGTGAGGTCGTAGGTGTTGAAAATGTGGTCGGTCATGACCTTTAAGTCGTTTTCCGCCCGGTCATGGCTCAATTCGGTGCGGTGCAGCTTCGTGCTGTCATCGTCGTAGGCTTTATGGATTTCCTCGCTCAGCCGCACGGATTCCCGTTCCTTGGCGGCCAGCTCCTGCCGGCGGGTATCCAGGGCGTCGGCCTGGACTTTTTCCTTTGCCGCCAGCGCCTCCTGGGCGCGGCAGGCTTTTTCCTGCTCTTTGAGCGCTTCCTCCGCTTCCCGAAGCTGGGCTTCCCGGCTGTCGTGCTCCCGGCGCAATTGCTCTAAAGCGCCGGTCAGCTGGGCGTTTTCCTGATCCCGCCGGGCCTTGTCCCGCTTTAAGGTGTCCAGGGCGTAGGAAAGCTCGGCGAATTGCAGGCGCATTTTGGTCACCCGGTCCCGCTGGGCGTCGGCCTGCTCCCGGACGGAGAACAGGGCTTTTTGCAGGGCCTCGGTTTTCTGGTCCATGGCCTCCCGGTCGATAGTTTCGTTCTGGGCCAGGGTTTGGGCTTGAGCCAGGTCGCGCTGGATTTCTTCGATGCTTTCGTTCAGCTGATCCCGGGCGGCCCGGGTGCGCTCCAATTGCTGGGAGGCGGCGGTCAGCTCCGCCTTGGCGTTGAACACCCGCTCCTGCTCCCTGGCGGAGGCGATTTCCTCCTGGTGCACCCGCTCCATGGCCTCGTTGCACAGGCGCTTTAAGTCCTCGCGCCGGGCCTGCATGGCGGTCAGCTGCTCCCGCAGCTCTCGCAGTTCCTTTTGCTCCGCGGCCAGAGCCTCCCGCATCTCCTTGATTTCGCGCTCCCGGCCCAGCAGGCTGACGGCGCTTTTCTGGGCCGTGCCGCCGGTCATGGAGCCGCCGGAATGCATTACGTCCCCGGCGAGCGTCACCAGGCGGAAAGCGTGGCGGCCCGCCCGCATGATGGGAATGCCGCTGTCCAAATCCTCCGCGATAACGGTGCGGCCCAGCAGGTTTTCCATGATGCCCCGATACTCCGGGGCGTAGGAAATCAATTCGCTGGCTACGCCCAAGCATCCCGGCATGGAAAGCAGGCGGCGTTCCTCATTGGTCAGCACCCGGCTTTTGACGGACGTCATGGGCAGGAAGGTGGCCCGCCCCAAGCGGTTGTTGCGCAGATAATCGATCATCCGCTTGGCGGCTTCCTCGTCCTCGGTGACGATATTTTGCAGTGCCCCGCCCAGTACCATATCGATGGCGGTTTCCAGGTCTTTGGGCACCTGCATGAGCCTTGCTACCACGCCCCGGACGGAGGAATCCCCCTGGGCAAAGGAAAGGGCCTTGCGGACGGACTGGCTGTAGCCCTCCATTTCCCGGCTCATTTCTTCCAGCAGCTTTAGGCGGCTAACGTCCCCCTGACATTTTGCGTTCAGGCTTTGGGCCTTTTCGGCCTTTTCCTGAGTTTCCTGGGTGAGGGCGCGCAGGTTGGCTTCCGTCCGCACGGCGTCGTTTTTGAGCTGCTCCAGCCCCTCGTCCACCTGCTTGGCCGACTGCTCGGCAGCGCGGAGAGCGCTTGTCAAAGCCTGCTGTTTTTCCCCGCCTTCCTTGATGCTCTGTTCGATTTCAGACAGGCGGTTCTTCATCTGGGCAGCGATGGCCTGCTGCCGGGCCTGCTGGTTCCGGGCGTCGGACAGGCGGTTCATGGCGGTCAGGATATCCGCCTTGTGCCGGTCCAGGATGTCTTCCTGCCGCTGCACGTCCCCAAGGTATTGATCCAGCTTCCGCTGTTCTTCCGTCAGTTCGTCCTGGGCTTTTTGCAGGGCCGCGCCGCTTTTTTGGGCGTCCTCTTCGCCCTGGTCAAACAGGGCTTGCAGTTCCTTTTGCCTGCGGAGCGTGTCCTTGATTTCCCCGTCCACCCGTTCCAAGTTTTCCTTCCCGGATTCGATCTGGTGGGCGGTGCGGTCCCGGGCGGACTGCATCTCGTGCAGGGTGTCGCCCGCTTGAAGGTGGCATTTACGGGCCTCCGCCAATTCCTGCTCCAGCAGGGCGGCGGCTTCCTCTAACTTTTCCCGTTCGGCGGCGTTTTCGTTGAGCCGCGCCTCGTGGTGCAGCAGCACGTCCTTGAGGCCCTCGATGGTCTTATCCAGGGCAGCGATGCGATCCTTCACTTTATCGTGGCGGATCAGGAAAATGTTGATTTCCAGGTGCTTTAAGCGCTCCGCCAACTCCAAATATTCCTTGGCGATGGCCGCCTGCTTTTCCAGGGGCTCCACCCGGGAGGAAAGCTCCTCCAAAATATCGTTGACCCGGCTCAAATTGTCCCTGGTGCGGGCCAGCTTCCTTTCCGCGTCCTCCTTGCGGACCCGGTAGGTCATCACCCCGGCGGCTTCCTCGAATACCTGGCGGCGGTCCTCGCTCTTGACGGACAGAATTTCGTCGATGCGGCCCTGGCCGATGAGGGAATAGCCCTCCCGCCCGATGCCGGTATCGCGGAACAGTTCTAAGATATCCTTTAAGCGGCAGGCCGTTTTATTCAGGTAATATTCGCTGTCGCCGTTTCGGTAGACCCGTCGGGTGACCATGACCTCGGCGAAATTGGATTTCAGGGCGCCGTCCTCGTTTTCAAAGACTAAGTTTACTTCGCAGTAAGACGCCGCCTTGCGTTTGGCTGTGCCGTTGAAGATCACGTCCTCCATTTTCGCACCGCGCAGCACCTTGGCGCTCTGCTCGCCCAGCACCCAGCGCACCGCGTCGCCGATGTTGCTTTTCCCCGAGCCGTTGGGCCCTACGATGCCGGTGATGCCCTGGTTGAACACGATTTCCGTCCGGTCGGCAAAGGATTTGAACCCATGGATTTCCAGTTTTTTAAGGTGCATGCTTCCCTTATTCCCCCGAACGCTTCAATGTGTTCAGCGCGGCGGCGGCGGCCTCCTGCTCAGCGCGCTTTTTGCTGGTGCCTTTTCCTTGGGCGGCTTCCACGCCCTCTAAATACACGGCGGCGGTGAATATCCGGTCGTGGGGCGGGCCCTCTTCCCCTAAAATCTCGTAGGTGGGCATTTCCCGGCCCTGGGCCTGCACGTATTCCTGCAGGGCGCTCTTGGCGTCGGTCTCTCCGGTTTCGGAACAGTCGCCGATGAGGCGCAGCACCATTTCCCGGGCGGCGGAAAGCCCCCCGTCCAAATACACGGCGGCCAGCACCGCCTCAAAGGTATCGCACAGCACGGAAGGGTTTTCCCGACCGCCGCCGGTTTCGCAGCTTTTGTCCATGCGCAGGGCCTGGCCCAAGTTCACCTGCCGGGCGGCCTCCGCCAATTTTTCTTCCCGCACCAGCTTTTGCCTAAGGCGCGTCATGGCCCCTTCGTGCATTTCCGGGTGCCGCTCGTAGATTTTTTCGCTTACGCACAGCTCCAGCACGGCGTCGCCCAAAAATTCCAACCGCTGGTTATGCCCGTGGCCCAGGGATGGATGCGTCAGCGCCTGTTTCAGCAGCGCCGGTTTCCGGAAGGAATGGCCGATGGCCTGTTCCAATGCCGCGTAATCCGCCATGTTTTTCGCAACCTTCTTTAAGCAATCTTCGGGGGCGGATGGCCGCATCCGCCCCCGGCGTAATTTGTTTTTGGAATTATTGATTGGCTTCGATGTACTTGACCACGTCGCCCACGGTGCGCAGGGTGGTGATGGCGGTGTCGTCCACCGTCATATTGAAAGCGTCCTCCAAGTCCATGATCAGCACCATCACGTTGGCGCTGTCCGCTTTCAGGTCTTCCACCAGACGCTTGTCGGGGGTTACGTCCTTCACGTCCATTTTCAGCTGCTTGGCGATCATGCCGGCTACCGTTTCGTATACCATTGTTGCATCCTCCTTTATTCTGCTTGCAATTGCTTGGATATTTCTTTTTCTATGGATTCAACCAGGTTTTTCCGTACCATCAGCACGGCCTGGCGGATCGCGCAGGCGATAGCGTGGGCGTTGCTGGAGCCGTGGGCCTTGACCACCACGCCTTTGACGCCCAGCAGGGGAGCGCCGCCCACTTCGGTGTAATCCATGGCTTTTTTCACGCGCTTAAAGGCTGGCTTGGCAAGCAGGCCGCCAATTTTGCTCATGGTGTCGGCGTAGATTTCCTTTTTGATCATGCCCAGCAGGGTGCCCGCCACGCCTTCCATGAATTTCAGGATCAGGTTGCCGGAGAAACCGTCGCACACCACCACGTCGGCCATGTCGGCGGTGATGTCCCGGCCCTCGATGTTGCCCACAAAGTTGAATGGCGCTTTTTCCATCAGGGGATAGGCGGCTTTTGCCAGGGCGTTGTCCTTTTCGGCTTCAGCGCCGATGTTGACCAGGCCCACCCGGGGGTTATCGACACCGCGCACGGCTTTCAGGTACGCCGCGCCCATGACCCCGAACTGGGGCAGGTACTGGGGCAGACAGTCCACGTTGGCCCCGCAGTCAATGAGGCAGAAAAAGCCCTTGCCATTGGGCAAAAGCGGCGCCAGTGCGGGACGTTCCACGCCCTCGATACGGCCCAGGCGGAACATGCCGCCCGCCAGCGTGGCCCCGGTGCTCCCGGCGGAAACGAAGCCGTCGGCTCCGCCTTCACGCACCAGCAGCATGCCCTTCACCTGGGCAGACTGCTTCTTCTGCCGGATGGCCATCACCGGCGCGTCGTGATTGGTGATGATTTCGGTACAGTCGTCGATTTCCAGCCGGTCCCGGATATCGTCGCAGTCCGTGAGCAGCTTTTCAATCTCCGCCTTGGGCCCGCCCAGGGTGATTTTCAAATCCTTGTCCGCCCGAAGGGCTTCCTTGGCTCCGTCGATGGCGCACTGGGGTGCGTTGTCGCCGCCCATGGCGTCCAGATAAATGTGGATCATGGTGTTCCTCCATAACCAAAGGCTCATAAAGAGACATGCTATTTTACCATATAAAACGCGTTTTGACAAGCATTCCGAGAAAAAGCGGCAAAAAGCGCGAAGCCGTTTTCGGGCTCCGCGCTCAAAGATTCATTCCATGATGCTTTTGGGCAATTTTTCAAGCGCTTTATACAGCGCCAGGCCCAGAACGCCGCAGGCGATCACTTCGCCCGCACCCACCGTCAGCATGAGGTACCAGAAAGAATCCGGCACGCCGTACACCTTTTGCAGCACAATGGGCACGATGATGGCGTTGCTCAGCACCGGGGGGATCCAGGCAAGCATGGGCTTTTTCTTGAGCAGCCGGGTGCCGATTGCGCCGATCAGCGTGGCAAGGCTTCCGAACACCACGTCCCACATGGCGCAGCCCGTGATCAGGTTGGCAAGCACGCAGCCCACCGTGAGGCCCGGCACCGTCGAGAAGGTGAAGCAGGGCAGGATGGTGAGCGCTTCGGAAAGGCGGACCTGAATGGCGCCGCTGGCCAGGCCAAACGCCTGGGCCACCAGCGTCAGCACCACATACAGCGCGGCGATGGCTCCGCCCATACACAAGGTTTTGACATTGAACGCGTTCTTCTTCATGTCAAAATCTCCTTTCGTGAGGATGGCTTTTTGCGCATCCTGTTTTTTCGGATGGGTGGCGCGGTTTTCCGCGCGTCATCCGCTGCCGAATACAGTCGGCAGGACGTTACTTTATCATAAATCCGCCTGCATGGCAAGCGTGATTTTCGCGCATACTGTTTCCGATGCGGCTTATCGCCGCCGAAAAAGGAAAGGAGCGTATTTCCATGACTGAAAAAAAGAACCAGTGCATCCATTGCTCTGTGGAATCCTGCCGCCATTTGAAGGATGATGAGGGCCTCTGCGCCTTGGAAAGCATCCAGGTGGCCCCCACGCCCATGGCCTACTCCGGCGACCCCGCCGATGAGAGCATGTGCAGGAGCTACGAAACCAAATGAACAGGAAACGCCGCTTAAAGCCCGATACACCGGCGCATGATCCCCTGTTTGACATCCAGCAGGCGGCAAGCATGACCGAATGCACCGGCATCCTGCCCGCCCAGGTGGAAAGCCCGGAGGAACAGCGGCACATTGCCGATTTAGGAGCCATCCATCCCCCGGAAAACGACTGACCCGAACAGAAAACCGCCGCGCGGCGAAAAAACCGCGCGGCGGTTTTGTGCAGAAAGCGGCGTTTCTGTGGCAATTGCTTGCGGCGGGGTTTATGAATGTGTATAATATGATACGTGAAAACACTGACCGCCGGAGGAAGCGCCATGAACAAGAAAAAGCTGATCCTGATTGCCGACGACGAGATTGGCATTCATGAATCCCTGCGCATTTATCTGACCCGGGAGGATTACGAGGTCTATTCCGTGTTCCGGGGGGACGACGTGATGGAGGCGTTCCAGCGCATGCGCCCCGATCTGGTGATCCTGGATATCATGATGCCCGGCCGCACGGGCACCCAGGTGTGCGCCGATATCCGGGCGATATCGATGACCCCGGTGATCATGCTCACCGCCAAGGGGGAAGAAGTGGACAAGCTGCTGGGCTTTGCTTTGGGCGCGGACGATTATATCGTGAAGCCTTTTTCGCCCCGGGAGATCGTGTCCCGCATCGCGGTGATCTTCCGCCGCATGAACCAGATGCAGACCGCGCCGGAGCAGGGCCGTTTGACTGTGGGCAATACCGAAATCGACCTGAAATGCTACGAAGTGCACGTGAAGGGGGAAAGCGTGCTTTTGTCTCCCAAGGAAGTGGAGATTCTGCATTTGATGGCCAGCCATCCCCGCCAGGTATTTTCCCGGGAGCAGCTTTTGGACAACATCTGGGGCTTTGATTTCAACGGCGATCCCCGGGTGGTGGACACCAGCATCAAGCGCATCCGCAAAAAGCTGCCGGAGGACACCGACGTTCTGCTTCGTTCGGTATACGGGGTAGGCTATAAGGTGGAGGTGCGGGAGGATGCCTGAGCGCCTTTCCTCCCTGAGCCGTTTTTTGCTGCTGCTGGCCCTGTACATGGGGGCCGTCACAGTGGCTTTTTTTGCCTTGAGCAGCTATTACTTCAACGATACCAATATCGCCGCCAATTACAGCGCCCTGATGGAGGTGCTGGATGAGGAAGCCGAACTGCTGAGCCGCTATTGGGCGGGACGGCTTTCCTATGCAGATTTGCAGCAGGCGGCGAACCCTGCCCTGAATACCGACAGCGCCTTTTATATGATATTGGACGAGGACCGTCACGTGCTGGCGTACACGGAAAGCGCCGCCCCCTACTTCGCGGGCAGCACCCTGCCCAATCTGCTGGAAGCCCTGGACCGGGATGAATCCGCCGCCGTGCGCCGCAAGGGCGACGGGGAAACGGCGATCTTGGCCGGACAGAAGGTGACGGGGGGCTACGTGCTGGCGGGGCTTCCCACACGTTTCTTTTCAGGCACGGTCATGTCTTTCCGCACCCGCATGCTCATTTCCATGGGAGCGGTGCTGATCCTGATCGCGCTGGTGGGCGGCTTGTCGGCCCAAAGGGCGTCCCGGCCCGCCAGGATCATCACCGAAATGGCGGGACGGCTGACGGAAGGGGAATTGGTGACCCTGCCGGAAAACCTGCCCGGCAAGGATATGCGGGAAATCGCCGGGGCCCTGAATTATATGAGCCGCACCGTGACGCGGGCAATCGGCGATTTGAAATACGAAAAGGAAACCATGTCCCTCATTTTGGAGGGGCTCAACGAGGGCATTTTGGCGGTGGACGAAAAGGGAACGATCCTGCATGAAAACGCCGCCGCCTGGCGTCTGCTGGGCGGGGAGGCAACGGAAGCCTGCCGCGCCGTGATGGCCTGCCTGCTGGAAAAGCACGAGGAAAACCACTGGGAGCAAAAGTTCACCTTCGGCTGCCGGGTGCTTTATTTCGCGGTGTCCCGCCTGCCACAGAATGAAAAAACGGGCCGCAGCCGGGGCGCTGTGGCCCTGATCCGGGATATCACCGAGCAGGAGCGCTTGGAACGCACCCGCCACGATTATGTGGCCAATATCTCCCACGAGCTGCGCACGCCCCTGGCCTCCATCAGGGGACTCGGCGAAGGGCTCAGGGACGGGCTGGTGACCGACGAAGCGGACCGGAAACGGTATTACGGCATCATCGTCCAGGAGGTGACCCGCCTTTCCCGGCTGGTGAACGATATGTTAGAGCTGTCCAGCCTGCAATCCAATCCCGCCGCTTTTGAAATGGAGCGGGTGGACCCCAACGAACTGATTTACGATCTCCACGACCGCAACGGCAGCCTGTTCACTGAAAAGCGTATTGCTTTTGAACGGTCCCTGCCCGACGATCCCCTGCCGGATATCCGTTCCAACGAGGACCGGCTTTCCCAGGTGCTCACCATCTTCCTGGACAACGCCCGGAAGTACACCCCCGAAGGGGGAACCGTTACCCTTGGGGCGGAACAAATGGAAAAAGGCATCCGCTTTTTCGTGCGAGACACGGGCATCGGCATGGACGAGGAAACCCAGCGCCTGGCCTTCGACCGCTTCCATCAGGCCGAACGGGGCCGCAGCGATAAGGGCAGCGGCTTAGGCCTGTCCATCGCAAAAGAGGTTTTGCAGAAAATGGGCGTGGAGATCAAGGTGAAAAGCGCGCCGGGGGAAGGAAGCGAGTTTTCCTTCATCATTGAAAACGGGAAAGGCGCCTGAACCTTTCAAGAATATAAGCCGCGAGGAGTGGAACCGGTATGTTGATGGATATGCTGTTTCAGCATTTGGTCACCCTGTTTCTGATCCTCCTGTTCAGTATGAAGCTGCGGGATCAGAAAAGCACCCAGGACGCGGAACTGAAATTTTTCTGGCTGACCGTGTTCAGCTGCCTGCTGCTTGTGCTGGAGGACGTCCTTGAAACACTATCCCAAATAAACCCGTCTCTCCGGTTCTGGCGAACGCTGCTGTCCGTGCTTGGCTATACGCTCCGTTCTTCCGCCGCGCTGGGCTTGCTGCTTGTGGTGGTTCCCCGGGGAAAGCGGTTGTTCGGCCTGTACATTCCCTGCCTGCTCACCCTGCTGGTCAGCAGCACGGCGTTTTTTACGGATATTGCCTTCGGGTATAATGAGAACTACGATTTCTATCGCGGGCCGCTGGGGTATGTGGCGTTTATCGTGCCGATTTTTTATCTGGTCCTGATCCTGTGGATTACGCTGAAGCGCTTCGCGGAAAGCAAGGGCTGGCAGAAATACATTATTCCAGGCTGCGCCGTTTTCTGCCTGGCCGCGTCCTTCGCGGATGCCTTGCACGGCGGCATCCGGCTGAACGAAGCGATCATGATCAGCAGCATTTTTTTCTACATCATCCTCCGCGCCCATGACAACCGGCGGGACGCGCTGACCGGGCTGCTGAACCGACAGGCGTTCTATGACGACTGCGCCGGATTCGGCGGCAGCATAGAAGCGGCAGCGTCAATCGACATGAACGGACTGAAAACGGTGAACGACTCTCTCGGACACCACGCCGGCGACCAAGCGCTGGTCGGCATTGCGGAATGCATGCAGGCAGCCGCGAATAGGAATATCCAGGCATACCGGATCGGTGGGGATGAGTTTGTGATCCTGTTCTTCCATGCGAACGAAGAAATCGTTTCGCGTACGGCGGATCAAATCAGGGAAAGCGTCTCGAAAGCCGGTTACAGCATTTCCGTGGGGTATGCCATGCGGGATCGGACTGCAGATTTGGAAGAAACGATCCGGGAATCCGATCAGCGGATGTATGCGGATAAAGCAAACTATTATCGGACAAGCGGGCATGACCGCCGAGGCGGACGGGGCGGCGCGGAAGGCGCGTCCAGGGTATGATCTGAACGCCCTCGCCACAGATGAAATTCCGCTTTTTCGCGTTTGCGGTTTTTCCATACGCGATGAATTTGGAGAAATATAAAAAGGGATGGTTCGTTGCGTTCAAATCGAACCATCCCTTGCTGTGGTTTTCGGCGAAAGAAGCTGATCGCTTCCTATTCGGGTTATTTCGCCAGCATATTCTTTGCCTTTCCCAGCAGGCGGATATAAAGGAAATAGGCTACGATGGAGATAATCACAGCGACGATCGCAGTGATGCCGATGACGGCCTGCATCGTTTCGTTTGCGCCGAACAGAATGGTCAGGATGTTCAGGACGGCGGATGCTGTCCAGATGCCCATGAGGATCGAACGGACCTTCTTTCCGCTGGCGCTCACGGCGCTGTCGTTGAGGCGGTCGGCCAGGTTGATGACGCCTGTGCAGATGAAGTAGCTGGCCAGGATTTCCGTGACATTGGAGATCGCTCTGCCGATGCTGCTGATCGTCGCATTGCCGCTGAAAGCGGATACCACAATATTGGCGGCGATTCCGGCAAGCAGGGCGATCAGCGCGCTTTTGAAAGCGGATTCATCCTCGGCAGCGCGATTGACGCCGATAATGTTCAAAATGGCCGCCACGATCATCAGGATGGCCGCGACGATCACAATAAGTCCTCCGCTGATCAGCAGGCCGTTTCCGGAAGCGGTCTCTTCACCGGCCTGAAGGCCGGTTGCGCTGAAGATGCTTCCCATCAGCATCAAGATCGCCGCGATCAGGGCGAGGATTTCCGCCTTGTAGATTTTCTTTACGCCTTCATAAGCTTTGGTATACATCTTGATGATTCCTCCTGATCAATCATTCGCTTTGTTTTTACGCGAACGTCAGCGTCCCATGATGTCATATTCCAGTTCGATGCCGTTTGCCGTTTCGTAGAGCAGGTTCCCGTTTTCCAGCTTGGAGAAGAATGCGTCCACGGTTTCCCCGTCGTCCTGGGTATCGTATTCGCCGGAGGCGTTCTTGGTGAACAGCGTGCAGGTGCCCGACGCAGACAGCTTTCCGGTGGCGGGATCATAGTCCCCGTTCATCAGGTAGCGCGCGTAGTTTTCCGCGCCTTCGTTTCCGCGCTGGATATACACAGTGTAGAAGAAAGTATCCGCATCGATGCCGTTCCACATGAATTCAGCCTCTACTTCTTCCGCTTCGTTCCGCCACACGCCCTCGAACCGGCCGATGTTTACGAATTTCAGGCCCGCCCCGGCGTCGTCATGGCCATCCTTCCAGATGAGGCAGCCGTCCGCGTCGATGACGAATTCGGTTTCCTGGCCATTTTCGTCGATGCCTTCGTATACGATGTCCCCGTATATTGTATCGCCGGTATCCGGGTCAATGGTGAAATTCGTCCTGTTGGAGGAGAAGGAAATCAGGGAATCCGTTTCTTCCTTGTAAAAGCAGGAGTATTCCCAGCGGGCGCCCGTGCAGTTTTGCAGGTCTTCTTTAGTCAGCGCCACCCGGTAGCCTTCCTCTTCGTAGTAAATCTCGGCCAGACCGCCGCCAATCGCCCAATCGCTCTCGAATTTCTTGCCGCCTTCGGGTTGGGGGAAAACGCTTTCATCCTCAAGGGGCACGAAGTCCAGGTTGCTCAGGAAATCAACGACCATCTGAATCTGCGCGTCGGTCAGGCCATTTTCATCCTGGGCGACGACCACGATTTCGATTTCATAGCCCAAATAGACGGAGTAAAAATCCACATAGTCCACCGAGCCATCCGCTTCCTGAATCATCATCAGCTTGGTGCCGTAGGAGGTTTCCGTATAGGAAATCTTCACGTCGTCTTCCGCTTTGAAGGAGTCTTCGATCAGGGCCAGGTCTTCGGCGTCCAGGTCGTTCATCCGGAATACGTCGGAATACAGCTCATTATAAGCGATGGACAAAGTCAGCAGAGGGCGGCTTTCATCCGCCATGAACAGGGCGATGTAGCTCGCGCCAGTGGATTCGATTTCCTGAATCTCATAGGCTTCCGGCAGGGTACATTGCAGCTGAAACGCGCCGTTCATATCCACGGTAGCCAGATGTGTCTTTTCAGCGGTTTCCGCCACAGCGGCGGCGCAGCCCAGCAGCAGAGCCAGGCAAAGCAGGATCGCAAGCGTTTTTTTCATGATCGTATGTCTCCTTTTTTCATCCTTCATTTGACACGCCGGTTCACTTCTTCGTCACGTACTGGCGGCTGATGAAGCCGATCATGCCGGTTTCGGGGTCCTGCACCTGATACCAGTTTTTCAGTTCAGCCAGCACGGTCAGTTCCTTGCCCTGCTTGCAGGTGGCGATGCGCTCCGCTTCGGTGGTGGGGGCCCAGCGCAGGTTCACCCAGCCGGAGGCACGGGAGGGACGGGCTATCACAGTGTAGGGGGACACCTTTTTGCCTGTGGCAAATTCAGCGTTCATGGCGGAGAAGACCTTGGCGTAATCCGTGGTGTCAGCGGAGCCGCCGGAAGCGGGGGCAGCGGTGGGATTCGGCTGCGCGGGCTTGGAGGAGGGCTTATGATTCACCAGGAACCGTCTTTGCACATAGGCCGTGCCAAATTCGCCGTACTGGTTTTGTTCCCACAGGATTTGCGCCCATCCGTTATTGTACATCTGGACCACCGTTACCTCGGCGCCATACTTCAGGGAACCGATGATGTTGTCCCCCGTGTTCGGGCTGCTGCGAACGTTCAGGCTTTTGCCGTTATCCGTATAGACCCACTGGGTGCCATAGTAGGAATCGGCGGCAGCCAGCGCGGGAAGGAACATTGCCATCATAATGGCAATGAGCGCCAGAGAAATCAGTTTTTTGGTCATAAGTCGTACCTCCTGAATATTTTCAAAGCCGTAAGGCTATGAATTCAATAACTGGTAGGCGGTAAATAAAAATAATCTATCATGCTTTGTCCAATCAATATCCAGTATAAAACCGCAAAAGAAGCGATACAGCGAAAAAACGGGAAAAATAATTTTCTTCTCAGACCATCCCGTTTATGGTATACTGGAACGGTATTGAGCAAACAGTTGGAAAGGGGGATGCCTATGACGGAAACAAACATTTCCTTGGCAGTGTTTACCCTGTTTCTGCTGCTCGGGCTGACATTCACCGTTTTCAACGACCCCTATATTCGCCGCGAGCACAGAAAAATCCTGCTGCTGATTGGCGTCTTGTGCGCTTCCCTGGTCGTCGAGAATTGCTGGCAGTACGCGCTGACCGTCGGGCCGACAAAACCGTTGGAAAGAAAACTGGTAGCCATTTACGGCTATTCCGTTCGCCCGGCGATCATCGTGCTGATTTTTCCCATTATCGCGCCGAAAAAACGGTCCTGGCCCGGCTGGATCCTGGTGGGGATCAACGCCGCCGTCCATATGACCGCCCTGTTTTCTGATATCTGCTTTACGATTACCGAAACGAATATTTACCGGGGAGGCCCTCTCAAGTATTTCTGCATTTGCGCAAGTCTGCCGCTGCTGATTCAACTGCTGTATCTGATGATCCGTAAATCTCTCGACTTCCGCACTGTGGAGATAATCATGCCCGTGCTGTCCATTGTGGCGATCCTTGTTTCTGTGTGGCTGGATCTTCTGGACGATGGATATGGTCAGGCCGTCAGCTTTCTGACCGTCGCCCTGTCCGTCAGCTGCGTGTTCTACTATATCTTGCTGCATTTCCAGTTCGTGCGCGAGCATGAGGAGGATTTGAAAGCGAGGCAGCGCATCCGGATCATGACGTCCCAGATCCAGCCCCATTTTCTGTACAACACCCTGTCCACCATCCAGGCGCTCTGCCATACGGACCCGGAAAAGGCCGCCAGGATCACGGAAAGTTTCGGCGCTTACCTGCGGCAAAACCTGGCGTCCCTGAACGAGTCCAGCCTGATCCCCTTCAAAAAAGAGCTGGAGCATACGAAGACCTATGTGGAGATAGAGGAAACCCGCTTTCCCAACATCCACGTGCGGTATCATATTCAGGACAGCGACTTTTCACTGCCGCCCCTGACCCTTCAGCCTTTGGTGGAAAACGCCATCCGACATGGCGTCCGCATCCGGGAGGAAGGGATCATCAATATTATCACGCGGGCGCGGGACAACTGCCATGAAATTCTGATTTGGGACAACGGCGTGGGCTTCGATACGCAAACGCTGGAAAACGAGGATGAAAGCCATATCGGTTTGAGGAACGTGCGGGATCGGGTGGAACGCATGTGCGGCGGCACATTGACCGTCGAGAGCCGGATTGGGGAAGGAACAAGCGTCAAGATTATTCTATCCTCCCCCCCGGAAAAATTGGAAAGGGTAATGAGACGTGAGAGCGATTTGCGTGGATGACGAAAAACTGATCACCGATTATGTGGTTTCTCTGTGCCGCGAAATGCCCCCGCTGACCGAGGCGCGGGGCTTTACCCGCGCCGGGGACGCGCTCAAATGGCTTGAGGACCACGACGCCGATCTGGCCCTGCTGGACATCGATATGCCGGATGTGAACGGCCTGGTTTTGGCGGCGGAGATCAAAAAGCGCCGTCCGGATATGGCCGTCATTTTTCTCACCGGTTATTCCGAATACGCGGTGAACGCATTCGCCCTTCGCGCCTCCGGCTATCTGCTCAAGCCCGTGAGCAAAGAAAAGCTGGCGGAGGAAATTGCCTACGCCCTGTCCGGTAAACGCAAAGCCCCCGAGGCCCACGTTGTGGCGCGAACCTTCGGGAGCTTTGATCTGTTCGTGGATGGGAAACTGGTCACCTTCCGGCAAGCCAAATGCAAGGAGCTGCTGGCCTACCTGATCGACCGCCAGGGCGGCAGCGTCACCCGGGCGGAGGCCTTTGCCATCCTGTGGGAGGATCGGATGTACGATCGGGGCATGCAGAAGCAGCTTGACGTGATCATCCGCAGCCTGCGGGATACGCTGGAAGAATGCGGGGTCGGAGAAATCTTAGAAATGAAAAAAGGCGCCCTCCGCGTCCGCCCGGAGCTGATCTTCTGCGACGCCTGGCGCTTTTTCAGCGGCGATACGGACGCGGTAAACGCCTTTCGAGGCGAATACATGAGCGCCTACGCCTGGGGCACGGAAACTGAAAGCTTCATGAGCCGGAAGCTCGGTTTCTGAAAACGGATCCCAAACGCCTTTCGTTATTTTCGGCTTATGGGGAACGTTCGGAGATAGTCAGCCTTTCGTGAAAAACCATCGGCATGGCGCTCGTATCCTTCTATGATGCCATGTCAACGCGCAATATGGACGGCGCTGGGTTTCTCACAGGCAAACACCTATGTCTTAGGAGTACATACGGCTTGGCTTATAGCCCCTCCGAACATTTCCCCATAAGCGAAAAGCATGGGCAGGTACCCGCTTGCGTGCCTATGATAACATAGGATGTCCAACAAATGTCCAGCAGATAAATGAAAAAAGTTCTTACAGTGTCGTTTTTATTTTCCCGCTTTTCATGGTTTTCAACCGGGAAGATTTATGGTATGATTAAAGAGGAAAGCGGAGCTTTCCGTCCCGGCGGGCCCCGAATGGGAGCATGCCGGGCGTTAGGGTATATTGCTCGCATACGCGATGAATTTGGAGGAATGACGCCATGTTCGGCAAGATGATGAACAATTTTTATTACGGAAAAAGCGGAAAGGGCGATTTTCGCAAGGAGGACCTGCCCAAGAACCGCTGGCAGCTGTTTTGGGAAATGCTGCGGGTGCGGTTTGCCTCCCTGTGCCGCCTGAACCTGATGACCCTGGCGGCGTGGCTGCCCATGATCATCCTGATCGGCTACTGCGTGACCACGCTGTTCAACGTGCTCATGATTCGGGGGCAGTATGACGCTTATGTGATCAACGGCGATATGGGTCAGCTGACGGAGGAACAGATTTCCCTGCTTTCCACCATGGATCTGGATCAGTGGATGGTGGATATGGCGTTCAGCCTGCTGTCCACCTTCTGCCTATGGGCCATTCCCTGCATCGCCATCACCGGCCCCGTGCAGGCGGGCCTGGCCTATGTGACCCGGAACTGGAGCCGGGACGAGCACGCCTTCATCTGGGCCGATTTTAAGGACGCCGTGAAGGAAAACTGGAAGCAGGGCTTGGGGGTATCCGCCATCACGTCGGTGCTGCCCATCATCATGTACGTGGGCTATCAGTTTTACGGTCAGCAGGCTTTGAACAGCATGCTTTTCATGGTGCCCCAGATGCTGATCCTGATGGTCGGCGTGGTATGGGCTTTGAGCCTGACGTTCATGTATCCCATGATGGTATCCTACCGGGTTTCCTTCGGCCAATTGATCAAGAACAGCGTGGTCATGGCCATCGGACGCCTGCCCCAGACGGTGGGCATCCGTTTGATCATGCTGGTGCCCACGATCATCTGCCTGGCGGTGTTCATGTTCACCGGCTCCCTGATTGCCTTGCTGGTGCTGGCAATCTATTATGTGCTCATCGGCTTCGCCCTGGCCCGGTTCGTGTACGCCAGCTTTACCAACGGCGTGTTTGACCGCTTCATCAATTCCCACATGGAGGGCGTGGAGATCAACCGGGGCCTTGCCAAGGAAGAAGATTTGGACGAGGAAGACGAAGAAGAGAACGCCTCCGAAACTGACCGGCCCCAGTAAAGCCGCATGGTTCCGCCGCCCGGTGCGCATACTACCCCTGGAAAGGAAGGGATGGTATGCGCATGCTTTCCCAGAAGGAAAGATTGAAATATGAGGTGGCCGAGGAACTGGGCCTGCTGCCCCGCCTCCGGGAGATGGGCTGGGCGGGCTTGAGCACCGCCGAAAGCGGAAGGATCGGCGGGATTGTGGGGGCCAGGATGCGGGAGAGAAAAAAGGAAGATTGAACCGAAATGTATACCGCCTTTGCCCGTGTTTACGATGAACTGATGAACACGGTGGACTATGACGCCTGGGCGGCGCACTATACCGCTCTTATGGCAGCCTGCGGCGTAAAGGATAAGGGAAAATGCGTGGAATGCGCCTGCGGCACGGGGAATCTGACCCTGCGCCTCAAAAAGCGGGGCTATCAGATCACGGGCACGGATTTGTCGGAAGAGATGTTAGCCGCCGCCATGGAAAAGGCCCGGGC
Organism: Clostridia bacterium; assembly: GCA_017525805.1. The sequence goes on along the minus strand of JAFXSH010000027.1, from coordinate 15,005 downwards.
AGCGGGGGAGATGATCCCCTTCGTGAAGCAGGATATGCGCGCCCTCACCGTGCCAAGGCTTGTGGACTGCGTGCTGGCCACCTGCGACGGGGTGAATTATCTCACCGCGCCGGACCGCGTCAAGGCTTTCTTTGCCGCCGCTTTCGCCGCCCTGCGGCCCGGCGGCGCGCTGATTTTCGACGTTTCCACTCCGGACAAGCTGAAAAACACCCTGGGAAACAACACCCTGTATTCCGACGACGACAGCGTTTCCTACATCTGGCGTAACGCCTGGAACGAGCAAACTGCCTGCGTCACGCTGAATCTTTCTCTGTTTGTGCGGCGGCCCGACGGGGCTTATAACCGCATGGAGGAAAGGCAGACCCAACGGGCCCATTCCCGGCAGGAACTGCGGGCGTGGCTGAAAGAAGCGGGCTTTCAGAATATTCAATTCTATGGCAGGCTGCGCTTGACCCCGCCCCGCGCCGGGGACGACAGGTGGCACGTGACGGCCAGGAAACCATAGACAATACCAAAGGAGCGATACGATCATCATGCTGGAGCTAAGGAATATCCGTTTTGACGTGGACGACGATACCGGCCATGTGGACATTTTGAAGGACGTGAGCTTTTCCATCCCCAAGAACCGCTTTGTGGTGATCACGGGGCCCAACGGCGGGGGAAAGAGCACCATCGCCAAGGTCATCGCCGGGGTCCGCGTGCCCTCGGGAGGACAGATCATCTTTAACGGCCAGGATATTACCGCGCTAAGCATTACCGAACGGGCGAGATTGGGTATCAGCTACGCTTTGCAGCAGCCTGTGCGCTTCAAGGGCATTCAGGTGATCGATCTGCTGCGCATCGCTTCGGGCAAGGACCTGACGCCAGCCGCCTGCTGCGATTATTTGGCGCGGGTGGGCCTTTGTGCCCGGGATTACATCAACCGGGAAATCAACGCCAGCCTCTCCGGCGGGGAATTAAAGCGCATTGAAATCGCGTCCGTATTGGCGCGGGGCAGTCTGCTTTCCGTGTTCGACGAACCGGAGGCGGGCATCGACCTGTGGAGCTTCCAAAGCCTGATCCGGGTGTTTGAGGATATGCGCGCCAGCATCCAGGACAGCTCCATCCTGGTGATTTCCCACCAGGAACGCATCCTGGAAATCGCCGACGAAATCATCGTGGTGGCGGAGGGCCGCATCCGGGAAATGGGCCCGCGGGCGGAAATCCTGCCCCATCTCATCGGCACTCCGGAGGCGCTCACCGCCTGCGAAAAGATTCAGGAAAGGGGCTGATGGCGTGGATACCATTCAGAAGCGCATTTTGGAAGAAGTGGCCGATCTGCATGAAGTGCCGGAAGGGGCCTATAATATCCGCGCCAACGGGCAAAGCGCCGGACGCCGCAGCACCGCCAACATCGAAATCACCTCCAAGCCGGAGGGAGCGGGCATTGACGTGCGCATTAAGCCCGGCACCAAACGGGAAAGCGTGCACATCCCCGTGGTATTGAGCGAAACCGGCCTCAAGGAAACGGTGTACAATGATTTTTATATCGGCGAAGACAGCGACGTGGTGATCGTGGCGGGCTGCGGCATCCACAACTGCGGCAGCCAGGACAGTCAGCACGACGGCATTCACCGCTTTTTCGTGGGCAAAAACGCCCGGGTGCGGTATGTGGAAAAGCACTACGGCGAGGGGGACGGCACCGGAAAGCGCCTCCTGAACCCCGGCACCGAAGTGTACATGGAAGAAAACAGCGTGGCCGAAATGGAAATGGTGCAGATCCGGGGCGTGGATTCCACCGAGCGCGTGACCACCGCCGAATTGGCCGCCGGGGCCAAGCTGATCGTGAAGGAACGCTTGATGACCCACGGAAGCCAAACCGCCGTGAGCGTGTACAAGGTGAACCTGAACGGGGCCGGGGCCAACGCCGACGTAGTTTCCCGCAGCGTGGCCCGAGACGATTCGTACCAGAAATTTGACGCCTGCATTTCGGGCAACGCCCCCTGCCACGGCCACACGGAATGCGATTCCATCATCATGGATCGTGGCCGCATCTTGGCCGTGCCCTCCCTGGAAGCCAACCACGTGGACGCCGAGCTGATCCACGAGGCCGCCATCGGCAAGATCGCCGGGGAACAGCTCATCAAGCTCATGACCCTGGGCCTCACCGAAGCCGAGGCGGAAGAACAGATTATCAACGGCTTCCTGCGCTGATATACAAATAATGCCCCGGAATCGCCTGCAAGCGGTTCCGGGTTGGTTTTTTTGGGTTTTTCTCTTGCGGAAAACCACATGTTTCATGTATAATGGTTTTGGAATGAAAAAGATAAAACAGGAAGAAGCAGGGAGATACAATAATCTCATGGAGGTGAGCGGGGGTGCAGGAATATCAACGCAATGAGCAGGAAGCACGCTGCGCTCTGTCGGAAAAGAATGCCGCGCCCAGGGAATACGCCGATCTGCTGGGGGAGAATGAGCGGCTGAAGGAAGCCTGTGAAAAAGCGCGGAACAATGGCGCCATTTATAGCCGCATCGCCCAGACGCTGGCCCGGGACTGTACCGATCTTTACTACGTCAATGTGGAAACCGATGAATATATCGAATTTCACACGGATGACGGGCGCGGCGCGCTCAACGAGGTGAGAAAAGGCTCGGATTTCTTTGAATCCTGCCAGCGGGAAGCGAAGCTGTATGTGCATCCGGAGGATCAGGCTGCTTTTGTAAAGGCCATGAACCGTCAGTTCCTTACGGAAGCGCTGGATCAAAACAAAGTGTTTGAGATGACCTACCGCCGGATCAAAGAGGACAGGTCATTCTATGTGAACATGAAAGTTTCCCGGATGGAGGACGATGCGCGGTTCATTGTTATGGCTGTTTCTGACATCGATGAGCTGATGCGGCAGCGCCGCGCGGAGGAAAGGATACAGGAGGAGCGGGTGGTTTACGCCCGCCTCCACGCCCTCACAGGCAACTTTATCGTCGTCTACGTGGTGGAGCCGGAGAGCGGTGTCTACCGGGAGTTCAGTGCCACCGACGATTATGTGGAAAGCTTTGCGCAGGCGAAAGATGGAACCGATTTTTTTGAGAAAGTCCGCGAAGCGGCCCGCCTTTATAACCATCCGGACGATCTGGACCGTTTCCTCTCGGCGTTCACCAAGGAAAACATTTTGGCGGAGATCGAACGGAACGGTATCTTTACCATGGATTACCGCCTCTTTATGGAGGGCAGCTACCTTCATGTCCAGATGAAGGCCGCCATGGTGGAGGAGAAGGAAGGCCCCCGCCTGATTGTGGGCCTCAACGATGTTGACGCGCAGTACCGGCAGAGAGAAATCGATCAGGAAATCGCGCGGCAAAAGGAGATTTACGACCAGATCACCGCGAGCCTCGCCGAACAGTATGATACCCTGTACTACATCGATATCGCGACCAGCACGTACAGCGAAATATCTTCCACTGACGAATACAAGAAGCTGAATGTGCCGGCGACTGGCAACGATTTTTTTGCCGAGAGCAGAAGAAGCATCCGCAAATATGTGCACCCCGAGGATCGGGAGAAAGCCCTCAGCCTCCATTATAAGGACGTGATGCTGAAAAACCTGAAAAACAGGGGTTCCTTTTCAATGGCATGGCGCCTGGTGGTCAACGGCCAGGTCAGCCATATCCGGCATACGGAGATCATGGCAAAGGATAAGAAGCATATCATCGTCTGCATCAAGAATATCGACGCGGAGGTACAGGCAAAGCTCGCCCTGAAAGAGGACAGGAAAAAAAGCGTGACCTATACGCAGATCGCCGAGAGGCTGGCGGCCCATTACGATCTGATCTATTACATTGACTGTGAAAACTCCCATTACGCGGAGCTCTCCGCAAAGAGGAAATCCGGCGAGTTGAGAGTTCAGGAGGAGGGCGACGATTTCTTCGCCGCGGCCAGGAAGAACGCGGAAAGATTGGTTTATTCCGAGGACAGGGAAAGGATCAGACTCTTTCTGGACAGGGACGGCCTGATTTCCCAGCTTGAAAGCAGGTGGCAGCTGACCGAGGATTACCGGATGATCATTGACGGAGAAACAACGCAGTATACGCGCATGTCGGTCACGTACTCCTCCGACCGCAGCCACTTTATTATCTGCGTGGAGAACCGGGAAGAAGACGTCCGCAGGGAACAGGAACATTTAGCGGCGCTTTCCATGGCCAATGAAATGGCCCGGCGGGATGAACTGACGCATACGAAGAACAAAACGGCCTATCATGAGAAGGAAAAGGAGCTGCAGCGCCTCATCGAAGAAGGAGGAGAACCCTTCGGCATCGTGGTGTGCGATATCAACGGCCTCAAGGTGATCAACGATACGGAGGGGCATAAGGCGGGAGACGAATATATTCAGGCCTCCTGCATGATGGTCTGCCGGATCTTCCACCACAGCCCTGTGTTCCGCATCGGCGGGGATGAATTTGCCGTGATCCTCCGGGGCCAGGATTTTGCGAACCGGGCAAGCCTCATCTCCAGCCTGAGAAGGCATGTGGAGGAAAACATCCGCATCGGCGAAGGGCCCGTGGTAGCTTCCGGCCTGGCGGAGTTTACACCGCAGGAAGACCAAACCGTGGGGGACGTGTTCAATCGCGCCGACAGCCTGATGTACGCGGACAAAACGCGCCTGAAGGAACAGAAGATGCTGCAGGAAAGCCATTCCCTCAAGGAGAAAGCGAATATCAGGATCATCCCCGAGGAAAGACGGATCATGCTGGACGCCCTGTATAAGGCGTTCGAGGTGGTTTCGGAAGGAAACTATATGTACCTGTGCGATATGAAGTATGACTTTTCCCGCTGGTCCAAAAACGCGGTGGACGCTTACGGAATGCCCTCCGAGTACATGTACGGAGCGGGCGATATCTGGGAAAACCAGATCCACCCGGACGACCGGGCAGTTTATCATAAAGGCATCGATGAAATTTTTGCGGGGAACGTGGCGGGACACGACATGCAGTACAGGGCGAGGAACGTCACGGGAGAATACGATGTGTGCACCTGCCGGGGCATCGTGATCCGCGATCAAACCGGCGAACCGGATTACTTTGTGGGCACCATCCGCAATCATGGCTTACAGGGGCATATCGATACGCTGACCGGCCTGAGGAACCAGTATGGCTTCTTTGAAGACCTGGACAGCTGTATCAAGCGGAATACGGAAATCAGCGTGATCCTGTTTGGTATCAGCAAATTCTCCGAAATCAATGAGATCTATGGGTATCATTTTGGAAACCGCGTGCTGCAGGTATATGCCAGAAGCGTTTTCGAGGCGGTAGGGAATACGGGACACGTCTACAGGATCGACGGGACAAAGTTCGCCGTGATCACCAAAATGCTTTCCATCCCGGAAATGAGGGAACAATATAATCGTTTCCGCGCGTTTCTCCATGATCATTTCAAAGTGTATGATAAAAATATCCTGCTTGACCTGCATTGCGGCGCGCTGCGGGTGGATAATTTCGATACCGATTCCCAAACGGTCTATGAATGCCTGAATTACGCGGATGCGGAATCCAAGCTGCGCCAGCAGGGAGAGATGGTGGAGTTCCGCAATGACCTGAACGAGGAAAGCCATCAGAGGCTGGAAAAGCTGCACGCGATCCGTGCCTCCATCATGCGTGGTTATGAGGGATTCTATCTGCTCTATCAGCCGGTGGTGGACGCGCAAACGGAGCGGGTGACCGGGGCGGAAGCGCTGCTTCGCTGGCAAAACGACCGCTATGGCATGGTTCCTCCGGATCAGTTTATTCCGATCCTCGAATCAGACCCGCTGTTCCCGGAGCTTGGAGAATGGATCATCCGGGAATCGGTCCTCGCGGCAAAGCAGATCCTGAATCAGTATCCCGGATTTGTGGTCAATGTCAATCTGTCCTATACGCAGCTGGAGAAACCGGATTTTGTGGATAAGGTGCTTCATATCCTGAATGAAGTGGGCTATCCGCCGGAGCATCTCTGCCTGGAGGTGACGGAGCGGTGCAGGCTGCTGGATATGGATCTTCTGAAAAATATCATCGCCAGCCTGAAATCCAGGGGCATTTTGGTCGCCCTGGACGATTTCGGAACCGGTTTTTCCGCCGTGGGCATCGTGAAGGAAATACCCTTTGACACCATCAAGATCGACCGCAGCTTTGTAAAAACGATCGAGCAGAACGACGCGGACCGGCAGCTGATCCGGAATATTGTGGACCTTGCTTCCATCTTCGGCGCGAAGGTCTGCGTGGAGGGAATCGAGACAAAAGGCATGGGGGATATCCTGCGCAGTTTCCACGTGAAAAGCTTCCAGGGATATTTTTACGCCAAGCCGCTTTTGCTGGAGCAGTTTTTGAACTGGGAACAGGCCGCGCGGAACTAAGGCGGCAGCAAGAAACATAAACGGCGGCGGGGAGCTTTGAAAGGCTTCCCGCCGCCGCTTTGCGCTTGTGCTTACTGCCAGGGAACGTAATACCGCTGGATCAGCGCCAGCTGTCCGTCCGTGTTGAACACCACGAACACGTTGTGCGCGTCAAAACCGGGGCCTTCCCCTTCGGCTTCTGTTTTCAGCATCTCTAAAAATTCCGCCGCGCTGTGCACGGTGGGCATGTCCAGCGATTCGCCGGAGGAGGGGTCGATGCCGTCTAAGAACAGCAGCCCGTCCTGTACGGGAACCGACACCTCCGCCAGGGTGATCCACCTGATGTCGTCCCAGTCAGAAATCACATAGCAGCCGTCCGCGTCCTCATAGAGCCATATGGAATCCTCTGAAAATTGGTATTCACCGTCGTTGATCACGATATAGCCGTATTGCTCGCCGATGGTTTGCACTACGATTTCCTGGCCCTGGGTGTAAATGGCGTCGCCGGGGACGAGGCTGAGCAGTTCGGCCCCATCGTAGCGCTCCGGCACCAGCGGCACCACCGTCAGCTTGTTTTCATCGGCGGCGTAGCCCGTGATTCTTGCATATACGGACACGGAAGCCAAATGCTCCGGATCGATTTCGGAGGCCAGGGCGGTGATGGTTTTGGGGTTGGGATTGTCGGCAGCCGTTACGGGCTTTTGTTCGTCCCGCGTATCTTCAACCCATTCAGGCGCGGCGTCTTCAACCGCTTCCTCATCCCACTCGAAAGCCTTCACCACGCCGTAATCGGCGGGATCGAAGGGCTTCACGTGGCTTGTGCCGTAATCCGCGGCGTCCAGCTCAAACTGGACTTCCACTTCCCGGACCGATTCGTCCCAGTAGACGGACGCGGCCTTTACCGTACCGCGCACAGCGGTCAGGCGGCCCTGGGCGTCCAGAGAGAAGTCCATGTCCGCGCTCCGCAACTCCCAGCGCACGGTGCCGCCCATCAGCGCCTCCGTGGGCGTGACGTGCTGTTCGAAGGCCATGCCGTCGTCCATGCCGGTGTTGCGGTCATAGCCGTAATCGAACCAGCGGGACGAGAGATACCCCGCCGCTAAGTTCAAGGCGCTGAGCGCGGCGTCCGGGGTCTGTCCTTCGGCGAGAGCAATATGAATGGTTTTCCCTCCATCCGCTTCGGCCGCAGTCACCGTGCCTTCCGGCAGCAGGGATTCCACCTGGCCCACCAGCAGGCCGCCCAGCTCGGTCAGCGCGTCCAGCCGCACCGTGCGGCGCAGCAGGGTGTTCTGCGGCGCGGTGGTGGCCCAGCGGTATACGCCGGGCGTATACGCTTCTATGACGGAGCAGATCCCGTCTTCATCCGAAATGATGATCCAGCCGGTTTCTTCCTCGCTGCCGTCGGCCTTGGGCGTCAGCAGCTTCAGCCCGTAGTAGGAGCTGTAACCGTCCTGGACATAGTTCAGCTCCGCCGTTTTGAAGCGTTCTCCGTCCAGGGAGAAGGCGGCTTTGCCGGTCACAGTCACGTTGTCGGTGCGGAACAGGAAATCGCAGCCGCTTTCCCACAGCTCCGTCAGCGCGCCGTCGCTCAGAGCGAACGCCGTAAGGGCCGCGCAAAGGCACAGCGCCGTGATGAGGATGAATACCTTTGAACGATTCATAGAATTGCCTCCTGTAACATATTTTGCAAAATGGATCACAACACAATAAACGGAGAATAGGCGGCGTTTCTTCCCTGCGATAGAAAAAACTTCCGGCGGGGAGAGAAACGCGGCGGCTCGATCCGGCCTGCTTGGAAGGATCAGGCCGCACGGAAATGGTTTGTATATAGATAAAAACTATAAAAGATAATTTAAAATTCTTATTTGACAATAACATAGTAAACTGATAGAATAACTGCATCAAACGAAAGGGGTACAAAATCATGTCTGATATCAAAAATTCTGCCACCTGGTCTTTTGAAACTAAGCAGCTCCACATCGGTCAGGAGCAGGCCGATCCCGTCACCGACGCCCGGGCCGTACCCATTTACGCCACCACCTCCTATGTGTTCCACGACAGCCAGCACGCCGCCGACCGCTTTGGCCTGCGGAACGCGGGCAACATTTACGGACGTTTGACCAACCCCACCCAAAGCGTGTTTGAAAGCCGTATCGCCGCGCTGGAAAACGGCAGCGCGGCCCTGGCGGTAGCTTCCGGCGCGGCGGCCATCACCTACACCTTCCAGGCCCTGGCCAAAGCGGGGGAGCACATCGTGGCATCCAAGACCATTTACGGCGGCACCTTCAACCTGCTGGCCCACACCCTGCCTCTCACCGCCGGGATCACCACCACCTTCGCGGACCCCAACGTGGAGGGCAGCTTTGAAGCCGCCATTCAGGAGAATACGAAAGCCATCTTCATTGAAACCTTGGGCAACCCCAACAGCAACATCGTGGATATTGAGGAAATCGCTAAGGTCGCCCACGCCCACGGCATCCCCCTGGTGGTGGATTCCACCTTCGCCACGCCCTATCTGGTGCGGCCCTTGGAATGGGGCGCGGACATCGTGGTGCACAGCGCCACCAAATTCATCGGCGGCCACGGCACGGCCATCGGCGGCGTGATCGTGGAGGGCGGCAAGTTCGATTGGAAAAAGAGCGGCAAGTACCCCTGGATCAGCGATCCCAACCCTAGCTATCACGGCGTATCCTTCTATGACGCGGTGGGCCCGGCGGCGTTCGCCACCTATATCCGGGCGATCCTGCTGCGTGACACCGGCGCGACCCTGTCTCCCTTCCACGCTTTCCTGTTCCTTCAAGGCCTGGAAACCCTGAGCCTGCGCGTGGAGCGCCATGTGGAAAACGCGCTGAAAATCGTGGATTATCTTGCGAACCATCCCCAGGTGGAGGCGGTGCATCATCCCGCCCTGCCCTCAGAGCCCAGCCATACCCTGTATCAGAAGTATTTCCCCAACGGCGGCGGCAGCATTTTCACCTTTGAAATCAAGGGCGACAGCGAAACGGCGAAGAAATTTATCGATAACCTGGCCATTTTTTCCCTCTTAGCCAACGTGGCGGACGTGAAATCCCTGGTGATCCACCCCTACACCACCACCCACAGCCAGTTGACGGACGAAGAACTGCTGGATCAGGGCATCAAACCCAACACCATCCGCCTGTCCATCGGCACGGAAAACGTGAAGGACCTGATCGCCGCATTGGACGCCGCTTTTGAAGCGGTCCGGTAAAGCTTTGCGAGGGAGCTGCATCTTTCCTGTTCTATGTTTGCGGCGGTTTTCATGACTGGAATATCAGGAAAAGGAGCGTTTCGGCGAAGGAACGCTCCTTTTCCCTGTCGAGTAATACGCTTTATTATAGGACGACAGGTGATACATCATAGTAATTCTAACCCCTCGAATTCGACAGGTTTAAAATCCTGGTTATATGTCAGGCGGCTGATAGTTTGGACAATTGAAAAACCGTCTCCATGTACTCGTACAGCAGATAGGTATCCGGATTGTGGTTCATTTGATTTCCTTCCTTGGTCGTTGTTTCGTAGTCCTTATTCTTTCTTCGCCGCGCGCAGGAACGCCGCGCTGATACCGGCGTAAATCAAATACGTAATGAGCGTGCCGAAACAAACGTCGGTGAGGAAATGGTTGGTCATATGGATGCGGTTATAGCCGTAAAGGGCCACAAACACGCAGGCAATGGCAAAAGCAACGGCGTTTTTCTTTGCGCTCCGGTTCTTCACCGCGTCCGCGAGCATCGGCAGGGAGAGCATCATGGCGGCGATGGTCATGTTGCCGCTGGGCCAGGATTTGAAATTATCGTTGCTGCCCGCCAGATTGGGCACCATCTGCCACCACTGCCGGAACTGGGAAATCGGGTCCTCCAGGGTGATCAGGTATTTGTAGCGGGGACGGGAACCCACCTGCTTGAGCCACAGGTTCACGTTGTCCGCCACGATGCCCGCCACCAGGATGGCCGCGCCAATGGCGATCAGCTTGGCCGCGTCCTGATCATCCAGGAGCTTCGCCGTCACAAAAGGCACCCAGGCGTACAGCACCGCCCAGAACAGCCAGCTGAGCACGGACAGCAGGGGATCGGATTCGCCCGCCACATAGCCGAACAGGGCGCGGACGGACTTTCCGTTGTAGCTGTTGGAATAATACACCGCCAGGAACCAGCCCACCAGCAGCAGCGTCCAGGCAAGCATGCGGTACTGCTTTCCCTGCTTCTTGAGTCCCACAAACAGGCAGGCCCCCGCCGCCGGATAGAGGCAATAGGAAAAATAGGAGCCGTAGGTGGCAAAGAACGCGCCCAGGTCGGTTTTGTTGGCCAGCGCAACATTGATGTTGAAATCCCAGACCGAGCCGAGCACGATGCCCAGTACGCAAACGGCGACCACAGCCCAGAAGGATTTGAGGGGCATGGCCATGATGGTTTTTTTCTTCATTTTCTGTCACCTCTGCTGAAAATTGTAAATCCCCAAAGCATCCGCACAGACCGCGCGGACGCCTTGGGGAATGATTTCGACGCAGCTTACAGTTTTACCTGCTTTTTTACGTTGTTGGCGCACCAGGTCATCAAAGCGGGGGGAACGCACTCCACCAGAGAGTAGATGGAGAAGTTGCCGCCGAAGATGCCCACGAACAGGTTGACCACGGAAATGATCAGGGAAACCACGGCCAGGGTAAACACAGGGCCGATCTTGCTGGGATCGTTGGCGGCGCGGACGCCCAGGATACCGACGACCAGCGAGAACAGGCCGATGACGATCATGACGATCAGGAAAACATTGGCGGCCATAGGGGCCGAGCTGTCTCCGCCCGCCTGTTCAATCAGGGCTTCGTTGCCCACAAGGCCCTTGCCAAGGAAACCGAGAATACCGATCAGCACGTAAAACGCGCCGCCGATGATGTTCAGGATGCTGACGATTTTGATGTACTTCTGAGAACCACTCATTGTTTTTTCCTCCTGTTTCTCTTATGATTTATTCCGCCGCGCCGCCGCCCATCTGGGCCATCAGCGCGTTAATGGCGTCGTTCAGCATTTCTTTCAATTCCGCACCGGTGACCATTTCACCGTTGTATTCGATGCGTTCCACTTCGGGATGCGCTTCCATGAGGGTGTACAGCTCCGCCTGTTCACTCAAGGTTCCGAACGCGGTAGCGGCGGCCAGATCATCCGTGGTAAAGCCGACTTCTTCGCACAGCGCGGCGACGGAGGCGGCATAGCCTTCCCCGTCCTCAGCGGCGACATGGCTCACCGCTTCCCACAAGCCGTCCGCGTTTTTCGCGATGGTGACCACCATCATATCCGTGGCAGAGCAGAGGAACTTGTAGTCCTTGCCGTCCAGGACGTAATTCTGCTGGGTGTAATATCCGATCACCTTGGCAGTGCTGTCTTCCTGCACCAGGGGCTGGGCCACGTTGAGAATCACAAGCTGGGCGTCGCCCGCTTCCAGAACATCCGCATTCTTTTTGCGGATATATTCCCTGATGGCTTCCTGGGCCTGGGCGCCGATTTCTTCTTCCCCTTCTTCACCCGCTTCATCGCCGCCCGCGAACAGGCTGGTGGCCAGCATCTTCACCGCGTCCCAATTCACGCTGCCGTCCTCGTTGGTGACAAAGGCTTTCAGATTGTTCAGCACGCGGGACAGTTGGCTTTTTTTGTCCGCGAGCTGGGTGCGCAGATCTTTCAGCAGATTGCCTCCTTCCTCAATTAGGCCGCTGATCGTGCCGTCTTCACCGAACAGAGAGGAAAATAATCCACCAATGGATTTCTTTTCTTTCGTTTCTGCCGGAGCTTCAGCAAATACGGCGGGCAAAGTTCCGAAGATCAGCATGACAGCCATGATGATCGCAAGAATCCTTTTCTTCATTGTTTATTACCTCCATATGATTCAGTTGACTCTTTTCCAGGATTCCTTTGAAAAAATACCATATGAAGCGTTCCGTATGCGTGAACTAAACACCCCCTGAGAGTAAAAAATATCGAGTTCATAAAAATTTAATATTTTCAGCGGCGCCCTTGTCCAGCCATTTCACACATAGGGAACGCATCCTATGTTATACTTAATTTATCATCTTATTTCCGCCCCGTATCGAAACGGGCTTTTGGAGGATCATCGATGGTCGGTTTGCGGGCGTCCTATTTCAGACGCATTTACAAAGGGCTGCTGCTGGATTTGATTCTGACGATTGTCAGCCCGGTCGTCATCATCATTTTGGGTTATCTGGCTTCCGGCCAAATGGAGGCGGCGGGAATGGCCGTTGGAGAATTGACCAGCGCCGACGCGGCGCGTTTCCCCAGCATCGTGACCAGACTGATGTATGCTTATCTGGTGCTGCAATACTGCCTGGCGGCGCTGTGCGCGCTGATGGTGGTCAGCGCCCTGGGGGCGGCGGAAAGCTGTTCCCCCTATTTCCATCGATCCCGGCAATGGTTTGTCGCTTTGATGGTTCTCAATGCGGTCGCCATGGTGTCGCGCATCGCTTATGTGCTGATAGATAACAACCCCGCGTTTTCGGTATGGATCGAAAAGCTGCATTTGATTGCCGAGCTGTTTTTGCTGGGCGTTCGCGGGGCGGCGCTGTTCCTTTTGCTGCGAGGGGAAAAGGATGTGCTGGACAGCATCGGAGACACAGGGGCCGCAGAGCGGGTTTTTGCGCTGACCAGGCGCTGCAACCTATCTTTCCTGGTGCTCGGGGTGATTACGGCGACGGATGATTTCATCGACCTGTTTTTCACCCTGCCTGACCTGGGCGCGCTGGCCATTGTGATCCTTCATGGGCTTGCTTTGATTTACAATGTGACCGTTTATGTTCGGATCATCCTCCGCGCACGGGAAACGGTGCGGCTGGTCGCTTATCTTTCGGAAGAGGTGATTGCATGACGGCCGCAATTGCCTGCAATCTCGCGCTGGATGCTGGCTGTATCCTGATCCTGCTTTTGTATCTGGCACCGGTTTGGGTAAGAAAGCTCGAAGGAAACACCAATCGGCGAAAACAAGCCCTGCTGCTGTACGCGGTCATGGCGCATCTGTTTAAGTTGTTTATTCATCTGGCTGAGTCGGTCAGTATCCTTACGGACGCAGGTCAGGTGGCGGGCGTCTTTTCCACGCTGTCTTATCTTCTGCTGGCCGTTTCCGCTATTCTTCTCCTGCTGTGCGTCTTTTGCGATGAAAGGGGCGTTTTCCGCCTACCCAAAGGGCAGCAGATTCCCGTGGGGCAAATCATCTGTATGGTGCTGCCCGCCACGCTGTCCTTTTGCCTGACCATTCTGTGGCCGGACATTCATTCCCTGGGCATCGCCTGGGCCGTGTCCCTGAACCTGATTTCCAGCCTGAACCTGATCGACAGCGAAAAGGAGCTGGCGAAAACAGAAAAACGCTTGAGCTTGGCCCAGGCCGCGCAAATGGCGGTACAGATGCAGCCCCACTTTATTTTCAACACATTGTCCGCCATTCAATCCCTGTGCCAGACCGCCCCCCAGGCCGCGGCGGAAAGTGTGGAAAATCTGGCAGGCTTCCTGCGGGGGAACATTGACGCGCTCTCCTCTGACGCGCTGATCCCCTTTGATACAGAGATGCGCCATATTCGCCAGTACATCGCCCTGGAGCAGGCCGACCCTTCCAGGCAATTTCATTTTGATTATGAATTGAACGTGCGTTCCTTTTCGCTTCCCGCGCTGACCGTGCAGCCCATTGTGGAAAATGCGGTGAAGCATGGGGCGCTCACGCATCGGGACGGTTCGGGCCGCGTCTGCCTGACCACGGAGAAAATCGGTCAATTTATCCGTATTACGGTAACGGACAACGGTACGGAAAGCGCGGGCCTCACGGATGTACAGCGGAAGAATCGGGGCGTCGGCATTGAAAATACCAGAAAACGCCTGATGACGCTGTGCGGCGGGAGCCTGCAAATCAATGCTTACGAAGGGGGAACCCGGGCGATGATCCTGATTCCGGCCCAGGAGGATGAATAAATGTACACGCTGACGGTGGACGACCGGGAGCTGGTCATGACGATGATGCTGAATATCCTGAAAGCGCTTGACCCGGACGGCGTCCATTTGGGCGCAGCCAATCCGGAGGACGCGCTGCGCATCGCGCAGGATTCCCCCATCGATGTGGCTTTTCTGGATGTGGAAATGCCCGGCGGCATCAACGGGCTCAAATTGGGAAAGCTGCTGCGGGCGCGGTATCCGAAGCTGAATATCGTCATCATTACCGGGCACAGCGAATACGCGCTGAATGCATTTGAACTGGACGCCAGCGGCTATCTGCTCAAACCCCTGACCCAAGAGGCGGTGGCGCATCAATTATCCGTCCTGCGGTTCCACCGGGACAGCTTAAAAAGCCAAAGCATCCGCGTTCGGTGCTTCGGCACATTTGAAGTGTTTTTCAATGGGACGCCCCTGGATTTTTCCTATTCCAAAAGCAAAGAATTGCTCGCCTGTCTGGTGGACCGCAACGGCGTTCTATGCTCCAACGACACGCTGATCGGCTGCCTCTGGCTCGATGAGCCTGTCAATCAGCAGACCAAAAGCCGGCTGCGGAAATATGTGAAAGACCTGAAGGATACCTTTGCCGCTGTCGGCGCGGCGGACGTGATCCGCCAGCAGGAGCGCGTGGGCGTCGGGCTGGACGTATCCAGAATCGACTGCGATTATTACCGCT
>JAFXSH010000179.1 GCA_017525805.1 Clostridia bacterium | reverse complement strand
TGCCATGCTTCTGGGCGATATGGGAGAGCCGGAGAAGGGATTGGCCGGGCTGGAAAAGGCGGAACAGCTCATTCGGGACGTAAACCCTCACTCCTACGATCACGGGATACTGCTGCAAGCGAGGGGAACGCTGCAATTGTCTATTGGCGATATGGTAAACGCGCTTTCCAGTTTACGGAATTCCCTTTATTGTTTCTCCAAAGCGTTTGAAGGAGACGAAACCCTGATCGCTGAAAAACGAAAAGAACTCGAAGATTTGCTGCAAATGGTTGGTTTGCCGCAGGATACCGCACAGAAGTTGTTAAGCGGAGAATAATCAACAAGCCGAATAGGTGCTTCGATTCAGAGGATTTGAACACGTTTTTCACCCCCAAGTGCAAGCTGATTAGCTAATATATTGGGGAAAACCAACGATAACCCGTCTACGGGGGCAAGTAACTATCCTGCGCAATAGATAAATCATATTGCGCCTACGAGGGAACTTGAAGGGAATATAGGGGTTTGCCCACATGTGAAATTCCCTTGGATTTGTCAGCGGATGTTTACTAAAAGGCTGGGTTTTGGCTAAACACTATCCCTTATTAGAAAGATAATAAAAAGGTTTCTATATCTTCCAAATTGTCTGAAAAAAGGATGCGTTTCAAGTCCTGATCTGCCATAAAGCCGCATTGTATTATCTTTTGGATCGTCTGCTTGAAAGGCGAGTAAAAGCCATGGATATCATAGAGAACTGCGGGTTTTTTGATTTTGTCGATTTTGATCAGGGTCATTACCTCTGTGATTTCATCCAATGTGCCTATTCCTCCGGGAAGGGCAATATACGCATCCGCAAGCTCCAACATTTTTTGTTTTCTTGCTGCCAGATCTGCTTCGGTAATGATTTCGGAACAATATGGCTGCGGCCTGGCGGTAATAAAATCAATATTGCCAGGTAAAACGCCGATAACACGCCCGCTATTTTCAAAAACATGTTTTGCCACGACGCCCATCAATCCGATGTTACCGCCGCCGAAAACCAGCGAATGACCTTTGCCAGCCATCCATATCCCCAATTCTTTGGCGCATTCTTGATAAACTGGATCGTTTCCAACACTTGTTCCGCAATATACCGCGATATTCATAAGCCACCTCAAGTTTCTTCCCTGTAGAAGCATTCTTTGCTCATCTTATTAGCGCTTGGTGCGTTGCTCTTCTAGGTTCGCTGAGACTCGCGACCGCACTTTGCGCCAGTTGCTTTATCATTATATCATAAATCCGTTTGATATGATAGATCATGGAGAAACATTGTTGAAACATTTTGCGGTTTTTTCTTGACAATAGAATTAAACAATAATATATTGATGTAGTAGACGTAATAGAATACAAAGGGGGAAATAACATGTGTGATTTTGATTGGAGAGAAGACTCAGTATTCTGGGATTTGTGCGATATGGTTGCCAAAGGAAACATGATCTGCCTTACTGGAGCAGGGATTTCTAAGGAGCTAAAAAATATCTATGGGGAACAGCTTCCTGATTGGTACACGCTTGTGTCCCAGATATATAAGACAATGAAAGACAACCCGAGTGTTCATTTTAGTGATGAAGATGAAAAAATCATCTCAGATTTGCTTGATGAGCACGGAAATGACAAGCTTCAGGAATTTTCAGATTTGATGAAGACATTATCTGATTGTAATAGTAGCAGTTTGAGTGAACGCGATAGAAGCCTGATTAAAAGTGTTCTTGATCGGAAAATGCTTCCCACCAAACAGCCCTGTTCGGGGGACGAATTGGTCACTGCTTCTTCCAAATTACGGAAAACCGACCCCATGCTATTTGATGAAATACTGAGTAAACTAGTTATGACAGAAGGGCAAAAAACGACCGAGACACATAAGGCAATCGTTAAGCTGAATCCTAAAGGCATTATGACCTATAACTACGATACAGCACATGAGGAAGCTTGGAAACAGGAAAAAGTAAAATATGACATGGTCATTCCGTCCTCGAAAAACGAAATATGCAATCTTCTTCGGAACGGCTTTCATAATCATCCCTTTATTTTGAAAGCGCATGGTAGCACGGATAAAAAAGGTTCTTTGGTATTAACAAGCGAATCCTATTCCGAGCTGTTTACAAAATATAGTTATTATAAACCGTTGGTTCAAGATATCCTGATGAATCATCAGCTACTAATCATCGGGTTCGGCATGACAGACCCGGATTTTGATAGAATGATTGAAGATCTGTTCACCACATTTGGCAGTCCCATTCAAACACACATCGTTATAACCCATGAGAATAATAAGAGTAAAAAGGATATTCTCTATCAGGAAAAGTATGGATTCCGCTATTTGTATGTGAAGCATTTCAGCCATATCCCCCAAATTCTCAAAGACTGCACAGAGTTTCCAGGGCCTTATGTGAAACAGATACTGGCGGAAATTGTTAGCGGTGACGAGGATGAAAATGGCGTCAAACTTCGAGCGGCGGCCCACGAAAAACTGAAAAAACTAAACAACGTTGCAAAGAAAATCGTCGCCAGAGAATTGAAAGAAGAAATAAAAAAAGCTCCCCTGCAGAACAGTGATGGATACGAATCATTTAGATTAGCCGAGCAAGTTTATTCCTTCGGTTTCTTGCTGGACGAAAGCACAGATAAGGATGGGAGCAGGAAAGAATTCTTGATTAAAGAAGTCATAGAAAAGAATCATGATCCAAAGGTGGTCTGCCACGCGCTTTACCAAATCGTCAAATATCTTAAAAAGAAAGATATGCCGAAAATAAAACGTTGGCGCAAATGCTTTGAAAAAGAGACTTATTTTACAGATTATGGGTTCTGTGATACTCCGCTTGAGTATATGGGAGCCGACGGAAAGCGGGAGAAAACATCGCGGAATGTTATATACTGCAAATTTCTTGAGGCGCTGGTCTATAGCAAATTCTATCTGAAGTAGCTGTCATTTGTTTATTAGCAAATCGAGAAACGGCTTAAAGGCTGGATTCTCCGTGCTATTCTACTTCATGCTGTACACGATACCTTGGCATATTTACAGGATTACACGAAGACTATCGAATTCCCTGAGGAATAAGCGAATATCTTATTTGGTCGAAAACCTGACCGCATATAGGCGAGAAATGACCACATAGGGTGAGTTCATCGTTCTTATTGATAGAATCATAGGTCTAAATCTTGTTACGACCGCTGATAAAGAAGAAGTCAAATGCTGGCTTCTTCTTTTTCTTCTTCTTTCTGAAAAAAGAGTCTCTCTATCATTCTCGTCCATTTTCTACCGGACAAAGAAGGAATGCTGTTTGAAGTATATGAAATATGCTCATGGTTAGCCTTGGTTTCTCAGTCTCTGTATTGATCAAAGAAACTTGCTGTATGCTAAAAAATAAATCATCGTGCATATTGGACACAATTGTCCGGTGTAAGTGACGTTCTTTCAATTCCACGTCTTCTTTCCTCAATTTGGGCTCAATTCTCGCTCAATGTGTTCCCGCTCCTTTTCCGATAAACTGGAATCAGGCGGAATTGGTACTGACAGCGGAAAGCTGTCGGCCATTCGGCATTGAAAACAGAACAGCAGACCCAAAAAGAAGAAATAGCGCTCCAAAGTGGAACGGATTAATTGATGAGGAAATTGGCCGAAGGACAATTATCCGTCCAGCCGGGCCGCCTATTGCGCGCACGGCTGGCATCATGATATAATGTTCCTGCGAACCATCTGGGTCTGTTGTTTGGAAAGGACGGAATATGGCGAAGTTAAAACAACAGATCAAAATTACTGCGTTGTATTGCAGACTGAGCCGTGACGATGAGTATAGCGGCGACAGCGTTTCGATCCAGACGCAGAAAACGCTGCTGGGACAGTTTGCCAAAGAACGCGGATTCACCAACTGCGAGTATTTCGTGGATGACGGGTATTCCGGAACCAACTACAACCGCCCGGATTTCCAACGGATGCTGAATCTGGTGGGGGATGGACAGGTCGGGATCATAATTGTCAAAGACCTTTCCCGGCTTGGCCGCGATTACCTGCAAACGGGATACTACACAGAGGTAATATTTCCCGAACACAACGTGCGCTTCATTGCCATCAACGACAATGTAGATTCGGCGGCTGGAGATAACGAGTTTGCCCCGTTCAAAAATATCATCAACGAGTGGTACGCACGTGACTCAAGCCGGAAAGTCCGGTCAGCCCTTCAGGCCAAGGCACGGAACGGGGAATACACAGGCAGCTATCCGTCTTTCGGCTACAGCAAAGACCCCATGGACCGGCACCACCTGATCCCCAACGAATACGCACCTGTTGTAAAGCGGATGTTCCAAATGGCGTTGGAAGGACAAACCTGCTATGCCATCGCCAGGAAACTGGAAAAGGAACAGGTTCCAACGCCAAGAGCCAGTCTCATGCAGGCGTATGGGAAATACGAAACAGCAGAACGTGCGAAATATCCGAACAAATGGGATCAGTCGACCGTTCGCGGCATCCTTCGCAATCCCATTTACCTGGGCAAACTGATCTGGCAGAAAACGCAGACGAAATCCTTCAAGGATAAGCGCATTGTAGCAAGGCCGGAAGAAGAATGGATCACGGTAGAAGGCACTCACGAAGCGCTGGTGGATCAGACCACCTTCGATACTGTTCAGCAGCGTGTCCAGGTCAAACAGCCCGCGCCTACCGCGAATCCAGAAAACAAGCTCCGGGGCCTGATGTTCTGCGGAAGCTGCAACAGCCGCATGGAGTTTTCCTCCGCCACAGGCAGGAAAATCTGCGGACATTACTGCTGCGGCAAACATCGACACTATGGAGGCAAGGAATGTTCCACCCACTACATTTCTGTGAAGCAGATCAATGCTGTGCTTCTGGAGGACATTCAGCGTCACGCAAGCCTTGCGGCGGAAGATAAGGAAAAGTACATTGCGTATCTGACGCAGCTTTCCGAAAAGGAATGGATCGGTGAGAAAGCGTCCTATACAAAGGAAGCGGAGCAGTGCCACCGACGCATCTCCGAACTGGATATTCTGCTGAAACGGCTGTACGAGGACAACGTGTTTGGACGCATCTCCGATGAACGCTTTGCCAGCATGTCTGCCGATTACGAGGCTGAATCCCGGAAGTTGAAAGACAGGTACAATGAAATTCAAACCATGCTTGCCAACTATGCCCAGCAAAGCCGTGACGCAAAGGAATTTGCCGCTCTGGTGGAGCAGTACACGAACATCACCGAACTTACCGAAGAACTCCTGCACACGCTGATCGAGAAAGTGGTCGTGCATGAGAAGGAAGTCATTGACGGCGAAGCGGTTATGCGGATCGACATCTACTACCGCTTCATCGGCAAGGTTGGCAACGAGGACGATGGCATCTTGATTACACCGAAAACGCGCCGGGGCAGCATGCCGCTGACTCCCGGCGCGTGAACAGAACGTGTGGTGCGCAATAAACATTACGCCCCAGCGTTCCCCCGTTTCCGACTTAAAGTGTTCATAAAATTACTTTCAACCCAAAAGCAGAGGTGCGTTTATGCAGAACATTACCTGTCCCAAATGCGGCGAAGTATTCCAAGTGGACGAATCGGGCTACGCGGCCATCGTGAAGCAGGTACGGGACCGGGAGTTTACCAAGGAGCTCAAGGACCGGGAAACGCAGTTTACCGCCGAGCGGGACGCCGCCGTGCAGCTGGCGGTCCTGAAAGCGCGGGAGGAAGCCGGGGAAGCCCTCGCCCGGCAAAAGGAAAAAACCGCGGCGCTCCAGGCCCGGCTGGACGCGGCGGAAACCAGCCAGCGCTTGGCCGTGCGGGACGCTCTGGCGGACAAGGAAACGGCCCTCATGGAGCAGGAAAAACAAATGATCCAACTGCGGGCGAAAATCGAGGCGGCGGAAAAGGAACGGCTGCTCAGCGAACAGGCCATGAAGGAGCGTTTCGAGGAACAGCTTCGCGCCCGGGATGAAATGATCGCCTATTACCGGGATTTCAAGGCCCGCCAGTCCACCAAAATGGTGGGGGAAAGCCTGGAACAGCACTGCCTGACCGAATTCAACAAACTGCGGGCCACCGGCTTTCAGCGCGCCTACTTTGAAAAGGACAACGACGCCCGCACAGGCAGCAAAGGCGACTTTATCTACAAGGAAACGGCGGAGGACGGCACGGAGTTCATTTCCATCATGTTTGAAATGAAAAACGAAATGGATCAGACCGCCGCCAAGCACCGCAACGAGGATTTTTTCAAGGAACTGGATAAGGATAGGAAGGAAAAGGGCTGCGAATACGCCGTGCTGGTGTCCCTGCTGGAAATGGACAGCGAGCTGTACAACACCGGCATCGTGGACGTATCCTACCGCTATCCCAAAATGTACGTGATCCGGCCCCAGTTCTTCATTCCCATGATCACTTTGCTCCGTAACGCCGCCCTCAACGCCTTAGAATACCGCCGTCAGCTGGCCGAAGTCCGCAGCCAGAACATCGATATTTCCCATTTTGAAGCGGATATGAACGATTTCAAGGAGAAATTCTCCCGCAATTACCGCTTGGCCAGCGAAAAATTCCATAAGGCCATCGAGGAAATCGACAAAACCATCGAGCATTTGCAAAAAACCAAGGACGCCCTGCTTTCCTCCGAAAACAATCTGCGCTTAGCCAACAGCAAGGCGGAGGATTTGAGCATCAAGCGCCTGACCCACGACAACCCCACCATGGCGAGGAAATTCGAGGAACTGAACAAAAACCAAAACGAAGCATAAAAAACAGGACATTCCGCAATGAGATCAGCAGCGGAATGTCCTGTTTTTTTACGGCATTACAGCGCGTGCAGCGTTTCGCGCACCGCGCCGGGACCGGCGATCAGTTTGGCGAAATCGCGGCATACGGTATCGGCCAGGCCCGCCTTGAACAGGCACACGCCGAAAACGGCTTCGTTTGACAGCAGGCCCTTGAGCTTTTCTTTCAGAGCCGCTTCATCCAGCTTATCGCCTAAGCGGATATCCGCCACGTAGGGACGCACGTCGTCCAGCAGGGGATCGGTGCTCAATTCAAAGGGTTCACCCTTGTCGTCGATGGCCATGAGATAGCGCAGCCAGCCCGCCAGCACCAGGGGAATGGCTTTCAGGTCCTGCACGTTCAGGGTATCGGAAGCCAGGTATGCCTTGATGGTTTCGCCGAAGCGGATGGCCAGCTTCTGGCTGGTGTCGGTGGCGATGCGCTGGGGCGCGTCGGGCATGAAGGGGTTGGGCAGGCGCACGTTCACCACGGTGTCGATGAAGTCCTTAGGATTGATGACCCCGGGATCGGTGACCACCGGCAGGCCCTCCACGTAGCCCACCCGCTGGATGAGCTTCACCAGGTCCTCGTCCTTCATTTCCTGCCAGATGCGGGTATAGCCCAAGAGGCACCCGTACACAGCCAGGGAGGTGTGCAAAGGATTTAAACAGGTGCACACCTTCATGCGCTCCACCTTGTTGACTGTGTCCCGGCCGGTGAAGATGAAGCCCGCTTTTTCCAGCGCCGGGCGGCCATTGGGGAAATCGTCTTCAATGACCAAATATTCGCTTTCCTCGGCGTTCACGAAGGGGGCGATGTAGGTCTTTTTGCTGGTGATCACCGGTTCCAATCCCTGCAAACCGTCGGCCTTGAGCATTTCTTCCACGGAGGCGTCGGGCCGGGGGGTGATCTTATCGATCATGCTCCAGGGGAAGGACACCTTCTTCGGGTCGTTCACGTAAGCGATGAAGCCCGCGTCGCCCCACTTCTGGGCGAAAGCGTTTATGGCGGCGAAGAGCTTTTCCCCGTTGTGGGAGCAGTTGTCGGTGCTCACCATGGCGATGGGCGCGCCTCCCGCCTGATACCGGGCAAAGAGCAGGGACGCTACCTTGCCGATATAGCTCTGGGGATTTTCGGGACCGGCGGCAAAGTCGGCGGCCACGGCGGGCAGGGTGTCGCCCTGGGCGTTCACCAGGCTGTAGCCCTTTTCGGTGATGGTGAAGGTGACGAATTGTAGGGAGGGATTGGCGAAAACTTCTTTCAGGTGACTGTATTCCTTTTCGTTTTCGCTGTCCAGAACGCAGGATTCGGCGATGCTGCCGATGACGGTCTTTTCCACGCTGCCGTCGGATTTCAATGTGACGAACAGTGAGTAATTGTCGTTGGGCCGGTAGCCCTTTTCCACGATCTCGTAGTCAAAGCCCTCCACGGCTACGATGCCCGTCTTCATTTCGCCCGCGTTCAGCATCTTCTGGGCGGCGGCGCATTGGAAAGCCCGGAAAATGTTGCCCGCGCCAAAGTGTACCCATTGGGGGGCTTTCTTGGTTTCTTCGATCATCTTCACCCGGTCAAACTTCGGCAGGGTGTAACCCTTGGCTTCCCATTCGTAGCGGGTGGCAAGGCCCTGTTCATTCAGTGTCAGCATGTTTTTGTCTCCTTTCTCTGGTTACGCCTTGCGCTTGAACACAGGGATGTATTCCAGGGGCGCGGCTGCTTTTACGGTGCGTCCGCCGGTGATGACTTCGCCGGTGTGAATGTCCTCCCACTGTCCGGTGGGGAGGTACACGGCGCGTTCAAAGGTATCGGGTTTCAGGATGGGGGCCACCAGGTAATCCGGGCCGAACATGTACTGGTCGCTCAAATCCCAGCAGGCGGCGTCCTCGGGGAACTCATAGAACATGGGGCGCATGAGGGGGGAGCCGTTTTCGTGGGCTTCCTGATAGATGCGCTTGAGGTAAGGCTTTAAGGACCTGCGCAGGTCGTAGCCCGCTTTCATGATGGTGAAGATTTCGTCGCCCAGGGCCCACATTTCGGTGGGCTGACCGGTGTGCAGGTAGCCGCCGCCCCGTTCCCGGTCGTCCAGGGGCGGGATGGTGAAGGGCTCCCGGTCGCCGTGGAGGCGCATGACGGGGGTGAACACCGCCCATTCGTACCACCGAAGCAGCAACTGCCGGAAGGCCGGGTCGTTGACATTGCCCTCCATGAAGCCGCCGATGTCGGTGTTCCACCAGGGGATGCCCGCCATGCCGATGGAGAGGCCCGCCGCCACCTGGTCCTTGAGCGCTTCCCAGGAGGAGGGCACGTCGCCGCTCCAGAGCACGTTTCCGTACTTCTGGCTGCCCGCCCAGCCGGAGCGCAGCAGGTTCACGGGCTGCTTGCCGGTCTGACTCATGGGTTCAAAATAGGCGCGGCTGTAATATTGGGGATAGATGTTGCTGCATTCCAGGGCCGGGCCCAGGTAATAGCGGAAGTTGTCGAAATCGTACTTGGTCAGGTCCGGTTCGGAATTGTCCAGCCAGAAGAAATCAATGCCGTAATCGTAATAATGCTTCTTGCACTTGTCCCACACGTAGGCACGGGTTTCCGGGTTGGTGGGGTCGATCTGCACGCAGTCCCCCTGGTAATCGTAGGTCTGGGCCGCGCCGCGCTCGGTGCGCATGAGCAGGCCCCGTTCCATCATTTCATTGAAGTTTTCGCTGCGCCGGTCCACGCTGGGCCACACGGACACCATCACCTTGATGCCCATGCTGTGCAGCTCGTCCACCATGGCCTTGGGATCGGGCCAGTATTTCTCGTCGAATTTCCAATCGCCCTGCACGGTCCAGTGGAAGAAATCGATCACAATGATGTCGATGGGAATGTTCCGCCGGTGATATTCCCGGGCGACGGACAATACTTCGTCCTGGGTGCGGTAGCGCAGCTTGCACTGCCACAGGCCCATGCAGTCCTCCCGCATCATGGGCGCGCGGCCCGTGACGGCGGTGTACTGGTACAGCAGTTCCTTGGGCTTGTCCTCGGCGGTGATCCAGTAGTCCATTTCCTTGCAGGCCCCGGCCACCCATTCGGTCAGGTTCTTGCCGAAGGACACCTTGCCTACGGCGGGATTGTTCCAGAGGAAGCCGTAGCCCAAATTGGAAACCATAAAGGGCACCGATACCTGGGAATTGCGCTGGGCCAATTCCAGCACGCAGCCTTTCATATCTAAATAAGGCTGCTGATACTGGCCCATACCGAAGATTTTTTCCCCGTCGCTGCTTTCAAAGCGCACGGTCAGCTTGTAATCCCCGGCGGTGTAGGGCAGCCATTCCCGGCTGGGCACTTTCAAACAGTGGCTTTCCCGGGTGACGGACCCATCGTAAAACCGGTTGTACTCCTTTAAGATTTGCTTGCCGTCCTTGAAAAAGGTAAGTACGCCGCTGTGGTTCACCGTGGCCTTCAAACGGCCATTCTCGATGGACGCGAAGGGGACTTGACACGATCCTCCGTCTCCCGTGCGCAGAGTTTGGGTCCCGATACTGACGGAGGGCGTAAGGCTGCTGACTTCTTCCGTCAGCGCCCAATCGTTTCCCGTGAACGCGGGATACATGGTGGCCCGCACCCGCAGGGAATCCGTGCCCCAGGCTTCGATCCGCAGGGTTTCCCCCTGCCGTTTGGCAATCAGCGCGTTGTTTTCCTGTAAAAAGATCATGCCGCATCCTCCCCTGACGATGAGAATTTGTCCGTCTGGATTATACCGTATTTTTCCTGCGCTGACAAGACGCATCTTGAATGTGAGCAGGGTTTACGCGTGAATTACAAACGGGGATATGGGGGTTTTATTGGGGGCTCTCCGCCCCCACCCCCCTGACCAAAGGTCTTCGGCCTCTGGACACCAATAGGCGAAATGGCTTGGTTTGTAAAAACGTACAACTTCCGCCTGTTGCAGGAGGATACGTAAGTTAGAGGGCTTCTGGCCCAAGAAAGCCGGAAAAATCCCCAGGGGCAAAGCCCCGCCGTCCATCTCAAAAAAAACCCAATTTCTCATTCATGCGTAAGCCCCGTAGGCGCGTGGCATGCACAAATATCCTCATTTTTTTCATCTTTTCCCATTTGGGGCAGGAATTTGCGCCATGCGTCCAGAATAAACAAAATCGGATGATTGTATTGTTTTTGGAGGCGGATGATGAGGCTGGAACCCCCGCGCCGTGCGCCGGACAATGAACAAAAGCTGATCGTGCTGTGCTGCCTGAATTCCTTGGGGCCGTGCACGGAATTGCAATTGCTGCAATTCCTGTTCGAGTACGATTTGATGAATTATTTTGAAATGATGTTTGCCCTCAATGATCTGTGTGACCGGGGCCAGGCGGCGCGCACGAAAAAAGGGGCGGGATATTTATACGCGGTCACGACGGCGGGGGTAGAGGCGTTGATGCTGTTCGGCGGCCGGGTGCCCCCCAGCGTGTATGCCCTGCTGAAGAAAAATGGCGGGGAATGGAAGCGGCGTTTTCGCCGGGAGGCCCAGAATCTGGCGGAGATCAGGCAGACCGACCGGGGTGAATATGAACTGACCCTGCGGGTGGTGGAGCAGGATATGGATATGATGACCCTCACCGTTTCCCTGCCCAGCCGGGAGATGGCCCAGCAGCTTTCGGATCAATGGCCCGGGAAAGCGTCAAAAATTTACGCGGAAATCTTCCGCATACTGACGGAGCAAAATCAATGAACGTATACGCGGTGATTCTATGCGGCGGCAGCGGCACGCGCATGGGCGCGGCGGGCAACAAAACGCTGCTGAAGGTGGGCGGCGTCCCCGCCATCGTCCGGTGTCTGCGGACGTTTGCGAAGGTGGTGGACGGGTCCGTGCTGGTGACCAGGGAAGGGGAAGAAGAAGTATTCGCCCAGACCCTGGCTGATTACAGCGTGAAGGCCCTGGCCATCGTGCCCGGCGGGGAGGACAGGCAGGCGTCCGCCCTGTGCGGCCTGAAAGCCCTGCCAACCGACGCCAGTATCGCTCTGATCCACGACGGGGCGCGGCCTTTCGTGACGGAGGGCACCATCCGCGGCGTGGTCGTCAGCGTTCAGCAATACTGCGGCGGGGTGGCCGCCGTGCCCTGCCGGGACACTATCAAGCGCGCGGATGGAAAAGGCAACGTGCTGGAAACCTTGGATCGCAGCACCCTTTGGCAGATGCAGACCCCTCAGGGGTTTTTTGTAAAAGACTTATTGGCTGCCCACGCCGCCGCCAAAGCCAGGTATACCGATGACGCCGCCCTCATGGAAGCGGCAGGCCATCCTGTGCGCCTGGTATTGGGCAGCCCGGACAACATCAAACTGACTTCGCCGGAGGATCTGCGTATGGTAAACGGCATGCTCACGCCCCGGATCGGCACGGGGTTCGACGCCCACCGGCTGGTGGAGGGACGGGAACTGTGGCTGGGAGGCGTAAAAATCCCCTATGAAAAGGGCCTGCTGGGCCACAGCGACGCCGACGTGGCCCTCCATGCCCTGACGGACGCCTTGCTCGGCGCGGCGGCCATGGGGGACATCGGCAAGCTGTTCCCGGACAGCGACCCGGCTTATAAAGGCATTTCGTCCATTCTGTTATTGGAAGAAGCGCGCAAACGGCTGGTGGACGCGGGCTTCACCGTGGGCTGCATCGACCTGACCATCGTGTGCCAGGCCCCCAAGCTGGCCCCCTATATTCCGGAAATGCGGGAAAGAATCGCCAAAGCCCTGGAAATCAGCGCGGAGCAGGTGTCCGTGAAAGCCACCACCACCGAGCGCATGGGCTACGAGGGCCGGGGGGAGGGCATCAGCGCCCAGGCGGTGGCCATGGTGTTTCAGGGAATGTAATCGTTGATTGCGCACATGATATGTGCGTCAAAATAAAAACACACACGGGGAACCGACACACAAAAGCGGGAAAACCTGCCATCCCGAAGCGGTTTTCGGGAAAGGGTCTGGGAAAACCCTCTTTTGACTCAATAGTGGGTTTTCCCAGAAAAAGGAGGACAACAACATGCTTCTCAACGGCAACATCTGGGTAGGCACATCCGAGGGCGGCGCGGTGAGCTTCCTGCCGTCCATGGCAAACCGGCACGGCCTGATCGCCGGGGCCACGGGCACGGGCAAAACCGTGACCTTGCAGGTACTGGCCGAGGGCTTCTCGCAGCTCGGCGTACCCGTGTTCATGGCGGACGTGAAGGGCGACCTGGCGGGCCTGTGCGCTCCGGGCCAGGGCAGCGGCAAGATCGACAGCCGCCTGGCTGCCTGCGGCGTTTCCCACCTCCCCTTCCGGGCGTGCCCGGTCACGTTCTGGGATGTGTACGGCGAAAAGGGCCATCCCGTGCGCACGACCGTCAGCGAAATGGGCCCCCTGCTCCTGGCCCGCATGCTTGGCCTCAATGAGACCCAGACCGGCGTGCTGCACATCGTGTTCCGCATCGCGGACGACGAGGGAATGCTGCTGCTGGACCTCAAGGACGTCAAAGCCATGCTGGCCTACGTGGGTGAAAACGCCGCCCGGTACACCCTGGACTACGGCAACGTGGCTAAGGCCACCGTAGGGGCCATCCAGCGGGCCATCGCCATTTTGGAGACCCAGGGGGGCGATCAGTTCTTTGGAGAACCGTCCCTGGATATCCGGGACTGGTTCTGCCAGGATGAGGACGGCAACGGCATGATCAATATCTTAGCCGCTGAAAAGCTGTTCCGCAAGCCCGCCATGTATTCCACCTTCCTGCTGTGGATGTTAGGCGAACTGTACGAAATTCTTCCCGAGCAGGGGGACAAGGAGCTGCCCCGGATGGTGTTCTTCTTTGACGAAGCGCACCTGCTCTTCGACGATTGCAGCAAGACCCTGCTGGAGCGCATCGAACAGGTGGTGCGCCTGATCCGGTCCAAGGGCGTGGGCGTGTTCTTCATCACCCAGAGCCCCATGGACGTGCCCTCCTCCATCCTGGGCCAGCTTTCCGGCCGGGTGCAGCATGCCCTGCGCGCCTTCACGCCCCAGGAGCAGAAGGTGGTCCGCGCCGTGGCCCAGACCTTCCGGGTGAATCCCGCCTTCGACACCGAAGCGGCCCTGACCCAGCTGGCCACCGGCGAAGCCCTGCTTTCCTTCCTCCAGGAGGACGGCACCCCCGCCATCGTGCAGCGGGCCACCATCCTGCCGCCCCAGAGCCAGATCGGCATGATTTCCGACGACCTGCGCAAGACCTTTATGGATACCGACGCCATCGGCGAAAAGTACGATACCGCCTTTGACCGGGAAAGCGCCTATGAAGTGCTGTCCGCCCAGTTCATGCAGGGCAGCGGCGCCACCCAGACCCAGGTGGTGCGCCCCGTGCCCGCCCAGGAGCAGCAGGCGACGGCGGCCGCCGAAGCCGCCCAGCCTGTGTATCAGCCCATGACCTTCCGGGTGTTCAACCCCGCCACCGGCCAGTACGAGGAACAGACCGTGGGCACCATGCAGCAGCCCGTGGCGTACCAGCAGCCGGTCTATCAGCAGCCCGTTCAGGAGGCCCAGCCCGTCTATACCACGGCCCAGCCTGTCTATCCCGCGGTGCAGCAGGCGGCCCCCGCCCCCGTTGTTCAGGAACCCGCGAAGCCCCAGGAAAAGGAACGGAAGGTGGCCAAAAAGCCCAGCGAAATGACCACCGCTGAAAAGTACCTGAACAGCTTCATCACCTCCGCCACCACCGGCGCTGGCCGCGAGGTGGGCCGCCAGGTGTCCCGTTCCATCCTCGGTATCTTCGGCATCGGCACCAACAAGAAAAGATAAGCGCTTGATGTGATCAACCGAAAAATATTTCAAGGACGCTTTAAGTAAGAAGGGCAACGCTGGGGTTTCACCCCAGACCCCACCAGGGAGGTGACCTCCCTGGACCCACACTTGCGGATATTGCATGATGCGGTAAACAAACAGTAACCCGTAGTTGCATGGAGAAAACGGCCAAGCTTGCAGCTATTGTGCTTCTGGCCCGGCCGCTGAAAGCGGCCAACCCGGATGCAAGGCATCCGAGGAAAGCCTGGGAATAATCCCTTAGGGGAAAGCGAGCTTTCCCCCTGGGGATTTTCCCGGCTTTCTTGGGCCAGAAGCTCTGTCTTTCGTATCTCTCGGCGATAGGCGGAGGTTGTTTGTTTTCCTCAACCAAGTCGCCTATTGGTGTCCAGAGGACGAAGTCCTTTGGTTCAGGGGTTCAGGGGGCCGAAGAGGCCCCCTGCTTCGTATCATTTATCAACGAAAAGGGCGGAAGGAGCGCTGCCAAAGGCTCCCTTCGCCCTTTTTTGCGAGTTTTTTCTATGCCAGTCCCGGCGGATTCGGACGGCCCGCGTCCCGGCGCCATTTCTGATACAGCTCCTCCGTGGCGAGGGCCATCTTGGTTACGGCGAAATCGCGGTCATGGGGATAGATGTACCAGGTGTCTTCCAGGGTATTCAAATCCACGCAATCGCCGAATTTCCCCAAATACTCATATTCGATGTGGCAGGAATACAGGCTCGGGACCGTCTTGACCATCTCGAAGGGATCGCCGTCGCCGTCCGTGCCGCGCACGGCAAAGCCGTTCATGTTGTGGCGAAGTGTTCCCTCGCCCAGCAGGATGAAGCGTTTGGCGTTGGGCAGGGAACGTACCGTCACCGGCAGTTCCCCCGAATCGTAAGTCCCTTCTTCCACTTCTTTTCTTATGTTCGCCCGCTCCCACTCATACCAGTCGGGAATGTGCGCATATTCCGTTTCGCCGGTTTCAGCTTTCAGTTCACCCAATTCCGTATACTGCCAGCGCTTGCCGCATGCCCGGCAAAACAGCGCTGTTCCTTCGGATGCCATGCGGTATTCCTTTCCGCAGTGCGGGCACTGATAGAGCACCTTCTCCAATCCTTCCGCGCGCTTGTTATAGGTCACACGGATGCCGCGTTGCTTCTGCCAGGCATAATCGTCGTACTGAAACGCGGCGACCAGGCGGGCGTTGACTTCTTCTTTTGAAGCCTTGTCCAGCTCCTCCGGCGTAAACAGGACGGTCATTTCCGCTTCGGTGGGCTTCACGCCCCGCTTATGCAGGTTCCAGAACGGGGAATCGATATGATGTCCGTGACAGATCAGCGTGACCACAGGCACGCGCAGCAGCTTGCACAGCGATCCCAAGGACGCGGGCAGCACCGCTGTGGTGCCGCACAGGGAATAGCGCGCCTCCGGATAGATCATGCAGATATCGCCGTTCTTGATGACGCGCATGATTTGATGGATCAGCTGCATGTCGCTGGTAAATTTGCGCTTGCAGATGCAGCCCACGCGGCGCAGAAGCCCTTCGCGCCCAATGAATCCGTCGATGGCGACGATGGGGTTGGCGCGGTGGGGAAAAATCGCTGTCATCGCCACCTTGAAATCAAAAAATGCGTTGTGGTTGCACAGCAAAAGATAGGGTGGTTTGAGCCCCTCGGCGCGCGTTTTTACGATCTTTGTGCGATGCAGCGCCACATCCGGCACGCTCAGAAGGATCGTCAGCGGACGCAGATACCAGGCGGTGCGTATGGGCGGCGCTTTCATATCGAACCGTTCCAAAGCTTGCTGGTTCATGTTGACCTCCCTGTTTTGATTCCGTGAACAAAATTAGGCGTTATGACTGCTCAAAACCTTTTCGTACTCTTCCGCCATACGCTCCACGAAACGCCGGTCGCTGAACGCATCCGCTTTTCGCAGGGCGTTTTCCCGCATGCGTTCTTTCAGCGCCTGGTCCCCGATGATTTTTCCAACGGATTGGACGAATTCCTGCTCCGTCCGATAAATAAAGCCGTTTTCGCCATGGTCCAGCACGCCCAGAAGACAGGTGTCCTCCCGGCAGACCAGCGGCAGGCCGCAGGCCATGGCTTCCAGGTAGGACAGGCTGTGCACCTCGAACAGGGAGGCCGACACGAACACGTCGCCCATGGCGTAGTAGCGGTATACCTCCTCGGACGGGATCATGCCGGTGAAACGCACCCGCTCCGAAAGGAGCGCGCTTTTGCAATACCCTTCCAGCCGCTTCCGGTCCGGCCCGTCCCCCACAATCAGCAATTGCGCCTTTGGAACCTCCCTGAATAAAGCGGGAAGGAAGCGCAGGATTTCCATGATGTTCTTTTCCGGACTGACCCGGGTGATCATGACCAGGGTGCAGCCGTTGTCCTTAAGGCCCCAGCGCTGGAACAGCGCCGCCTTTTCCTCCGGGGAGACAGGCTTTTGATACTGCTCCAGTTTGATGCCGTTGGGAATCAGGGCGATGCGGTCCGCCACCGATTGGAGCTGCGGGAAAGAGCGCGCTTTTTCGGACGGCACCGTCACTTCCGCGGCCTTCCCGTAAACCCGTTTCCCCAGCGCCCGCATGAGCGCGCATACGGGGCGCGCCGTGTGAAAGCGGCCGAACGCGTAATATGTATAATCCGTGTGCGCCGTCATGATGATGGGGGCTTGAACGGCGGCGGCAATGGCGCGGGCCGTGCGGGCGACGGACGCTTCCGTGTGAAGGTGGATCAGGTCCGGCTTCCAGCGGATCAATTCATCCAAAAGGGGATCCGTTCGGGCAAAGCTGAAGCGGATCTCGGAAAAAAACAAAGAAGGGCAGGAACGGATGAAATAATCATCGTCCTCCCGATAGGACGTTCCCCCATTGGCCAATGTTAGCACTTTTACGTCATAACCCCGGCCGCGCAGGCCCTCCGCCAGGGCAATCACCACGTTCGCCACGCCGCTGGTGGTGAAACAGTAAGAATCCGACGCAATCAGTATTTTCATAGACGTTCTTCCGCTTTTCCCCGCAATTCAGTTTGACCGCTTTTCCAGCGTCTGGTTCCCGCATCATTATAACAAGAAAACCGCACGGGGACAAGGCGAAGAACAAAAAACACGCAAAGACAATCCGCTTTTCCAAAACTTTTTTCATAGTTTCAGCTTTCTTTAAGCTTCGCGTTTTATGATATGCCCGTAACCGAGGAAAGCGAAGCTTTTCGTCTAAAGGGAGGGTGTAAAACTATGAAGTCCTTTTTCAAAATGCTGATTGCTGTTTGCGCGGTTCTGGCGCTGGTAAGTTCCATTTCCTTCTCCGGAGCGCTGGCGGAAACCGCGTCCCCTATTTACAGCGCCGATGATCTTTTCTCCAGCCGGGATTTGAAGCAGGAGGCTGATCTGTCCGACGCCGTGTCCTACACTGTCGCGGACGGGCAGGACATCCACATCACCGAAGCGGGCGTTTATGTGCTGACAGGCACGGCGAATGGCGTCACGGTATATGTGGAAGCCGGGAAGGACGACAAAGTGCAGCTTGTGCTGAACGGCGTGAGCATCGCCAATACGAACTTCCCCGTCATCTATGTGAAAACGGCGGATAAGGTATTCGTGACCACCAGCGGCGACAGCGCGCTGTCCGTCACCGGCGCTTTTGCCGCCGATGGCAGCACCAAGACGGACGGCGTGATCTTCTCCAAATCGGACCTGATCCTGAACGGGACCGCGGCGCTCACCATCGTTTCCACAGACAACGGCATCGTTTGCAAGGACGACCTGAAAATCACGGGCGGCACCTATAATGTCAAAGCCAGTTCTAAAGCCGTTCAGGCCAACGATTCCATCCGCATCGCGGACGGCACCCTGTACCTGGTCGCCGGGACGGACGGCCTGCACGCCGAAAACGAGGAGGACGATACCTTAGGCTACATCTATATCGGCGGCGGCAGCCTTACCATTCAGGCGGGCGACGACGGCATCCACGCCAATTCCGTGGTGCAGATCGACGGCGGCACGCTGAACATCAAGGCCCCCGAGGGCATCGAGGGCACCTATATCCAGATCAACGGCGGCGCCATCAATATTCAAAGCACCGATGATGGCATCAACGCCGCCCAGAAGTCCAGCGCCTACCGCGCCACCGTGGAAATCAACGACGGCGATATCACCGTGGCCATGGGCTCCGGCGACACGGACGGCGTTGACTCCAACGGAGACATCATCGTCAACGGCGGCACCATCAGCGTCACCGGCAACAGCACCTTCGACTATGACGGCACGGCCCAGTACAACGGCGGCACGATCATCGCCAACGGACAGCAGATCGCCTATATACCCAATCAGATGATGGGCGGCGGCAATCGGGCCAACATGAACACCGGCTGGGGCAATATGGGCGGCAGCCGGGGCGGCCGCGGGTGGTAAAAGCCTTTGCGGAACTGGGGGAAACCATTCTGAACCGCTTGAAAGCATTCATATCAGCATGATTTGCAAAAAAAGGCCAGGGAATCATCCAGTTTGAATCCCCTGGCCTGCCTTCTGTTTTCCGCGCCTCGTGGCCATTTTTCCCCGAGATCAAGTGATTTCTATGAAAGAATCATTGCATGAGTTCATCATACAGCTTCAGGTATTTATCCGCGCTGCTGACCCAGGAAACATCCTTGCGCATATTGCGCTTCACCATTTCGTCCCAGGCGACCCGATCGGTAAAATACACGTTCTTGGCGGCGTTCACCGCATGAAGCAGGAGACCCGCGTCATACTGGTCGAAGGTGAAGCCGTTGCCCTCGCCTTTTTCGCCGTTGAAGGGCAGCACGGTATCCTTGAGCCCCCCGGTCTCCCGGACGATGGGCGCGGTGCCGTAGCGCATGGCGATCAGCTGCGTCAGGCCGCAGGGCTCGAACAGGCTGGGCACCAGGAAAGCGTCCGATCCGGCATAGATCAGGTGGGCAAGCTTCTCATCATAGGAGATATAGGCGCAGACGCTGCCTTTGTATTCTCCCTCATAATACCGGAAGGCGTTCTCATACCGCGAGTCGCCTGTGCCGAGAACCACCACCTGGGTGTCGCTGTCGATCATTTGCGGGAAGACCGCGTTCACAAGATCCAGGCCCTTCTGGTCCGTCAGGCGGGAAACGAGGCCCAGGACCATTTTGTTCTCGTCCTGATCCAGCCCCAATTTCTCCTGCAGGGCGCGTTTGTTGATCTTCTTGTTCTCAACGGCGGTTTCCGCGTCATACTGCGCGGCCAGCAGCTGGTCCGCTGCCGGGTCCCACTGGCCCACGTCGATGCCGTTCACGATACCGCACAGCCGAGGGCTGTGATACCGCAGGTGCGAATCCAATCCTTCGCCGTAGGCAAGGGTCTGGATCTCCTGAGCGTAGGTTTCGCTCACGGTGGTGATGCGGTCCGCGAAAGCGATGCCGCCCTTGAACATGTTGGCCTCGTCCTCGTTCCACTTGAGCACCGGATAGTCAAACAGGTCGTCCCTTAGGCCGCTCCAGTACTTCAGATGCGGAATGCTGCATATGCCCTGGAAACGGAGGTTGTGGATCGTCAGCACTGTCTTGGCAGCGCCCACGGGCGTATCCCAGAACTTGGTCCGCTTGTACAGCGGCACGAGAGCTGCCTGCCAGTCATGGCAGTGGATGATGTCCGGCGCCCAGTTCAGGAAGTTCATGATCGCCAGGGAAGCCTTGGCGAAGTAGCAGTACTTGGGAATGTCCTCCCACAGGCCCGTATAGGGATTGCCCCAGTCAAAGAACTCCTTGTTCTCCACAAAGTCGTAGATGACGCCGTCCATTTCCAGTTCCATGATGCCCACGAAGAAGGTGCGGCCTTCCAGCGTCAGGTCCATCATGAAGGAGCCCTTGTGCTCCATTTTTTCCTTGTATTTCTGCGGGATGCAGGCGTACAGCGGCAGGATGACCCGCACTTCGCGCTCCTCGCCCACCAGGGCCCGGGGCAGGGCGTACATCACGTCTCCTAAGCCGCCGGTTTTCACAAACGGATAGCATTCCGAACCGACAAAAGCGATCTTGCGTTTCTTCGCCATGAATTTGTTCCTCCGTTTCAAAGGTTTTATATCTATGAATCCTTGTAGAAGCCTCGTTGGCCTTCTTGTATCTATAGTACCATAATCAACCGATTCTGACAAGCATTTTTCGCATGGTGATCGGCCAAACCTTACCCTGATGAGATGACCGGGAGGACGGAAAATTTCTGCAAGGAGCAAAGCGAGAGGAAAAACCGTTGGGGGGGCACGCGGGAGGGTGGAATCCCCGCCCGCGCGTTACTACGAAGCCGAAGGCTGAGTGATAACATGAAAAAAACCCACTTCTTTTCCGGGGATTGACTTTTCCCATTTTCCCGCATATAATAGCAGCGAGCGATGAACGGGAAAAAAGCCCGGATCAGGCGGCGGAAGAGAGGACGCGTCATCGGCTGAAAGCGCGTCCCGCCGTGCCAGGCAGTGCCCCCGGGAGCAGCGAGGCGGAAATTTTTCCAGTATGCCCCGCCGTATGCGCCGCGTTAAGGCGATTTCCATAAAAGTAAGAGTGGATCAAGACGGCCCGCCGTTCTCTGAAAGGAGAGGCGCGCCGTTTTTTGTCAGGGGGAAACAGCCATGTTTGAACGATTGAAGCGGGATTTGGACGCCGTGATCGCCCGGGACCCGGCGGTTCATTCCCGTTGGGAGGTCTTCTTCTGTTATCCGGGCTTCAAGGCCGTGCGCTCCCACCGGCGGGCGCATAAAGCGTATCTGAAAGGCCATTTCCTGCTGGCCCGGTTCATCAATTTCCATTCCTACCAGCGCACGGGCATCGACATCCATCCCGGCGCGAAGTTAGGCGAGGGCGTGTTCATCGACCACGGCACCGGCGTGGTGATCGGCGAAACCGCCGAGGTGGGCGACGACGTGACCATCTACCAGGGGGCTACCTTGGGCGGCACCGGCAAGGATACCGGCAAGCGCCACCCCACCATCGGCAGGGGCGTCACCGTGGGGGCCGGGGCCAAGGTATTGGGGCCCATTACCATCGGCGACCATGTGAAGATCGGCGCTGGGGCCATCGTGCTCAAGGATGTGCCGGATAACTGTACGGTCGTGGGCAACCCCGGCCGCATCGTGCGCGGCCCCGCCATCAGGCCCGATATCGACCTGAACCACGGCGATTTGCCCGACCCCGTGGCCGACCGGGTGCACGCCATCGAAAGCAAACTGGAACAGCTGGAAATGGAAACCGAAGAAAAGCGCGATTGCGAAAACTGTACCAGGGAAGAATGTCCCATGAAAAAAGAAAAAACAAAATGACATACAAGGGAGGATTCATTGATGCAGATTTATAACAGTCAAACGAGGAAAAAAGAAGAATTTGTGCCCCTGCATCCCGGCAAGGTGGGCATTTACGCCTGCGGCCCCACGGTGTACGATTATTTTCACATCGGCAACGCCCGGCCCTTCATCACCTTCGACGTGCTGCGCCGGTACTTTGAGCACCGGGGCTATGAAGTGACCTTCGTGCAGAACTTCACCGACATCGACGACAAGATGATCAAGCGCGCCAACAAGGAAGGCATCACGGTGAAGGAGTTAGGCGACCGCTTCATCAAGGAATACTATCAGGATGCCCAATCCTTAGGCATCCGGCCCGCCACGGTGCACCCCCGGGCCACGGAGCACATCGGGGAGATCATCCATTTGGTGAAGACTTTGGAAGACAAGGGCTACGCCTACGAGGTCAACGGCGACGTGTACTTCGACGTGGAGAAGGACCCCGGCTACGGCAAGCTGTCCGGCCAGAACCTGGACGACCTGGAAGCGGGCGCCCGCATCGACGTGGACGACGTGAAGCGCAACCCCGCCGACTTCGCCCTGTGGAAAGCCCAGAAGCCCGGCGAGCCCGCCTGGCAGTCCCCCTGGGGCATGGGCCGTCCCGGCTGGCACATCGAGTGCAGCGCCATGAGCATGAAGTATCTTGGGGAAACCTTCGATATCCACGCGGGCGGCAAGGATTTGCTGTTCCCCCACCATGAAAACGAAGTGGCTCAGAGCGAGTGCGCCACCGGCAAACCCTTCGCCCGGTACTGGATGCACAACGGCTTCATCAACATCGACAATGAGAAAATGAGCAAATCCCTGGGCAATTTCTTCACCGTGCGGGACATCGTGAAGGAATACAACCCCGAGGACATCCGCATGTTCATGCTTTCCGCCCACTACCGTTCCCCCGTGAATTTCAGCCGGGATATGGTGGCCCAGGCCCACGCCTCCCTCCAGCGGCTGTACACCGCCCGGGAACACCTGCTGTTCCTGCAAAAGAACGCCCAGGAAAAGCCCCTCATCGCCGACGAAGAAGCGCTGCTGGCCCGCGTGAAAGAGGACGCGGACCGCTTCGACGCCGCCATGGACGACGACCTGAACACCGCCGACGCATTGGGCGCCATCTTTGAGATCGTGAAAGACGCCAACGTGAGCCTGAACGAACAGAGCAGCAAGGCCGCCGTGGACAGCGTGCTCAAGACCCTGCTGGAGCTCACCGGCGTGCTGGGCCTGCTCATGAAGAAAGCAGACGATGGCCTGCCTGCTGAAATTCAGCAGATGGCCGACGAGCGCGCCCAGGCCCGCAAGGAAAAGAACTGGAAACGCAGCGATGAGCTGCGGGACGCCTTAGCCGCCGCCGGGTATCTGGTGAAGGATACGCCGCAGGGGCAGAGTATCACCAAGATGTAATAATCCAGAAACGCCGTCCGGATCGCCGGACGGCGCTCGTCTTTATTCAGCCCTTGTGTTTCCGTTATTTTTTTCGGGTCTATTGCATACCGGGCCAAAATCTGGTATGATAGACGCAGCAAAAGAATAAGCATTTTTTGATGTGGAAAAAAGCTTCTCCAAGGGTGGAGGAGCGGGGAAAGGAGGCGTGCCGCGTGTATCAGGCGGAATACTTATCCACCTATCCGTATTTTAAAAAGGCATTGGAAAACATGCCCCTTAACGCGGTGCACGATTCCCTGACAGGGCTGATTTCCAGAAAATTTATATTGGAATTTATTCACGATCTGATTGACCGTCACGTTCCTTTCACCCTGGCTATCATCGACCTGGATAACTTTAAGAGCATCAATGATAGTTACGGCCACGCCACGGGCGACGGGGTCCTGTTCCAGCTGGGCCAGGCCCTGCGGGAGTGCGTGGGGGAGAACGGCCTGGCCGGGCGCTTCGGCGGGGACGAATTTCTGATGGTCTATTTCAAATGTAACGAGTACAGCCATATTCATGATTTTTATGACAGCCTTTTTTCCGGCAAGAGCCTGTTCCGCCGCAATTATATCGTGAACGGTATTCCCCTGTTCATGACCGGCACCTTGGGCAGCGCCGCCTATCCCGAGGACGCCCAGGATTACGATGCCCTGTTTGCCAAGGTGGATAAAACCCTGTACCGGGGCAAATCCAAGGGCCGCAACTGCTATATTATCTATGTGGAAGCCAAGCACGGCCACCTGGACATTCCCAAGCTGGCCAAACGCCGCCTGTACGATACCCTGCGGGAGATGGCCGAGGCCTTTGACCGGGGCGGGAGCCTGGAAGATAAAATGCGCTGGGCTTTCGCGCCGATCCGGGAGAACCTGCGCCTGAGCACCTTGATGTACATCGACGGTCAAGGCATGCTCCGGGACGTGATTTCCAGCCAGGAATTGGGCGAGACCGGCAGCGTGGATTCCCTGTTGGTAAATGGCCTGTACGCGCCCACCAACCTGGCCGAGTGTTACAACGCCAATTCCACCCTGGCCATGACCCTGGTGAATACCGGCTATGAATCCGCCCTGTTTTTCCAGATCGAGCACCCGGACCACAGCCGGGGCACCCTGATCCTGTGCCCGGAGATGCATACCATGCATATCTGGCAGGACGAGGAGCACTGCGCAGCCTTTTTCCTGGTCCGGCTGATCTGCGAGGCGGAAAAAGACGCCCAAATGTAAAGCCGCGCAGCCCATAGCGCCGCTGTTCAAAAAACAGCGGCGCTTTTTTGCGATAATTTTTGTATTGCCAGTCCATGGGTGATTTGGTATAATATCACATGAAATCATCGAATCCCGCGCGGACGCGCCTTGCGCGGAAGCATACGGCAAGGAGAATAGCATGTACCAGAGAAAAACACGGGGATGGTCCCAGCATTTGGATTTTATGGCGCTGGATATCGCGGCGCTTGAAATATCGCTTCTGTCTTCGTTTTTGACCCACGTAGGGTTTTCCAATATGATCGGGCGGCGCATGTTCTGGGGGTCGTTTATTTTCCTGCCCTTTCTGGACCTGGCCATCATGGTGGTTACCGACACGTACCACAACGTGATCCGCAGGAACCATTATCAGGAATTGGGCAAAATGCTGAACCAGACCACGTACCTGGCCCTGATTTTCGGCGCGTTCCTGATCATGAACGAAGCCCAGCTGGCGGGGTCCAGCTACGTTTTCTTCCAGACGATCCTGAGCTATATGCTTTTGAGCTTTGTGACCCGCACGCTGTGGAAAAGGTATTTGCAGCGCCGGCTGCATATCCGCAACCGCACGGGCCTGCTGGTGGTGGCCAGATCCAGCCGCCTGCATAATGTGGTCACGGAGCTGGTGAACCATAATTACAACACCTACCGCATCGTGGGCGCGGCCATTCTGGATGAAAACGTCAAGCTGCGGGAAGAGGATAAATTGCTGCGGCATATCAAGAAGGGGGATACGGAAATCAGTTCCCTGCCGGTGGTGGCGACCCGGAGCAACCTGATCCCCTATCTGGTCACCAACTGGGTGGACGAAATCTACCTGGATGTGCCCGATGAAATGCCCATTGATCTGATCGATCAGTTTATCAGCATGGGCATCACGGTGCATCTGAGCCTGAACAATATCGACCGCATCGTGGCCCGGCACAAGGATATCGAATGGATCTGCGGCCAGGCCGCCCTGACTGTGAGCTTAGGCTATATTTCAGGCCGCGATCTGCTGCTCAAGCGCCTGATGGATATTACCATCGGCTCGGTGGGCTGCCTGGTGACGGGCCTGCTGACGCTGATTTTGGGCCCCATGATCTATCTTGCTTCCCCCGGCCCCATTTTCTTCCATCAGACCCGCATCGGCGAAAATGGCCGGAAATTTGAGATGTACAAGTTCCGCAGCATGTATATGGACGCGGAAAAGCGCAAGCAGGAGCTGGCGAAGGCCACCGGCCAGGAAAACGAGCTGATGTTCAAAATGGAGCACGATCCCCGGATCATCGGCATGAAGCAGAAAAAGAACGGCAAATGGAAAAAGGGCGTCGGCGGGTGGATCCGCGATTTGTCCCTGGATGAATTTCCCCAGTTCATCAATGTAGTCAAAGGGGATATGAGCCTGGTGGGCACCCGGCCCCCCACCGTGGACGAATGGGAACACTATAAACCCGCCTACCGCGCGCGCATGTCCACCCGCCCCGGCCTCACCGGGCTTTGGCAGGTAAGCGGCCGCAGCAAGATCCGGGATTTCGACCAGGTGGTGCAGCTGGACCGTGAATATATCGAAAACTGGTCCCTGAAGCTGGACTGGCAGATTCTGGCCAAGACGGTGATCACTGTGATCACGAGAAAAGGAGCCATGTAAGCAAGCGAGTTGAGAGTTGGGAGTTGAGATAATATAGCTTGTTCATTTTGCTTTGTGAACAGACCGGCTATATCAATCTCAACTCCCCGCTCTCAACTCTTTTTTGCGCGTCATACTTTCCCCCCCTCCTTCATACCATAGCGCGAGGACAACGTGAAGGAGTGTGCGGCCATGAAGAAATGGAAATGGAAGCTGAATATTCGCCGGGTGGACGTGGAAAGAATGCTGGTGCTGTGCGCTTCGGCGCTGGTGGTGGCCCTGGCCCTGCGCCAGGACCAGCCCGCCTCCACCTATGAGGATACGGCCCTGAGCAATGTGACCGTGGTATCGGATACAGCGCTGCTCACGGCGGCGGAAACCCAGCCTACCGTGGTTTATTACCAGGACGGGGAAGGGTATCTTGTGCCGGTGACCCGGCAGGTGGACAAAACGGACGGCATCGCCAAGGCCACTCTGGCCCTCATGGTGCAGAGCAGCGTAAACGACTTGGCGGCGGCGCGCTTGGGCCTTAAAACCACCGTGCCCGAGGGCGTGAAATTCGATCTGGATATCGCGGATGGAAAAGCCCGGGTGGACCTGTCCAAGGAAGCGCTGAACTGCCAAAATGCCGAACAGGAAGCGCTGATGGTGCAGTCCGTGGCGCAGACCCTTTGCGAATTTGACACGGTGGACGAGGTCACCTTCCTGTTTGACGGCCAGAAACGCAGCAAGCTCACCTGGGGCACCGATGTCAGCGGCGTGTTCACCGGGGATCAATTGAACTTAGAAAGCGTGGAAACCCTGGCGGGCAGCGGCACGGTGCAGCTTTATTTCCCCTCCGCCACCGGGCGCATGCTGGTGCCCGTCACCCGCACCGTGTTTTCGGACGCGGACGTGACCACCGCCATGTTAGAGCTGGTGAAGGGCCCCAAGGCGGACAGCGGTCTTTCCGCGCCCCTGCCCGGCGACTGCGGATTGCTGGGCGTGAATATGAAGGACGGCGTGGTCACCATCAACTTTACCCACCAGTTCATGGACGCGGTGCAGGGGGAAAACGGCGTACAGACCCTGCGGGCCATCATGTTCACCGCCGCCCAGTTCCCGGGGGTGAAGCAGGTAAAAATCGCCGTGGAGGGTCAGCCCTATCAGCCCCCCGAAGCGGCCACAACCACCTTTTTGAACCAGGATTCCGAGATCATGACCTATTACCCCGGCGTGATCGAAATCGATTGACCCGGCATAAAGCAAGGACGCAATGATCCGCCCGTTTGGCGGCATTGCGTCCTTGCTGTTTTGTGACTCTATGGCGAAACCGGGATTTATCAGCCACAAAATGAAAAAGAAATCATTTTTTCTCTTGACAAAGATCAAAGCCTCGCTTATAATAATTGTGCGCAAGTAAATAGCGCAAAAGCAATAAAAAAAGGGGGGTGACAACAGAATGGAACCCGAAACGGAAAGCTGCGAGGCGTTAAAGCTGAAAAATCAAGTATGCTTTCCGCTGTATGCCTGCTCCAAGGAATTGGTGCGCCAGTATGGGCCGCATTTGAAGGAACTGAACCTCACGTATACGCAATACCTTGTGATGATGGTGCTGTGGGAGAAAGAAAGCGTTTCCTCACGAGAGCTGGCGGCGTGTCTCCATCTGGATTACGGTACGCTGACGCCTGTGCTGAAGCGGCTGGATCAGGCCGGATATCTGACCAGGGAGCGCGCGCCGGAGGACGAGCGGCTGTTGACGCTGACGCTCACGGAAAAAGGGCGGAAGCTGAAAACAAACGCGGTAACAATCCCTCCCGCCATTGCGGAATGCATGGGGCTGACGGCGGAGGAATTCGGCGCGCTGTATAAACTAACCTATAAGGCGCTGAAAAACATGGAAGAAAAAGATATTTGAAGGAGGAAAAACAAAATGTCTGCTGTTTATGATTTCACCGTGAAGGACAGGAAAGGGAACGAAGTAGCCTTAAGCGAGTATGCCGGAAAGGTGCTGCTCATCGTCAACACCGCCACGGGATGCGGCTTCACCCCCCACTACGAACCTTTGGAAGCCATGTACAAGGAATTCAAGGATCAGGGATTTGAGATCCTGGATTTCCCCTGCAACCAGTTTGCCAATCAGGCCCCGGGCTCCGAGGATGAAATCCATCAATTCTGCACCCTGAAATTCGGCACGGAGTTTCCCCAGTTCGCCAAGATCGACGTCAACGGCGAAAGCGCCGATCCCCTGTTTGCGTATCTCGCCACGGAAAAGCCGTTCGCCGGATTCGGCAAGGGGCTGAAAAACGCCGCGTTAAACAAATTTGCGGACATGAACAATAAGCAGTTTGGCGAAAAGGCCTATATCAAGTGGAACTTTACCAAATTCCTGGTGGATCGCCAGGGCCGCGTGGTCGCCCGGTTCGAGCCTACCGTGGATATGAAGGAAGTTAAGGCCGCCGTCGCAGCCCTGCTGTAAATCAAAGCGACTGTTCCGTCACCGCGGATGGGGATTCCATTCCCCTCCGCGGTATTGTTCGGAGCAGGCTCCAAAAGGAACGACTGAATTAAAACAAGCTGTAGGAGAGATTGCAAATGAAAGCAGCTGTCAGGTATTACACAAAGACCGGAAACACCAAGCGTCTGGCGGAAGCCGTGGCAAAAGCGGTGGGCGTGCAAGCGCTTCCGATCAGCACCCCCGTCACGGAACAGGTGGATATCCTGTTTCTCGGC
The DNA here is from genome assembly GCA_017525805.1 of Clostridia bacterium. The sequence continues at coordinate 51,219 of JAFXSH010000179.1, read as the reverse complement.
AATTCCTATTACGCTTTCAGCATCGATCCGGAAGTGCGGGCGTTCGTCCAGGCGCTGGATAAAAGCAAGGTGGGCCGCATCGTCAATTTCGGCTCCGCCGCGATGCTGAATTCCACGTATAAAAAAGTCAAGGCGGAAGCGGACAAGGCCGGTATTCCCATGGATGAACGGGAATTTCACTGCAAGGGTGAATTCAAAGGCATTCACAAGGGCAGGCCCAATGAGGAAGACATGAAAGCCGCGGCGGAGTTTGCCAAAAAAATCGTGGGGTGATCCATATGCCCGTAAACAATCCTCTGGCACAGAATCCAGCGGGCGGGAAGGCCGCGGAGCGCGAAAAAACCATCGTTAAAACCAGCGCCATCGGGATCATCGCCAATGTGTTCCTTGCTGGCTTCAAGGCGGCGGTGGGCCTAATGACCCATTCCATCGCCATCGTGCTGGACGCCGTCAATAACATTTCCGACGCGGGCAGCTCCCTGATCACCATCGTGGGAACGAAGCTGGCGGGCAGGGAACCGGATAAAAAGCATCCCTTTGGATACGGGCGGATCGAGTACCTGAGCGCCATGATCATTTCCATGATCGTGCTGTACGCCGGTATTACTTCCTTTGTGGAATCGGTCAAACAGATCATCCAGCCCGAAACGCCGGATTACAGCGCTGTTTCCCTGATCATCGTGGGCGTGGCCGTGGCGGTCAAAATCCTGCTGGGCCGCTACGTCAAGGGCGTGGGCGAAAAGGTGAATTCCGATTCCCTGATCAACTCGGGGGAAGACGCCACGCTGGATGCCGTGATCTCGGCGTCCACGCTTGCCGCCGCGGCCGTTTTCCTGATCTTCCATGTGTCTGTAGAAGCATGGCTCGGCGCGGCCATCTCCATCGTGATCATCAAATCGGGGGTCGAAATGCTCCGCGATACCATCTCCCGCATCTTAGGGGAACGCAATGACGCGGAGCTTGCCCGGAGCATTCATCAGACGGTCATGAGCTTCCCCGACGTGCAGGGCGCATACGACCTGGTGCTCCATAATTACGGGCCGGAAGCCTGGCACGGCTCCATCCACATCGAGGTGCCGGACACATATTCAGCGGATCAGCTGGATCAGCTGATCCGTGAGATCACAGTGAAAGTGCTTAAGACACATCATGTGATCCTGACAGCTGTGGGCGTATACTCGGTGAACACGAAGGACCAGGAGGTCATTCAGGCGAAGAATCGGGTTCAGGAAATCGTCTTTGCTCACGAACACGTCCTGCAGATGCACGGGTTTTATCTGCTGAAAGAGCAAAAAACCATGCGCTTCGATATCGTGGTCAGCTTTGAGGCAAAGGACCGCCGGGCGGTATACGCGGATGTCGTTTCCGACGTGCGGAAAGCATTCCCGGATTACGAACTGCAAGTCGCCATGGATACGGATTTCGCGGAAGAATGAGCAGCCAGGAAAAACCTTACAGCAGCCGGATCAGCTCCTGCCGCACGCCGTCCATCCGGGGGTCGGAGAGGCCGAAATCCATCTGTTTGTAGCTCCAGGCACAGCGGGAAATGCCGTACTTTTCAAAGGCGGCGTGGATCTGGCGGTACCATTTCAGGGTATTTTCGGGATCGACGATGTCAATTACACCGTATTCGCCGCAGTAAAGCATGACGCCGTATTTCTCCGCCGTCTGGATGGCAGGGGCAAAATCCTTGTCAAAAAAGTCGGCGGGGATGGCGGCTTCCTCAAAGGTAAGGCGCGCGGCCCGATCCAGGGAAGGCACCCAGTACGCGCCCTGGTGTGTGAAGGGCAGAGGATCGTAGCAATGGAAATTATAGGCCACCTTGCTGTCGGCGGGGGCGGCCAGGGCGGGCACGGCGGCGGCGCTGTTGTTGTGATAGCTGCCCACCAAAATCAGCGTGTCCGGGGCGATGGAGCGGATGCGGCGGATGCACTCTGCGGAAATGCGATTCCATGCGTCGATGAAGCCTTCGTCCGTCACCTCATTCAGCAGCTCGAAAGCCACGTGGGCGCTGTCGCCGCCAAAGCGCCGGGCCAGTTCTTCCCACAGGCTGTAAAACCGCTGCTGGTATTTTTCGCTGTCAAAGAAGCCCGCTTCCTTTTCCCCCGCGTCGAAGGAAAAACCGGCGGTTTTGTGTAAGTCCAATACGACGTTCAACCCATTGGCCCTGCACCAGCCCAGGGCCTTTTCGATGCGGGCGAAGCCTTCCTCGATAAAAGACCCGTCCTCCCGCTGCACCACGTTGTAGTCCAGGGGCAGGCGCACGTGATCCAGCCCCCAGCCGGCGATCACGGCGATGTCCTTCTCCGTAATGAACCCGTCCAGCCGCTCCTTGGAATAATCGCACTGAGACAGCCAACCGCCCAAATTCACGCCGCGGTAAAAGCCCAAATCCTTCATTTGCATGACGTTTCCTCCCTTTGTTTTCTTTTGCTTGTGCCGCCACAGCAGCAGGGTGGTGAGCAGCACGGCGGCGAGCACCCCGGCGCTGTCGATGCATACGTCCTGCCACATCGCCCCGCGGCCATCCACGAACATCTGATGCCATTCGTCGGTGCAGGCGTACAGGGTACCAGCGCCCCAGGAAATCAGAACGGGCGACCGCAGGGCCAGGGCGTGGAGCAGCAGCCGCAGGGAGATCCCCAACATGGCAAACTCCGTAAAATGGGCGGCCTTGCGCACGAAAAGAAGGAGATGTTCGGAATACATCTGTTTTTCTGTGTGGCTCATACCTTCAAATCCCGGGACGAGCAGGCGCATCACAAAAACCGCGAGGCCGGTGCTGGTCTGGCTGGATGTTTCTCCGTCTTCGGAAGAAAAATAAAAAATCATCGCCGCCACCGCGATCACCAGCAGCCACAGAAAACAAATCACCCACTTCTTTTTCAAACCATCATTCCTTCCATCCGGCCCCTGCTATGATGCCCGGCGCCGAACGTTCCATATTCGACAGCGGAAGCGCGTTTCCTGCCGCGACATATGGTATATTTTTCTATTTTGCTCCGCTTTCGCGCCGCGTCCAGGGCGCCATCATCTCCCGCATCCAGCCGTACACGTCCATTTCGTATACGTCCTTTAAGCGTTCCGGGGTGAGCACGGCTTCCATGGTTCCCCGGGATACGCATTTCCCCTTGTGCATAAGCAGCACGCCCGTGCCGTAGCGCCGGGCCAGGCTCAAATCGTGCACCACGGAAATGACGGCGCGCTTTTCCCGCTGCCGCCACTGGGAAATCAGATCAAAAATGTGCTGCTGATACTTTAAATCCAGGTGGTTAGCCGGTTCATCCAGCACCAGGATGCGGGGTGACTGGGCGAATACCTGGGCCAGGAACACCCGCTGCAATTCGCCGCCGGACAGGGTGAGTGCGTTGGCCCGGCGCAGATGGGTGAGCCCCGTTAATTCCAGCGCCTTTTCGACGGCGTCCTTTCCTTCGCCGTCCCGGTGGGACAGGAAGCCTTTTTCATGGGCGTACCGGCCTAAGCCCACGATTTCCTCCACTGTGTAGGCGTATTCCAGGCGGTTGCGCTGGCTGAGCACCCCGATTTCCCGGGCCAGGGCAGCGGGCCGCAGGGTGCGGATATCCTGGCCCATCAGCAAAAAGCGCCCGGAATAAGGCACGGTTTGGGCCAAGGCGTTTACCAACGTGCTCTTGCCCGCGCCGTTGGGCCCGGCCAGCATGAGCCAGTCCCCGGCGCGGAGATGGAAGGATACGTCCTCCACAGCAATATAATTGCCAAAGCGCACGGCAATATGCTCCGCGTTCAGCACGCCTCTCACCTGCCTTTCCGGGTGCGGCGGAAAATGATCACGAAGGCCACCGCCCCCACCAGGCTGGTGACCACCCCGATGGACAATTCGATGGGCCGCAGCACCGTGCGCGCCGCCAAATCGGACAAGAGCAGGAACACCGCCCCCGAGAACAGGGAGGCGGGCAGCAGCCGCCTGTGGTTGGGGCCCACCAGCATGCGCGCCATGTGGGGCGTCACCAGGCCCACAAAGCTGATGGCGCCCCCGATGGACACGCACACACCGATCAGCACCGAAACGGCGATCAGCAGGGTGAGCTTCACCCGCTTCACGTTCACGCCCACGTGGCGGGCGTTGTCCTCGCCCACGGCAAAGGCGTTCAGTTCCCGGGTATGGGAAAGCATCACCCCGCCGCACAGGATCAGGGCGCACAGCAGAATCAGGGAGTAAGTGTAAGTGCTGCCGGACAGGCTGCCCATGGTCCAGAAGGTGATGGACTTGATTTTATCTCCGGAAAAGGAAATCACCAGGCTCATGAGCGCCGAAGCAAACATGGAAAAAATCACGCCGATCAGGATGATGGAGTGGGTGGAAAAGGACCGGTCCAGGGTGTAGGCCAGGGCCAGGATCATCATGAGCGACCCGAAAGCAAAGGCCATCGCCATGCCCATGGTGCCCGCGTAGGGCAGGCCGGGAATGGTCACGCCGAACGCTAAGGCGATCACCGCGCCCAGGGAGGCCCCCGCCGATACGCCCAGGGTGCTGCCGTCGGCCAGGGGGTTGCGCAATAAGCCCTGCATCACCGCGCCGCACAGGGAAAGGGCCGCCCCCACCATGGCCACGCACAGCACCCGGGGCAGGCGCACCGACAGGATAATGGCCTTGGGCACGCCCTCCGGCACAGGCAGGCCGAAAATGCTGTTCCAGATGGCCGTCAGCGTGCCGCCCACGGGCAGGGACACGCTGCCCACGCACACGCACAGCAGCATCACGGTCAGCAGCGCCAGGGAAAACACCAGGTATTCCCACAAAGAAAATCGATCCCGCTTCATAGCTTCTTTGTCAAATAGGCGTCGTGAAAATCCATGCCGTTCCGTTCCGCGTAAAAATGCAGCACCCTTCTGTAATCCTTGGTGGAGGTGGCCAGGGTGAGATAATCCCCCTGGGTCCTGGCGTAGGCTTCGATCATTTCAAACAGCCGCCCGCCGATGCCCTGGGACCGGTAAGCGGGCAGAACGTACAGTTCGTCCACGTCGAAGCACCGGCTGCCCACGGGGACGGAATCGGTTTTCTTTTCCTTCACGTAGGCGTGGCCGAAAGCGTAACCCACGATTTTTTCCCCCTCTAAGGCGGCGAAAACGGGCTCCTTGATATCCTCCCGGCTGTTTTTTACCATGCCGTGGGAGATTTTTTCGTCCACCCACATCTGGGACAGGGCGATCAGCTGCGCCACCCTGTCCTCCGTTAAAACGATTTCTCGTATTTCAATCATTTTTATTGATGGGGGAAGGGCCGCTGCCAGCCCTTCCCGACGTTGTTCAAGCCGTCAGGCGGCGGGCTCCTGGGCGTCGTCGCTGACGAAGGTATACAGGGTTTGGGCTGCGTCCGTCAGCCGGGGGCCGGGACGGGAAATTTCGTTGCTGTCGGCGTTCAGGATATCGTCGTTCTGAACGGCTTTCAGGGCGTCCCAGCCGGCGCGGCCCTTGATTTCCTCGATGGGGGTGGGGCCTTCGCCGTAGTACATGGTGATGGTCACGATGTAGTCCGGGTCGCGCTCCAGCACCTGTTCCTCGGAAATGGCGGCCCAGCCGTCCACGTCCGCAAAGGCGTTGGTCAGGCCGCACAGGGTGGCCAGCTCGTCCATGAAGGTGCCCTTGCCCGCGGTCCACAGGCCCCATTGAAGGGGAGACACTTCAAAATACACGGTCTTGCCGGTATTTTCCGCTTTTTCCGCGATAGCGGCGAAAGCGGCCTGCATATTCGCCGCCAGGGCTTCCGCTTCCGCGTCCTTGCCCATGAGCGCGCCGATCATGCAGATGGCGTAGTATACGCCCTCGATGTCCTGGGCATCGCTGACGACGACTTTCACGCCCGCGTTTTCCAGCGCTTCCACCTGTTCCACGGTCTGGGCCATGGTAGCCATGAGCACCACCTGGGGCTCTAAGGCGATGATCTGCTCGATGTTGGTTTCATAGCCGCTCTGCACGGAGGGCTTGTCCAGCACGGAGGCGGGATAGTCGCAGTATTCGCCGCGGCCCACCAGAGCGTCCTCGCAGCCTAAGGCGCAAAGGATCTCGCAGTCGGCGGCGGTAAGAGCCACGATGCGGGCGGCGGGCTCGGAAAGGGTGATTTCCCGGCCCGTCATGTCGGTCACGGTGACGCCGCCTTCCGCCATCGCGGGGCAGAGGGACAGCGCCAGCGCCGCAATCAGCAGCAGGGCAATCAGTTTCTTGGTCATGGTTCGTCCTCCTTGAATACATTCTGCCAAATGAAACAGCGAGGACGCATACCCGTTGCCGGGAAGCGTCCCCCCAGAGGAACACCAAAAGACCGTGCATCCGAATGCATGGGTCAATAGCGTTTCCCATCCCCAGGGGTGCGTTACGATGTAAACAGGTCTCCCGGCTTGGCCTCATCCTACTTGCGCACCTTCCCACAGGCCGGGGAGCAAAGCGAAAATCGGCATTGCTCCGCCCGCGCCCGCAGTGGCATCCTCGCGCGTTCGTCCGCTTCACGGTTACTGGGATAGCCCGGAAATCTCATCCGCGTTCCCATGACGGCAGGGGAGAAACGCCGGCAGCAGCGCTTTCCCATGCCGCCGCGCATTGCTGCGCAGATACACCGGCTATTCATTTGTCGCATTGGATTATACGCGCTTTTTGGCTATGCGTCAAATCAGGCTGAAACCAGTTTCTTTAACATTTCTACCGCGAATTGCATTTCCTGCACGCAGGCGTATTCAAACACGCCGTGGTAGTTGTAGCCGCCGGTGCCCAGATTGGGGCACACCAGGCCCATGAAGGAGAGGCGCGCCCCGTCGGTGCCGCCCCGGATCGGCACGCAAACCGGTTCCTTGCCGCAGGCGCGGAGGGCGTTCAGGGCCCGGTCCAGCACCTCGGGCCGTTCCATGACCTTTTCTTTCATGTTGTAATAGCTGTCTTTCAGGGTCAGGTCAAAGGTATTTTCCCCGTATTTTTCGTTGAGGTACGCGGCGATCTTTTCCATCCGCCGCTTTTTCTGCTCAAACTTAGCCCGGTCGTGATCCCGGATGATGTAGCGCAGTTCCGCTTCCTGTTCCTCGCCCCGGATGGAATTCAGGTGATAGAAGCCCTCATAGCCCTCGGTGCATTCGGGGATTTCATGGGGCGGCAGCATGGAATTGAATTCCATCGCCAAACGGATGGCGTTGCGCATTTTGTTTTTCGCGCTGCCGGGATGGATGGAAAAGCCGTGCACCAGCACCCGGGCCGAAGCCGCGTTGAAGTTTTCGTATTCCACTTCCCAGGCGCGGCCCCCGTCCATGGTGTAGGCAAAGTCCGCCCCGAAGCCTTTTACGTCGAATAAATCGGCTCCCCGCCCGATTTCCTCATCCGGGGTGAAGCCCACGCAGATTTTCCCGTGCTTCACGTCCGGGTGGGTCATGAGGTATTCGCACAGGGTCATGATCTCGGCCACGCCCGCCTTGTCGTCGGCGCCCAATAGGGTGGTGCCGTCGGTGACGATCAGGTCCTTGCCCACGTGACCGGCCAGGGAAGCATAATCCGCCGCTTTCATGACAATGCCCTTTTCGGCGTTCAGCACCACGTCGCCGCCTTCATAGCGCAGCAAACGGGGATGGATGGGCGCGCCGGGCACGGCATCCGCCGTATCCATGTGGGCGATCAGGCCGATGGCCGGGGCGTCCGGGATGTTGGCCGGGATGCAGCCGTACACGTAACAGTGTTCGTCCAGGCGCACGTCCGCCATGCCTAAGTTTTCCATTTCCTGCTTGAGCAGCTTGCCCAATTCCCATTGCCGCTCACTGGACGGGCAGTCCGGGCACGCTTCGTCGCTGGCGGTGTGGATGGCCACATACCGCAAAAACCGTTCCTGTACTTCCATGGTTTTCCGCTTCCTTTCAGGTTCGTTTTTTCCCAGTATAAGGGAAAGCGCGTTCTTTTGCAAGATACGGATCAGGGAAACGGGGGGACGGTTCTATGTGAAACGCGCGCCGTACCCTCCAAGCTGGCGATGGCTTCAATATGCGCTTCCGGGGCCAGCATCACGTTCCAGCATAAAGCGGCGCCGTCAAACCTGTATGCTTTGATCGCCGCCAAGGATTCCGTGATATAATCAGGATTAGTCCTTGCGATATCCGCTTTATAATTGATTTCAACGCCCGGATATTTCGCGCAGGGAACGCGCCGGATGGCCTCAAGCTGGGTATCGAGAAAGGCGCTGTCCATGTTCAGCTTCCCGCGCCTCCGGGCATTGGGCGCGTGTTTTTCAAAAAGCGCGTATTCATAGCCGATCCCCGCGGGGGCGTCCGTCATCCGGTACAGCATGGGCTTGATGAAGTCCGCGTGCTTCGTGATCAGCGCATAGTTTTGGCCCACAAACCGGCTGACGGCGGGCGCGAATAAGTCAAGCCCCACAGTCATGCCTTTGCCCTGAAAATATTGGCTGATTTCCGCCACGGCTTCGGCGATGATTTCCTCTTTTGCCTCAAAAAAGCGCTGGGCCAGGGGGTCTTTCAACTGGAATTCCCCATTCATGGGATACGACGCCATATCGAAAAAGGAGTCTTTCTCCGACCTATACAGATTCCCGACTTCTTCAAGGTCCACGCCTTTTTTCTGGAACGCCTGACGGCATCGCGCGCACCCGCAGCTCAATACACCGGATACGCCCGCCACAAAGGACTGGCTGCGGATCTTGTCGAGGAATACGCCGTCAAAGCCGCAGCCGGAAAAGTGCTTTTCATAGATGTCCTTTACGATTTGAAGATTGCGGCGGGACGAGGGGCACCCAAACTTGAAATCTTCTCCCTCCTGCTGAATCCGCGGAAGGACCGGTTTCCCGAAAATATCCGCCGCCTCGTCCGGCTCCGCGATTTCGCTCACTTCCGAAAAAACGGGCAGCCACAGCAGCATCCTGATACTGAGGCCGTGAAGAAAGTCTCCCACCTTCCTGTAAATAGCCGGATCCGTATTCCACCCGATAATGACCTGCTCCACCCGAATCCGGGAAGCGATCTCTTCGATCTTCCTGACGACGTCCTCCGCCCGGACGTTTGCCGCGTGCCAGGGGCCGGTGAAAATTTGCAGGATATATTTCATTTGCGCGCGTTCTCCATTCTGGCTTGTTTTCGCTTCGGTTAAGTGTCTTCATGATCGACCCAAAACTTATACTTCTCAATCTAAATGTCCATGCCCCAAGGGGTGCCACGATCAATGAAAGTCATCAGTTCATGTGATATATGGTTGAATTTTGGAGACTTTCACAGTAAAATCTTATCATCTTTGGGTGTCTTTTCCGCCCCAAATCTGATAATCTTTTATACTGAGAATAGTATTAAACCCCGAAATCGGGATACTATTCTAATAATGATGGGATTATTCCGATTTCGGGATATAGTATTCACTTGAATTTGGTTTTTGTTTCAGTCTGCTTCTTCGTCCAGCATTCGCAGCAGCGTTTCCGGGTCATCGGCGGCAATCAGGCGGCGGAAATCCTTATCGTTCAGGAAGCCGTCCTGGTTGGCGCGGCGAAGCTGGGAAAGCAGGCCGTCGTAGTAGCCGTTCACGTTAAGCAGGCCCACGGGCTTTTCCAAAATCTCGGCCTGCACCAGGGCGTACACGTCCATGAGCTCGTCCAAGGTGCCCACCCCGCCGGGCAGGGCGACGCAGGCTTCGCCCCGGTCGATGAGGGCGGCCTTGCGCTCCGGCAGGGTATCCAGCATGAGCAGCTCGTCGGTGCCGGGCAAGGGCAGGTAGGCTTCAAACTGGCGCACGTTGATGCCCACGATGCGCCCGTTTTCCGCCTTGGCGCCCCGGGCTACGGAGCCCATGAGGCCGCAGGACCCGCTGCCGTAAACCAATACCCGCCCCTGACGGGCGATGAGGCGGCCCAAGTCCTCCGCCGCCTGTTTATATACCTCCGGGCATCCGTCTGCCGACCCGGCGAACACAGTGATGGATTTCCGCATGCTTTGCACTCCTTATTTCATCCAGCTTTCATCACTTGGATTATCCCGGAACTGACGCAGGCGGGCGCAGGATTCCGGCGGAATATATCCCTCCTGGGCGGCTATTTCGATCAGGGTATCGAAATCGCACAGGCTGATATTGCGCACGTTGGCGGCGGCTAAGCGTTCCAGGCCCTTCTTCATGCCGTAGGTGAATATGCTCAAAATGCCCAGCACCTGGGCCCCGGCTTCCCGCAGGGCGTCCACCACTTCGATCACGCTGCCGCCGGTGGAGATCAGGTCTTCCACCACCACCACCTTTTGATTCGGCTCCAGCTTTCCTTCAATTTGATTGCCACGGCCGTGATCCTTGGCCCCGGAGCGCACATAGCCCATGGGCAAATTCATCAAATGGCCGGTAATGGCGGCGTGGGCGATGCCAGCGGTGGACGTGCCCATGAGCACTTCCACATCGGGATAGTTTTTTTCGATCAGCGCCTTCAAGCCCTCCTCCACATGGGTACGCACCTCCGGCGCGGTGAGGGTCAAGCGGTTATCGCAGTAAATGGGGCTTTTGATGCCGCTGGCCCAGGTGAAGGGTTCCTGGGGACGCAGGAACACGGCGCGGATGGACAAAAGATCATGGGCGATGGTCTGGGCGGTGATCATAGGTATTCCTCGCTTTCAGTTGTTTCTTTCTGTAATCAGAATGTTTACGAGGAAGGGGGCTTCTTCAGCCCCCTAAACCCCTGAACCAAAGGACTTCGTCCTCTGGACTCCAATAGGCGAATGAGGTTTATTGGAGAAAACAGGCAACTTTTGCCTGCTGCGCAAAAGACAAAAGTATGAGGGCTTCTGGCCCAAGAAAGCCGGGAAAATCCCCAGGGGAAAGCTCGCTTTCCCTGGGGGATTATTCCCTGGCTTTCCCCGGATGCTTTGCATCCGGGTTGGCCGCTTTCAGCGGCCGGGCCAGAAGCACAAACGCGTCAAGCTTGACCGTTCCTTTCAAGCAACAGCGGCGCATTGCTTGTTTACCGCGTCATGTGTTTTCCGCAAATGAGGGTCCAGGGGCGTCACGCCCCTGGCGCGGGTCTGGGGCCGCGGAGGCCCCAGAGGGTTCCTCTTTGGCAGTCAGCATCCCCAAAATGAGCATGCAGGTTTCTGTGATTTTCACATTCTCCTGGTTCAGCAATTGACGGATCTGGTCCACGGACATTTTGTAGGACCGGATTTCCTCGTATGCTTCGTCGCAGGGCTTCATTTCGCCCCGGACGGTGACGAACAGGGGAACGATGATTTCATCCGTCAGGCCCACGCAGTAGCAGGCGGGGGGCAGGGCCCGGTCCACGGACACCAGTTCCAGGCCCGTTTCTTCCCGGAGCTCCCGCTCGGCGGCCTGCGCCGGGGTTTCGTCCCCGTCGATCATGCCGGTGGGAAATTCCCACACGTAATCATTCACGGCGAAACGAAATTCCCGGCACAGCAGGTAATCCCCGTCCTGAAAGCGGGGAATAAGCTCCACCGCCGTTTTGCGGCCCGCCAGGTCCCGTTCCGTTTTCAGGTCGTTCAGGGAAATGACCTCCCAGCACACGGGCTGGCCGTCGGAATCGTAGTGCAGTTCGTACTTTTTCAGGAATCCGCCGCCCACCGGACGGATTTCTTTCAGCGTTTTCATATGTGTCCTTTCTCAGTCCAGGGTGGTGAAGGGGATATAATCCGTTCCCCAGAACATGGTGTTGATGGTATCGTACCGGGGATGATTCCGCCATCCGCCATCGGTGGAATAGGAAACGGCGTCCACTTTGCAGTCCGGCAGGGCGCCGCGCAGGGCGGCTACCACATCCTGGGGCACGGGGATATTATCGGAATAATTATTGCTGTTGAACAGCCACAGGCGGCGCAGATGGGTCAGGCCCTCTAAGGGCGACCAATCGCTGATGCGATTGAAGCAAATGTTCAGGTCCACCAGCTCGGTGCAGTTGGCCAAGCAGGAAATATCGTGGATGTCGTTTTTGAAGATTTCCAGGTATTGCAGTTCTTTCAGGCTGCCGATGGGCGTGATATCTTTAAGCTCGATATTGCAGGCAACGATCAGTACCTTCAAATGGGGCAGATCGTACAAAAAGCTCAGGTCGGTAACGCGGTTGTGGCCGATATCCAGGGCCTGGAGGTTTTTACAGTATTTCAGGATTTCAAAATCCCTGGCGGAATGCTCGGAGCAGGTGTTGTTGTGCAGAGTGGAAAAGGCCGTGGCGTCGGTGCGGATGCGGTGGTAATTGCGCTCGGGATGCAGTTCGTTATGGCAGGGGATGATCATGGACCAGCCGAATTCAATGTCCGGGTAACGGCTCGCCATTTCATCGATCCTTGCCCGGCGGATGTCCGTGGAAAACATGACCACCTTTTTTACTTTGGGCAGCTGATCGAGAAATGTATACAGCGCCCTGAAATCCTCATCACTGTTGGGCACCTTCACGCTGCCCAGGTCCACGTACTCCGCGTTTTTGTCCACTGTCACGGTGCCGTAATAGTTGCGGAAGGTCACGTTCTCGGCCAGCGCGCAGGCCGCCCATAACAGGCACAGAAGCAGCGCGCACAAGAAAAGCAGTTTCTTCATACATCTCTCCCGTTTCGTTGCCGGATGGGTTGCCAGTATCTCCGGCTCGGTTCACTGGTAGTATGACATAACGCTCGCCGCTTTTCCATTCGGAAGCGGCGAGACAGCCGACCGCGCTTCGTGCCGGTCGCTGCACTATTATACCATGAATTTCCGCGTTTGTTAAGAAACCTTTTCAATATTGTTTTTCATTCCGCCCCTTCCCAAAGGGGTTTTTTATGTGATATACTGAAAAAACGTCGGGCGAACCGGAACGACATAAAAGGATGAGCGCACGGGCGGAGCCGTGGCGCGTCCTGCCGCTTCCGAATGGAAGAGCGGCAGGCATCCGGAAGCGAGGTAAAAATATGGATATCAAGGCGTTGATTGCGAAAATGACCCTGGAAGAAAAAGCGGGGCTGCTGTCCGGGGCGGATTTCTGGCACACCAAAGCGGTGGAGCGGCTGGGTATCCCCGCCACCATGGTATCGGACGGCCCACACGGCCTGCGCAAGCAGGATCAGACGGGGGATCACTTGGGCATCAACGACAGCATCAAGGCGGTGTGCTTCCCCGCGGCCTGCGCCACGGCGGCTTCCTTCGACACAGACATGATCAGAAAACTGGGCGAAGCCGTGGGCGATAGCTGCCAGCACGAAGAGCTTTCCGTGGTGCTGGGCCCGGCGGTGAACATCAAGCGCAGCCCCCTGTGCGGCCGCAATTTCGAGTATTTTTCCGAAGACCCCTTCTTAGCCGGCAAAATGGCTACTGCCATGATCCAGGGCGTGCAGAGCCGGAACGTGGGCACCAGCATCAAGCACTTCGCCGCCAACAACCAGGAGCACCGGCGCATGAGTTCCTCTTCTTCGGCGGCGAACCCCGCGCCACGGAATATAGAGAAGGCATTTTCGTAGGCTACCGCTACTACGATAAAAAGAAGATGGGCGTGCTCTTCCCCTTCGGCCACGGCCTGAGCTATACCACTTTTGAATATACCAATCTGCGCCTGAGTGCCGACAGCATCCAGGACACCGACGCCCTCACCGTCACCCTCACCGTGAAAAACACCGGCAGCCGCTTCGGAAAGACCGTGGCCCAGCTGTACGTGGGCGACGTGGAAAGCACCGCCCTGCGCCCCCTGCGCGAGCTGAAAGCCTTCGCCAAGGTGGCCCTGGCCCCCGGCGAAAGCAAGGATGTGTCCTTCACCCTGAACAAGCGCGCCTTCGCCTACTGGAACAGCGATATCCACGACTGGCACGTAGAAACCGGCGATTTCACCATCGAAGCGGGCGATTCTTCCCGCAGCCTGCCCCTGAAAGCCACCGTGCGCGTGGAATCCACCGTGGATCTGCCCCGGCACTACGATATGAACAGCATCTACATGGATATCTTGGCCGACCCCAAGGCAAAGGCCATCATCGCCCCCTTCATGAGTAAGACCATGAACGCGCTGGCCCCTGAAAAAGACGAAACCCAGCCGTCCGACGCCGCCAAGGAAGCCATCACCGAGGATATGTCCCTGGCTATGCTCAACTATATGCCCCTCCGCGGCGCTCTCAGCTTTGGCGGCGCCATGACCGACGAGGATATGGAAAAACTGATCCAGGCATTGAACGGGGACTAAAAATGGGGGATCGCTGGGGGCTATCCGCCCCCAGTCCCCCGACCAGGGGAATGATTCCCCTGGCCCCTCACCATATGTTATGTTCCAACAGATGGCGGTCAAAAATACCATGCAAATCCTGCTTGCAGTGGTATGATTAACCCCAGAATGATATCTCGCGCTTCCAACTGGCAGGGCGGTGATTTCAGAGACAATCAGCTTTTTATAAATTCCTCTGGAATCGTCACTTATTCCTATGACTGCGGCACGGGTTTCCAATCGACAATGACTTTGAACATTACTGTTACCGAAGCGCCAACTCCTCCGCCCGCCCAGGATCCTGTATACACTTTGGAAAACGTATCCTATGACGGGCATGAAGCAGTTGGCATTCTTCGTCATGACGCATCTACGCCAAATACAGAAAACCTTACTGTCCGCGTTACGTTTTACATCGAGGGAAATTATTATATGGCTACCACCGCTGAAATCCAAAGCGATGGCTCCTTCAATGTGGAGGGCGTTGGTCCAATCGTGTATATCACACTGATTGCTATGGGCACTGAAAACAACGGACAGCAGACTACCTCCCTCCGGTACAGCGCGGCAGAAATATTCCTGAACTGACAAAGATCAGACAAAACAGACAGCGCGTAGGGGACGGTTCTATGTGTTTTACAATTCTTCACGGGTGATATTGCGCAGCCATTTTTTGCTGCGGTAATGGGAAATGACCCAAGGCCATTTCACAAATTCGTCCGTGCACATGAAGAAATACACCCACAGAGGCGGCAGGCGGAGCACGGCGGCGGTGAGGAACGCCAGGGGCACCCCGTAGCCCCACATATCGATGGTATCGCAGATGAGGCCCCACCGGCTGTCGCCGCCCGCCCGGAACACGCCCGCGATCAGCGTGGTGTTCACTGCCGCGCCCATGACGTAATAGGAATTGATCAGCAGCATAATGCGCAGGAAGCCCTTGCCCGCTTCGGTGAGATCGGCGAAGTTCAGCATAATGGGCATGGCTGCAAGGATGATCACGCCGCCGATGGCCCCGAAGAGCACCGTCAGTTTCATAAGCTGATTTCCGGCCTTTTCCGCCTCCGCCATCCGGTTTTCCCCGATGAGCTGGCCCAGCAGGATGCCGCCCGCGCTGGCGACGCTGAAGCACAGGATGGTGCCGAAGCTGCGGGCCAGCGTGGCGAAGGAATTGGCGGCCACCATATCCGTGCCTAAGAACTGGCCGATCACCACGGAATACATGGAAAAGGCCAGGCCCCAGGAGGTATCGTTCAGCACGGCGGGCAGCGCCATGCGCGCAAAGTCCTTTTGCAGCAGACGGTTTAAGTGGAACATGTCAGAAAAGCGCAGCTTCACGTTTTTGCTTTTTTGGGACACGATCAAGCATAAAGCCAGCTCCAGCAGCCGGGATACGGAGGTGGCGATGGCCACGCCCATGGCCCCAAGCTTCGGCGCGCCGAACAGGCCGAAGATGAACACGGCGTTGAGCAGGATGTTCAGCGTGAACGCGAACATGTTCAGCGCGGACGCCACGGCCACCCGCCCGATGCAGCGCAGCGTCGCTAAATAGATTTCAGTCACGCCCCAGCACAGGTATGCCGCGCTGATGCAGCGCAGATACTGCGCGCCGATCTCGATCAGCTCCGCGTCCGGCGTGAAGGCGCGCATCATGACCCGCGGAATCAACAGGGCCCCGGCCGCGAACACTCCGGCGCAGATCAAAGAAAAGCGCAGGGCGATCCCCTGCACCAGATGAATGGCGCGCATGTCCTTTTTCCCGTAATACTGGGCGCTCAGCATGGTGACCCCCGTGCCGAGGCCGTACAGAACCATAAACAGGACGTTGGCGTACTGCGCCGCCAGGGACACCGCCGAAATATGCGCCTGCCCCACGTAATTGAGCATGACCACGTCTGCCGAACTGACGGCGGTGCTCAGCAGGTTCTGCACGATGATGGGCAGGGTCAGCTTCATGATCCTGCCGTAATGATTCTGCTTTGTCTGGCTGTTCATCGTATGATAGGCCTCTGCACGAGGGATCGTTCCGCTTTACGCCTGCAATACCAATTCCACCGGGCAATGGTCCGATCCGAAGATTTCCGGATGGATGCAGGCGGAAGCCAGCCGGGGCGTGAGGGCCTGGGACACGATGAAGTAATCGATGCGCCAGCCCGCGTTGTTTTCCCGGGCGTGGAAACGGTAGCTCCACCAGCTGTAAGCGCCGGTTTCATCCGGGTGGAAATAGCGGAAGGTGTCCACAAAGCCGCTTTCCAGCAGAGCGGTCATTTTATCCCGTTCTTCCTGGGTGAAGCCCGCGTTATGGATATTGGATTTGGGGTTCTTGATGTCGATTTCCTTGTGGGCCACGTTCAAATCGCCGCAGAACACCACGGGCTTTTCCTTTTCCAGCCCCTTCAGATAGGCCAGGAAATCGTCCTCCCACCGCATGCGGTAGGGCAGCCGGGCCAAGCCGTCCTGGGAATTGGGGGTGTACACGGTGATGAAAAAGAAGTCCGGGTATTCCAGCGTGATCACCCGGCCCTCGTGGTCATGTTCCTCCACGCCCATGCCGTACCGGACGGAAAGCGGCTCCTGCCGGGTAAAAACCGCCGTGCCGGAATAGCCCTTCTTTTCGGCGTAATTCCAGTATTGATGATAGCCGGGCAGGTCCAGATCAATCTGCCCGGCTTGCAATTTGGTTTCCTGGAGGCAGAAAATATCCGCGTCCAGCGTCTTGAACGCATCCAGAAACCCCTTGCCCATGGCGGCCCGCAGGCCGTTCACATTCCATGAAATCAGCTTCATACTTTTTTCCCTCTTTCGTTCTCGTTCCAGCACACCTTTTCCATGTCCGGCGCGGCTTGCCGCAGGGTTTTCTTGGGGTTCACCTGCACGGGATGGCCGCACAAAAGCAGCATGGGCAGGTCGCTTTTGCTGTCGCCGTAGGCGTAGGACGCGGCGAAGTCCGCTTCCCGGCCCTGTTCCCGCAGCCAGGCGTGGATGCGGTGGGGTTTTTCTTCCCCCCTGCAATTTTCGCCTATTGTGCCGTCGGGATTCAGGGGCGTAGCCAGCAAGGCGGAAACGCCCAAAGCGTCGGCCACGAAGCGCATATAATTTTCCGTGGACGCGGTGACGATCACGGGCTGCCGGCCCGCCAGCCGGTGAGAAGCGATGCACGCTTTCGCCTGGGGATAGATCCGTGGCAGCAGGCAGTTTTCCACAAATTCCCGGTCCAGGGCCTCCCGCTCCTGTTCGGACAAACGCATCCGAAAGCGCAGGGCGGCGTTTTTGCTGTCCGCCGCGTTCATGAGACCCAGCACATAGCGCGCCGCTGCAAGCAGCGCCCTGAAAAACGCCCTTCGGGGCATGATTCTCCGCTTCCGGGCGTATCGCACAAAGGCGGCGATACTGTCCCCGGGGATCATGGTGCCGTCGAAGTCAAAAAAGGCAAACGACTGAGCTTCTTTCATAATCATTACACAGTCCCAAAGGAGAGTCCTGGGGCCTCCGCGGCCCCAGACCCCGCGCCAGAGGGTTCCCCCTCTGGACACCATTAGGCGAATTAACTTAATAGGAAGAACAAACAACGTCCGCCTGTCGCTGGCAGATACGAAAGTTTGAGCTTCTGGCCTATAAAAACCGGGAAAATCCCAGGGGGAAAGCTCGCTTTCCCCTGGGGATTATTCCTCGGTTTTCACCGGATGCAAAGCATCCGGTCAGGCGGCTTTCAGCCGCCGGGCCAGAAGCATCGTGGCGACAATCGTTGCCGTTTCTTCCAAAGCAGCAGCGGAAAACTGTTTGTTCGCCGGGTCAAGAAAAATCCGCTATTGAGGGCCAAGGGGAATCATTCGCCTGGTGGGATGCGGGGCAAAGCCCCGCGAATGCTCCGTTTTACTTCGCCATAGCCTGGGTCAGCTCCCAGCCCCAGTTGATTTCGTTCTGGTGGCTGACGGCGTAGGGGCCGGTCTGCTCCGCCTCGGACATGACGCGGGGGAAGTGGAGGCAGATATGGCCTTCCAGGTCGTTGCCGGGGGTATGATCCACCTCGTGGCCGTGGCTGTGGATGGAACCGATATACACCTGGCCGTTGGGGAAGACGACCCACACATATTTGGGCGTCCAGGTGTTCACGCCCACCACCTGATTAAGGATGGCGGTGTCCGCGGCGGTGGGGGTTTCGGAATCGGCGTGCTTGCCGAAGGAGAACATATGCAGGTTAAAGTGCAAGCCGCTGTCGGGGTCATAGATCACCACGTCGGGCATGCTGCGGGCAATGGGGCGGATCACGTTGTACCAGTTGGCGTACTGTACCTGGGACGCGGCGGGAGCGACAAAGCTGGTATTCGTGGAAGTTTGATTGGTATTGGTGCTGGGCAGGCCCGCGATACCGGAGGCAGGCACAGCGCTGGATGAGCTTATGCGGTTCAGGGTCATGGCGCCCGCCACGCCGTCCGCCGTCAGGCCGTTATTCTTCTGGAAAGCCGACACGGCGTTGACGGTCTTGGGCCCGTAAATCCCGTCCGCTGAGGCCAGATAACCCAATTGCACCAGGCGCTGCTGCAAAGCCTTTACCGCCGATCCGGAATCGCCCCGCTGCAGAAGCTTGGCGTTGATAGTGGCCACGGTGGTGGCGGCGGCGGAAGGCGCGGGGGTAGCTGTCGGCGCGGGGGTGGCGGTGGCGGCGGATACCGCCGTGCCGCTGACGTAGAGCTTATTCAATGTGGCGCTTCCCGCCACGCCGTCGGCGGTGAGACCGTTATTCTTCTGGAATTTCTTCACGGCCTCGGCGGTGCCGCCGCCGTACTGGCCGTCGATCGCGCCGGTATAGTAGCCCAGGGCCTGCAGCCGGGTCTGCAGAGCGGAAACCAATTCGCCGCTGCTGCCGGTTTTCAGGGTTTGCAGGGTGGGATAGGCCGTGGCGACCACGATGGGCGTGGGCGATACGACAGGCGCGGCGGTGGCGGCGGGGACGGCG
This sequence comes from Clostridia bacterium, assembly GCA_017525805.1. The sequence continues at coordinate 32,110 of JAFXSH010000179.1, read as the reverse complement.
GAGGCGGAATACAGGGCCTGCTGGGTGGCAAGCCCGGCCACGCCGTCCACGGTGAGGCCGTTCTTCCGCTGGAATTCCTTCACGGCAGCGATATCATCGCTGTCATACACGCCGTCTGCGGTGCAGGTATAATAGCCCAGCTCCATCAGCCGGTTTTGCAGCCGGGTCACCTCGACGCCCTTGGTGCCGTTCTTCATCACCACCACATTCTGGGCCGTCAGCGGCGTTGCGGCGGCGGTGGGAGCGGGTGTTTTCCCCGCGGCGGGGGTGGCGGTAGCGGCAAGCAAATTCAGCAATTGCAGGGTTTTTTTGCCCGCGATGCCGTCCACGGTCAGGTGATGGGCGCTCTGGAATTTCTTCACCGCGTTCTGGGTGGCGGTGTCGTACACGCCAGTGGGCTCGGCGGTGTAATAGCCCAAGGATTTCAGGGTGTTTTGCAGTTCAGTCACCTGCCAGCCCTTATCCCCGGCGCTGAATTCCTCCACCGGGAAATTGGGCAGGATGCTCACGCTGACCTTTTTGCCCTTGACGTTCACGGGCTTTTCCTCGAAGATCAGCTTCTGCACCTCGGGGGAGGCGACGCCGTCCTGCCGGATGCCGTTCTTTTTCTGGAACGATTTCATTGCCGCCGTGGTGCTGGCCCCGAAGCTGCCGTCCAGCTCGCCGGAATAGAAGCCTAACTCTTTCAGCGCTTCCTGGAGCAGGGACACGTTTTTGCCCGTGCTGCCGTTTTGCAGGTAGGCGTAATGCTGTTGGGCGTCGCTGTCCGTGGACAGGGCCGTGCCGGGCGCGTACTGGGCGGGCACATAGGCGTAATCCGAAACGATATAACCGGTATAGCTTTTATAGGTGATATGCAGGTAATCCCCGGAAATGGCCAGCACGGTGATCTCCGCGCCCTTGGGCACGGTGGTCAGGCGCTGGGAGGAAGTGGAGGCGGCCTTGCGCAGGTTCACGGAGGAAGTGGTGTAGGTGGTAAAGGGGAAAGTGGCTTCCGCGGACGCGGGGGGATTGGTGGGTATGGGCGTAGGCGTCGCGGTGGGCTTGGGGGTGGCGGTGGCGTTGGCGGCGATCGCCGTGGATGCGTACAGCGCGTTCTGGGTGGCGGCGTCCGCCGTGCCGGTCTGGGAGAGGCCGTTCTTTTTCTGGAAATTTTTGATGGCTGTCACCGTGCCGCTGCCAGCGATGCCGTCCACGCTGCCGGTGTAATAGCCCAATTCCCTGAGCCGGTTTTGCAGCCGGACCACCGCGTCCCCCTGGCTGCCGGAGGCGATAGACGCCCCCTCCACATACGACACTGTTTTTACCGTCTTCGCCGTTCCCTTGCTGTTCTTGGGCTTTCCTTCAAACAGCAGGGTCTGGGTGGCATCGTCCGCCGTGCCGGTCTGGGAGAGGCCGTTCATTTTCTGAAAGGCAATCACGGCGTCGCGGGTGCCGGAACCGAAGCTGCCGTCCACTGTACTGGTATAGAAGCCCAATTCTTTTAAGGCGCTTTGCAGCGCTTTCACGGCGTCCCCCTTACTGCCGGAATAGAGCAGGGTGTAGGCGGAGGCCGCCGTTTTGGGCGCGGGCGTGACGGCGGGCAGGCTCACGCCCCCGTCCACCACGTTCAGGTACTGCTTCAGGGCATAACCCTGTACGCCCTCGTAAACGGCAATATAATAACTGCCGCTTTCTCCCGTGATCACCACCATATCCCCGCCGGGAATGGTGAGCAGCACGGTGGCGCTGCTGTTCGGCTGCTGGCGCAGGCGCAGGGCGGTAGTGGTATAAGCCGTGAGGGGATAGGTTTCCCCCAGCACAGGCACCGCTCCCAGCAGCAGCGCGGCGGCAATCAGCAAAGCGCATACGCGGCGAATAAAAACAGTACGCATGGTTTGATCCTCCGTACAGCGGCGCGCAAAAAAACGTGCCGGAATCCATTCTGAAACAGAAAGTGAAGACAGTGCTCCAAGTCTATTTTATTTCAATTCTGTGACTGTGTCAAGATTTTTGATATAAATACGTAACATATTTGAAATATCTTTACAAATTAGCCATCCATATTCCCTGCGCTTTGCGCAAGTAAATTGGAAATTGGCGGGAAGGAGGATATACTGGGTCCTCCGCGGCCCCGCCGGTCCCTTCCCCGTCAAACCGCGATTGCTGAAATAACCTATTGCATGACAAGCGAACCGCAAAGCAAAACCGCCGGAAAACCCCGGCGGCATTGTTGGATGTATATAGATCCTTTGCGTTTTGAAGGTCAAATTTCTTCTTTGGACGCCACCCGGTCGAACAGCTTGAGCACTTCCGCGCCGGGTTCCCTGCCCATCAGGGACACCGCGACGGTAGCCAGCAGGCCGCAGAGGAAGCCGGGCACGATCTCATACACGCCGGTGGAGCTTAAGAAGGCCAGCCAGAGGATATCCACCACAGCGCCGGTAACGATGCCCGCCACAGCGCCGCCGAAGGTGAGCCTGCGCCAGAACAGGGAGAGCAGGATCACGGGGCCGAAGGCCGCGCCGAACACGCCCCAGGCGTTGGAAACCAGGTTCATGATGCTGCCGCTTTCGGGATTGGAGGCGATCAGCAGCGCCACGATGGCAACGGCCAGCACCACCAGCCGCCCCGCCCAGAGCATTTCCTTGTCGCCAGCCTTGCCCTTGCGGATGATGGGTTTATACACGTCGCTGGCAAAGGCGGAGGCGCTGGAAAGCAGCTGGCTGTCCGCCGTGGACATAGAGGCCGCTAAGATGGCGGACAGCAGCACGCCGCTGATGACCGGCGGGAACATCTTGCGCACCATCTGAATGAACACCGTGGAGGTATCTTCGATTTCGCCCAGGTACATGCGGCCGATCAGACCGGCGATGACGGCGAAGCCGAGGATCAGCACGGTCCAGGAGATACCGATGGCGGCGCTCTTTTTTATGTCCTTATCTGAGCGCACGGCCATGAAGCGGATGATGATATGGGGCATGCCGAAGTAGCCAAGGCCCCAGCCCAAACCGGAAATCACGTCCTGCCAGTTGGTGAACAGCTTCCAGTAGCCCGCGCCTACCTCTTCCATACCGGACGCGCCCTGACCGGACTCCACCAGCGTCAGCGCGAAAATGGGGGCGATCAGCAGGGCCGCCAGCATCAGCATGCCCTGGAAAAAGTCCGTCCAGGATACGGCGGAAAAGCCGCCCAAGAAGGTGTAGGAAATGATGATGATGGCCGCTAAATACATGGCCACGTTGGCGTCCACGCCCACAACGGTGTTGAACAGCGTGCCGCAGGCTTTGATGCTGCTGGCCGCGTAAATGGTGTAAGCCACCAGGAAAATGATGGCGCAGATCACCTGCACGGCCTTGCTCTTGGACAGGAAACGATTGGTCAGGTACTGGGGAATGGTGATGGAATCCTTGGCCGCGATGGAATAGCGGCGCAGGCGCGGCGCTTCCAAAATCCAGCTCAGCGCGTAGCCGATGGCCAGGCCGATGGCGATCCACGTCTGCCCCATGCCTAAGGCGTAAACCGACGCGGGCAGGCCCATCAGCGACCAGGCGCTCATATCCGACGCGCCGGCGCTCAGAGCGGACACCCACGGCCCCATTTTCCGGCCGCCCAGGAAATAATCCTTTTCGCCGCCGCTGCGCATCCGCAGGAAAAAGTATACGCCGATCCCCAACATAAAAATCAGGTATACGATGAATACGATCAGTTCAATGTTCATGCTTCCTCCATCCTTTCGCATAACATGCATAAAATGCATATTATTCATTATAGTGCTTTTCCAGATGATTACAAGAGCAAAACAAAAAAGAAACATTGTGCATAAACGACGTTTTTTTTCTCTCTTTTTGCGCACAATAGACCCGGAAAGGGCGTGATTACGATGAAACGGAAACGGGCGGCGCTTTTGCTTGCGCTGATTTGCCTGATGATATGGACCGGGGCGGGCCAGGCTGCGGTGGCCTGGGGCGACCGGGGCGCGGACGTGACGAAGATTCAGCAGCGCCTGCGGCAATATGGCTACATGGACGCCCCGGCGGACGGCATTTACGGCCAGGCCACCTATGAAGCGGTTTTGTGGTTCCAGCGGAAAAACGGGCTGAAAGCGGACGGCGTGGTGGGCCCGGCCACGGCGGCAGCCTTAGGCATTACCTTGAACAGCGGCGGTACGGCGACAGCCAGCTCCACCGACAGCGAAATCTACACCCTGGCCCGGCTGGTGCACGCCGAGGCCCGGGGCGAGCCCTACGTGGGCAAGGTGGCGGTGGCGGCTGTGGTGCTGAACCGGGTGCGCTCCGCTTCCTTCCCCAATACCATCAGCGGGGTGATTTACCAGGCCGGGGCTTTCGACTGCGTGGCGGACGGCCAAATCAACCTGGCCCCGGATAACGATTCCCTTCGGGCCGCCCGGGATGCCATGAACGGCTGGGACCCCACCGGCGGCTGCGTGTATTATTACAACCCCGCCACCGCCACCAGCGCCTGGATCTGGAGCCGGGAGGTAAGATTGAGCATCGGGGCGCACAGCTTCGCGGTATAGAACGCTGGGGCCTCCGCGGCCCCAAACCCTGCGCCAGGGAGATGATCTCCCTGGACCCTTCACCCGCGGAAGCTGCTTGACACGACGAAAAAGCAAATTTTCGCTGTTGCTTATAGAAAACGGCCAAATTTGGCGCCGTTGCACTTCTGGCCCGGCGGCTGAAAGCCGCCTGCCCGGATGCAAGGCATCCGGGGAAAGCCTGGGAATAATCTCCAGGGAAAGCGAGCTTTCCCCTGGGGATTTTCCCGGCTTTCGTGGGCCAGAAGTCCTCTATCTTTCGTAATCCCCAGCGCAGCAGGCGGAAGATATCTATTCTTCCCAACCAACCGACTTCGCTTAGTGGGGTCCAGGGGCCGAAGGCTCCTGGTTCAGGGGTTTAGGGGGCTGAAGAAGCCCCCTGCTTCGTAAACATTGAATCTGAACAATTGAGGTGCATCCTATGAAAAAAAGCCGTTTTCCCTTGAGTATGTTCGCGCTGCTGCTGGCGCTGGCGGCGGTATCGGGGCTGGCCTTCCGGTTCAAAAGCGAGCGGGACGGGTACGCGGCCCGGCTGCGGGAGGTATACGACGGGGCGGTGCTCTCCGCCCTGCGGCAGATGGAGGATATGGAACTGGCCTTAGGCAAGGCGCTGCTGTCCCAGGAGGACGGGGCGGAGAACCAGTACCTGAACCAGGTGAGCGCCGGGGCGGCACAGGTGCAGCGCAGTCTGTCGCTGCTGCCCCTGTCCCACACCGCCACCCAGCGGGCCATGAAATTTGCCAATCAGGCGGCGGATTACAGCGGTACGCTGCTCCTGACGGGAAAAATCACCCAAGAGGACGCGGCGAGGCTGGAAAGCCTTTTGTCCGCCTGCCAGGAATACGCTTCCGCCCTGACCCAAAGCCGGGACGCCCTGACGCGGGAGGCGCAGATCGGGAAAGCGGCCTTTTATCCCGAGGGCAGCGAACCGGAAACAGCCGCCTATGACAGCGCGGTGAGCTACCCCACCCTGATTTACGACGGCCCCTTTTCCGACGCCCGGCAGACCGGCCAAGCCTTGGCCTTGGGCACAAAGGTGGTGTCCCAGGAGGAAGCCATCGCCATTGCCCGGGATTTTGTGGGCGATCGGGTAAAGCGGGCCAGCGCCGGGGTCAGCATGGGCGGAAGTATCCCCTGCTGGGGTGTGACGCTGGAATTGGGCGATGTGACGCTCCAGGCCGCCGTGACCCAGCAGGGCGGCAAGATCCTGTGGATGGCCCCGGACGCGGCGGACTTCCCCGTGGAAAAGAGCGTGGAGGAATGCCGGGAAAACGCCCTGCTGTTCTTGGAGGCCAAGGGTTTTTCGGGCATGAAGCCCACCTATTTTCAGGTATATCAGGGCGTGACTGTGATCTCCTTCGCCGCCTCCCAGGGCGATACCCTGCTGTACCCCGATCTGATCAAGGTGCAGCTTCGCATGGACACCGCCCAGGTGGTGGGCATCGAGGCCCGGAACTACTGGCAGAACCACGCCGCCAGGGGCCTGCTGGTTCCCACCCTCACCGAGGAAGAAGCCCGTCAGCTTGTGGGCCAGCGCCTGAACGTGCAGTCCAGCCGCCTGTGCCTGATCCCCACGGACGGCGGCGAAAGACTGTGCTACGAATTCAAGGGCGAGTTCGGCGGGCACACTTATTTGAGCTACATCAACGCCCTGGACGGGAAACAGGAAGAACTTTTAAAAGTAGTTGAAAGCGATACGGGGCTGGAAACGGTGTAAAACAGAGCGCCTTGCCTTTTTTCCATGATTGGCTTATAATATACGTTGTGAAAATATGTGGCCTGACGCACGGAAGCCGGAACGCCTAAGGAGTACGGCCTCGGGCGCGGGGATGATTTTCCAAAGACGAGGGGACGGAAGATGGACAATTTCAATGTGGGCGTTTTTATCAAACGGCTGCTGTGCCTGATCCTTGGGCTGGCGGCCCTGACGCCCGCTTTGGCGCAGGACGGGGAAAAGACCGTGCGCGTAGGCTGGTACGAATCGCCGTTCAATATCACGGATGAATTGGGGCGCCGGTCCGGCTACGCCTACGAGTATCAGCGCAAGATCGCCGCCTATACCGGCTGGCGCTATGAGTACGTGGAGGGCACTTGGTCGGAGCTGATTCAGATGCTGGCCCAAGGTGAAATCGACCTGATGAGCGACGTATCCTATATGGCGGAGCGCACGGAATCCATGCTGTACCCCAACCTCCCCATGGGCACGGAAACCTATTATATTTATACCGCGCTGGACAATGCCGGTATTTCGGCGGAGGACGCTTCCAAGACCGACCCCGCCGTGATCGATACGGTGCGCCGCGCCGATAAGATCATGTACGAAAATAAGCGCTTGAGGAAGATGAAGGCGTAACCGCCGGTCACAGGGAACAAAATGTATTCAAAAGGCCGGGAAGCAATCGCGCTCCCCGGCTCTGTTTTTGCCATTCGGTTATTCTTCCGCCCCGTAAGTGCACAGGCCGCCAAAATCGAAATCGGCGATGCTCAAAATCTCCGCATGGCCCGTCAGGTCCTCATACAGATAAACGATGGTCCACTTGGGCTGGGCGCCGGGATACACCACCGTGGCCTGGCAGAGGATGGCGTGATTCGTTCCGGCCACGACCTGGGAACCGAGATAGGCCACCGGCACGTAATCCACGCCCAGGAGGCCCTCCATGGCCTGATCGAACAGGGCGCGGATTTCCTCCGTGATGGCGGGGTCTCCTGCGGGCGTCCAGCCGCCGGACAAAGCGTTTTCCGCCAAAGCGGGAACCATCATCATGGTGGATGCGAGAAGCAGAACGGCCAGAATCAGAGAAATGATCTTCTTCATTTGTTTTTCTTCCTTCCGCGCGCGGGCGCTTTTTTGTGTGCCTTATCGGTCACACTGTATTATACGAAAGAAAACCGAAAAAGTTCCATAGATTTCAAAAAAAGAAAAGAGAAAAACCCGGCAGGGCCTTAATGCTCTGCCGGGCAAGGGTTTATTATGGGGAATTATTCAGCGATCTTGATAGTGTTGACGGCGTCGCCGATTTCGATGGTGTATTCACCGGGAGCGTCCACGGTGATGTCCATCTGGACAACGCGCCAGGAGCCGCCTTCCACGGTCATGATCTTTTCGGCAACCACTTCGCCGTTCACCTTGGCCTGGGCGGTGGTGAGGCCGTCCGCACCGGTGTTGCGCAGCAGGCAGTAGATGGTGAAGGGTTCGCCCACCTTAGCCTGGTTCCACACGGTGGTCTGCAGGGTGGTGGAGGAGCCGGATTCCACTTCCACGGTTTCCTGAGCGATGGGCAGGATCAGGCAGGAATACTTGAATTCGGGGTCCTTGCCGTAGCTCATGCCGAACTGATAGGTGACCAGGGGATCGCCGTAATTGATGGGAGAAGCGCCCTGGTCGCCCGCCAGGTCTTTCCACTGCTCGTTGTCGTTCACGGTATCCCGGGCGATTTCCTTGTTGATGACGCCGCCGGGTTCACGGTCGCCGAAGATCATGTCGGCATAGACCCAAGGCGCGGTACCGGTGATGAAGCCGCCTTCGGTGGAGCCGTGGTCAGCGCCCTGGCTGTAGCTCATGTAGATCAGCGCGTCGGCGTTCTCGATGGCGTACTGGGTGGGTTTGGTGCAGTTCAGGGTCAGCACGATGGGCTTGCCGGCGTCCTGAGCGTCTTCAATGAACAGCTCGGTGGCGTCGTTGATGGAGCCGAAGTCGCCCACGACCACGTCAGCGTCTTCCATTTCTTCCACCAGGGTAGCGCCCTTTTCGGCGAAATACTTGGCATAGGCTTCCTTGGCGTCCTTGCTGCTGGCGTCTAAATAAACCTTGGCGTCCTTGGCCAGGGGCAGCAGGTTGTTGTCGTTCTTCACCAGCACGGCGCTCTTGGCCTGCAGCTTTTCGGTCAGCTCCACTTCATAGGGATTCCGGGCGGCGCGCAGTTCTTCGTCGTTGGTGATTTCGGTGGGATTGGCGGCCCACTCGGCGCTGGCGCACAGTTCCACGGCGGCCTGCACGTCGCAGTAGGGATTCTCAAACAGGTCCTTGTTGTACTTGAAGCGAAGGATGCGGGTGGCAGCCTGGTCCACATTGGCCTTGTCCACTTCGCCGGTAGCCAGACCGTCGATGCGGGTGTCGGTATCCACACGCCAGTCCTCATACACATCCAGAGCGCCGTTTTTGTTCAGGTCCTTGAATTTCAGGCCGTCCACTTCCAAAATGGTGGTAAGCCGGTGGCGGTCATCTGCACGGCGCATTTGTAGCCGGGCAGAACGCTTTCGCCGCCGTCCATGCCGAGGCTCACAAAGCGCTGGCGGGCGTCCTTGGGCACCATGGAGCGGTCGATGGCGGTATCCCAGAAGCCTTCATCCATGACGAAGCAGATCAGGAAGTCGCCGGTGCCGTATTCGGTGCGGTTGGGGTCGGCGGTGGGATCGGTGGAGATGTAGAGCATCAGGTTGTCTTCGCCGTCGATGGGCAGCATTTCAATGGCGCCCAGGGGGCTGTCCTCGGTCACGTCGGCGGCGATGTACAGGTTATCTTCATCCCAGGCCAGGTAGAACTTGGCGGAGCAGTCGTTGGGGCCCTGCCAGAACACGGCGTCGCGCACGATCTGGGAAGCGTCGTCCACCACGGCGGGGGAATCCAGGTTCCAGTCGGCTAAGCTGCCGTCGATCACGATGCCGTTGGCTTTATGGGCGGTGATGCCGGGGCGGGCGGTTTCTTCCGCAAAGGCGGGCACGGTCAGTAGCATAACGGCCAGGACCGCGGCGAAGATTCTCATTCCGTTTTTTATGTTCCGTCTCCTTTCGTCTGCACGGGGGGTTCTCTTTATCCGGCATTATCATATCATTCTTTTTCGAGCGAAAAACTGGATATTTAAACACTGATAGCGGGAAAATCCAAAACCTGGGGGCTATAGAGCGTTCAAAAGGAAGCGTTCAGGGCCCTTCGCCCGCCATGTCCGGCATACCAAAAAAGAACGCGGAAAAATGCCGCGCTCCCATTTGTCATATTCCCTTTTACCGTCTCTTGCGCCTGTCGCTCAAATACTTTCCGTATTCGCTCCAGTTTTCCAAGGTCATCCCGCAGCCCCGGGCCACGCATTCCTGGGGGTATTCCGCCAGGCGGCAGTCCACCTTCAGCCCCAGGGCAATGGCCTCCGTCAGGCCGGAAAGCAGCGCGCCGCCGCCGGTAAGGGTGATGCCCGTTTCAAAAATATCGGCCAGCAGTTCGGCGGGGGTTTTTTCCAGCACGGCCTGGATGGCTTCCATCAGGCTGTGCAGCGGGTCCTCCAGGGCCTCGGCGATTTCGTCGCTGGTGATGCGCATGATCTTGGGCAGGCCGGAAATCAGGTTGCGCCCGGTGATTTCCATATAAAACTGTTCGCTGCGGGGCAGGGCGGAGCCAATGCTGATTTTCAGGTCCTCGGCGGTGGGTTCGCCGATGAGCAGATTATGCTTGCGCCGGATATAGCGGATGATGGCGTCGTCAAAAGCGTCGCTTCCCACCTGATTGACGGATTCCCGGTTGCTGGCGATGATCTGGCCCTGGGAGAGCACGGCGATATCCGCGGCCCCGCCGCCGATATCCACGATCATTTTTCCGTAGGCTTCCCCCACGGGCAGGCCCGCGCCGATGGCTGCCGCAATGGGACGGTCCATCAATTGGGTGCGGCGGGCGCCGGTTTCAAACAGGCTGGTGGTGATCCGGTGTTTTTCCATTTCGTTTACGCCCGTGGGCACGGAAATCAATATCCGGGGGCCGCCGATCAGATGCTTGCCCACCGCTTTGCCCACGAAATACCGCAGCATGGTGCAGGTCATATCCAAATCCGCCACCACGCCGCTGCGCAAAGGACGGATCGCGGCAATATTGCTGGGGGTGCGGCCCATCATGCGGCGGGCTTCCTCACCCACTGCCAGCACATTGCGGGTATCCCGGTCAAAAGCGATCACGGCGGGCTCGTTGAGCACCACATCCTTCCCCTTGCCGTAAATGACGACGCTGGATGTTCCCAGATCGACGCCAATGTCCAGAACCGTTGCCATGCATGCTTCTCCTTTGCTTGCGGGTTTTCCCGTATTTTATTCGACGCACGAACAGGAATTCCTTCTTTTTACCCTGTTTATGGGAACTGTTTGCTACTTTTTTAGAAGAAATCCCGAAATTTTGGCATTCATTCTCCACTTTTTGTAAAACTCGACAAGCCGGATGGGATGTATGCCCCGAAATCCACAGAAATGACCCTTGACGCTTTTCCCGGGCTATGACATAATGAGGATGCGGCGGGCCCCGGATGGGCGCACGCCGCACAATATAAATGATATAGGTTTCTTTTCCTGGAAAAATCGTGTATAATAGATGCGGTAACAGACCATTTCAGTACGGGAGATGAGGGGCATGAAACTGTTATCGATTGCGGTTCCCTGCTATAATTCCCAGGATTACATGGCCCACGCCATCGAATCGCTGCTGCCGGGGGGCGAGCAGGTGGAAATCCTGGTGGTGGACGACGGCTCAAAGGACGATACCGCCCGCATCGCCGACGATTACGAACGACGCTATCCAGGCATCGTAAAGGCTGTCCATCAGGAGAACGGCGGCCACGGCGACGCGGTGATGACGGGGCTGAAAAACGCTTCCGGCCTGTATTTCAAAGTGGTGGACAGCGACGACTGGGTGGACGGGGAAGCGTATCCCAAAATCCTGGAGGCCCTGAAAAACTTTTCCGCGCCGGACAAGCAAATCGACCTGCTGGTGAGCAATTATATCTACGATAAAGCGGGGGCGGCGCACAAGCACGTGATGAGCTATCACCACGCCCTGCCCCAGCATCGGGTGTTCGGCTGGGAGGAAACCCGGCATTTCCGCAAAGGCCAGTACATGCTCATGCATTCGGTGATCTACCGCACCCAGCTTCTGCGGGACTGCGGGCTGACCTTGCCCAAGCACACCTTCTACGTGGACGAGCTGTACGTATATGTGCCGCTGAAAAACGTGGAAAAGATGTACTACTTAAATGTGGATTTCTATCATTACTTTATTGGCCGGGAGGATCAGTCCGTACAGGAACAGGTGATGATCAAGCGCATCGATCAGGCGCTGCTGGTGAACCGACTGCTGGTAAGCCAGGTGGACCCCTATGGGGTAAACGACGTGCACAAGCGCCGGTATATGCTCAATTTCCTGGAAATCGTGACCACCGTTTCCTCCGTGCTGCTCACCAAAAGCGGCACGAAAGAAAACCTGCAAAAGAAAAAGGAACTGTGGGCTTACATCCGGGAAGAAAACCCCCAGGTATACCATCGGCTGCGTTACGGCCTGTTGGGGCGGCTGCTCCATCTGCCGGGCCGCACGGGCCGGAGCGTCATGATCGGCGGCTACAAGGTATGCCAGAAGATTTTCGGTTTCAACTAAAGCTACGCCCGTGAAGGGAGGAAATGCCCATGGTTTCCCAGGCGCAGGTGATGATCGTGCTCAAGCCCTGGCTGGGCGGGCCGCTGCTGGAAAAGCTTTCGCCCACTGTGCGCGAAATCGCCGGGCGGCTGAACGGTTTTTCCTTCGGCGGCAAGCAGGATGACCTGGCCGGGGAAATCGACAGCCTGCTGTTCCTCGCCGTGCGGGAAGCGACCGGAGGAAACATGCTCATCGCCTTAGAGGACGGCACCTGGGTGCGTTCCCGGCTTGAGGACTTTGCCGCCATGGCGGACGAACTGATGCTGCTCCCCTTTCTGGAACTGCCTGTGGACGAAACGCATCTGCAATCCCTTCAGGATTATTCCATGCGTCACCCCAGCCTGTCCGCCCTGCGCGCCCTGTACACCCGCTTCGCCTCCCTCCAGACCGGAGAAGAGCTTACCGCCATCGCTTCGGTGGCCAAAAGCTGTTATCCCGCTTTCCGGTGGCGGGAATGGCTTCAATGATCTACTATACAAAGATAAAAAGGATTTGATTTTTCGTGAGCAAAATCATCTGTATCGCCAATCAGAAAGGCGGCGTTGGCAAAACCACCACCGCCGTGAATTTATCGGCCTGCCTGGCTGAGGCGGGAAAGAATACCCTGCTGGTGGATATGGACCCCCAGGGCAACGCCAGCAGCGGCTTGGGCGTCCGGCCCGGCAATAAAACGGTTTACGAAGCGCTGTTGGGGGAATGCACCCTGGACAGCACGGTGGAAGCCACCCGGCAGAAGAAATTATGGGTGGCGCCTTCGGATACCCGTCTGGCCGGGGCCGAACTGGAGCTGGCGAACATGGACCGCCGGGAATACCGCCTGCGCGCGGCGCTGGAGCCCCTCCGCGCCCGGTATGATTTTCTGATCATCGACTGCCCGCCCTCCCTGGGCCTGCTCACCGTGAACGCCCTCACCGCCGCCCAGAGCATCCTGATCCCCATTCAATGCGAGTATTACGCCTTGGAGGGGGTCACCGCCCTGATGAACACCGTGCAGCGGGTGAAACGGGGGCTGAACCCCGGCCTGGAAATCGAGGGCGTGCTGCTGACCATGCTGGACGGCCGCACTAACTTAGGCCTGCAGGTGGTGGCGGAAGTGAAAAAACACTTTAAATCCCAGGTGTTCAGAACCACCGTGCCCCGCACCGTGCGCTTGGGCGAAGCCCCCAGCCATGGCTTGCCCATCCATATGTACGACCCCCGCAGCACCGGCACCGAGGCGTATATGGCGCTTTCCCAAGAGATCATTAAGAAGAATAAAAATTTGAAATGATGTAAGTGTGGCGTGTGAAGAGCGGAGTGTGGAGTTATAGTTAGTTCACACTTTATATTCATTGATGTTTCAGAATAAAAGTGGAAGACTATATAAAACTCCACACTCCACTCTTCGCATTCCACACTTCCGCGGTCCAAGAATAAATTATCCAGGATGGAGTGGAGATAAAGCATGAAAAAGACCGGACTGGGAAGGGGCTTGGACGCCCTGCTGCCCGAAAGCAGTGATCTGGAAAACACGGTGAGCATGATCGCCGTTACGGAGCTGGACCGGAACCCGGACCAGCCCCGGCGGGATTTTGACGAGGCATCCCTCCAGGCGCTGGCGGATTCCATCCGGCAGGCGGGGGTGCTTCAGCCCCTGCTGGTGGTGGAACAAGACGGGCGCTACCGCATCGTGGCGGGTGAGAGGCGCTTTCGGGCTGCCCGCATTGCGGGGCTGGACGCTGTGCCCTGCATCGTGCGGGATTTTACTCCCGCCGAGCAGATGGAAGCCGCGCTGATCGAGAATTTGCAGCGGGAGGACCTGAACCCCATCGAGGAAGCCTCCGCCATGAAGCAGTTCATGGAAAACTGCCATTATACCCAGGATCAGGCGGCCAAGCGGCTGGGCAAATCCCGCCCTGCCGTGGCCAACAGCCTGCGGTTGCTGACGCTTCCGGAAACCGTGCAGCAGGATGTGATCGCGGGCCGGATCAGCGCGGGCCACGCCCGGGTGCTGGCGGGCCTTGAGGATGAAAAACGCCAGGTGGCCCTGGCGCAGCTTGTGATCCTGGAGGGGCTGAGCGTGCGTGCTCTGGAAAAGATGGCCGCCCAGCCGGAGCCGGTTTACAAGCCGAAGCCCGCGCCCCGGCCCCTGCCCTTGGAATTGCAGGATATGGAGAGCCGCATGCGGGAAACCTTCGGCCTGCGCACTGTGTTCAAGGGCAACCGCAAGCACGGGAAAATCATCCTGCAATACGAAAGCGAAGACGATTTGGAGCGGCTGTATCAATGCTTGGAACGGCTGGAAAAGCTGTGAGGCGGCTCAAGCTGTGGGCGCTGGCCCTGATGCTGCTATTGTGTCCCTGTTCCGGCTTAAGCGAACTGGACGCGGAACAGGCCGGGACGGCGGACGCGTATTTTCTGCGTCTGTTCACCCGGTCTGAAGCTATCGGCGGGGGCGTGATCGTGAACCGGGACGGGGAAACCCTGTACGCCTACTATTACGGCGCGAATGACAGGCGCGGCACCCGGCCCGTGGACGGCGACACGGTGTATAAGATCGCCTCCCTGACCAAGCTGATCACCGCAGTGGGCGTGATGCAGCTCAAGGAAGCGGACAAGCTGGACTTAGACGCGCCGCTGACCTACGGGGAGGGCGTTCCCATCCAAAATCCCCGCTGGCCCGATACCCCGGTCACATTGCGCCAAGTCATGAGCCATACCAGTTCCCTGCTGGGCGAAGCGCCTTATCACGCCGCCCCCCAGTGGGAAAAAATTACCCTGGACCAGAACCGCTATTTTTCCAAATATGAGCCGGGAAGCCATTACGAGTATGCCAACCTGAACGGCGGCATTTTGGGCAGCGCCATCGAACGGGCTTCCGGCCAAAGCCTGAACGCCTATATGACGGAGCATGTGTTCGCCCCCTTGGGCGTCAACGCCGCTTACGCCGCCCACCTGCTGCCCGATCCCGGGCCGCTTTCCCGCACTTACACCCAGGATGGCCAGGTGTATATGAAAGCGGAGAAATACTTGGAGGAGGATCGGGAAAGCTACGAGGATACCTGCGACCCCGACAATCATTATCACACCTCCGTGGGCAGCCTGTACATCAGCCTGTCCGGCCTGGAAAAAATCGGCCAAATGCTGGCCCGCGGCGGCGCTGCCGATGGCGTGCGTCTTTTGTCCCCTCAAGCCGTAGCGGAAATGCGGGCGGACCAGCGCACCGTGCGGGGAACCACGGTGACGGTGGAAAGCCCCTACGGCCTGGCCATGTACCGCTTTACCGCCGAAGATGGCCGCACATGGTACGGCCACCAGGGCCGCTGGCAGGGAATGCTGACCGATCTGTTCGTGGAGCCGGATTCCCATACCGCCGTGGTGCTGACCATGAACGGCGTTGGCCGCGGCGGCAGCGGCGAACTGGACGCTAAGGCCGAACGCGTCCTGCTGCTGGTGGGACAATGGCTGGACGCCGGCGCCGTAAAGGCCGCTCCCGGCAGCTTCGTGGTGGACGAGGACCTGCCGTAAAGCGCGCTGTGCTAAAATAAACGGACAGATTCCGTTTATTACAATAAAACAACAGGAGGAAAAAGAGATGCAGAAATTCCTGGTTCTGATGCTTCTCGTTTCTCTCTGCTGACCGCGTCTGTGATCTCTACTGCCGCCGCGACCGCGTGGGGCACCAGCATCATGTATGTGAAAACAGAGAACGGCAGACCGGTCATGGTTCGCAGCGCCCCCTACAAAGGAGACAACGTTATCGGCAGTGTGGCTTACGGCGATTCCGTGCTGGTGGATTGGTCCTATGCCGGAAACGACGGCTGGTTCCGCGTAGTGTGGGGCAGCAGGGGCGACGGCTATATCATGGCCCGTTTCCTGGTTGACTACTATCCCGGCAAAGCGCCCACGACTTCCAACGCGGCTGAGGTAAAGACGGAAAAACAAAAGCTCGATAGTGAACTCAAGAGCGAAAAGGACGTGGCGGAGCCCTTCTACATCGCGGCCCGGCCCTCCCGCGCTTCCGGCTGGGTCAATTTCCGCACCGGCCCTTCCTCCGCCACTGCCCGCATCCGCTCCCTCTCGGACGGCGTGGAGCTGCTCGTTCAGGGCGAAACCACCAACTGGTACCGGGCTTACGACGCGCAGACCGGCAAGGTGGGCTACATCTTCAAGAAGTATACCGCCAAGCTGGCGAAACAGTACGTCACCGAAAAACAGACGGATAACGGCGTGCAGAAGCTGGGTTCCCTGAACGTCAACGGCGAATTTGACCTGACCTGCAAGCTGCCGGAAGGCTATAGCCTGTCGGTGGTAAACGTGCGCGGGGACAAGATCATCGCTTCCGTCCTTTCCGAGGATATGACCAAGCCGCAGATGTATCTGTCCATCGCCTATGATGAAA
This sequence comes from Clostridia bacterium, assembly GCA_017525805.1. The sequence goes on along the minus strand of JAFXSH010000179.1, from coordinate 15,754 downwards.
CCTACGGCGACGTGGAACGGATGAACGATCTGTCCGCTGAGGATCTGGCCGTTCTGGAAGGCACCTTCGAGGACATGAACGACGTGGAAATCACCTACAGGGAAACCGGCTACGGCACCAAGCTGCTTATCGCCCGTGAAACCGGCACCGACACCGATTTCGTGGACATCCTGGCCATTTACAAGGGCTACTTCATCGAGTTCAACATGACGCCCAATCCCAAGGCGGCCGTGCAGACCCTGACCGATCAGCAGGTTCGGATGTGCATCGACTTCCTGACGGACGTGGACTTCAGTCCTGTTCAGAAGTAATACTCGTTTTCAATTTGGGGCTGCTTCGGCGCCCCTTTCTCATGCGCAAAAAAGAGAGCGCGCCGCATCCGGCAGGCTCTCTCAGGGCATTCAGCAGCGTGCCTGCTTCGCGGCGCGCTCCCCGCCCCGGGGTTATTGTGCCCCCGAGCGGCGGGAATATGCTATGCGCTGTCTTTTTCCATATTTGTTCTCATTTATCATAAAATTAAGACGATTTATGGGAAAAATTCTCCACTTTTCATCAAATATAGCGGTATATTTGGGATCATACCTCTCCGCCCTTGGTCAGCACGCTTTGCAGATAGCCCGCTAAGATAGGCACGATGCGGGTGTCCTTGCCGCCCTTCATCACCACCACGTCGGCGTAGTGGATATAATTGCGGATATACTGATCGTACATGGGCTTTACGGTAGCCAGGTACTGTTCGCCGATGTTGTCGATCTGGCGGCCGCGCTCCTTGATGTCCCGGCTGATGCGGCGCAGCAGGCAGATGTCCGGCTCCACGTTGATATACAGCTTCAGGAACATTTTTTCCCGCAGCCTCGGGTCATAGAAAGCGTGGATGCCCTCCACGATCACCACAGTGGCGGGGCGGATGATCTCATCGGTGTCGCAGCGGCGGTGCTGGGCAAAATCGTAGGCTTTGCGGGTAATGCTTTTCCCCTCCAGCAGGGCGCAGATATCGCTGTACAGCACATCGTGGTCGAAGATGCCCGGCTCGTCGTAATTCAGGTGAACGCGTTCCTCAAAGGTCAGATCGGGATGATCGGTATAATAGGCGTCCTGGTTGATCACCACGCTGTCCACGCCCATATCCCGCACCAGCTCGTCCGCTAGGGTGGTTTTCCCCGAACCGCTGGCGCCGCAAATACCGATAAACAACATCATGGCCCCCCCTTTACCCGTTTTCTACAAGATACCGCAAATTTCGGGAGCCGTCAAGGGGGCGGACAAAAGAACGGCGGGGCATTATTTCAAGGACACTTTAAGTCAGTAAACGATACGAGGCAGGGGGCTTCTTCAGCCCCCTTAAACCCCTGAACCAAAGGACTTCGTCCTCTGGACACCAATAGGCGAAATGACTTGGTTGGGAAAGGCAAACAACCTCCGCCTGTCGCTGGGAGATACGAAAGATAGAGGGCTTCTGGCCCAAGAAAGCCGGGAAAATCCCAGGGGGAAAGCTCGCTTTCCCCTAAGGGATTATTCCCAGGCTTTCCCCGGATGCTTTGCATCCGAGTTGGCCGCTTTCAGCGGCCGGGCCAGAAGCATAGCGGCGTCAAGCTTGGCCGTTTCTTTCAAGCAACAGCGGAATACTGCTTGTTTACCACGTCATGTTTTTTCCGCAAGTGTGGGTCCAGGGCGGTCACCGCCCTGGTGGGGTACGGGGCAAAGCCCCGCAGGTCTCCATTGTGACTTAAAGTGTCCGTTAAGTCTTACAACTCTCCCCCCACGATCCATCCCGCCGCGATGCTGCCCGCCAGCCAGGCCAGCAGCGCGCAGGGGACGGTATGGCGGGATTTTTTTACGCCCGCGGCGGAGAGGTAGACCCCGCAGGTATAAAACACGGTTTCGCTGCTGCCCATCATCACGCTGGCCACCAAGCCCGCGCGGCTGTCCGGGCCATAGGCATGCAGGATGCTTTTCAGCATGGCCAGGGAAGCGGAGCCGCTGACGGGCCGCAGCAGCATAAGCGGCAGCGTTTCCTGGGGCAGACGGAACAGGGCGGCGGCGGGGGAAAGCAATCCGCACAAGGCGTCCAGCAGCCCGCAGGCGGAAAACGCCCGGATGGCGCACAGCATGGCCACCAGGGAAGGCAGGATTCGCCACGCGGTTTTCAGCCCTTCCTTCGCGCCTTCTAAAAAAGTATCGTACACCGGCACGCGGCGAAAAGCGCCCACGGTCAGGCACAGCAGCAGAAACAACGGCAGGATCAGCCCCATGGCCGCGCCTCCGCGATTTTGCAGGCAACGACCCCCACCAGCGTGGAAAAGGCAGTGGCGGCCAGGGCGGGCAGCGTGATACAGCCCGGATCAGCCGAGCCCTCCGCCGCCCGCAGAGCGATCACCGTGGCGGGCAGCAGCTGCACAGAGGAAGAATTGATCACCAGAAACAGGCACAGGGCGCTGCTGGCCCTGTCGCTTCCCTTGGCCATGCGCCGGGACGCTTCGATGCCCATGGGCGTGGCCGCGTTGCCCATGCCCAGCAGATTGGCGCTCAGGTTCAGCAGCACCGGCTCCAGGGCGTCCGGCGGCAGCTCCGGCCCCAGCAGGCGGGTAAGCGCCGGGGACAGTTTTTTGCCCAGCATTTCAACAGCGCCAGCCCGGCGCAGGATCGCGGTCATGCCGCAGAAAAACGCGAAGCCGCCCGCCATGGCGATGGCCGCCTGCACCGCTTCCTCCGCGCCGCTCAGCATGGCGGCGGCCACCGCTTCCCCCTGCCCTTTGATCAGGCCGTACAGCAGCGAAAGACCCGTGATTCCACCAAAAAGAACTTGCAGCATCCTGCCCTCCCCTTATTCAGGATCAAATCATCCTGTATTTCGCCGTATGCAATGATTATACAGCGCTTATCTTTCTATAATTAACTGTCAAATTGTCAAAAAAAGTAGTTTATTGTCAAATCACGGTAAATCAGGGCGTTTTTTGCTTGACAAGAAAAAAGAGTTTATGTAGAATAACTTTAGGCGTAAGAGGTATAGAATCAAGCCATATAGGAGGGGTTTATTTATGAAATCTACAGGCGTCGTTCGGAAGCTGGATGATCTTGGGCGGATCGTTATTCCCATCGAACTGCGCAGGACCATGGATATCGGCCTGCGGGACACGTTGGAAATCTTTGTGGAGGATGATAAAATCATTTTGAAAAAATATCATCCCGCCTGCATCTTTTGCAACGACGCGCGGGACGTGATTCACTACAAGGATAAGCTGATTTGCAGGAACTGCTTGGAACAACTGAAAAATGAACTCTGATCCGCACTGGACAAAAGCCGCGCCCGCCGGGATGCGGCTTTTTCATTTGCAGCTTATGCGCGCCCGGGGATTGATATGCCGCAAAAATTCCGTCTTTTAGGCAGGAAAGCGAACGAGGGCCGCGAAATACTCTTTTCAGGCGCTGCTCAGTGGGTCATTAAAGGACACTTTAAATTACTTACGAAGCAGGGGCTGGGGCGGATAGCCCCAGGGTGTCCTTATAAGTGATTTAAAGTGTCCTTTAGATTCGCTTTGCCTGAATAAGATCGGAACGGAGGCGGCGGAATGAACATGCGCGTGGGCAGCATGCCCCACGGAAAAAGGAACCTGATCACGGACGTGCCGGGGGTGCGGGTGGGCCACTGTACGGTGGACGATGAAGCGTGCCATACGGGGGTCACGGTGGTGCTGCCGCCTCCCGCCAATCCCTATTTGGAAAAGCTGACGGCGGCCTCCCAGGTGTTCAACGGCTACGGCAAAACCTTGGGCCTGGTGCAGGTGGACGAGCTGGGCACCCTGGAAACCCCCATCGCCCTGACCAACACCCTGAACGTGGGCAAGGTGCACGACGCGCTGGTGTCCTACATGATCGGGCTGTGCGAAAAGGACGGCGTTAGGCTTACCTCCGTAAACCCCGTGGTGTGTGAGTGCAACGACAGCCGCCTGAGCGACATCGCCCGTCGGCCTGTGGGTGAAAAGGAAGTGCTGGCGGCTATCGCCTCCGCGTCGGCGGATTTCGCCCAGGGCGCGGTAGGCGCGGGCCGGGGCACCACTTGCTACGGTATGAAAGGCGGCATCGGTTCCTCCTCCCGGATCATGGAGATCGACGGGCAGACCTTCACTTTAGGCGTGCTGGTGCAAAGCAATTACGGCGCGTCGGCGGATTTCCGGGCCGCCTGCCTGCCGGAGGATCTGGCGGAATCGGATCAGGGCAGCATCATCTTGATCGCAGCCACCGACCTGCCCCTGTCCGCCCGTCAGCTCAAGCGCGTTATCCGGCGCACGTCGGTGGGCATGGCGCGGCTGGGTTCCTATATCGGCCATGGCAGCGGGGAAATCGCTGTGGGCTTTACCACCGTCCTGCCGGAAAATGTGGGCGACAGCTTCCGCGTCCAAAGGGTGCTGCGGGAAGAGAAAATGAACATCCCCTTCCGCGCGGCGGGGGAATGCGCCGAGGAAGCTATTTTGCAGTCTATGTGGAACGCGGACCCGGACACCGCAAGGGACGGAAGCCCCGTGCCGAGCCTGAAGGAATACTTGAAGGAGGAACACCCATGAAGGAATTGGGTTACTACAACGGGAAAACCGGTGAATTGAATGAAATGACCGTGCCCATGAACGACCGGGTCTGCTGGTTCGGCGACGGGGTATACGAGGCGGCCATGGTGCGGAACTATCACTTTTTTGCCTTGGACGAACATGTGGACCGGCTGTTCCGCAGCGCGGCAAAATTGGAGATCACCGTACCCATGGACAAGGACGCGCTGAAAACCCTTTTGAACGATTTGGCGCGGAAAATGGATACCGGCAACCTGATGGCCTACTGGCAGGTGACCCGGGGCAGCGGCCCCCGGGGCCACGCCTTCCCGGAAGGTCCAGCCAACCTGTGGATCACCCTGCGGCCCAAGGAAATCAATCCCGGTACGGAGCCGGTGGGCCTGATCACCGACGAGGATATCCGTTTCCTCCATTGCGATATCAAGACCCTGAACCTGATCCCCTCCGTCATGGCTGCTGAAAAGGCCAAGCGGGCGGGGTGCTACGAATGCGTATTTTACCGGCCCGGAAAACGGGTGACGGAATGTTCTCACAGTAATGTGCATATGATCAAGGATGGCGTCCTTTATACCGCGCCCACGGATAATCTGATCTTAGCGGGCATCGCCCGGGCCCATCTGATTTCCGCCTGCAAGCGCTTGGGCATCCCGGTGAGCGAAACGCCCTTTACCGTGGACGAGCTCTTGGCCGCCGACGAGATCATCACCTCCAGCTCCACCGCTCCCTGCATCCGGGCTTGCCGCGTGAACGGACAGGAAGCAGGAATGAAGCGGGAAGACCTGTTCAGCGCTATCCACAAAGCCGTGTTTGACGAATACTACGCCGCGACCGAATAAAGAGAGGGAGGTACAAACCATGAAGCTGTTTCTTTCCGCCGATATCGAAGGCACCACGGGCATTACCCTTTGGGACGAGACCACGAACGGTCACGCCCGCTACGCCTATTTCCAGCAGCAGATGACCAGGGAAGCCGCCGCAGCCTGCGAAGGGGCGATGGAGGCGGGGGTCGACGAGATCCTGATCAAGGACGCCCACGACAGCGCCTGCAACCTGATCCCCGCCATGCTTCCGGAGGAGGTCCGTATGTTCCGGGGCTGGGGCAGCGACATCATGAGCATGATGGCCGGGCTGGAGCGGGACTATGACGGGGTGATGTTCACCGGCTACCATTCCGGCGCGGGCATGGATACCAATCCCCTGTCACACACCATGAACACGAAGAACAATTACGTGAAGATCAACGGCATGATCGCGCCGGAACTGATGATCAACAGCCTGACGGCGGCTTATTTGGGCGTGCCCGTGCGGCTGGTCAGCGGGGACAAGGGCCTGTGCGACTGGATGAAGGCCGTCAACCCCAACATTGAAACGGTGGCTGTCAGCGAAGGCCGGGGCCGGGGCTCCATTTCCATCCATCCCAACAAGGCGGTGCGCCTGATCAAAGAGGCGGCATGCCGGGCGATGAAAAAGGACGCGGCGGAATGCATGTTCCCCCTGCCGCCGCATTTCACGGTGGAAATCTCCTATAAGGATCATTTCCGGGCCAAGTCCGCCGCCGCTTATCCCGGCGTGCGCCAAACCGGTCCCGCCGCCGTGATCTTTGAAACGGACGACTGGATGGACGCGCTGCGGACGCTGGACTTCGTTCTGTGACCGGACGAAACGCCTTTTTTCCTATTTACTGATAATCCTTACATTTTTCTTGCGGTCATATTGCCTTTTTGCAAAAACCATGTAAGAAAAGGTTGTAATTTTTCACATTTTTTTGTATAATGTCAATCGGAGAAATTTCAGCCGGGAAATCGCCGCCGATAAACGGAAAAAGCGGTTTTTTATCCTGTTCCGCGGAAAGCGGGAGCATGGAAAAGGGGGAGCGTAACTGATGAAGAAACAATGGATGATTGCGATACTGGCAGTTGTGTGTATCGCGCTGGTAGCCTGCGGCGTGCTGATCGGCACCCGCCTGCGGGCGGACCGGTCCTCGCCGGACACAAGATCCTCCCCCGACGGGGAGATGCTGACCGCGGAAGAAATGCAGCAGCAGATCGAAACGCTGCAAAAGGAGCATCAGAGCCTGAATGAGGCCCTGGCGCTGAGCGATCAGGAACGGACGAAGCTGCAGGACGAACTGCGGGATACCAAAGCCGCTCTCGAAACCAACGTTGAGGAAAAAACGGCTTGGCAGGTCGAAGCGCAGAAGCTGTACGATGAGCTGGCCGACGCCCAAAATACGATCCAGTCTTTGAACGCGTTGCAGGACAAAAAGGCCGAAAGCGACACTGAAAACAATCAGAAGCAGGCGGACCTGCAGGGCCGCATTGACGAGATTCAGGCGGCGCTGGACGCGGCGACCTTGGAAAAGGATACCCTGGCCGGCGAAGCGGACGGCCTGCGGGCGGAAATCGCCAGCCTCAAGGACGCCCTGTCAAAAGCCCAGGAGGCGTCCCAGTCGGAGACCGGCGCGTATGAAACCCGCCTGGCGGCGCTGAACGAGGAATTGACCTCGGCGCAGGAAGCCGCCGCCGCCGTATTGGCGGAAAAGGACGCCCTGAATACCCAGATAGACGCCCTGAACGCCCAGATCGCGGAACTCCAGGCCGCCTTGACGAAGCAGGACGAGCAGACCCGGACCACCGTAGGCGAATTGGAAAAGACCTCCGCCCAGGCCGGCCAGGACAGGGAACTGCTGGAGGGGAAAATCGATGCCCTCCAGGCGGAAGTCGCCGCCGCGCGGAAAGCCCTGGAAAACGCCAAAAATGAAACCAAGATCATGGAGGACCGGGTCATCGCGCTCACCAAGCAGGTGAACGAAGCGAAGGCCGGCGCACAGCAGCAGCAGGAAAGCCTGACCGCCGCCGTGGAAGAAAAAGACGCGCTGACCGAACAGCTCGCGAAGATTCAGGCAGCGCTTGAGGAACAGCAGACGCAGAACGCCGATTATCAGACCCAGTCCGCCGCCCTGGCGGACAGCCTGACCGCCGCCGCCGAGGAAAAAGACGTCCTGAGCGGCCGGATCGCCGCGCTGGAAGCGGATATCAGCGCCGTGGACACCGCGCTGGAAAAAGCCAAAAACGACAAGCGGATCATGGAAGAGCGGGTCATTGCCCTCACCAAACAGCTGAACGCCGCTAAAGCGAGCAGCCAGCAGGAAAAGGACACCCTGACTGCCCAGTTCAACGAACTGCAGGCCGCCATGACGGAACAGCAGGGCCGGGCGGATGCTTACCAGGCCGAAGCAGCCGCGCTGACGGAAAGCTTAGCTGCCGTCCAGCAGGAAAAAGCCGCCCTGGAAGAGCAGATCACCGCCCTCCAGGCTAACGCGGAAACCGCCGCCGCTGCGCTGGAAAAAGCGCAAAACAATACGCGGATCATGGAAGAGCGGGTCATTGCCCTCACCAAGCAGCTGAACGCCGCCAATGCGAGCAGCCAGGAGGAAAAGGACACCCTGACCGCCCAGATCGCGGAACTGCAGGCCGCCCTTGAGAATAACCAAATCATCGATTCCGAACGGGAAAGCCTGGAAGCGCAGATCGCCGCGCTTCAGGCGGAAGCGGATTCTGTGAACGCGGCGCTGGCGCAGTCCAAAAACAACACCCGGATCATGGAAAACATGGTCATTGCCCTGGTCCGCAATCTGAACAGCGCCAAATCGGACGCCCAGCAGGAAAAAGACGGCCTGACCGCCAAGCTGGACGAGCTGCAGGCCGCCCTGACAGAGCAGAAGCAGCAAGCGGAAACTTATCAGACCCAGGCCGCCGCTCTGACGGAAAACCTGAATGCCGCGAGCCAGGAAAAAGAGGCCCTGAACGAGCAGATCACCGCCCTCCAGGCGGATATGGACAGCGTGAACGCCGCCCTGGCCGCGTCCAAGAACAGCACGTGGATCATGGAGGAGCGCGTGATCGCCCTCACCAAGCAGCTGAACAGCACCAAGACAAGCGCCCAGGAAGAACGGGACAGCTTGAATGTCCAGCTGGCCGAACTGCGCGCCGCCCTGGCGGAACAGCAGGCCCAGACGGAAACTTATCAGGCCGAAGCCGCCGCCCTGACGGACAGCTTGAATACCGCCACCCAGGAAAACGAAGCCCTGACCGCGCGGATCGCCTCGCTTGAGGAAAATATCTCCTCCCTGGAATCCGCTTTGGCCAAGTCCAAAAACGAAACCGGCATCATGGAAGACCGCGTGATCGCTCTGAACCGGCAGCTGAACAGCACCAAAGAAGCCGCCCAGCAGGAGCAGGAAAACCTGAACGGCCAGATCAGCGGCCTGCAGGCCGAGCTGGAAGCCTCGGGTCAGGAAAACGAGGGCCTGCGTCAGGAAATCGCCGCCCTGCAGGCGGACGCCGAAGCCCTGCGTGGTGATCTGGACCAGTCCCGGAACAATACGCGGATCATGGAAGCGCGGGTCATTTCCCTGAACCAGGAACTGAACAACACCAAAGAAGCCGCCCAGCAGGAGCAGACCCGGCTGAACGGCAGGATCAGCGATTTGGAAGCGACCCTCAAGGCAACAGAAGATTCCTTGGCGGCGGAACGCCAGGAAAACGAAAGCCTGACTGCTCAGCTGACCAGCACCAGCGCCACGCTGGCTGACACCCAGAACACCCTGGCCGATACGGAGGACCGGAATTCCATGCTGCTGGGCCAGCTGGAAAACCTGGTGGTTTCCATGCAGACGGAAAGCTCCTTCCAGCTGGTGGATACCGACGCCGATGAGGGCGATACCCTCACCGCCCTGCTGAACCAGTATGTGGGCCTGGAGATCCAGGCGGATGAATCGATCCGCCGCCAAGGCCTGCTGCCGAAGCAGGAAGCGGAAGAAGACGGCGGCGACGCCGTGCTCACCGTGAACGGCGAAAGCGTGTCCCGCGCCAAGGTGGAGCGCGCCGTGGAAACCGCCCTGCTGGTCCGCAAGCATGTGCTGGAAGCGCATCCCGAATGGGAGGGCCAGCCGTCCCTGTCGCTGGACCGCACCGTGGTGGCCCGGCAGATCACCACGCAGATGGCTGAAAACCTGGCGCTGTGGCAGAAAGCCCAGTCCCTGGGCCTGGACGCCATGACCGACGCGGAACGCCAGGACATCATCGACGAAGCCATCGAGCTGCAAGCCGTCACCGGCTATTCCGCGGAAGAGCTGCTTCCCTCCCTGCTGGTAGCCCGCACCATGGAAAAACTGCGGGAATGGGCCGCTCAGGAAGTTACGCTGTCCGATGCGGAATTCACCAAGGAACTGAACAGCAGGAAGTTTGCCACCCAGGCCCTGTACGAAAAGAACCCCGACGCTTTTGCCAAACTGATCGAATCGGGCGAAGGCTATTATCATTATCCCACCGCCTATCGCCGCGTGAAGGTGATTTTCTTAGCGGCGGACGCGGTCGCTTATGAACAGCTGAAATCGGATCTGAAGCGGGCCAAGACCTACTTAAACGATCTGAACTACGAGCTGAGCCTGGCCAAAACCAAGGATGAAAGGGAATCCCTGAAACAAAAGAAGGAAGCGGCAACCGAAAAACTGGCCGCTCTGCAAGCCCAGTGGGACGCCACAGCGGCCCAGTCCGAACAGGCCATCGCGCAGGCGCAGCAGGATATCGCCGATATCTACGCCCGCCTGAAAGCCGGCGAAAGCTTTGACGCGCTGATTGCCGAATACAGCGACAGCACGGATATGCCCGAAGGCGGCTATGCCGTCGGCGAAGGCAACAAGCTGCCCTTCAGGGACTTCGTGGTCAGAAGCCTGTCTCTGCAGCAGGAGGGCAATGTGACCCAGCCCATCACAACGGCCGACGGCTATTATATCCTGTATTACGCTCAGGATCTTTCCAAAGACTGGGCTGCCCTGCGGAGCAACACCGCTGCCCTGCGGACCGAAATGCTGGCCCAGAAACGCCAGCAGGCGGCGGACGACGCTTTCGCCCAGTGGATCGCGGAAGCGGATATCCAGATCCAGCCCACCTTACTCGGTTTCTGATTCCCCAAATCGTTTACAGGCCCCGGATTTATTTCCGGGGCCCATTTTGTTACATTTTTTCGCGAAAAATTGATTTTTTTCGGCAAAAATATGTAGAAATTATTGCGAAACACTTGATTTCTGGTGTCATTTTCGTGTAAAATAGAGTAAGACAGGCATAAGGTTTTTTTGCCTGCAACGTGCCAGGAAGGATGAAGATATATGGCCAAGCGCATTCTTTTGGTGGATGATGAACCGCTGATTCTCAAGGGCCTGCGTTTTACCCTGGAACAGGAAGGATACGATATTCTCACCGCGGCGGACGGCGAAGAAGCCCTGCAGGTGTTTTTTGACCAGCCGGTGGATCTGGTGCTGCTGGATGTGATGCTGCCCAAGATGGACGGCATTCAGGTGTGCCAGCGCATCCGGGAGAGCAGCAACGTGCCCATTCTGATGCTCACCGCCAAAGGCGAGGATATGGATAAGATTTTGGGGCTGGAATACGGGGCCGACGATTATATGACCAAGCCCTTCAATATCCTGGAGGTCAAGGCGCGCATCAAAACCGTGCTGCGCCGCGCCGCCCAGCCCGCCGCCAACGAGGAAAAGAAGATCATTCGCGTCCACGATATGGAAGTGAACATCGTCAATCGTTCCGTCACTTTAGGCGGCAAGGAGATTCGCCTCACCGCCAAGGAATTTGACCTGCTGCAATTGTTCATCACCAACCGCGGCAAGGTATTCAGCCGGGAAACCATGCTGGAAACGGTGTGGAAGTACGATTACATGGGCGACGCCCGCACGGTGGACGTGCATATCCGCCGCCTGAGGGAAAAGATCGAACGGAATACCGCCCAGCCGGAGTTCATCTTCACCAAGTGGGGAGTGGGCTACTATTTCACCGATAAGGATTAAAAATCCCTTCGCCAGCATCCGCTGGCAGATCCTGCTGGCCTTTTTGCTGATCGTGGGCCTGAGCTTTTATGTGATGGCCAGCTATATCAGCAGCATGGTAAGCGATTCGCTGTTTGAACAGCGCATCCGCGCGGACCGCGCCAGCCTGGAAACCCTGGCCGTCCGGATCGCTCCGCTGCTGGCCCGCAGCGACGCCACCGCGCTCCAATCCCAATTGCTCGCCGCCGGCGGGGAAATGGGGGGGCGCGTTTTGCTGTTGGATCAAAACGGCAAAGTGCAGCTGGACAGCTACGGGGAAATGCAGGGCGTGCGTCTGGAATATCCGGAAATCGCCACCGTGCTGGTGCGGGGCCAAAGCGCCGATTACGGGGTGCATGAGCTGGAAAACGGCGAGACCCTGGATACCGCCCATTTGCTGTTTACCCGCCGCTCCACCGGCGCCTGGGTGGGCTACTGCACTGCCGGGGTGGTATACTTTTCGGATATCATCGGTGTGCTGCTGCTGGTGAGCCCGGTGCAGGAAATCATGCAGAATCTGTACCAATTGCAGGATCAGATGATCCTGATTTTCGTGCTCATCGCCGCTGCGGCCCTTTTGAGCTCCTGGATCTTTTCCCAGGTGATCACCCGGCCCATCGCCGGGCTGAACCGAGGCATCCAGCGCATGTCCAAGGGCGATTTTTCCAGCCGGGTGAAGGTGCGCGGCTCCGGCGAAATGAAGCAGCTGGCTCGGGCTTTCAATTCCATGAGCGAAAAGCTGGAAACGTTGGACCAGAGCCGCAACCAGTTCGTGTCCAACGCCAGCCACGAATTGAAGACCCCCCTGGCCACCATGAAAATCATGATCGAATCCCTGATCTATCAGCCGGATATGGACAAGGACCTGCGCACCGAATTCATGACGGACATCAATTCCGAAATCGACCGCCTGTCCGCCATCGTGTCCGATTTGCTGACTCTGGTGCAGATGGATTCCCAGAACGTAAAGCTCAGCCGGGAAAACCTGTCCATCGCCCAGCTCATCAAGGAAAACGCCCACCGCCTGCAGCCCATCGCCGAACAGAAAAAGCAGAAGATTTTGCTCACCCTGTCCGATCCCTGCGATATTTACGCCGACAAATCCAAGCTGAACCAGGTCATCTATAATTTAATGGAAAACGCCGTGAAATATACCCAGAACGGCGGCGTGATCCGGGTGGCCCTCCAGCGCCAGGGCCGGGACGCCCGCTTTACCGTGTCCGACAACGGTCCCGGCATCCCCAAGGAAAACCTGCCCCACATTTTCGACCGCTTTTATCGCGTTGATAAAGCCCGCAGCCGCGAAAAGGGCGGCACGGGCCTGGGCCTGAGCATCGTGCACCAGCTTGTGCTTCTCCACGGCGGCGCCATCAGCGTGGAAAGCGAGGAGGGCAAAGGGGCTACCTTTATCGTGGAACTGCCGCTGCATCAGGGGTAAAAATTTCATCTTCATACGATTTTTTGATCGTTATGCCGATTCACTCATGAATCATTGTACAGGGATTTCAGGTAAACATCCAATAGCCGCGGAGCTGTGTCCTGATCCTTCACGGAACAGTTGCCGAGCCTTTTCAGCAATTCTTCCTTTTGCAGGTCAAGGGGAGGTTTTTCATCGGTCAAAAGTTCGTTGGGCGTGATATGCAGGGCGTCGCAGATGCGCAGCAGGGTGATCAGGCGCATGTTCGCTGTGCCCCGCTCAATATCGGCGTAGGCGCGTTCATGTCGGCGGTTTCTGAAACTTCTGCTTGTGTCAGGCCAGTCTTTTTTCTGATTCTGTATGGCCTGGCGACAGTTTTAAAAGGAGGAAAAGCAACCATTACCGCTACAGCCGAAAGCAGAACATTATTCATGCGGGAATATGTCAACGAATCAGCTTGATCCATTCTTTTGGGATTTTTCTTTTGGCTTCCTCAAACAGTACGGGCGTGACGAAAGGATAGGTCAGATTATCCGGCAGAACGTCGAAGGCTTCGATCCTGCTCATTTCGCTGTCCGGCAGTTCCCCCAGCGCACGGATCACGGCGGCATACACCCGGCCATTGGAGGACCCTTCCGAATCATAGGCGAAGTAATCGCATACGGGGATCAATGCCGCGTCCTTCACGCCGCTTTCTTCATACAGCTCCCGCCGGGCAGCCTGCTCCGGCGTTTCGTTTTCCTCGATGTGACCGCCCTGGGTCTCCCAGGACTGATGCCCGCTGTGGTAGCTCAATAAATATTGGTTCTGATAAAAGGAGCAGACCACCACAAAGCGAAGCGGCGCGAGTGACCCGAAGGGATGGATTTCACATTGCAGTTCATGATGTCCGGTCAAACGGTTCACCCCTCAAATTCGCTTATACTGTACGGTACAGTTGTCCCGGCTCAGACCGCATTTGCCGTAGAACGTTTCATTATCCTCTATGGAAATCAACTGGATCACGCCGATCCCTTTTTCTCGCAAGATCGGCTCCAGCGCCGCCAGCAGCCCTTTTCCGATCCCCTGTTTTTTCCGCTCCGGGATCACAAAGATTTCTGATACGAAGAAGAAATCTTCCTCCGCGTAGGGGTCCACGTAGCCCAGCAACCCGCCAACGATGTTCCCGTTTTCAGTGGCCGCCAGTCCCATGGCCTGGTAGTTGCCCAAAATCGCGCGGACCCGTCTTTCTGCCCTTTCATCCGTCCATGTTTCGTTCCACGGTTCTTCCGAATACGCCCGTGCCATGGCATTTGCCAAAGCACGAATATCTTCCGGGCCAGCCTGCCTGTATTCCATGCGAACCTCCCGTTCATCCCCTGTACGTCACCGCGTGGGCCTATTCCTCATGCACGTCATATCTTCGATTTTACGCTTGCTTCATATCCTCCGCGATGCGGACCTTGATCCATTGCCGTACTGCGTCTGTCACCTGATCCAGATGGAAGCCGTAGCAATGATCATCCCCTTTGATGATGGCCAATTGCGCGTTGGCATAGCGGGCGGCGGCGTCCAGGGAGCACTGCACGGGCACGGCCCCGTCGTTATCCCCGTGCACCAGCAGCACCGGGCCCTTGTAGCGGTCGATGGCTTCCTCCACGCGGATGGTCTGGGCCACGCGGATGTAGTTGCCGCCTAAGGTTTTTCCATTCCAGGAGGGAATTTCCGCCGGAATATGCTCGGGGTCATAGGGATAGCCCAGCAGATTGCCCTGTCGCGCCAGCTCCGGGATCATGTTGGCGGGGGAAAGGGCGATCAGCCCCTTGATCACGTCCCGCTTCATGGCAGCCGCTAAGATGGCGGTCAGTCCGCCCTGGGAATGTCCGCACAGGTAAATATCCCCGGCGAAGGGCAGCGCCCGGGCGTAGTCCACCAGCGTCAGGGCGTTATTCAGCCATTTGTACAAGTTATGGTCGTGAAACGCGCCGCCGCTCTCTCCGTGGCCGTACATATCCGCCCGCAGGGTGACGCAGCCCGCGTCCAGCAGCGCCTGATTCACGGCCAGCAGATGTGGTTCGTCCTTGTGGCCGGTAAAGCCGTGGATGATCACCGCCACCGGCATTTTTTCCGTCTGTTTCGCGGGCATCTCCAGCTTCGCGCTCAGGCGGATGCCGTCGTCCATGATGTACATTGAAATTTCCTCCTTCGTTTCGTCAGGAATCAAAGACTTTCATGATCGATCTTCATGATATACGCAAATGATCGTTACCTTCCCCATCTTACCCTTTTCCACCGCCGCCGTCAAGCCCGCCGCCTGCCCGGCCACCGACGCGATGAGCAAAAAAATTTTGGGAAACGAAAAAAAGCTATTGACAAAAACTCCACCCTTGCATATAATATAAAAGTCGCTTGTGAGAAGCGAAGAAACCTTCGGGGTGTAGCGCAGTCTGGTAGCGCGCCTGCTTTGGGAGCAGGACGTCGGGGGTTCAAATCCCTTCACCCCGACCATTTTCGGCCGGAGAAGGGTGCGCGATGTGGCCCTGTGGTCAAGTGGCCTAAGACACCGCCCTTTCACGGCGGTAACTCGGGTTCGAATCCCGGCAGGGTCATCCTTTTCTCCTCCATCCGGCGCTCCGGTTTTCGGGGAAATCCCCAAGGGCCTTTAGCTCAGTTGGTCAGAGCAGTCGGCTCATAACCGATCGGTCCGGGGTTCAAGTCCCTGAAGGCCCACCATTATGGCCCGGTAGTTCAGTCGGTTTAGAATGCCAGCCTGTCACGCTGGAGGTCGAGGGTTCGAGCCCCTTCCGGGTCGCCAGTTTCCGCCTCGCAAGCGAGGCGGATTTTTCTTTTTTTGCCGCTCACCCGCGGCGTCCCCACCCTGCGCGATTGGAGTGAAGACGATGAAGAAGTTGATTT
>JAFXSH010000178.1 GCA_017525805.1 Clostridia bacterium | reverse complement strand
GGCACGAAAATCTGGATTTCCCGACTGCCGTCCTGCACTACGGTAGCCACGGGTGTTCCGGCGCCTACTACCTGCCCGACTTCCCCGGAGATGGAGGCAACCACCCCGTCATGGTCGGACACCAGCCGGGTATAACCCATCTGGTTCTCACTGGCAGTCAGCTGCGCCCGGGCGCTTTCCAGCTGGGACGCCGCTGCGTCATAACGGGTCTTGTGCTCGTCCCGGATCATGGTACTGACAGCGCCTTTTTCATAAAGGGCGGTATACCGTTTATAGTTTTCCTTTACAACCTCATAATTGGAAAGGGCCGCCTGGTACGTGGCCTGAGCCGCGTTATAACTTTGCTGCACATCCTTCGGATCCAACTCCATCAGCACCTGACCGGCCCTGACTTTATCGCCTAAACTGATATGGCGGGCCCTGATTTTTCCAAGCACCTGAAACGCCAGATTGCTTTCAAATTTTCCCCGCACCTCGCCGGGATACACAGCCGTCTCTTTAGAAGCAGTATCTCCTATCGTAACGGTGCGGACCACAGGGACAACAGGTGCTTCCGGAGCCGGTGGCTGCAGCGCGGAGAAAACCCGCCAGCCCACAAACAGGACAGCCGCAGCTCCCAGAATCATATAATGTGTTTTTGTCATTTTAATTTCTGGCAGGTTCATAATAATAAACGCACCCTTTCGTAATTAATATGCAATCAGATTGCAAAATATCCTTCATAACAATACAACGAATCATACCACCTGTGATTCCTATTTAGCAATGTCCGGTATACTGTTACGGCTCAATAATATTGAAGTCCGCCTTAAAAGGCGTCATATATTTGATCAGCCGGACAGGAACCGTCTTGTCCCCCTCCGCGGAAATGCGCTGCAGCACTTCCTTATTCACCATCATCAATCCCATCAGCTGCATCCGGCTGCAGGTAAGGGTGCAATCCGCCGCTTTTCCCTTCACGCCCTTATGGACCAGCAGGACACCGTCCCTCCGTTTAATAAAGAAGGTTTCTCCCGTATCCGAAACGATCAGGTTCAGGGTAAAGTCATCGTTCTGGGCCTTTATGGCATCGGTTGAGATATTGATAAAGTCAAGCATCATCTCTGCCGTCATGCCTGCTTTCATATCGGCGGCTCCGGCTTTCGGCGCGTGTATCGCCTGGTTGCCGCAACGCAATTCCAGCGCCGCCGTCAGATATGCATTGCGCCAGATTCCGCTTTCCGCCTGATACCCCAGCTGCTCCAGCGCGTCCGCGCACAGGTTTCTTGCTTCCTGATTCGACGGGTCGGCGAAGACCAGTTCTTTGGTGACCTGGGCCACCCACTGGTACTCCCCTTTTTCATAATCTTTACGGGCTTTGGCAAGCACTGCCGACGCATCCCCCAGATACTCCGCCCACTTTTTGCCCGTAGCTTCCGGCGTCAGCAGGTTCAGGTTCACCGGGTTGGCGTCATACCATCCCAGATACCGCTGGTACACGGCCTTGATGTTGTGGTTCAGGGTTCCGTAATACTGCCGGATATACCACACCCTGGCCAGCTTTTCCGGAAGATCCAGCATCCTGGCAATTTCCACCGGGGTATAGCCCAGATTGGCATAATGCAGGGTCTGATCATTGATGTATTTGTAGGCGGCTGCCGTGTCATCCATATACTTCTTAATGATTTCCGTTCCCCAGTGGGGCCAGTTATGGGACTGGAACACCACGTCCGTTTTATCCCCGAACAGTTCTTCCGCTTCCAGTATATATTTGGCCCAGGCACTGGCATCCCGCACCTGAGCGCCCCGCAAGGTGTACAGGTTGTGCATGGTGCCGGTGCAGTTTTCTGCCAGCCACAGGGCCCGGTAATCCGGGAAATAGGCATTCATCTCTGCCGGAGCTTCCGTGCCGGGGGTCAGTTGGAACTGTATTTCTATCCCGTCAATGCGCAGGGTTTCATTCTTCGTAACTTCATAGGTAGGGGGCAACAGCCCAACATTACCCACAGCCTGACCCAGACCGATGCCGATGGCCAGTTTGCCTTTCGGTCCCGGATGCAGATGGACCCCGTACTGGTACTGGGCCCGCCGTCCCATTGCACAACCTGCGTAAATATTCTCGCTGACCGCATGCTCCAGGAAACCTTCCGGCGCAATCACAACCACTTTGCCGCTGGCCAGCTGGTCTTTCAGGGAAAGGTTTGCATCAGCCGCGTCTTCCTTTTTGACCAGACCGTAGATGCCGCCGTAGTGGTCGATGTGGGAATGGCTGTAGAGAACCGCGACGATGTTCAGAGGGCCAAAATGCTTTTCCATCAGCGCTTTGGCTTCTTCCATATCCTCCTGGCACATGAGTACATCAAACACGATCCAGCCGTTTTTGGTACGGATGAACGTGACGTTAGCCATATCGTAACCCCGGACCTGGTAAATACCCTTG
>JAFXSH010000177.1 GCA_017525805.1 Clostridia bacterium | reverse complement strand
GTAGGAGACCGGATCCCGCTGGACGGCGTGGTGGTGGAAGGTGAAAGCCTGCTGGATACATCCCCGGTTACCGGCGAGCCCGTGCCTGTACGCAAAAACTACGGCGACGAAGTGCTGTCCGGCTGCGTGAACACCTCCGGCATGCTGAAGATCCGCGTGGAAAAAGAGCTGCAGGAATCCATGGTAACCAAGATCCTGGACTCTGTGGAAAACGCGGCGGCCAACAAGCCGTATATCGACAAATTCATCACCCGTTTCGCACGGGTTTATACTCCTATCGTTGTAGGGCTGGCCATTCTGGTAGCCGTTGTACCGTCCCTGATTACAGGCGACTGGCATAAGTGGATCTACACCGCGCTGACCTTCCTGGTTATCAGCTGTCCCTGCGCTCTGGTGCTGAGCGTGCCTCTGTCCTTCTTTGCGGGCATCGGCGCCGGTTCCAAGCTGGGCATCCTGTTCAAGGGCGGCAACGCCATGGAAATGCTGAAAAACGTAGCGGCTGTGGTTATGGATAAGACCGGCACCGTTACCAAGGGCAACTTCGTGCTACAGCAGGTCAATCCTGCCGGCGGCGTAAGCGCTGATGAAATCCTCCGGGAGACCGCGGGAATGGAACAGGTTTCCACCCATCCAATCGCCGTCAGCATCGTCAATGCGGCCAAGGAAAAGAACCTGGCCCTGCAGCGTCCGGACCGGTTTGAGGAAATCGCCGGCGAAGGCCTGGTAGCCTACTACGGAAAAGACGTGCTGCTGGCCGGCAACACCCGCCTGATGAACCGCTACAAGATCGACTTCAGCGGGTACCAGGCTGCGGCGTACGGCAGCGAAGTGCTGGTAGCAAAGAACGGGACATTCCTGGGCAGCCTGTTCATCAACGATACCCTGAAAGACGACGCTAAACAGGCTGTGGCGGATATTACCAAGCTGGGCCTGACCACGGTTATGCTCACCGGCGACGCCCGGAGAGAAGCGGAAGCGGTTGCTGCGGAAGCAGGCATCCAGGAAGTCCGGGCAGAACTGCTGCCGCAGGATAAGCTGAAAGAAATGAACGACCTGCGCAACAAATACGGCGGCGTCATGTTCGTAGGAGACGGCATCAATGACGCGCCCGTACTGGCCGGCGCAGACGTAGGCGCGGCCATGGGCAGCGGCGCGGATGCAGCCATCGAAGCGGCGGACGTGGTGTTCATGAACTCCGAAATGAGCGCGATCCCCAAAGCCATTGCCATTGCCAAGGCGGTCAACAATGTAGCCTGGCAGAACGTGGTGTTCGCCCTGGTTGTTAAAGTCATCATCATGGTGGCCGGCCTCTTCGGCTACGCATCCATGTGGGCCGCGGTATTCGCGGATACCGGCGTATCCGTGCTGTGCGTGCTGAACGCCTGCCGCGTGCTGTATAAGAAATTCTGATTACGCTTTATCGGAAAAATCGGTTGCAGGCAATCACACGACATGCCTGCAGCCGGTACCCTTTAACGGAAACATTAAACGCTCTCACGTTTCCCAACATCAGCGGCGTCTGCTGTATCCGGCAGACAGAAGGAGGTAAAGCATGAAAAAAATTCTATGCTTTGTGTTAGCAATCGTTTGCCTGCTTGCCGTTGCGGGCTGCGGCGGACACGCGCCGCAACAAGCGGGAGCGCCGGTCCATAAAGAATCCCATACGGAAAAGGTACTGCGCGTGGGCACCGACGCGGACTATCCGCCTTTTGAATATTATCAGGAATCCACCAAGGCCTTTATCGGCTTTGATGTGGAGCTGATGCAGGGTGTGGCCAGGGAAGCCGGTTACAGCAAGGTGGAGTTCGTGGACCTGGAGTTCAACAATCTGCTGCCGTCCCTGAAGGACGGGCAGGTGGACGCGGTGATCTCCTGCATGAACATGACGGAGGAACGGAAAAAGGCAGCGGATTTCACGGAGCCCTATCTGGCCAGCTCTAACGTGGTGGTTGGAGCTGTGGATGCGCAATTCGGCAGCGCAGATGTCATGAAGGGCAAACGCATTGCGGCAGAGATCGGCAGTATCCACGAGAAACAGGTTAAACAGTATTCCGATGCTGTCATTGAAACCGGCGGCGCCGACGAAGCCCTGAAGCTGGTCATAGATAAAAAGGCGGACTATGCGGTCATGGATCATTACACGGCACGCTTTTTCATCACCAATTTTTACAACGGAAAGCTGCAGATCGTGGCGACCCTGCCTGACGAATCGGATAACGGGATTGCCATAGCCGTTGCCAAAGGCAATACGAAACTGCTGGCCCAGCTGAACGAAGGCCTGAAGAAATATCAGGCGCACGCGGCTTTCCATCAGCTGAAGAACAACTATTTCGGCAAACTGAAATAGAAGGAGCCTGTCTTTTCGCTGCAAAGCACTGAAAAAATTCACAAAATGTTCATAAAAATTAACCCGGTACGGAGACGACGTACCGGGTTTTTGTTTGGCCTGAAAGCGGCTTCAATACAGGGTGTGACAATCTGGAACCCCCTTGACTGACGGAAAAAATCTATTGTAAAATAAAAGTGGAGTAGTGTGTATATATATATATATAAGGAACAAGATAATTGGACAACAGATTAATAAATAAAAGTGAAAGATATAAATGTGAAAGCACGGGAGAATCATTATGAGAAAATCTAATCTTTTTTGCCTGGCCCTTCTTTTGGGGCTGCTGGCGGAAGGTCATGCGGCGGCTGCCGTAATATCAGTGGGGAGTCTGGATGCCGGTGCGCAGATGGAACGGGACCGCAGAGTGATAGAGCGTGAACGCATCATGGAACAGATTGCGGAGGATGAGGCCGCCAAAAAGAACAAGGTGGAGCAGGGAGAGAAACCTGCTGCAGAAGAAGCAGGAGCAGAACTCAGTTTTGCGTTGCAGCAGGTAATCTGGAATCCCTCGGAAATCCTGACTAAGGATCAGATTCAGGCTGTTACGGCATCCTATATCGGAAAGCAGGTCACACTGAAGGACTTGCGTGAAATGGCAGACAAAATCACGAACATATATCGGGATAAAGGCTACATGACCTGCGGGGCGGTGCTGCCGCCGCAGCGGATCCATGACGGCGTGGTGGAGATCCGGCTGATTGAAGGTAAGACAGGAACCGTAAACCTTACGGGAAACCGTTACACCAAAACCGGATATATCATGAACCGTATAAACCTGAAACCCGGAGAAATCGCCAATACGGAGAAGCTGAACCGGGATCTGCGCTGGTTCCAGGGGACCAATGACGTCCAGCTCCGGGTAGTGATGAAGCCCGGCGCCGAGGAAGGCGCCACAGACTACGACATCATGGCCTTTGAGCCGCAGAATCAGTCAGTGACCCTCTATACGGACAATGACGGCTACGAATCCAGCGGTCGCTGGAGGGCCGGTATTTTCTACAACATGAAGAGTGTGAGCAGACACCGGGATTCCCTCCGGGCCCACTTTATCGGGAGCCGGGGCACCAAGGCCTGGTCACTGGGGTACAGCGTTCCCATTTCCCGGAAAGGGATGCGGCTGGACCTGGACTATTCGGGCAACAG
>JAFXSH010000176.1 GCA_017525805.1 Clostridia bacterium | reverse complement strand
TTTCCCGGATTGCTTTCTCGGAAGGGGGTCTGGGGGAAACCGCTCTTTGGCATCCAAAGAGCGGTTTCCCCCAGATTCGTTATCGGTCTCTTACGCCTGCCGTCCGATGGTGGCCTTGATACGGCGCACGCCGGCGGAGGAGGATTCCTCCTTCTGAATCTTGAAGGAAACCAAATCGCCGGTATTGGAGGCGTGGGGGCCGCCGCAGATTTCCTTGGAGAACGGACCCATGGTGTACACCTTCACGCGCTCGCCGTACTTGCTTTCAAAGAGGCCCATGGCGCCCTGGGCTTTGGCTTCGGCCACGGTCATTTCTTCCATGGTCACGGGGGCCTTGGCTTCGATGGCCACGTTCACCAGCCGTTCCACTTCGGCCAGCTCTTCGGGGGTCATTTTGCGGCCGAAGGTAAAGTCGAAGCGCAGACGTTCGGCGGTGATGTTGCTGCCCTTCTGGTGCACTTCGTCGCCCAGCACTTTGCGCAGGGCGGCTTGCAGCAGGTGGGTGGCGGTGTGGAGGCAGGCGGTCTGCTCGCTGGCGTCGGCCAGGCCGCCCTTGAAGCGCTGTTCCGCGCCCGCGTGGCTGGTTTCCTGGTGCTGCCTGAAGCGCTCGGCGAAGTCCGCTTCGTCCACGGTCAGGCCCTTTTCGGCGGCCAATTCCTTGGTCATTTCAATGGGGAAGCCGTAGGTGTCGTAGAGCTTGAAAGCGCTGCGGCCGTCCAGGGTGGTCAGGGTGGCGAGGCGCGCACTGATGGCGGCTTTCAGGCTGTCCAGATCGCCCTTCTGGGCCGCTTCGATGATGGGCATCATATCGGGGGAGGGGCGCAGCTTCTTGGTCTGGGCGTGACCCTGGGCGCAGGCCACGGGGTCGGCGTCGGCCAGGATGCTTTCCAGCAGGGCGCGGGTGCTGACAATGTTGTTGTACACCTTGTCGAATTCCTTTTCGCCCTGCTTGAGGGTATGGGCGAAGCGGTCTTCTTCAAGCTTTAACTGCTCCAGCACGAAAGCGGCGTTGTCCTTGAGCTCGGGGTACACGTCGCTGTACTGGTCGATGATCACCTGGGCGATTTCGCAGGTGAAGCCCGCTTCCATGCCAAGCTGCATGGCGTAGCGCACGGCGCGGCGGATGAGGCGGCGCAGGATGTAGCCCTGATCCACGTTGGAGGGGGATACGCCGCGGGGGTCGCCCAAAATGAAGGTGGAAGTGCGCATATGGTCGGCGACGATGCGGAAGGCCTTGGTGGTGGCTTCGTCTTCACCGTACGTCTTGCCGGACAGCTCGGCGATCTTAGCTATAATATTTTCAAAAATGTCCGTTTCGTAAACGGTCTTTTTGCCGGTCAGCACACAGACCGTGCGCTCCAGGCCCATGCCGGTGTCCACGTTCTGCTGGGCCAGGGGGATGAAGGTGCCGTCCGCCTGCTTGTTGTACTGCATGAACACGTCGTTCCAGATTTCCAGGTACGCGCCGCAATCGCAGGCCGGGGAACAGTTGGGGCCGCAGGGCTTCTTCACGATCATGAACATTTCGGTGTCCGGGCCGCAGGGGCCGGTGATCCCGGCGGGACCCCACCAGTTATGCGCCTTGGGCAGGTAGAACAGGTGATCGTCCTTCACGCCGCAGGAGCGCCACAGATTGGCGGCTTCCTCGTCGCGGGGACAATCGCTGTCGCCCTCGAACACGGTGAAGGCCAGCTTGTCCTTGGGCAGACCCAGCCATTCTTCGCTGGTCAGGAATTCCCAGCTCCAGGGGATCATTTCCTTCTTGAAATAGTCGCCCAAGCTCCAGTTGCCCAGCATTTCAAAGAAGGTCAGGTGGCTCATGTCGCCCACGTTGTCAATATCGACGGTGCGGATGCACTTCTGCACGTCGGTGAGCCGGGTGCCCGCCGGGTGCTTCTGGCCCAGCAGATAGGGAACCAACGGATGCATGCCCGCCGTGGTGAACAGCACGGTGGGGTCGTTTTCCGGGATGACGGAGGCGGAGGGGATCACGGCGTGGCCCTTCTGCTGGAAGAATTGCAGCCACAGGGAACGCAGGGCGTTGGCATTCAGGGATCGCATGGGAATCAGGTCTCCTTTACAAAAAAATGAAGTGTGCCTGTTTTCGTTTTGAAGACGAACAGACACACTGTATTCGCGGTACCACTTCAATTGGCGTATGGTTTTAGAAATACGCCCGCCTCGGTTCTGATAACGGGGGAATCCCGATCCGCCTTACTGGCTTTCGCGTTCCGGCGGGCAGCTCGGCAGCGGCCGGTTTTCCTTTCCCGCGCCGGGCTTTCACCCTCCCCGGCTCGCTTGGCGGCAATGCTGGAAACCCTTTTCTGCGTCAAGGCTTTCTATGAAATTGCGCATAGTATACCGCGAAACGGGAGGAATGTCAAGGGCTTGAGCGGCGGCCTCCAGGGCAATCGCTTACGAAAAAGCCCAGTTTTTAACCACGGACAAAGCATAGGGAAAAGACCAGGCACAGCGCTGACGTTTACCGGTCAGAGAATCCTTGACAGAAGTATCGGCTTTGAGCATTTGCATA
>JAFXSH010000175.1 GCA_017525805.1 Clostridia bacterium | reverse complement strand
CTTGATTTTGAGTTTTTTTTTGCTACTATCAGCCTCAGTCAAAACCACAAACCGCGGACGTGGCGAAATGGCAGACGCGCCAGACTTAGGATCTGGTGCCGCAAGGCGTAAGAGTTCAAGTCTCTTCGTCCGCACCAGAAGCACCCCTTTTTTCATGCGGTAGTAGCTCAGTTGGTAGAGCGCCACCTTGCCAAGGTGGAGGTCGCGAGTCCGAGCCTCGTCTACCGCTCCAATTGCGGGTGTAGCTCAATGGTAGAGCTCCAGCCTTCCAAGCTGGCTACGTGGGTTCGATTCCCATCACCCGCTCCAGCTAAGAAGGGGAGTTCACCAATAGCTCTCCCTCATATGCGCCATTAGCTCAGTTGGTAGAGCACCTGACTCTTAATCAGGGTGTCCCGGGTTCGAGTCCCTGATGGCGCACCATTGCCCGAAATCCAAGCGGTTTCGGGTATTTTTGCGCGCAAAAACGAATGATGAGCAGATGAATACAGAAGAAAATATCCGTTGCGAACGGTTTCATTTCATGGTACAATCATAACAGAACCGTCAGTTGATTTTCCGTTATTTCCATTGTCCAAAGGAGCGTGCCGCCATGAAAGCATACGTGGAAACTGTTTTGGCCCCCCGTATCCAGGGCGACGGAGGCTGGGTAGAGTTTCAATCCCTGGAGGGGGACAAGCTCACCCTCGTTTTCCGGGGAGAATGCTCCAAATGCATGATCCTGAACCGCTGCACGGCCTGGATCGAACAAAAAATCAAAGAAGACAAAGGACAAACGGTCACTGTGGTTCCCGTGCGAAAGAAACCCTTTTTCTGGGATCGGGTCTGACGGGAGGAAAAAGCGATGGCACATGTGAAGGTGATCCGGCGATCCATGCGGCCCGAGGAATGGACGAAGCTGCGTTTCGGCTGGCTGCAGCGGGGCATTTATGAAGAAAAGGCAGAAGTGACGGATTTAACCATCCGCGACGCCCGCCAAATCAGCGAAAACGAGTATGAATATTTGGACGGCGGGGAACGCCCCCTGCGCGCCGGGGATCTATACTTTACTCCCGACGGCACCGCGTTCATCAAAGGCCATGCCGTTATTCCACCCCAGTTCAAAGGCCGGGACGTGTATTTTTCCCTGAAAACCGCAGCGGAAATGATCGTGAAGATCAACGGGAAATATGTGGGCGGCATCGACCCCAACCGGGAACGCATCCTGCTGAATCCCTATATCGACAGGGACGATTTGACCATCGAAATCGAAGCCTATAACCGCTCCAAGCCGGACGACGAGCGGAACGACGCCGTCATGAGCATACGGGGCTGCCGCCAGGTGTTTGAAGGGGCGTACCTTTGCACCATCCGGGAAAACGTTCAGTCCCTGGTGTACGATTGCATCCTGCTGCTGGACATTGCCAACAGCGAGTATTTCAATGAAGATTACCGCAAATTCCTGTTCGCGGAGCTGAGCCGCGCCCTGGACAAGGTGGACTTCGATACCTGGGAAGGGGTGGACGAGGCGGCGGCGCACATCGAAAAAACAATTTACGCCAACACCGATTTCAAGGGCAGCGGCGATGTGGCGCTGGTGGGCCATTCCCATCTGGATATCGCCTACTACTGGCGGCGCATCCACGCGGTGCAGAAAAACGCCCGCACGGTGCTGATTCAGCTGCGGCTGATGGACAAGTACCCAGAGTTCCGCTATACCCACACCCAGGCGTATACCTATGAAACTCTGGAAAAATATTATCCCGAGCTGTTTGAAGAATTAAAGGGAAAAATCGCTTCCGGCCAGTTTGAGCCCGTGGGCGCCATGTACGTGGAGCCGGACTGCAACGTGCCCGCCGCCGAAAGCCTGATCCGCCAATTCCTGTACGGTCAGCATTATTTCCGTGAAAAGTTCGGCAAAACGGTGGACAACGCCTGGCTGCCGGATGTGTTCGGCAATTCCTGGATCATGCCGCAAATCATGAAAAAATGCAGAGTAGATTATTTTGTTTCCAATAAAATGTCAACCTGGAACGACACCAACCGATTCCCCCACAACAATTTCATCTGGAAGGGTATCGATGGAAGCCAGGTATACGCCTGCGTGCCCCCCACCCACTTCATCACCTGGAACATGCCCAGCCAGATTCAGGAAAACTGGGAAGCCTACCAGGACAAGGAAGTGGGCGGCCAGACCCTGTCCATGTACGGCTACGGCGACGGCGGCAGCGGCGTGACGGAAGAAATGCTGGAAATGGTGCGGCGGTTCCCCAAGGTGTCGGTGATGCCCAAGATCGAAATGACCGGCGGCGCGGATTTCCTGCACAAGAATTTGAAAGATAACAAAAAGCTGGCCGTGTGGGACGGGGAGCTGTACTTAGAAATGCACCGGGGCACCTTCACCACCAAATCCAATCTGAAAAAATGGAACCGGGCCCTGGAATTCAAGCTCCGGGAAACGGAAATGATCTGCGCTTTCGCCATGGCTTTCGGCGGCGCGGATTACCCGGCGGAGGAGCTTCGCGCCTGCTGGAAAAAGCTGCTGCTGAACCAGTTCCACGACATCCTGCCCGGCTCCCACATTCATCCGGTCTACGAGGACGCCATGGCGGATTACGCCGACATCGACCGGCGGCTGGACGCGCTGCTGTCGGCGCACCGGGGAGAAAAGCATTTCAATTCCCTGCCCTCTACCCGGAATGAATTGACCTTCATCCCCGACGAAAACGGAAAAATCATCCGGGATGGGAAAAAAGGGTACTGGTCGCGGCCTTTCATCTATGGCCTGTGCTGCGGTGAAATGAAGCCGCAAACGGGGAAAGCGGGCTGGCTGCGAGCCGCTCCCGGAGAAAACGGCCAATGGACGGCGGAAACGGATTCGTACCGCCTGATCCTGAACCCGGACGGCAGCTTCGCGTCCTTCGATGATAAGCGCAGGAACCGGGAATGGGTGCGCCCCGGCTGCGGCTTCAACAAGCTGCATATCTGGGCGGACAATCCCGGCATGTACGACGCCTGGGACATCCTGCCCAATTACAAAGACGTGGAGATTTCTCTCACGGTGAAGGAACCGCTCCGCCTGACGTATTCCGACGACGTGACCGCCGAGTTCACGGTGGATTTCGCCACGGAGAAGAGCGCCTGGCGCATGGTGATCCGCCTGTTTGAGGACAGCGGGAACATCGAAGTGGAGCACATCGTGGACTGGCAGGAAAAGCACCGGCTGGCGAAGGTGAACTTCGGCCCGGACGTGCTCACCCGGGAGCTGGTCTGCGATACCGGCGCGGGCTTCATCAAGCGGCCCCTGACCCAAAATACCACCTGGGAGCAGGCCCGGTTCGAGGTCTGCCATCATAAATGGTTCGATCTTTCCGAAACCTACGGCGGCATCGCCGTCATCAACAACGGCAAATACGGCGTGGGCATCGAAAAGAACGAAGTAAGCCTGAGCCTGCTGCGCTCCACCATCCGGCCGGACATCACCAGCGACATGGGCCGTCACGATTTCCGTTACCTGATCGTGCCCCACAGGGACGGCCCCATGGAGGCTTTCGTCAATTTCCAGGCTTTCGCCTACAATATTTCCCCGATCCAGGCAAACGTCTCCCTGCCGGAGGAATGGCGGAAGGCCATCTGCGAAAGCGGATTGTGGCTGCAAAGCGCCAAGATCAGCGAGGACGGCAAAATGCTGGTGCTGCGCTTTGGCGAACAGGAGGGCGCGCGATGCTATGGCCTGCGCTTCCCTCAGCCCGTGAAGCTGCTGAACATGCTGGAGGATGTGGAAGGCGAAGCCCAAACCGTCAAGGCAAAGCCCTTTGAAATCATTACCGTCGGTATTCCATTGAAAAACTGATGAGGAGGAAGGAACATGAAAGGCATTGTGGCAAAGCACGACGACCAGAAACGCGTCGACCTGGGCGGCGGGGTCACCCGGCGCATCCTGTCCTACGACGACAGTCTCATGTCCGTGGAGGTTTCCTTTGAAACCGGCGCGGTGGGGGCGGAACATTCCCATCCCCACACCCAATGCAGCTATGTGCTTTCCGGCAAGTTCAGCTATGCGGTGGAAGGGGAAGCCGTGGAACTGAATCCCGGCGATTCCATCGTGGTGCCCTCTGGTCTGTCTCATGGCACGGTCTGCTTAGAAAAAGGCGTTTTATTGGATATCTTCACGCCCATGCGCGCTGATTTCCTGAAATAAAAAGCAAGGTTTACACTCAAAACGGCAGCCCTGCTTTTAGGGCTGCCGTTTTGAGTGGGGGAAGAAATCATTCTTCCTCTTCAAATTCCCGCGCGTGCTTTTTGAAAAAATCGTAATAAACGCGAGGGTTTTTCAGCTCTGTCCAATGATCGGCGACCCGGGAATGATTATCCAGGTCGATGATCTTCGCGCCGGGAAGCGCCAGAAGAAAGGGCGAATGGGTGCTGATCACCAGCTGGTTTCCGCAGTAGCGGACCGCTTCCAGCAGAAAATCGGCCAGGATCAGCTGGTTTTCAGGGCTCAGGCTGTTTTCCGGTTCGTCCAGGAGGCACAGGGTGTCCATTTCCATTTTACCCTGGAAATACATCAGCGCGCTTTCGCCGTTGGAACGTTCGCGGACGCTTTTCCCGGACTCGCCCGCCACAAAACGGCTTTGGGTTTTGCTTCTCGCCTGATTGATCCGATGCAGATGCTCATAATCATCCAAGGATCGGATTTGAAACTCTTCTTTCCTTAACTTATAGAAATCATCCACCAGCGTCTCACGCTTGCGGTCGATCCCTTCGTTGATGGAGCGGATGTCCAGCATCATATCAAAAACCTCGTCGCTGGTGATGATGCGGCTGCCTTTGGGAATAGCCTCGTCCTGGGAGGCGCGGCATTCGTCCACAAAATTTTCAAAAAAGCGCGATCTGTTGTAGGCGCTGGTCCTCTCTAATCGCAGCTTTTCCGCGATCACGTTCAGCACCGTGCTTTTTCCGCTGCCGTTCCCGCCGTATAGGATGGTAATGGGCCGGAAGAAGATTTCGTCCATGCCGATTTGGGGGAGCACCCCGTAGGGATACACGCTTTGGTCATAGGTGGTTTTCAAGCCCATGCGAAAGCTGAACTCTTTATCTTCGCCGGGGAAAAAGAACGCTGATAAAAACATGCCCGTGCTCGACCTCCGCGCTCAATGATCTACTGTATTTTCGCACACATTGACCGTCCGCGCAACGGTTTTTTTTCGCGCTGTTTGCGCGTTCATAACAGAGGGAGCGGCCCCGCTTTCACGGTTGGCCGCTCTCTTGCTTTTCTTTACTCTGCCAGCAGTTTATCCAGCAGTTGGATCAAGGCGTCTTTTTCCTCCTCGGTCAGCTTGGCGCAGAAATCCGCCGCCGCCTTCTGCCGCTCGTCCAGAACCTCATAGGCGCGGGCCTTTCCTTTTTCCGTCAGCACAATGAGGGTGGAGCGCCGGTCCTCCGGGTTGGCCTGCCGTTCCAAATAATGATCCTGTTCCAGCCGGTCGATCTGCTCGGAGAGGGAAGAAGCGTTGATTCCGATTTTGTCAGCGATGTCCTTCTGACGAACGCCGTTTTCATTCTCCTCCAGCAGCGCCAGCAGCAGCATTTCCCTGGGGAACATGGGCGGATGATGCATGCCTGGACCATGGGGGCCCATGCCGGGCGTCATGGGCGGACGCATGCCGGGGATCGGGGGCATGCCGGGCCGCATGCCCATCCGTGTTTTATGGCCCGCTTTCCGCAGCTTTTCAATCAACATTTGTTCTTTTGTCTTTTCCATTTTAAATCAACTCCTTAAACATGTTCTGTTGCCTCATATCATTCGGAACCGAACTAAATATATCACAGTTCATCTGTTGTGTCAAGTGGTTCGGAACCGAAATATTTTATAATCTGTCGCAAAGAAAAACGCGGGCTTGTTGTTTTCAAGTCCGCGTTCACGATGTGCTCGTTCACACCAGTTCCATTTGTACGTTCAGCTTTTTCAGCCGCGAGAGCATTTCGTTTTCCAGGCCGGAATCGGTCAGGATCATGCCCACTTCCGAAAGATCGCAGATGCGCGCCAGGGCGACCCGGCCGAATTTGGTGTGATCCGCCGCGATTACGCTGTGGGCGGCGCTGCGCAGCATCAGCCGCTTCACGCCCACCTCGGAAAAGTTGGCGTTGGTGGCGCCGCCGGTCAGGTCGATGCCGTCCACGCCGATGAAAGCCACGTCCACGTGGGTATCCCGGATAAAGTTTTCCGTCACGGTGCCCACCAGCTCCTGCCGCCCCTGCCGCCGGGTGCCGCCGGTCACGATCAGGGTGCTGGAAGCGTGAATGGGCGTTTGGTAAGCGATGTAAAGATCGTTGGTGATGATGGTAATGTTTTCGTGGTGGGACAGCGCCTGGGCGATAAAGAAGGTGGTGGTGCCGGAATCGATCATGACCGTGTCGCCGGGATGCACTATTTTGGCCGCCCTTTCGGCGATGCGGTGCTTTTCATCCAGCATTTGGCTGATCTTTTCGGAGTACATGGATTCGTATGACGTGCTGCGGTCTACCTTGATGGCGCCTCCGTGGGTGCGGCGCAGGGCCCCTTGCTGATCCAGGTCGTCCAGGTCCCGGCGTACAGTGGCTTCCGATACATGAAACTTTTCGGCCAGCTCATGAATTTGCGCGCTGGTATTGGTTTCGATGTATTCCATGATTTTCTTTTGCCGTTCGGCTGGGATGTAGGTGTTTTTTTCCATCGGGCAGCACCTCCGCGCTTGGTGTAAAAGGTGTTCCGGGCCGCTACCACTAATAATATACAATATTTTCTTGCGTTTGTAAAGCATTGCCCCGGAATCTGTTTCCGGGGCAGCAAAACATTTCGTAGAACGATTTGAATCAATCAAATTATTACAGCTTCCTGATCGTTTCGGTGAGCAGCATGGCAAATTCACCCCGCGCATGACGGCCCATCTCGATTACTTCCTCATGATTGATGGGCTGGGGCAGCACGCCGGCAGCCATGTTGGTGATGCAGCTGATGCCCAGCACCTTCATGCCGCAGTGCCGGGCCACGATGGTCTCCGGCACGGTAGACATGCCCACGGCGTCCGCGCCGAGGACACGGGCCATGCGGATCTCCGCCGGGGTTTCGTAGGCTGGGCCGTTCATCCAGCAGTACACGCCCCGGCGCAGGTCAATATCCAACTGCCGGGCGGCGTGCATGGTCAGCTCCCGCAGCGTCCGGTCGTAAGCATCGGTCATGTCTGGGAAGCGGGGGCCGAAAGCGTCCAAATTGGGGCCGATCAGGGGATTCCTGCCGGTCAGATTGATAAAATCGGAAATCAGCATCAGGATGCCGGGCCGGAAGTCGATGTTCACGCCTCCCGCCGCGTTGGTGAGGATCAGGTATTTGACCCCCAGCCGGGCCATCACCCGGATGGGCAGCACCACGTCTTCCAGGGGATGGCCTTCGTAGCAGTGGAACCGGCCGCTCATCATCAGCACCTTTTTGTCCGCCAAGGTGCCCATGATGAATTTGCCCGCGTGGCCCTGCACGGTGGCCCGGGGGAAGCCGGGAATATCGGCGTAGCTGATTTCTTTGGGGTTTTCCAGATCATTGCCGAAATCGCCCAAACCGCTGCCCAGCACCACGGCGATGTCCGCCCGGCCTAAGGCCGTCTCGACAGCGTCCGCCGCCCGCTGGATGCGGCGCATTTCCTCCTCGCAGCCCGCGTCGATTTCCTTGAGGTAGGACTTCGCGCCGAAGCGTTCCGGCAGGCCAAAGTATTCGCAGATGGTGGCGGCGGTGTCGGCGAAGGTTTCCCGGGTGCCGATGGGATGCTGGCCTTGCAGGTTCTTTTTCCAGATCAGCAGGGGAGCGTATTCCCTGGTGTGGTCG
The DNA here is from genome assembly GCA_017525805.1 of Clostridia bacterium. The sequence continues at coordinate 34,214 of JAFXSH010000175.1, read as the reverse complement.
GTGCCCTTGTAGGTGGGGTCGCAGCCGTGGTCGGCGGTGATGATCATCAGGTCCTCGTCGCCCATTTTCTGCTGGAACTCCGGCAGCTTTTCGTCGAAGTATTCCAGGGCTTTGCCGTAGCCCTCCACGTCCCGGCGGTGGCCGAAGATGGAATCAGTATCCACCAGGTTGATGAACAGCACGCCGTCAAAATCCTTGTTCATGTATTCCAAAGCCGCTTCGATGCAGGCGGGGTTCCCGGCGGCGTGGTTGCTGCCCGTCAGGCCCTGGTGGGCGAAAATATCTTCGATCTTGCCAACACCCAAAGTCTCATACCCCGCTTCCTTGAGCACGTCCAGCACGGTGGGGGCGATGGGCTTTAAGGAAAAGTCCCGCCGACCTCCGGTGCGGGTGAAGTGCCCCTTGCCGGTGCCGACGAAGGGCCGGGCGATCACGCGGCCCACGCCGTGCTTGCCCTGCAATTGCTTACGGGCGATCTCGCACATTTCATAGAGCTTGGGCAGGGGATACAGGTCCTCGTGGCAGGCGATCTGGAACACGCTGTCCCCGGAAGTGTACACGATGGGATAGCCAGTACGCATATGCTCTTCGCCCAGCTCGTCCAGAATCACGGTGCCGGAGGCGGGCTTATTGCCCAGGGTCTTGGTGCCGATAGCCGCTTCAAATGCCTCGATCACGTCTTTCGGGAAGCCGTCCGGGTACAGGGGAAAGGGCTGCTCCACAGTGACGCCTGCCATTTCCCAGTGGCCGGTGGTGGTATCCTTGCCAGCGGATTTTTCCAGGGCCCGGCCATAGGCCCCGTTGCCGTAGACCGGCGGCAGATTCAGCCCCGGCAGCTGGCCCAAGCCCATGGAAAGCATGTTGGGGATCTTCAAATCCATCCGTTCGGCGATGTGGCCCAGGGTGTTGGCCCCTTCGTCGCCAAAGTCCGCCGCGTCGGGCAGATAACCGGCCCCAACGCTGTCCAGTACGATCCAGATAACGCGCTTCATAGCATCCAACTCCAATCCTTTATTCTTTTGCGTAATCATGCGTCATAGTCCGCGAAATAGCGGGCGTAATCATTCGTTTTTTCGATGCGGGCAACCAGCAGCTTGCCCGGCAGCAGCAGAAGGAGAACGGACAGCACGAGGCAGAGAATGAAAAATACCACCCGCTCGTTCACCATCCACAGGCCGGCCATCCCCAACAGAAAATAGCACAGGAACCGGCACCCGGTCACCAATGCGGCATACGGGGGTTTCAGCTTCCACGACGCCCCGCACCCTTTGCACACCAGACGGATATGGGCCAGCCGGTAATTCACCGTCGCGTCAAGCATGGGCTGATGAACATGCGAACCTGTCATGCGCTTCTCCTTTACAGTACCCGGTTCCTTACGCCCTGAAAATAATCCCGCAGCGCTTCCCGATAGTCCTCGGAGGGCAGCTCGGGTAAATCCTCTTTGCTGAAAAAACGAAGCTCCAGGGATTCGTCGTCAATCCGGGGTTCCCCGGAAAGGATGCTGGCCTTGTACACGGCGCACACCACATGGGCTTTGTCCCCGTTGGGCCATTGGGCATGATGATTATGATACACGCCCACCAGATAATCCAGCTTCACATCCAGGCCGGTTTCTTCCCGCACCTCGCGGATCGCCGTTTCGGCGAAGGTTTCGTCCAATTCCATCAGCCCGCCGACTAAGCTCCAATTGCCGTTATCGCTGCGCCGCTGCAAAAGGATTTGATCATTCTTGGTGATAATGGCCCCGGCGGCGGTCAGGATGATTTTTTTGTGCCCGACCAGCGGGCGTATTTCTTTGATATAGTCCATCTTCGTCCCTCCTTACGGCACCAGCGGGTCGTTTTCTGCCGCTTCTTCGTTTTTCGGTTCGGGCGGCGCGGGAAGCTGATCCAGGGAGGACAGGCCGAAATGGGACAAGAACTTGTCCGTGGTACCGTACAGGATGGGGCGGCCCAGGGCTTCTTTGCGGCCTACTTCCTCGATGAGGCCCTTATTCACCAGGGATTGAACCGAATAATCGCACTTGACCCCGCGCACGGCCTCGATCTCCAAGCGGGTGACGGGCTGCTTATAGGCAACCACGGCCAATGTTTCCAGGGCGGACTGGGAAAGGCTCTGCTTCTGGATGGGCTGCAATAAGCGCTCCACATAGGGCGCGTATTCGGCGCGGGTGGAAAGCTGGATGTGCTGGCCAAAGCGTTTCAACGTAATACCCCGGCGGTGGTAGCTGTAATCGCTGTCCAGGGCGTCGATGGCCTGGCGGGTTTCGTCCTCGGTCACTTCCAGCGCGCGCTGGATTTCCCTCACATTGACCGGTTCCCCGGCTACGAACAAAATGGCTTCGATCACGTGGGCCAGTTCAGGTATATCCATCGATCTGCAAATCTCCCTCCGTGGGTTCTCCCTGCCGGGGCTCCAATACCATATCTCCGAAAACGCCGTCCTGGGCCACCGCCGCCCGGCCCAAGCGCAAAAGCTCTAACAGGGCCAGGAACAGGGTCACCACCTCATCCCTTGAGGGGGTGGGGGAGAACAGTTCCTCAAAGCGCACGGGCCCTTTTTTCAGCCGCTTTAAAATATGGGCGGTGCACCGGGGCACGGTGTATTCGTCCCGCACGATGCGCCGGGCAGCGTGGACGGCCTCTTCTTCTTCCTCCGGCACCCGGGCCATCACCCGTGCGAAAGCCGCCAGCAGCCCTTCCATGGTCAGGTTTTTCAGCTCTAAGGTGGGCGGGGGCAGGGGATATTCCTCCGGCAGCTTTTCAAACATCAGCGCCGCAGCCTTTTCAAACCCCTGCATGTTCTGGGCGATTTCCTTGAACCGCTGGTATTCCTCCAATTGGCGGATCAAAGCCTGCTCCGGGTCTTCCTCGTCCTCCTTGGGCGGCTTGGGCAGCAGAGCCCGGCTTTTGATTTCCAGCAGCGTGGCCGCCATGGAAATAAAGGCGCTGGCGTCGTCCATGTCCAAGTCCGGCGCGTTCTGCACCGATTGGATATATTGATCCGTCACCTCGGACACGAAAATATCCTTGATGTCGATTTTCGCCTTGCCGATCAGGAACAAAAGCATGTCCAGCGGGCCGTCAAACTGGCTCAAATGCAATGTAAGCGCCATAGTTTACCCCAATCCGAACACCCACAGGATGGCGTTCAGTACGCCGCCCTGCACGAAGTAGACCGCCGTGCTGATGGCGGTGGAAAAAATATCGGTAAAATAGAACAGGGCCAGCATACCGATCATGACAACGTTCATTACTTTTGCCGGGATATGCAGCCTGCCCCGCAGGAAAATATCGTTCACCACATGATAGCCGTCCAGGGGCGGAATGGGGATCAGGTTGAAAATCGCCAAGCTCAAATTGATGCGGGCAAAGAACATGAGGAACCGCTGCACATAGATCAGCCAGGGGGAACGCAGATAATCGGAAAGGCCCTCCAGCGCGAAATAATAAGCGCCCGTGCTGTCGTATACGATGCTCATATTTTGAAATTGGGAGGGGGTCAGCAGGCTCAGATAGGCGGAATTGCCGCTCACGCTGCGGATGTACTGTGTGGCGTCTTCCACGACGATAGTATTTTCGCTGCCTAAAACGGAATAAAAATTCATGCCCTGGAAGCTCAAAAATTCCCGGGGCGTGGCGAGGCTGCCCAGCGTCCAAAGCTCCGGCTTCCACAGCAGCTGATTGATGCTGGTCATCAGCAGCATGGCCATCAAAAACAGGCAGAAATTCATGGTGATCCCTGCCAGGGACACCAGCAGATCGTCCCGCCGGAAATGCTTGTAATTCCGGGGATTTACCGGCACGGGCCGGGCCCAGCCAAACCCGAACAGCAGCATGAACAGGGTGCCGATAGGGTCCAGGTGCTTTAAAGGATTGAAGGTGAGCCGTCCCATCATCTGGGCTGTGGGATCGCCGCAGCGGTAAGCTACATAGCCGTGGGAAAGCTCATGCAGCGTCAGGGCAATCAGGATGGCGGGAATCTGGTACAGCAAAATAATCAGCGTACCTTTGGGATCGCTTTGCAAAGCGGATAAAATGCCCAAATTGTTGAATCTCCTTCCAATTATATTACGGGATGATTATAGCCGAAATCAGGGGAAAACACAACCCCCCGCGGCGGTTACAGGCGATTTTGAGGAAGAATGTGCCCGCACCCGCCATGAAACGCTTGACGGGCAGACATGAAGAGAGTATAATAGGCAAGTCTACCAAAAGGAAAAAACGCGCGTGCGCGTTTGCAAGCAGCAATTACAACGAGAGGAAGAGATTCATTATGGCCACGAAGAACACCCAAAACCGCAAACCGCTGACTTCCGGCACGAAAGGCCTGATTTGCCTTGCCGTTCTGCTGGCACTGACGGTTTTTGTTTCCTGCCTGTCTATTGTGGGCATGAACCTGGACGCCGAGGGCGTGAATGTGCTTTTGCCCTGGGTCCCCGTCAGCAGCGCCAATTGGCCCGCTTCCCTGCCGGTGAGCCGGACTTTGGGCGGCGGCAATTATGTGGAATATACCTATACCCTGCCCGAGGATGCCGCTGAGGATACCTTGGAAAAATCCGTGAATACCATCCGCGGGCGTCTCACCCAGATGGGCGAATCCGACAGCGATGTTTCCGTGAAGGACGGCGCTGTGCGCATCGAACTGCGGAAGATGGACGCTTCCCGTTTGTCCTCCCTGCGCGGCATGGCCACCATGGGCGGTCAGTTTGAGTTTGCCGATACCAACAGCAATGTGATCCTGACGGAAAAGGAGATCAGCAATGCCGAAGTGAAGGTGAACTACAACAACACCCGCACCTCCTACACCATCTCCCTGATTTTCAACGTGAATAAGGACGGCCAGGAGAAGCTGGCGGAATCCAATCCCTCTTATCTGTCCGTCACCTGCGACGGCGACAGCGTTTCTTCCTATGGCATCGTGTCCGACAATAAGATCACTTGCAGCATGGGCTCCACCAACAGCGCCTACACCACCGCAGCCAACGTGGCTTTCCTGCTGAATTACGGCGCGGTTGATATGACCCTGAGCCTGCGCGATTCCGGCGATGTGGCCGCTTCCGCGGGCAGCGTGCTGGGCGTGGTGCTGATCGTGGTCGCGCTGCTGCTGCTCTTCACCCTGGTTTATCTGGTTGCCACTGGCAAGCTCACAGGCATTTCGGGCTTCCTGAGCGTGTGGTGCGCGGTGGTGCTGAATCTGTTCTTCGTTGCCACCATCATCGTGCCCAGCGAATACATGCTGAATGTGGGCTGTATGGTTGCGATCCTGCTGGGCATGCTGCTGGCCATGTACAGCGCGGTCACCCGTACCGATGCCATCAGCAAGCAGATCACCGAAGGCAGCGTTCCCAAGTCCGCCAGCAAACTGGGCTTCCGCGCCGCCGCCAAGAATGTTTGGATCGTGCATGCCGCCGTGCTGGCCGTAGCCCTGATCCTGATGATCTTCTCCTTCTCCAAATCCACCGGCTACACGCTGGCGTCCGGCGTGGTGGCCAGCGCCATGGCGACTTTGGTGATGCGCGCTTTCCAGTTCTGTTTCACCATGATCACGGGCAAAGCTTCTCTCTTTGGCAAAGTGAAATAAACCAAATCAGGGTGCCGGGCGGTTACGCGCGGCACCCTCTTTTTATCCATTTTTTGGAGGGATGGCATGCTCAAAATCCGTCTTGCTTCTTTAAAGGAAGACGTTCCGGCATTGCCGGGCCTGCCTTCCTGGATGCCGGGGCTGCTGTCCGCCCGGGGCGTAAATACGGAAGCGGACGCCCGGCGGTTTCTCCATCCTGCCCTGGATCAGCTGCTGCCTTCCCTCAAGCTGCACCAGATGACCGAGGCGCGGGATTTGCTTTTCAAAGCCCGGGATCAGGGGAAAAAGGCGGCGATCTACGGCGACTACGATGTGGACGGAGTATGCGCTTCCGCTATCCTGTGGGAAGCCTTAGGCATGCTGGGCATGGAGCGCGCGGTCTATATCCCCGACCGGCATCGGGAGGGCTACGGCCTGAATACGCCCGCTGTGGAAACCCTGGCCCAAACCTGCCAGGTGCTGATTACGGTGGACTGCGGCATTACCAGCGTATCGGAGGCGCGAAGGGCCCGGGAACTGGGCATGGATGTGATCGTGACCGACCATCACCGCCACGGGGAGGAACTGCCTCCCGCCCGCGCGGTGGTTTCGCCCCTTTTGGGGGATTATCCCTTTCCCTTCCTCTGCGGGGCGGGCGTGGCCTGGAAGCTGGCCCTGGCCCTGGTGGGGGAGAAAGCGATGCCGCTGCTTGAAATTGCCGCCCTCGCTACAGTGGCCGATATGGTGCCGCTGACCGGGGAAAACCGGGTGATCGCCGCGCTGGGCCTTCAAAAGCTCAAGGACACCCGGCGGCCCGGCCTGCGGGCGGTGATGGAGCGGGCGGGCATTCACGGCGGCGTTTCCAGCGAGCAGGTGGCTTTCCAGATCGCCCCCCGCATGAACGCCTGCGGCCGCATGGAATCCGCCCGAACCGCGCTGGATATGCTGCTGACACGGGATGGCGTTCAGGCGGAGGAACTGGCCCTGAAAATGGAAAAGCTGAACCAGGAGCGGAAAAACCAGGAGGCTTTCGTATTGGCAGACGCGCTGGACCAGGTGAAAGGCATGGACCTGGTGGACCAAAAGGCCATCGTGGTGCAGGGCGAAAAGTGGAACAGCGGCGTGGTGGGCCTGGCGGCGGGCAAGGTGGCGGAAAAGTATGCTTATCCCACCGTGGCCCTGGCCCAGGAGGGGGATATGTGCGTGGGCAGCGCCCGCAGCGCGGGGGAGATCGATATCTATCAGGCATTGAGCCAATGCGCGGGACTGTTTGAACGCTTTGGCGGGCACAAACAGGCCGCCGGGCTGACCATCCGCGCGGAAAACGTGCCCGCTTTCCGGGAAGCCCTATCCCGGGCGGTGAGCGAACAGACCGGGGGCAGGCCGGTGATCCCGGAGGTGCTGTGCGACGGTGAAATGCGGCTTTCCGATGTGACCGTGGAAACGGTCAAATGGCTCAAGATGCTGGAGCCCTTCGGCATGGGCAATCCAGCGCCCCGGTTTCTGGTGAGGGAAGCGCTTCCCCTGTCTTTCCGGCGGGTGGGGGCGGAAGGACGGCATCTGAAATGCACCTTTCAGCAGGGAGAGACCCTGCGGGACGGTATTTTCTTTGGCGGCGGCGATTGGGCGGAACGGGAAACGGGAAGTCTTGCGCTGGCCATATCCCCCGAGGTGAACGAATTTCGGGGCAAGGTGAGCGCGGAATGCAGGCTGTACGCCATGGAACTGCTGCCGGAGCATCTTACGGAAGATCGGGAGAAAGAAGCCCGGTTTCTGCTGCGGGAAGCAAGGCGCGCGGAAGCAGCTCTGTCTGAAATCACGGAAGCGGCGGCGAATGCCCTCATGGAGACGGGGCAGGGAACGTTGCTTTTGTGCCGGTGTCTGAAAACGGCCCTGCGGCTGCGGGAAAAATACCCGGATGCGGATTTCTGTCTGGAAAAAGCCGATGATCCCCGGGCTTTTTCCGCGATCCTGCTGTATGGCCGCGCCGAAAACGTTCACCCGGCGTACCGCAGCGTGATCTTCTGCGATGGGGACACCGGGGAAGCCAATGCCTGGCGCGAAGCGCTTCCGGGGGCGGAGCTTTACGCCTTGCCCCGGACGAGGGAGGCCGCGGAAGCCCTGGCCCGGGCTTTCGTGGATCGGGATAACCTGCGGCGCTGCTATGTGGCGCTGAAAAGCGGCGCGCCCATGGATTTGGCCGCTTTTACCCGATACGCAAAGCTTACGGAAGCCCAGGCGCTGTTCGCGCTGCGGGTGCTGGAGGAAATCGACCTGATTTCCCTGTCGCTGCAGCCCTTCGGGGTTGGGATGCGGCCGGTCAGGAAAAGGGGACCGGAAGAAAGTATTCTGTTCCGTTTAGCGGAAAACGCAAAGGAGGAAGCGTATGGCGTACACGGCGTATGAAGACATGACCCTGGAAGAGATGCTGGCCCGCGTGCGAAAATTCGATAAAGACGGCACAGGCGCCGCCTTGATCGAAAAAGCATACGCTTTCGCGGAAAAGGCCCATGACGGCCAGAAACGCAAAAGCGGCGAGCCCTATATGATCCATCCCCGCTATGTGGCGGGCATCATCACCGAGCTGATGATCGATCCGCCCACCATCGCCGCCGCCCTGCTGCACGATACGGTGGAGGACTGCGAAGGGGTGACGCTGGACCTGATCAGGCAGGAATTCGGCGATGAAGTGGCGCGGCTGGTGGACGGGGTGACCAAGTTATCCAAGCTGGACTTTGCGGACCGGGAAGAACAGCAGGCGGAATCCCTGCGCAAAATGATCCTTGCCATGAGCAAGGATATCCGCGTGGTGCTCATTAAATTGGCGGACCGGCTGCACAACATGCGCACCCTGCGCTACCAGAACGCCGACCGCCAGGTGGCCATCGCCCGGGAAACGCTGGATATTTACGCGCCGCTGGCCCACCGTTTGGGCGTGTATGCCATCAAATCGGAATTAGAGGACCTGTCCCTGCGCTACATCGACCCGGAGGGCTATCAGGACGTGGCCCGGAAGGTGGGCATGAAGCGGGCGGAGCGGGAAGAAAACATCAAGCTGGTGATCAGCGAGCTGTCCCAGAAGTTGGACGAGGCGGGGCTGCATTACGATATCGATGGCCGTCCCAAGCACCTGTATTCCATTTACCGCAAAATGGTGATCCAGAACAAGCCCTTCGATCAGATTTACGACCTCATCGCCATCCGCGTGATCGTGGACACCATTCCGGAGTGTTACACCGTGCTGGGCATCGCCCATACGCTGTGGAATCAGGTGCCGGGCCGGTTCAAGGATTACATTTCTGTGCCCAAGGCCAACATGTACAGGTCCCTGCACACCACGGTCATGGGCGGCCGGCGCATCCCCTTCCCCTTTGAAATCCAAATCCGCACCTGGGAAATGCACCGCATCGCGGAATACGGCATCGCCGCCCACTGGCGCTACAAGGAGGGCGGAAAAAAGGACGGGGGCTTGGACGATAAGCTGTACTGGCTGCGCCAGATTTTGGACTGGCAGAGCGAGACTCGTGACAGCCATGAATTTATTGACAGCCTGAAAACTGACCTGTTTTCCGAGGAAGTGTTCCTGTTCACCCCCAAGGGGGACATTATTTCCATGCAGCGGGGTTCCACGCCCCTGGATTTTGCCTACCGCATCCATTCCCACATCGGGAACACCTGCGTCGGCGCGAAGGTCAACGGCAAAATGGTGCCCCTGGATACCCAGCTGCAAACGGGAGACCGGGTGGAGGTGCTCACCTCCTCCGCCTCCAAAGGCCCCAGCATGGACTGGCTCAAGATCGTCAAGACCCAGCAGGCCAAGGCCAAAATTCGCCAGTTCTTCAAGCGGGAGCTGCGGGGCGAAAACATGCAGAAGGGCCGCGATATGCTGGAGCACGAGGCCAAGCGCCGGGGCGTGAAGTTAGGGGATTATACCAAGCCGGAATACTATGAACCGCTGCTGAAAAAATATATGTTCCAGGACCTGGAGGATATTTACGGGGCCATTGGCTACGGCGGTGTCGCGGCGGTGTACGTGCTGTCCCGGCTCATCGAGGAAAAGCAGAAGAGGGACGCGCCCCAAGCGCCCAAGGTGCCGGTGGTTGACCAGGTGGCCCCGGTAGAGCCCAAGGGCAAGCCCACCCATGGCATTTACGTGCACGGGGAACCGGGCATGCTGGTGCGCTTCGCCCGATGCTGCAATCCGGTGCCCGGCGACGATATCGTGGGCTATATCACCCGGGGCCGGGGCGTGACCGTGCATAAGGCGGACTGCATCAACGCCCTGCATACCGAGCCGGAACGGGCCATTCCCGTTTCCTGGGCCATGGAGGATGTGGGCACGTTCAGCGCCAACATTCAGATCATTTGCTATGATCACATTTCACTGTTGGGAGAAATTACGAATTACATTCAGGATATGGGCATTCCCCTCACCGCTTTGGCCGTGAAGCTGAATAAAAACAAAACCTGCTCCATCACCACCACCATTCAGGTCAAATCCCGCGAGCAATTGGACGGCGTTTTGATAAAACTGCAAAGGCGCTCCGACGTGATTGAGGCGTACCGCGGCGTAAACTGATTCCATCACGGCATCGAACGATAGCGGCGCGGGCATCCGATCCGGTTGGGTGTCCGCGCTTTATCCAATGCTTGTTAGCCATTTTGGAACAATTGGAAAACAATTCTGTACGATCATTGTCTTTTTTATTGGAAAATTTTCAAAAATCGCAAAACTATCGTAAATTAAAGAAGGATTTTTTTGACCTCAGCGCGAATAAAACAGAGTTATCCTTTGAAACGGAGGAAAACATGCAGCCCCCACAAGGTTATGAACCGCAGAACCCTTATCCCGGCGGGCAGGAAGACGGCGGCGCGCCGTCCTGGACGCCGATTCAGCCGGACGGGCAGTGGGTGCAGCGGCCGGTTCCGGGTCAGGCGCAGCCAGGCGTTTCGTCCCCGCTGCCGCAGCTGGGCCAGGTGCCGCCCCCCGCGCAGATATTGCCGGACCCCAGCCAGCCCTATTATTCCGGCGCGGGCTGGGGAGCGCCGGAAAACGCGGCTCCCACAGAGGAAATGCCGCCGGAAAACGGGAACAATTCCCAGTCTGGCTATCAGGCACCGAAAACCGGCCTTCCCCGGACGCGGCAGAAGCAGAGCAAAGCCGGGTATATCATCCTGACGGTGCTCGTGCTGGCGTTCGCCGCTATCGCGGTGTTCCGCATGCTGTCGCCGGGCGGCGTACAGTATGGCTATGTGCGTTACGGCTCCATGAGCTCGCTGTTCACCGGCGACGCCGTGGTGGTGCGCAATGAAACGGTGGTCAGCCAGGAAAGCGTTTCCCAGATCGATTTCAACGTGGAGGAAGGCGAGGAGGTAGAGCGCGGCACCCTGGTGGCCACCATCTACACAGCCGGTTTTAACGCCAAAGAATGGGTGACGCTGAACAATTACCGCAACCAGATCAAGGAATACCACAAGGTGCTGATTTCCGGCGCGGTAACGGATCAGAATCTTTTGTCCCGCATGACCCAGGTGCAGGCCCGCGCCATGGAGGTGCAGCGGCTGGTGCACGGCGCCCGGGGCAGCATCAGCGCTCAGGAAAAGCTGCTCAAGGAAGCCATGCAGAGCCAGCAGATTTATATCAAGCAGAAGAATCCTGACGATCAGAAGCTCAGCCGCCTGTATGACGACGAAAACACCCAGCTGCAGCGCATTTCCACCTGGACCAAGCAGTTTGCCGCCACGGCGGACGGCCTGGTGAGCTTCTATACCGACGGCTACGAAAAGACGCTGAACATGACCACCTTCGCCGATTACACCCCGACCCAGGTGCGGAACATGTACAACGGCAATCCGCCCGCCGCCGACAGCACCACCGGCATGCGCAACGCCACGGATATCTACCGCATGGTGCGCAAGGAACAGTGGGCCGTGCTGATGCTGTGCAATGAAAAAGACTGGATCCCCGTGGAGGGGCGCACCTACCATCTGGTGATCGAAAGCTTTGATAACAGCGTGCTCACCGCCACAGTGTATAATTCCACCCGCTCCGGGGGCGAACTGCTGGTGCGGCTGCTGGTCGACGATACGGATTTCCTGCCCAGCGCTCTGTATCTGCGGTCCTGCCAGGTGCGGTTGGGCGAGAACGTGAACAGCCTGATGGTGCCCTCCCGCGCCATTTATGTGCAGAACGGGCGCAAGGGCGTGGTCATGGCCACCGAGGGCGGCGAATACTGGACGGGCGTGGAAGTGATTTCCGATGATGGAACGACGGCTTACGTGGTGCCTGACAACGCGGGCGTGTTATATGAAGGCATGCCGGTGCGGCTCTTCTGAAAGGAAGGGAGGCGTCGGGGCATGACGCTGGAAGAAAGAGTAGCCCGGGTGCGGGAAACCTTGACGCGGGAAAGCGCCGCCTGGGGCCGCGCGCCCCGGCTGATCGCGGTAACCAAGTATTCCACGGTGGAGCAGATCCTGCCGCTCAAAGATTTGGGCGTTACGGATATCGGCGAAAACCGGGTGCAGGCCATCCGGGAAAAGCTGCCCGGCTTGGAGGGACAGTTTTCCGTCCACCTGATCGGTCAATTGCAGTCCAACAAGGTCAAGTACATCATTCGGGACGTGTGCATGATCCATTCGTTGGATCATGAAAGCCTGGCACGGGAGATCGACCGGCAGGCCCAGAAAGCAAACCTGCGGATGCCGGTGCTGATCCAGGTAAACATCGCGCGGGAGCCGCAAAAAGGCGGTATCGAGGAAGAAAATCTGTTTCCCTTCCTGCGGCTGTGCGCGGCTATGCCGGGGCTGGATGTCCGGGGCCTGATGGCTATGATGCCGCTGGGAGCGGAGCGGGAAATTATCGAAGGGTATTTTTCCCGCATGCGCGCGCTGCTGGAACGGTGCCAGCAGGAAAATGTGCAGGGTACGAATATGACGGAGCTTTCCATGGGCATGAGCCAGGATTACGACCTGGCCGCCCGCCACGGCGCCACCATGGTGCGCGTAGGCTCGGCTCTGTTTCGATAAAACACGGGAGGGTTCGCAAAATGGCAGTGGGCGATATCTTGGGCAGCCTGAAAAACACGGTAAAGACGGCATACAACAATTTTTTCTACAGCGGACGCCAGGCGCCGCAGCGGGTGCAGGAACCGTATCCGGATGAGACGCGGAATCAGGCGTACCCGCCGCAGCAGGCGGGAGGCTACCAGCAGCCTTATCAGCAGCCCGCGTATCAGCAGTATTATCAGCAGCCCGTGTATCAGCAGAACGCGGGAATGGGGCATCAGCCTGTTTTCCAGCAGCCGCAGCAGCCGCAGCAAACGCCCCAGGCACAGCCCGGTCAGGGCCGTATGCGGCGCGTACAGATGCACGCGGCGCGGCAGCAGGAAAACGTGGTGGATTTCGGCGCGTACCAGCAGAACATGGGCCGCCAGAACGAGCAGAACACGCAGCCACCTGAAACGCCTGTTCAGGAAGCGTCCCAGCAGAGCGCCAGCCTGCTTTCCGCCCGGGTGATCAACGCCCGGGGCATGAGCGAATGCCGCAGCGCCATCACCCTGCTGCGCAATGGGGACGCCGTGGTGATCGTCATGGAAAACATCGCGGACCCGGCGGAAATGCGGCGCCTGGTGGATACCTTAAGCGGCGCCTGCTATTCCCTGACCGCCACCATTACCAAGGTATCGCGCCATGGCGTGTACCTGCTGGCCCCGCAGACCATGGCCGTGTTTGCCGATCAGGCCACCAATATGATGAACAACGCCCCTGCCCGGACCCAGCCCCGGAATTATCAGCCTGCCTACACAGGGCAGCGGGTGTCCTACGCGCCCCAGACGCGGGAAGCGCAGCCCGTCCAACCCGCCCAGCCGCAGCAGTACAGCAATCCGCAGGCGTTCACCCAGCGCGCCGCCGACCCGGAGGAAACGCGCCAGAGCTTCTATCAGCGCCCCGCGCCTCAGGCGGTTCAGCCCCCGGCCTTTTCCGCCCAGCCCGCCGGCTACGGCTACGCGCCGGATGAGGTACAGGCTGTCGATCAGTAACTTATCCTGTCTGCCGCTTCGCCTGTCAGAAAGGAGCATGAACCATGTTCATCCGTTTGATCCGTTTTCTGCTCAGCGTGTACGCGATGATGCAATTGGTCCAGTTTGCCCTGCCTTATGTGAGCAACACTCAGCGCCCATGGATGGTTACGCTGAACAGGCTGTGTGAGCCGGGGGCCCGGATTGGCAATCAGGCGGCAGCACGCCTGCTGCCGGACAAGCAATTCAAAATCAACGTGGGCCCGCTGGCTGCGGCGGTGATCTGCTATATCGCGCGCATGATCCTGGGATTTTTCTCCTGATTCACATTTATCATCATTTTCTGTCTATGCGGAAAGGAGCCTGAAAATGCCGATTACAGTTGCCATGATTGAAGAAAAAGAATTTAAAACCAAAATGCGCGGGTACGACCCGGTAGAGGTGGATGAATTCCTGGATGACATCTGCGATGAGATGGTAGCCATGCAGGAAGAAATCGCTACCCTCACCCAGCGGCTTACGCAAGCCGCCCATGGCGCTTACGGCTCCGCCGCGATGCCCGCCCCCGCCGCAGCTCCCATTCCTGTGCCGCCGCCTGCCGCCATTCCCGTTCAGGCGCCCGCGCAGCAGGTGAAGGAAGCGCCAAAGGTCCGGGAGGAAGCGGGTGAGGCCGCCCAGCGCCTGCTGGCCCAGGCCCAGAAGGTATACGATCAAACGATTGCCGAAGCCAAGGCCAAGGCCGAAGAAATCCTGAACGGCGCGAACGAACGGGCGTCCATGGGCTTGGAGAACCTGGAGGCGGAAAAGAGCGATTTGCAGCAGGAAGTGGAAATGCTGCGCCAGACCGCCAAGGATTACCGCGAACGTTTCCTCCGCCTGATCGAAGATCAGCAGCATATCCTGAACGCGGAAACGGGCCTGTTTGAGTAATACCGCATTCAGCTTGATTCCCCGGCAGGCGCTGCCGGGGATTTTTTTCAGAGACGAGAGTTTAGAGTTGAGAGCGGAGATTGCTTAGCCTGTTAGTTTAAAATAACTCTCAACGCTCAACTCTCAACGCTTATCATTCATGCTGAAAAACAACATAAAAAGGAAAAGCTATGCGTATATTTGACACCCATTGCCATTTGGACGACGCGAAATTTGACGAAGACCGGGAAGAAGCCTACCGCCGCATGATCGAGGCGGAGGTAAAAAGCTGCGTGTGCGTGGGCAGCGATCTAAATTCCTCCCGCCGGTGCATTTCGCTGGCGGAATCGCATCCCGGCGTTTATGCTGCTGCCGGTGTGCATCCCCATGAGGCCAAGGACGCGCCAACGGATTATCTGGATACGCTTGCCGGGCTGCTGGCCCAGCCCAAGGTTGTGGCCTTGGGGGAGATCGGTCTGGATTACTATTACGATTTATCGCCCCGGGACGTGCAGATGCGGGTGATGGCGGAGCAGGTGGATTTGGCCGAGCAGCTTCATAAACCCGTCATTTTCCATATCCGGGACGCGCATGGGGATATGGTGGAATTTTTCCGCAGCAGGAAGCGCCTGCCCGAGGGGATCATCCACTGCTTTTCCGGTAGCCCGGAAATCGCAAGGGAATACGTGAAAATGGGCTTTTATATTTCCTTTGCGGGGCCCCTGACGTTTAAAAAAGCGCCGCATCTCCAGGCGGCGGCCCGGGAAGTGCCGCTGGACCGGCTGTTGGTGGAAACGGACAGCCCTTATCTGGCCCCCGAACCGGTGCGTGGCCGCCGGAACGAACCGGCCAATGTGAAGTACACGCTGATGAAGCTTTCGGAGCTGCGGGATATTCCTCCGGAGGACATGGCGGAAATCACCTGGAACAACGCCTGCATCCTGTACGGCATCCCCGTGGAAGAAGAATAAGGCCGCTTTGACAAAAGGGTCCGAAGATGCTATAATCTTATTGAAAGATAAGGGCTAAAGGAAAAGCCTGTGGGGAATGGAATAGTACGCAGCGATTAGGGAGAAAGAGTGATAATTACCTGATACCCCTTGTGGTTTTCTCGGAAGGGGGTATGGGGGAAGCCGCTCTTTGTCCCGCAAAGAGCGGCTTCCCCCATAAAAAGCATCGATTACCAAAAGAGGGTGAAAACATGATTCGCGTAGAGATTTTGGAGCAGAACCGCGCCGCCCTGCGGCCTTTTGTGATGCTTCCATTCCAATTATATAAGGACGATCCCAACTGGGTGCCGCCGCTGATCAGGGAGCAGCTGCGTTTGCTGTGCGAAAGCCACGATGATCCCCGGCGCTTTTTCCTGGTATACGATGGAGAAACGCCGGTGGCCCGGGTGATGGCGGGCATTGACGAGAGGCTGAACGAGCGCCTGAACCGCAAATATGGGTACATTTCCCTGTTCGAGTGCGCCCAGCGGCCGGATTATGCCCGCACCGCCCTGGATGCTGCCTGCGCCTATCTGCGGGAGGAAGGCATGGAAAACGTGATCGGGCCTTCTCCTTTGGCGGCGGATGATTTCAGCAAGGGGCTGCTGGTGCAGGGCTTCGACGGCCCGCCCGTGCTGTTTAATCCTTACAACCCTTCCTACTACGGCGATTATTTTGAAAAATGCGGGTTTACGAAGCATCGCGATCATTTTGCGTATTTCATGCGCATGGACGAATTTGACCAGCATGCTTTGGAGGAAATCGTGCCCCGGGCGAAGAAACGCTTTGATTTCCGGGTGGAGCACGTACAGTGGACCCCGGAAAGGGAAGAGAAGCTGCTGCATAGCGTGAACCGCATCATCCGCGAAGCGTTTCCGCCGGAATGGGAATGGAACGTGCCCACCTACGGCGATTTGCGGCGGGCGATCAAGCATCTTCGCCGCTTTTACCGGCCGGAAATGACCGTGATGGCGTATGCCGGAAACCGTCCCATCGGGCTGGTGGTCGCTTTCCCCGACTACAACCAGGTGCTGAAAAAAATGAAGGGCCGCATGCTGCCTTTCGGCTGGCTGCATTACGCGCTGGGAAAGAACAAAATCCACGGCGCCCGGTGCAGCATGCAGTTCGTAGTGCCGGAATACCAGCATAAGGGCGTGAACACCGCCATGTTTTATGAAGCCTATTTGGGAGCAAAACCCTTGGGCATTCAGTGGGTGGAAGGTTCCACCGTGGATGAAACCAGCATTTCTTCCATCGCCAATACGGAAAAACTGGCCTCCCATCTTTATCGGGTATACCGGCAGTATGAAAAGAGCCTGATCGAAGCCTGACAGGCGCACAGGAAGGAACAAACGCGCATAGGATATGGCAAAACCGTCAAAAGTGAGGTGGATGCCATGTCCTTGTGGAAAGACGCCAAAAGCCCGGCGCTGAAAACGGAGGAAGCGGCGCTGCTGACCGCCCTGCCTCGGCATAAAGCCGGAGGCGCGGCGCTGAAAACCGTATGGCAGGCGGGGCAGCGGATAGGGGAGATGCGCTTGAGCGCGCCGCGCATAGCTGGAAGCGCGGCGCGGCCTCCCGCCCAAAGGGGCGGGACCGGCCCTGCGGCCCGGACTGAGCAAAGCAGGGCGGCCCTGCATCAGGTATGGCGGCGGTAAAAACCAGGGGAGAAAGCTAATTTCGGGCTTTCTCCCCTGCGCTTTTGCGGATCGCTCTTGGTTTCAGCGGACGAACAGCTCCGTTACGTAAACAAAGCCGTTTTTATCCTCGACCACGCCGATGCCAACCTTATCCCACTGTTTGCCCATCATGTTGGCGCGGTGCCCCGGGCTGCTCAAAAAAGCGGCGTCGGCTTTTTCCACGCTGGCGTGGTGGGCGATGTTTTCTCCCACGCCGTTATAGTCGTAGCCGGAATCAGTCAGCATGGCGGCGGCGTTGCCTAAGGTGGGGGATTCGTGAGCGAAGTAACCGTTTTCCAGCATATCCTGGGATTTCGTCCGCGCCAGGGCGGACAGTTCGCCGTCCATCTCCAAGGCGGAAAGGCCGTTCCGGGTCCGATCCTCGTTCAGCAAATTCAAAAGTTTTTGCTCTTGCGCTGTAGGGGATATTGTAGTATAATCTCCCGTGCTCGGGGAAGAATGCGGAACATCTGACGTGGAAGGCCGGGACGTGGACGCGGGAGCGGAGCATGATACGGCCGCTGTCCGCGCGGGCTGATTGCCCACCGTGCATCGGTAGCAGCACGCGCAATCCCATTTGCCCCGGCAGTAAATGCAGTTTTGCGGACAATCGTTTTCCGCCATGGCCGCGCTGAGCGTCAGCGCCAAAAACGCGATGATGATCCAGCAAATTCGTTTCATGTTTGATCCTCCTTTGTAATAAAGTGATCCGCATGGAAATCGTAATATAAAATGCCATGATATGCAATTCATTTGCCATCCGGCTGCCATGGGAATACATGGCAATATAGGGGGATGAGCGCACGGGCGAAGCCGTGGCGCGTCCTGCCGCTTCCGAATGGATAAGCGGCAGGCATCCAAAAGGATAAGGATGGGCACACGGGCGAAGCCGTGGCGCGTCCTGCTGCTTCCGAATGGATAAGCGGCAGGCATCCAAAAGGATAAGGATGAGCGCACGGGCGAAGCCGTGGCGCGTCCTGCCGCTTCCGAATGGATAAGCGGCAGGCATCCAAAAGAAAGGAAGGAAACGGTCAATGCGGTTGATCAAATGCCCCCGGTGTGAATTGAATTATATCGCTCCGGAAGAGGGATACTGCAAAATCTGCAAGCGGGAAATGAAGGGCGAAAGCCAGCAGGAAGAAATCGAGCTGTGCACCGTGTGCAACGAGGCTCCGGCCCTGCCCGGAAAGGACGTTTGCCTGTTCTGCCTCAAGGAAATGAACGCCAACCAGGAGCGCGAGGAAGAAGAAAACGAAGTGCGGGTGGATGAAGCCAACCTGAGCATCGATCCTGTCAGCGCCATGGATGAAATCATTCCGGAAATCGACGAGGATATCCCGCCCCGGGAGTATGACGAGATTGAAAGCGATTTGTCCTTGGAGGAAATGGAAGAGGAAGAAGCCGAGGACGAAGACGAGGAAGACGAAGAATAAGTGGATATTTACGCGATCGGCGATTTGCATTTGCAGGGCGGCGCTGATAAGCCCATGAATGTGTTCGGGCCTCAATGGGAGGGCCACTTTGACCGCATCCGCCGGGATTGGCGGGATAAGGTGCGGGAAAGCGACGTGGTGCTGCTGCCCGGCGATATCAGCTGGGCCATGCAGACGGAGGACGCCGTGGAAGACCTGCGCAGCATCGGGGAACTGCCGGGGCGCAAGATCCTGCTGCGGGGCAACCACGATTACTGGTGGTGCGGTATCTCCCGGCTGCGGGATTTGCTGCCCCGGGGAATGTACGCCGTGCAGAACGACGCCATGGTCTTGGAGGATACGGCTTTCTGCGGGACCCGGGGATGGACGCTTCCAGGCGCGTCCTGCGCGCCGGAGGATGAAAAAATCTACCGGCGGGAGCTGCTGCGGATGGAAATGTCCCTGGATCGGGCAATGAAATTGGGCGCCGCCCGGCTGGTGGTGCTGTGCCACTATCCCCCACTGGGTGAAGGCGCCGCCGAAACACCGCTTTCCGCCCTGTTGGAAAAGTATCCGGTGGATGATGTGGTGTATGGCCATCTTCATGGGCCCTCCCTCCGTGGGGCGGTGAACGGCGTTTACCGTGGCATTCGGTACCACTGCGTGTCCTGCGATGGCCTGGATTTTCAGCTTTACCGGCTGCCGGAAGGCTCCGCGGTGGAGAGCGCGCCCATTTCGGGCACGGAAAAAGAGGCGTGATTCCCAATAACCGGCTGTTTTTGGCCGGTTTTTTTCGTGCCGGTGCCCAAATGCCCCATCTGGTGGAGCGGCTTGCCTGCCGGTGGGACCGGGAACCATTTTTCGTTGACGTTTATGTCGGATTCTATCGAAATTTAAACTTTTTATTACAAAGCCCCCAAAAACACGAAACAAAAAAAGCATAAAATTTTGTTTAAACTCAATAAAAATTTTAATATTTTCTATGCAAATGATATATTTCGATAGGGAACACGAAAACGTGTTCCCTATTTTTTTGTGAAAAAACAGAACAAATTTTTAAAAATATAACATAATAAGAACAAAAACATTACGTTTCTATTTCCCAAAGAGCCACGCCGGAAATGATCATACGCTTGACAAACAGCCAAAAAGTGCCTTAAAATGGTGAAGCAATCACAAAAGTGGAGATTATGTGGCGATTAAGGGGGCGATTATATGGCGGATGATTCTGTTAAGAATCCTGACTCCGTGGAAAACGAATGTCATCAGCCGGAACAGAACGCCAATCAAGCCCCGGACGCGCTGCATTCCGATGCGGGAAACGGAAAACTGCCGTTTTTAGGGTTTGTGGGCAGCTATCCCCACAGCATTGACGCCAAAGGCCGCATGATTATCCCCGCCGCGTTTCGTGAGCCGCTGGGAGAACGCTTTGCCGTGGCTCCTTCGCCGGATTTTCACGCGGTGGCGCTGTATCCCATTGCCGATTGGATGGCCCGCCGGGATGAATTGGCCGCGTTGGTGCGCCGCAAGCCTGTGGCGCAGCCTTTCCTGGATCTGTTTACAAAATATAGTTATACCGATTGTGAAGCCGACGCCCAGGGGAGGCTTTTGCTACCCCAGCGCATTCGGGCATGGCGGCTGGGCGACGCCCGGGATGTGGAGGTCAACGGCACCTACAATCACATCCGCATCATTCCCGCCGCTGTGGGTAAGGATCAGGATCGCGCGTTCGACGAAAAGTATCCCGATCCGCTGGCGTTCCTGACATCTTTACAGGATGGAAATACGTTCTAATCTGGCAGGAGGGGGAATATATTCATGCAGAAGGGCAAAAACGCGATGTATGTAACGGCGGGCCTGCAGGCCGCGCCGGGTATGCGGATTCATGTGCGCAGCTCCGTACATCTGCCCGATTCCGAAGCGGGCCAGGCTTTCGATCCTGGCCGGCAGCCTTTCCGGGCGGGGCATGTGGCCGCCGCGCCGCGCGAGAGCGTGACGGTTCCCCTGCGGGGGGCGCTGATCTTTCTGTGCGCCCTGTTTGTGACTTTCGGCGGCCTGATCGTCAGCAAAAACGCCCAGCGTTCAGAGTTGGTCAAGTATATCGGCAACATGGAAAAAGAGATCGTTCAGACGGAGAAAGAGAACGAGCTGTTGGCGGAGAAAGTGGCCGATGCCCGGGACCCTGCCCGGATCTGCGATATGGCCTGCCAAAAGCTGAAAATGAAAGCCCCGTCCAGCGATACCACTGAACGTGTGGTGGCGCCGGATACCCGGCCTTTTGAAATCAAAACAACTGTTCAGGCGGATAACTCCCCCCGTTCCGCGCTGGATGGAATGATCACCGGCAGCCGCTGACTTCGTTGGAGCGGCCGGCCAGGGGGAGGACAGTCCATGCGCACCGGCCTAACGATCCGCAGAAGATTACTGATGATGCTGTCAGCGCTGACCATCCTGTTTTCGCTGATCGGAGTACGCATCGGGGATCTGACGCTGATCCAGGGCGAATCGCTCACCGCCCGGGGGGTGCGCCAATGGACGAGGGAAGGCGTGGTGACGGCCCAGCGGGGCACTATTCAGGACACCCGGGGCGGCGTTCTGGCGCTGTCGGCCACGGCCTATATCGTAACGGCCAATCCGCAATTGGTGACCGATGAAAGCGCCTTTGCCCAGGTCATGGGTGAAATGCTTCACGCGGACGCGGCGTCCATGGAAAAAAAGCTGCAAAACAAAAAGCTGGCCTCTGTGATTTTGAAGCGCCAAGTGCCCCGGGAGACTGTGGACGCGATCCGTGCCCTGCGCAATGAAGACCCGGAAATGGGGAAATTGCTCCGGGGCGTATCCTTTGACGAGGATACCCGGCGCGTGTACCCCAAGGGCGCTTTTCTTACTCAAATTTTGGGGCTGACCAACGTGGATTCCGTAGGGCAAAGCGGTTTGGAAAGCGCCTATGAAACACTGCTGCGGGGAAAAGAAGGGTTTCTGCGTACAGAGGTGGATGCCCGTTCCCGCCTGCTCCCGGACGGGAAAACCGCTTATGAAGCGCCGCAGCCGGGCTATACCCTGCGTCTGACGGTGGACAGCACCATTCAGGGCATCGTGGAAAAGGCCATGCGGGAATGCATGGCGGTAAACGACGCCAAATCGGTTCAGTGCCTCGTCATGGACGTGAACACGGGGGCCTTGCTGGCGGTCTGCATGAAGCCGGATTACGACCCCAACGATCCGCCCCGGAACGATACGGAGCTGCTCAACGAGCTCATGCGCATGACGGTGATCACCGACGTGTACGAGCCCGGCTCCACCTTTAAAATGCTCACCTGCTCCGCCGCGCTGGACAGCGGCGCGGCTTCCCTGAACGATGTTTTTACCTGCTCCGGCGCTATTTATGTGGACGGCGACCGCATCCGCTGCTGGAAAGCCAGCCACGGCACCCAAACGCTGCCCCAGGCCCTGGCCAACAGCTGCAACCCGGCTTTCGTGACCCTGGCTCTCCGCATGGGGACCGATACGTTTTATAAGTATCTGCGGGCTTTCGGCATCGGCGTGCGCACGGGGGTCGATCTGCCGGGGGAGAGTGCGGGCATTCTGATCAATAGCCGCTACGTGAAAAACGTGGACCTGGCCCGCATCGGTTTCGGCCAGAGCGTGGCGGTGACACCCCTGCAATTGATCACCGCCGCCTGCGCGGTGGTCAACGGCGGCAGGCTCATGAAGCCCTACATCGTGCAGGAGGTGCTGGACAGCCAGGGCAATGTGGTGGAGCACACCGCGCCCACTGTCGTTTCGACCCCCATCAGCGCGGAAACCAGCGCCACCATGCGGACGCTGCTGGAAAGCGTGGTTTCCGAGGGCGGCGGCAAAAATGCCGCCGTGGCGGGGTACAGGATCGGCGGTAAAACGGGCACTGCCCAGGTGTACAAGGATGGCCGGGTGGTGTCCGACGTGCATATCGGCTCCTTTGTGGGCTTCGCCCCCATCGATAATCCTCGTTTCGCCGTGCTGGTAACGGTGAACGAAGCCCAGGTGCCGGTGGATTACGGCAGCACCACCGCCGCGCCCTTTGCCAGCCAGATCATGGAGGGCGTTCTTTCTTATCTGAATGTGGAAAAGAACGATCCAAAGGCAACTGCCGCTCCGGTGGTGGTTGTGCCCGATACCGTGGGCATGACGGTGGCTCAGGCCAGAAAAGCCCTCTGGGAACGCGGCTTGCTTTATGAAACGGACGAGCTGACGGATACTGTTTCCGCCCAGGCTCCCGCCGCTGGGGCCCAAGTGTCCTCGGGAAGCAGCGTGATGCTGTATACCTATGAACAGGAACCGCTTCAGATCATGGACCTGATCTCGGTGCCCGACGTGAAAGGCTTATCCATGGTGGAGGCGGCCCGGCAACTGCGGGCAAGGGGCTTTGAAATGGAAATTTCGGGAAGCGGACTGGCTGTGCGCCAGTCCCCCGCGGGCGGCAGTTACGCCCCCGGCGGATCCACGGTGAAGGTAACTTTTGAATTGCCGCTGCAATGAACGGGAGTGAAGAAACATGCTGTTGTCAGTGCTGGCCCAGTCCCTGGGCGATGAATTGGTGGAAGCGCGGGGAGACTGCGAAATCGCGTCCCTGTGCATGGATAACCGGAAAACGGCTGAATTGAGGCAGGCTTTGTTTTTCTGCGTTCCCGGCGCGCGGTTTGACGGCCATGATTTTGCCGCCCAGGTGGTGAAAAACGGCGCGGCGGCTTTGGTGGTGAACCATTTTGTGGATGTGAAGGCGCCCCAGGTGCGGGTGAAAAACGTGCGCCGGGCCATGTCGCTGATTTCGGCGGCGTTTTTCGGCCACCCGGAAAAGGAACTGAAACTCTTGGGCGTGACCGGCACCAAAGGGAAAACCACCACCAGCTATCTCATCAAGGCTATCATGGAGGAAGCGGGATGTAAGGTGGGGCTGATCGGCACCACCGGCAACATGATCGGCCGCGAATACATGAAAAGCGAATTCACCACCCCCGAGCCCATCGATTTCTTCCGCACCCTGCGAAAAATGCGGGATGAGGGGGTCACCGTGGTGAGCATGGAGGTATCCGCCCACGCCATTGAAATGGGCCGTCTGACAGGGGTGCACTTTGAGGCGGGCTGCTACACCAACCTGTCCCAGGATCATTTAGACCTGTTCGGCACCATGGAAAAGTATTTCCAGTGCAAAAAGTCCTTTTTCAGGCCGGAGTGGATTTCCAATGCCGCCATCAACGCCGACGACGATACCAGCGCCGATATTTTGAAGGATATTACCGTGCCTCACAGCACCTACGGCATCAGCGGCAACGCCGATATTTTCGCACGGGATATCGAGATCACGGAAAACGGCGTCAGCTTCATCATGAAGCTGTTCGATGTGAACGAATACCCGGTGAAGCTGCAATTGACCGGCATGTTCAATGTGTACAACGCCCTGGCGGCGGCGGCGGTGGGCTTGATCATGGGCGTGAAGCCCGAAACCATCACGGCGGCGCTGGCCAAGGTGCGTTCCGTGCCGGGCCGGGCCCAGGTGCTGGACACGCACACGCCTTATAAGGTCATTCTGGATTATTCCCATTCGCCGGACGCCCTGGAGAATATCTTGGTCGCGGTGCGCCAGTTCGCACGGGGCCGGGTCATTTCTCTCTTTGGCTGCGGCGGCGACCGGGATCACCTGAAACGCGCTGTTATGGGCGAAATTTCCGGCAGGCTGGCGGACTATTCCATTCTCACCAGCGATAACCCCCGCACCGAGGACCCCATGGAGATCCTGGCCTCCATCGAGGAGGGCATCAAACCCACCGGCGGGAAATACACCGTGATCGAAAACCGGCGGGAAGCCATTCGCTATGCCCTGCAAATGGGCCGGGAAGGGGACATTATCGTCCTGGCTGGCAAGGGTCACGAAACTTATCAGGAGATCATGGGGGTTAAGCGGCCTTTTGATGAAAAAGTGGTCGTGGCGGAATTGCTGGAGGAAATGGAGAAATGATAAAGAAACTGGGGGAAACCGCTCTTTCAAGGCGAAAGAGCGGTTTTCCCCAGATCCGCGACCTCAATAGTCGCAACTCCGCTTCATGCGGAGCTTGCTCCTTTTCGGTCGATCTCACCGCCGATTTGATTTCCCGCCACTGGCGGAAATCGGCGGCTCGTCCCCTTCCGAGAAAGCCGATCAGGGGAACGACGCAAGAAGAATCCTGAATCACAAACGGATGTGGAGGAGAGAACAAACATGTTTCTGTACTGTGCTTACGCGGCGGTGATGGCCCTGGCTATCGTGCTGCTGATCATGCCCAAGTTCCTGCCGTTTTTGAAGAAGCTCAAGTTCGGCCAGACCATTTATGATTTGGGCCCCAAAGCTCATTTGGCCAAGCAGGGCACCCCCAACATGGGCGGCATCGTGACGGCGCTGGCCACGGTGTTGACCACCGTTTTGATCACGGTGATCGGGGGAATCAAAGCGGGCTGGAGCTTTGGGCTTGATAACGCCCTGTGGCCCCTGCTGTTCATCACCGTGGGCTGTATAGCGTTCTTTGGCTTCCCGGACGACTACATCAAGGACGTAAAAAAGGATCACGAGGGCTTGAAGCCCAAGCAAAAGCTGATCGGGCAGATGATCGTCGGCCTGATCTTTTCCCTGTATTGCTTTCTGTACGTGGGCAGCGATATGATCATCCCCTTTACGGGCATTACCTGGGATTTGGGCTGGTTTTATATCCCCATTATGACTGTGCTGGTGATGTTCATTACCAACAGCGCCAATTTGCAGGACGGGGTGGACGGCATCCTTTCCTCCGTCACTGTCATCGGCATGGCGGCCTTCGGGCTGATCGCCCTGTTCCTTGGTACGGCGCTGGACATGGTGCAGAGCTTCAGCGGCATCCATCCCATCGAGAATGCTTTTCCCATGACGAGCCCGACCGTCTGGTTCCCCATCATCGCCGTGCTGTGCTTTGCCCTGGCCGGGGCTTCCATCGGGTTCCTCAAGTATAACCGCCATCCCGCCAAAATCTTCATGGGGGACACCGGCAGCATGTTCATCGGCGGGGCCATGGTGGGCGTGGCGATGCTGATGAAATGCCAGTTTTTGCTGATCCCCATTGCCTTCACCTGCATCATGAGCAGCGTGTCCGTGATGATGCAGACCACCTATTTCAAGTACACCAAGAAAAAGTACGGCCAGGGAAAGCGCATTTTCAAAATGTCCCCCCTGCACCATCATTTTGAATTGTGCGGCATGAAGGAAAACCAAATCGTGCTCATGTACGCCGCCGTGACGCTGGCGCTTTCGGTGGTCGCCGTGCTTTCCATGACCCATTTTTACGAGTAAAACGGGGTGATGAACATGCAGAAGGAATTGTATTACGGAACGCCCAAAAAGCGCTGCACAAATACCAATGAAAAAGAAAACCAGTGGGCGGGCAAAAACGTGCTGATCGTGGGCATGGCCCGCAGCGGCATCGCCGCCGCCCAGCTTTTATGCCGGGAAGGGGCGAATGTGACCGTCAGCGATATGAAACCCCGGGAAGCCTTTGGGGATAAGCTGGACGCGCTGAACGGCCTGCCTGTGACCTTCCGCATGGGCGAGGACGGCATCGACGCCCTGAACGGCCAGGACGTGCTGGTGATCAGCCCCGGTGTGCCCATCGACGCGCCCATCGTGAAAGCGGCGAAGGAAAAGGGCGTGCGGGTCACCGGCGAAATGGAAATGGCCTCCACCATCCTGAAAGGCTCCCTGGTGGCAATTACCGGCACCAACGGCAAAACCACCACCGTTTCCCTGCTTGGGGCCATCTTCGAGGCGGCAGGGAAAATCGTCCACGTGTGCGGCAACATCGGCTATCCCATTTCCGCCGCTGCGCTGGACAGCAAATACGATCATGTGGTGGTGGCGGAGGTGTCCTCCTTCCAGTTGGAAACTACCGAAACCTTCCATCCCCTGTCCGCCGCCGTGCTGAACGTGACGGAGGATCATTTGAACCGCCACGGCACCATGGAAGTGTATACCGGTTTAAAACGCCATATCTTCGACGCCCAGGACGATAGCAACTTTGCCGTGCTGAACTACGACGACGAAATCTGCCGGAAAATGGCCAAGGGCTTAAAAAGCCAGGTGCTGTTCTTCTCCCGGAAGCAGGAAGTGGAGCAGGGCGCGTTCGTTCGGGACGGCAAAATCGTGGTGCGGATCGATGACGAGGAAAAGAACGTATGCGGCGCGGACGAGCTGAAAATTCCCGGCCCCCACAACTTAGAAAACGCTTTAGCCGCCGCTGCCGTGGCCTTTTCCCGGGGCGTGCCCGCGCCGGTGATCCGTCAGGCCATGCGCACCTTCCCTGGGGTAGAGCACCGCATCGAATTCACAAGAGAATTGGACGGCGTGCGTTACATCAACGACAGCAAGGGTACCAACGTGGATTCCACCATCAAGGCGGTGCAGAGCATGAAGGCCCCCACGGCTATCATCTTAGGCGGGTACGACAAGCATGTGTCCTTCGACGCTCTGGCGGAAGAAATCGTGAAAACCCCCATCATCGAAAACTGCGTGCTCATCGGCGTGACGGCGAACCAGATCGAAGACGCGCTGAAAAAGGCGGGTTACGCGAACATTCACCACGCGGGCAGCATGCAGGAGGCCGTCGAAACCTGCCGCGCTCTGTCCCGTCCCGGCGGCAACGTGCTGCTTTCTCCCGCCTGCGCCTCCTTCGATATGTTTGAGGATTACGAGCAGCGGGGAAGGATTTTTAAGGAGATCGTACACGGGCTGAAATAATGCTGGTTTGGCAGATGCAAGCAAAAGATACGGAGTTCTGATTGATATCGCTGATAAAAGGATTTCTCCTGCCAGATGCAGAATAAATAACGTATCAACTGGTGAGCAAATATTCAACGCATCTCTGGACGTCAGGAATCGAAAATGAAAGAAGGAGGCAATGAACATGGAAGAAAAGAAGAATCCGGCTGAAAATAAGCAGGAACTGTCGGGCGAGAGCCTTGAGCAGGTCACGGGCGGCTGTGGAGAATACAAGGATGACAAGGAAGCGAGAAAGAGGGGCAATGAAACCGAAAACAATTGGATGGTTCCCCCTGGTATTGTTTCCGGAGCCGCCATATTGATTGGCGGCGCATGGGATACCCTCGATCGCGAAAAACCAATGCCGCCAAAGAAACCATCGCCAACCATGAAATAAAGTTTATCAATTGATTCTGGATTATTTATCCTCCCAAACGCAAAGGATAACAAGCGGCAAGGCGCATTTCGGATGCGCCTTTCTGTTTTTCGTACAAAAGAAAAGGATACGGAAAACAGAAAGGCGGAAAAGAGATGCTTACGACCGCGCCGCGCCGCCGCCCCAAGCCGGTGGATAAGACCCTGCTGACCATCATGGCCATGCTGATGATGTTAGGCCTGCTCACCCTGTTCAGCGCTACCTATTATAAAGCCCAGGACGGGGGAGACCCGCTGTCGGAGGTCAAAAAGCAATTGTTCGGCGCGGCGGTGGGGGCCGCCGCTATGGCAATTACCTGCCGCGTTCCCTATGTGTTTTGGGGCAGGCGGAAGGTGGTGGTGGGCGGGGTGGCGGTAAGCTTGATCCTGCTGCTGCTGGTGGCGATCCCCGGCATCGGCACGTCCATCAACGGTTCCCGCCGGTGGCTGACGATTGGGCCTCTGTCCTTCCAGCCGGGAGAGCTGGCGAAGTACGCCGCCGTGCTGTTCATGGCCATGACCCTGACCGTGCGGGGCAAGAAGGTGGAAAAGCTGTGGACGGGTATCCTGCCGGTGCTCATCGTGCCGGGAATCATGTTCCTTTTGATTTTGGAGCAGCCCAATCTGTCCACAGCGGGCACCATCATCATCGTAAGCGTGCTCATGGTGATGCTGCGGGGGGCCAAATGGCGGCATATGCTGCTGCTGGGCACGGGCGGCCTGACCGTAGGCGCATATTACGCCTGGAGCGCGGAATACCGCAGAGAAAGGCTGCTGTCCTTTACCGATCCTTTCGCAAAGATGAGCGACGAGGGGTATCAATTGTCCCAATCTCTGATCGCTTTCGGCTCAGGCGGCCTGTTCGGCATGGGCTTGGGCCAGGGACGGCAGAAATTCGCCTATCTGCCCTACCCGGAAAGCGATTTCATCTTCGCTATCGTGGGGGAGGATTTCGGTTTGGCTGGATGCTTGGCGGTGATCTTTCTGTTCGTGGCGTTCCTGTTCGCCGGCATGCGCATCGCCCTGCGCTGCGACGATCTGTTCGGCTGTTTGCTGGCGGCCGGCATCGTGGGCATGATTTCCGTGCAGGCGTTCATCAATATGGGCGTGGTGGTCGGCATCCTGCCCACCACCGGCCTGCCCCTTCCTTTTTTCAGCGCTGGCGGCACTTCCCTGTCCATCACCATGGCGGCGCTGGGCATCGTGCTGAATATCAGCAGGAGCTGCACCAATAACCTGATGTAATTCCGTTTTCACCCTTTCTCCGTTCCGGCATAGCCTGAAAGAAGAAAGAAGGTGGAAACTGTGGAAGGATTTCGGGTGCTGGGCGGCGAAAAAATAGAAGGACAGGTGCGCTTACAGGGAGCGAAAAACGCCGTATTGCCCATTTTGGCGGCGGCGCTGCTGCCGGAGGGGGAGACCGTTTTGCGGGATTGCCCGGATATCCGGGACGCGCACGCCATGGCGGGCATCCTGAAACAATTGGGCTGCCGGTGCGATATGGCAGGGGACGAGTTGCGCATCGACAGCGCGGGCATGAAATGCTGGGAAATGCCGGAGGGCCTGTCCAAGCAGATCCGTTCCTCCATTTTTCTGCTGGGGCCGATCTTAGGAAAGCTGCGCCGGGCGGCGGTGACGTATCCCGGCGGATGTGAAATCGGCCTGCGGCCCATTGATCTGCATTTGAAGGGCCTGCGCGCCTTAGGCGTGAAGGTCCAGGAGGACGGCGGGGTGATTCGCTGCGACGGCAGGGATATGCACGCCGGGGACGTATACTTTGATTATCCCAGCGTGGGGGCCACGGAAAACGTGATGATGGCGGCGGCGCTGCTGCCGGGCGTCACCACGGTGCACAACGCGGCGCGGGAACCGGAAATCGAGGATTTGCAGCGTTTCCTGAACGCCATGGGCGGAAAAGTGCGCGGGGCGGGCACCCAGGTGATCCAAATCGAGGGCGTGGAAAAGCTGCGCGGCGTTTCCTATACCCCCATCCCGGACCGCATCGTGGGCGGCACGCTGCTGTGCGCCGCCGCGGTGACAGGCGGGGAAATTTTATTGAGCAATATCCGCCCCGCCGATTTGATGCCCGTGGGGGACAAATTGACGGAAATGGGTTGCCGGATCATTCGGGAGGAAGCGGGGATGCGTTTATGCGCCCCAAAACGGCTCAAAGCCTTTTCCTGCTTGCAGACTCAGCCCCATCCCGGCTTCCCCACCGATATGCAGGCCCAGATGCTGGCCGCCGCGTGTACGGCGGAGGGAACCAGCGTGATCGTGGAAAACGTGTTTGAGAACCGGCTTTCTCACGTGGCCGATCTGTGCCGCATGGGGGCCGATATCCGGGTAAGCTCCCGCACGGCGGTGGTTGCCGGGGTGGAAAGGCTGCATGGGGCCCGCGTGACGGCCCGTGACCTGCGCGGCGGCGCGGCGCTGGTGATCGCGGCCCTGAGCGCCCAGGGAGAAAGCATCGTGGAAAACGTTTCCCTGATCGACCGGGGTTATGCTAAGCTGGAAAATATCCTGTCGGGCTTAGGCGCGAAGATAGAAAGAATACCATAAAAACGCGGGCGGCAGGGCCGCCCCTGGAGGCAAAAGATGGAACAGCAGTATCAGCAGGATTTTTCTTCCCTCCCTCCCGCGCCGCCGCCCCGGAAGCGATCCGGGGTGATCACGGTGGTGCTTGTGCTGGTCCTGGTTTTGGCTGTGGCCGTGATCCTGAATGAAAGTCTGCTGCGGATCCGCTGGGTATCGGTGAACGGCAACCATTTGATTACCTGGGAGGAGACCGTCCGCGCGGCGGGGCTGGATAAGCCGGTGGGCTATTTTACCGTCAGCGAAAGCAAGATCGCCGCGGGGATCGAAAGCAACCGTTATCTGATTTTTGTGCGGATGGAAAAGAACTTTCCCAACAGCATCACCATTTATGTGAAGGAACGCGTGCCGGTGGCGCGGGTGCAGGAAATGAGTTCCGATTATTTCCTGGACGGCGAGGGCATGGTGCTGGAGCGGGGCGCGCTGCGGGAAAACAGCGGCAACAAGGATGATATGGTCGTAGTGACCGGCTTAAAGCCCAAGGAACTGCGGGTGGGCAGGATGATGACCGCGGGAAGCGCGGAGCATATGCAAGCGTATCGCGCGCTTTTTGAGGAACTGGAACAGCAGGGATTCCTTTCACAGATATCTGAATTGAATATCTCTGACCCGGAAAGCATATATCTTGTGACTCGGGACGGCTATTCGGCCCATTTGGGCGGCATTGACAGCCTGCGGGCCAAAATCGGCACCGTCAGGGCGGTGATTGCCAAGCTGCGGGAAATGGGAAAAACCGGGGGCATGCTGGAGGCTAATATTCCCGGTGAAGCGATTTATACGCCGCCCAGTCCGTAAATCATGTACTTTTTACATCAAAAAAGAGAATTTTTTTAAAAAAATGCTACTTTTTTCTTGATTTCCGCTTGCCAAATAATCTCAAAAAGGTTACAATAGATTGAACCGGAATAAGGCAATTCATTTTCGGCTTTTTTCGGAGCTGAAAAGAAGGGGCTTCTTTTGCCGATGAACAGGGGATGATGGATGAATGAAGACCACAGTTACGGCTATCGATTTTGGTACAAGCAAGATCGTGGCGCTCGTAGCGGAAACGAGCGGACGGCAGCGCTGTGATATCGTAGGCGCCGGAACGGTGATCTATGACGGGTATTTAGAGGGGCGCTGGAACGCCCCGGACCAGCTCAACGATGCGATCGCCGATGCGCTGCACGCGGCGGAGGAGCAGTCCCATACCCGCATCAAAGAAGTTTATGTGGGTGTGCCGGGCGATTTTTCCCATGTGCGCACGGTGGAAGTGAAGGTGGACCTGCAGGGAGCCGATCCCCGAGTAACGGAAAAGGATATCAACAGCCTGTTTGATAAAGCAGTGGAGGAGCTGGGCGAGATTCGCGGCAGCATCATCCACCGCAGTCCCGCGTGGTTCATTGTGGACGAAGGAAAGAAGACCCTGGAGCCTATGGGAATGCGCGGCTATGAGCTGCGCGCCATGATCGCTTTCGTGATCGCCGATCAGTTTTTCCTGGAGGATATTCAGGAACGGTTCCGCAGCTTAGGCGTTGCGGTGAACGGATGCCTTTCCACGCCCGTGGGGCAGGCCATGCTGTTCGTGCCCGATGAGGAAAGGGACCGCGCCGCCGTATTGGTGGATATCGGATACCTGACTACGGAAGTAATGATCGTACAGGGCGACGCCATCGTGAATCTGACCAATATCCCCCTGGGAGGCGGTCATATCGCGGCCGATCTGGCCTATGGGCTGGAGGTGCCGCTGGCGACGGCGGAAAACATCAAGCGCGTATATGTTTACGGCCTGTCCGCGGGACAGTCCACCTTTGAGGGGACGGATCAGGCCGGCAATAACAAGACCTTTACCAGGGAACAGGTGGAAAAGGTGCTGGAACCCCGGGCGGAGGAAATCTGCGAAGCCGTGCGGGACGCCATCATCGCCTCCGGGGCCAAGCTGGGCAAGTGGTCGCCGGTGTATCTTACGGGCGGCGGCTTGGCCATTAACCGCGGCGGCCGGGAATTCTTAGCCGCCAAGATGGAACGCACCGTGCGGGAATTGCCCCGCAAAGCGGTCAAGCTCTCCAGCCCCGCGTATTCCAGCGCCCTTGGCCTGCTGGACCTGCTGATCGATACCACCGCCAGCGCCCGGTCGGGGGCTGGCGTGGGCGGCTTCTTCCGCAGCCTTTTCGGCGGCTGACCCGTTGCCGCTGGCCGA
Organism: Clostridia bacterium; assembly: GCA_017525805.1. Next base: position 1,663 of record JAFXSH010000175.1, on the reverse strand, counting down.
TTTTGAACATAGGGGGTTTTTGAAAATGCCTTTTGAAGTACAAGTTGATCAGCCGTCCTTTGCCTCCATTAAGGTGGTCGGCTGCGGCGGCGGCGGCACCAACGCTGTGAACCGCATGGTGGAAGCGAACCTCAGGGGCGTTCAGTTTATCGCCGTCAACACTGACCGTCAGGCGCTGTCTTTGAGCCAGGCCGACGTGAAGATCCAGATCGGTGAAAAGCTGACCAAGGGCTTAGGCGCGGGCGCTGTGCCCGAGGTGGGCCGCCGCGCGGCGGAAGAAAGCCGGGAAGAAATCGCCCAGGCGCTCAAGGGCGCCGACCTGGTGTTCGTTACTGCCGGTATGGGCGGCGGCACCGGTACGGGCGCGGCTCCCATCGTGGCTGAAATCGCCCGTGAAATGAACTGCCTCACCATCGCCGTGGTGACCAAGCCCTTCGCTTTCGAGGGCAAGCAGCGCATGAAGAACGCTGAAATGGGCATCAATGATTTGAAACAGAGCGTGGACACCTTGGTGGTGATCCCCAACGACCGGCTGCTTCAGGTGGTCAGCAAGGGCACTACCATGGTGGAAGCTTTCCGCATCGCCGACGACGTGCTGCGCCAGGGCATCCAGGGCATTTCCGATTTGATCGCCGTGCCCGCCATGATCAATCTGGACTTTGCGGACGTGAAGACCATCATGGAATCCGGCGGCATGGCCCATATGGGCATCGGCGTTGGCAAGGGCGAAACCCGCCTGGTGGACGCGGCCAACAAGGCCATTTCCAGCCCCCTGCTGGAGACCAAGATCGACGGCGCGCGGGCCGTGCTGATCAACGTGACCGGCGGCACCGATATGAGCATCATGGAAATCAACGAAGCCGCCAATCTGGTGATGGAATCCGCCGACAGTGAAGCCAATATCATCTTCGGCGCGGGCATCGACGAAAGCCTCAAGGACGAGGTGCGCATCACCGTGATCGCCACCGGCTTTGAAAAAACGCCCTTCCCCACCAGAGAAAAGAAAAAGACCCGCACGGCGACGCCCTACGGCGCGGCGGTTCCCTCTTTCAATCCTTATGAAAACCGGCCCCGGGCCGAAGCGGCCATTGATCCGCAGAGCTTTGACGCCCCCGCCCCCGCCACTTATGAAGGCGATAATTCCTTCTTCCCCGGCGGCGCGCGGCCCGTGGCGGCCCCGGCAGGCGGCTATCAGGCCCCTTACGCTCCGCAGCAGCCGTATTCCCAGCCCGTTTATCCGCAGCAGGCTTTCACACAGCAGCAGCCTGCCGCTCAGCCCTATCCGCAGCAAACGTATCAGGCGCCTGTTCAGCCCTCCGCCAACGCAAGGGATGATCTTGGCGTTCCCGCGTTCCTGCGCCGCGGTGAAAAGAAGTAATATTACACCGTACGTTAGGCTGCCTCTCAGTGAAGGGGCAGTCCTTTTTTTGTGCCGTATAATACGATTCTCAATCTGAAATCTTATCATCTTTGGGTGCCTTTTCCGCCCTGGCGTTGCTTCGGACGCCCCCGCGCCCTGCGTATGCGCTTGCGCGCGGGTTTCGGGCGGCAATCCAAGGATTACCCGCCCTCAGCCTCACTTCGTTCGGCGCTGTTCCGGTCAACGCAGCGGTGCTGGCCCGCAGGCTCAATCGTCGCAAGTCCGCACAGCGGACATTGCTCG
>JAFXSH010000174.1 GCA_017525805.1 Clostridia bacterium | reverse complement strand
CGAAACGCCCATCCCCATTGTAGGTTCGCCCACACCGTTCGTCATTTCAACTTCGCCTTCTCTGCAAACGCTGAGAACCGGCAGCAAGGGCGATCTGGTGAAGGCGCTGCAGACCAAGCTGAAGGAGCTCGGCTACTACACGGGCCAGATCGACGGCGAATACGGCAGTTCCACCGCCGCCGCGGTCCAGGAATTCCAGCGCCGCAACGGCTTGACCGTCGATGGGGTGGCCGGTGAAAAAACCCTGAGCAAGATCTATACCAGCGGCAGCAGCGTCGGCGCGGCGACTGTCCGGCCTACTGCCACGCCCGCCGGGAGTACCTCCGAGAGCACGCAGATTCAGGCGACGGTTCTCAAAAAGGGAGACAGCGGCGCCGAAGTGCGCGCCCTGCAGTCCCGTCTCGTGGCGCTGGGGTATCTGACAAGCGCGGACGGCATCTACGGCATAGCCACCTATAACGCCGTTGCGGCCTTCCAGCGGAAAAACGGCCTGACTGCCGACGGCGTGGCCGGCCTGATGACTCTGAACCGCCTGAATTCCGAAAACGCCATCTCCTCCAGCGGCACCCTGCTGATTCAGAATACTGCCAGCACCCAGCAGAGCCCATCCGGCAGCAGCTCTTCCAGCACGGGCTTCACGCCCCCGGCCGCGTCCCAGGTGCAGTACGCCAACTGGTACACCACCGTCCGCGCCATCGCCAAGAAGATGCCCGACGTGGTGATCTACGATCCCGATTCCGGCCTGTACTTCAACCTGCACATGTTCTCCTTCGGCAAGCACGCCGACAGCGAAACGCCCACCGCCGCGGACACTGCTATCCTCAACAAGATCGTGGGTGTGAACAACTGGACACCCAAGTACGTATGGGTCTGCTTCCCGGACGGCCAGGTGTATATCGGCTCCATTCACAGCCACGGCCACGAAGTGGATCATACCCCCAACAACGATCTTGAAGGCCACATCTGCCTCCATTTCCCCCGCGTCATGAGCGAGGCGGAACAGACCGGCCCCTACGCAGTCAGCCACCAGAAGGAAATCAACTGGGGCTGGGAACTGACGCAGGCCCGGGCGAAGTAAAAAGTATTCGTCCATTGCAATTGAAAACCGGCCCCGGCTGACGATTCATTCAGCCGGGGCCGATTCAGTTGATTTGAAAGCGATACTTTTACTTTCTCTTGCTCGACCCAATGCCGAAGATGCCGAGGATGGAGCGGCTGACCTGGCGGCCGACCTCGCGGCCCGCGCCGGTGGTGGCGGAGTTGAGGAAGCTGTTCAGGTATTTTTCCGCGGCGGTCATTTCGCTGGGCTTCTTGGCAGGCTTCTTCGCGGGCTTGGTTTCCTCCTGTACGGCAGGCGCGGCGGGCTGCTGCGGCTCGGCGGCGGGCACGGGCACGGGATAGGAAGGCGCCTGCTGATAAACGGGCTGCGCCTGCTGAACGGGCTGCTGCACCGGCTGTTGTACGGGCTGCTGATAGACCGGCTGCTGGAGCGTGCTCATGACCTGTTCCTCATACTTGCCGGTAGCGGGGTTGTATACGCGGAAGGTCATCGGCTGGTAGGACTGCACGGGCTGGACGGGTTCGCCCGCCTGCACCTGGGCCTGCACCGGCACTTCCTCTACCTGAGCCGTCACGGGCCGCACCACCTGGGTCTGCTTCGCGCCGGTCTGCATGAACTGAGCGGAGAGCAGCTCGTAAGCGCTTTCCCGGTCAAAGGGCACGTCGTACTTTTCGCCGATGGCGTCAGTGTCCATGAAGGTTTTGCGCAGCTCGTCGGTGATCATGCCGATCTGGCTCTGGGGGGGCAGGATGGTGGCCTTCTGCACGATGCCGGGGGTGCCGTCATGCTGCAGGAAGGAAATCAGCGCTTCACCGGTGGCCAGCTGGGTCAAGGCCGCTTCGGTATCGAATTCGGGGTTGACGCGGAAGGTCTGCGCCACGGCGCGGACGACCTTCTGCTCCTGGGGCGTGAAGGCGCGCAGGGCGTGCTGCACGCGGCCGGAAAGCTGCCCCAGCACGGAGGAAGGCACGTCGGTGGGCGTCTGGGTGATGAAGTACACGCCCACGCCCTTGGAGCGGATCAGGCGCACAACCTGTTCGATGCGCTCCAGCAGCGTCCTGGAGCAGTCATCAAACAGCAGATGCGCTTCATCGAAGAAGAACACCATGCGGGGCAGCTCGCTGTCGCCCTGCTCGGGCAGCAGCTCATACAGTTCGCCCAGCATCCACAGCAGGAAGGTGGAATACATGGCGGGCTTGCGGAACAGCTTTTCCGCGGCCAGGATGTTCACCATGCCGTGGCCGTCCTCGTCCTGCACCAGCCAGTCGGCCAGATCGAGGCCCGGCTCGCCGAAGAACTGGTTGCCGCCCTGGTCCTCCAGGATGGCGATAGCGCGCTGGATGGCTCCGACGGTGGCTTTCGCCACGTTGCCGTAGTCCAGGGTGTAGCGGGCGGCGTTTTCGCCGACATAGGCCAGCATGGCTTTTACGTCTTTCAGGTCCAGCAGCAGCATTCCCTCGTCGTCCGCGATACGGAAGATGATGTGCAGCACGCCGGTCTGGGTCTCATTCAGGCCCAGCATGCGGGCCAAAAGCAGCGGGCCCATTTCGCTGACTGTGGTGCGCACCGGATGGCCCTTTTCGCCGTACACGTCCCAGAACGTGACCGGGCATGCGCGGAAGGAAAAGTGCTCCACACCGCAGGCCTGCAGGCGGCTGTCGATCTTGGCGCTGCCCTGGCCGGGAGAGCAGATGCCCGCCAGGTCGCCCTTCACGTCCGCCATGAACACGGGCACGCCCAGCTGGGAGAAGCCCTCGGCCAATACTTGCAGCGTCACCGTTTTACCGGTGCCCGTCGCGCCTGCGATGAGCCCGTGGCGGTTTGCCATGGACGGCAGCAGCTCTACCGGGCCATGGGAAGAAGTTCCAAGCCAGATGTTGCCATTTTGAAGCATTTGAGTGTCCTCCTTTGTTCTATGTGCTTTTATATATTCAGTTTATGATTGAAACACCAGCGCGGACGCATGGGCGCTGATGCCCTCGCCGCTGCCTTCGTAGCCCATGCGCTCGGTGGTGGTGGCCTTGACGGACACATGGGCCCGCGGGATGCCCAGCGCGAAGGCGATCACCTCGCACATGGAGGGGATGTATTCAGCCAGCCTGGGGGCCTGGCAGACAATGGTCACGTCCACATTGCCCACGGTAAAGCCAGCGTCTTTCAGGCGGTTCCCCACCTCCTTGAGCAGCAGGGCAGATGATATATCTTTATACGCAGGGTTTTTATCGGGAAACAGCTTGCCGATATCGCCCATGGCCGTCGCGCCGAGCAGCGCGTCCATCAGCGCGTGCAGCGCCACGTCGGCGTCGCTGTGGCCCAGCAGGCCCTTTTCATAGGGGACCTTCACGCCGCCCAGCCACAGTTCCCGGCCTTCCTCCAGCCGATGGGCGTCAAATCCCGTTCCGATGCGGGGCGTCATCATGCCGTTGACCATCCTGATATCCTCCGGAGAAGTCAGTTTGATATTGTCTGAGCTGCCGGGCACCAGCCGCACGTCATACCCCGCCGCTTCCATCAGCGCCGCGTCGTCGGTATACCGTTCCTGAGCGTCTTCATGGGCGGCTAATAAATCCTGCACGAAAAAGCCCTGGGGCGTCTGCACCTGCCAAAGAACGCTCCTGTCCAGCGTTTCCAGCACACGGCCTTCCCTGTCCGCCCGCTTGATGGTGTCCCGCGCGGGCACGGCGGCAACCCCGCTGCCCCACGTCTCCACGCTGTCGATCACGCGGCGGATAATCTCTTTCGACACAAACGGCCTCGCCCCATCGTGAATCAGGGCGATGTCCGCGTCAAGCGGGAGGGACATCAGTCCGTTCAGGGCGGAAGCCTGGCGATCCTCTCCGCCGGATACGATGCCCTGCGGAACACAGCCGTACGCGGTCAGCACATCCGAAAAAATTTCTTTTTCTCCGGGCCGCGTCACCAGCACGATACCCCTCACTTCGCCGCGGAACGCCCGGAAGCAGCGCACGATCGCGGGTACGCCGCCGACCTTCAAAAGTGTTTTGTTTTCATTCGTCCGCATGCGGGAACCGCTGCCGCCGCACAGGAGCAAGGCGTAAACGTTCATGCTTTGTCCTCCGACAGGATTCGGATCACTGTTTCGTATATCTTTCCGGCTTTTTCCGGCCACTGTTTCGCCAGCCGGTCAGCCAACTCCCGCGTGGGCAGCGTCAGGCTCAGACGCATCATGTCCATTTCCTGTTCCACGATCCTGAGTGTCAGGTCATAATCCCCGCGGCCGGTCTGTTCGATTTGCTGCCGATACTGCGTTTCTTCGCGGAAGCGCTGTTTCCATTCCGTTTCCGTATCTGATATAAGCGTTTTCAGGCTCATCGGCACTCTTCCGCCGAACAGTTCCAGCGCTTCCCTGCCCGCGTCCGTCGCCTCATACAGAAAGCCAGTATTCTTTTTTGTTCTCGCGGCCTGCCCGCCGCTGCACAGATCATTGAGGGCGAACATCATTTCAAAATAATTCAGCAGATCATTTTCAACCAGAAATTGAAGCAGCTGCAATTCAGTGCACGGCCCCAGACGCGCCAGGCAGTACAGCACCATGAATTTCTGTTCGGAATCCGGCGCGTGCCGGGGAGGCTGAATCTTCATCGTCCGTTCTCCAAAGCCCATAAAAATCCAATTTATATATTTCTTTGAGAGAAATCAAAATTCCTGCAAAAAAGGCTTGATAATGAAAAAACTTTTTCAGAATCAGTTTCATTTGCACAAAAGCGCCGCCATCCGGGAAGATGACAGCGCGTCTTTCGCGCACAGAAAAGCGCTCACTTCTGCGGCTCGGCGATCATCACCACGTCGCCCAGGCGGCGGCTGCCGTTCTGGGGCGTGGAATGGATTTTTCCGTTGAAGAACATGACTGAACTCTGGCCGCCGTCCAGGTTATACGCCGCTTTGCAGCCCAGGCTTTCCATGAACTGGGAAAGCTCGGTCAGCGTCATGCCTTTGTTTTTCTTGCCCGGCTCCGCCTGGCTGGGCGTTCTCCGCCCGTCCACCTGCACAAAGCAGTAGTGTCCCGGCTCGTAATAGCCGATCACGGAACGGGGATTCTGGATGCCGATGCTGGATTTGATTTCAGAAAAAGCATGGCCGTCCTTGTCCAGCAGTGAGGGGCCGAACAGGAACGTCTGCCAGATCTCCCCCGCCTCGGCCAGCGCGGCGATTTCCTCATGCTTAAGCTCGGCGGCGGGGATCACCGCCATTTCCCCGTTGGTATACAGCACGCATAGATCCCGCTTGCGGTTCTTTGTCCGGCGCAGGGGTTCTCCGTTCATGATCACCCAGCCCATATCCAGATTCTCGGCGCTGTCGCTGGTCATGGCCAGAATCGCGCCGTGGTTCTCGGCGATCTTGCTGATTTTCGCCGTGCCGTTCTTCCATTTGTTCGCCAGCCCGCGCCGGAAGCTGTCCAGCGAGCGGATGCGGATGTCCGCCACGTACACATCGGTGTTGTACACGCGATTCAGGGTAATGTCGATGTACACGTTTTCGCTCTGGTAGGAAGAATTCGTGATGACCGGCTCCTGCCCCTCATCCAGCAGATAAGAGGTGTCGCACAGGCTCTCTCCCGGCTCGGGCTGAAAATCGCTCCTGCCCGGCGCGGTCAGGGCAATATCTTCCTTTTCGGGGATTTCCAGGTCATCCGGTATGTCCAGGTATTCCGCCATCATGTAGCCTGTACGGTTCCCCACGCGGACCTTGCACCATTCGCCGTCTATTTCCAGCACCGTCACTTCGGTGCCTTTTTTATAGGTATCCAGCACCTTGGCGGTGGCGCTTGGCTCCTTGCGCAGTTTCAGGCTGGTCAGCGTGACGGCGGTGTTCGAAGCGCCAAAAGCCTGCGGCAGCGCGGCCATCACAATCAATAAAACAGCTAGCCAGGCAATCACACGTTTTTTCACAGTGTCCTCCGATTGATTTCTGATACTTGAAAATACACCGTTAGTATACAATGAAACCATGTCAGATTGCAAGGGCTCGCTTCCTGATACTACAAAAAATATACGCCGCTTGCTACCAGCCAGTTATAAACAATCCAACAAAGGGAATGCTGGGGCCTCCGCGGCCCCTGGCTGGGGTTTGGGGCGAACAGCCCCAGCGTAACCTCCTGTAACTCACTTCGATACCTGAATGATAACCGCCGTTTTTCAACTAACAGGCTAAAAAACCATATGGACAGCGTAGCCCATTATCATGTATACTATAAGGGCGATAAAAATGTCGCCTTGCGGGAGACACATTCTGATTCCCGATCTGTTATGATATGCATGTACATCGCAAGCGGCGATGCGCGAAACCAAACGAACCGGAAAGGAGGCTGACCGTATGATCGGCGCCATTATCGGAGACATTGTCGGCTCTGTTTATGAATTCAGAAACATCAAGACCAAGCTGTTCCCTTTTTTCTCCCCTAACTGCGAACCCACGGATGATTCCATCATGACGCTGGCGATCGCCAAATCCATTCTGGAAGCGGAAGGAAATTTGGAAACGCTGTCCAGGCAGACCATCGCCAATATGGTTCAGCTGGGCAATCGTTATCCCTTTGCCGGTTATGGCGGGCGGTTCCGCCAATGGCTGAAAAAGGGAAAATACACGCCCAATCCCGGCCCCTACAACAGCTATGGAAACGGCAGCGCCATGCGGGTAAGCCCCTGCGGCTTTGCCGCGGAAACGCTGGAGGAAGCCGTGGCCATGGCCCGCGTCACAGCAGAAGTGACCCACAACCATCCCGAGGGCATTAAGGGAGCCAAAGCCACAGCGGCGGCGATTTTCCTGGCGAAGTCCGGGGCGGGCATGGACGAAATCAAAGCCCATATCACCGCAAACTATTACTCTATCAACTTTACGCTCGACCAGATTCGCCCCGCCTACAGGTTTGACGAGACCTGTCAGGGCAGCGTGCCGCAGGCGCTGGAAGCCTTCTTTGAGTCCACATCCTATGAGGACGCCATCCGCAACGCTATTTCCATCGGCGGCGACAGCGACACCATCGCAGCCATTGCCGGGGGCGCCGCGGAAGCGTACTGGGGCGTGCCGGACGAAATCCGAAGCAAAGCGCTGCAATTCCTGGACAATCATCAGAAAACCCTGCTCACGGAATTTGAAAACAAGTATCCCCCCATTACACGATGAAAGGAGCTGAACCCCATGCTGCAAACGACCACGGATTTCCTGGAAACCCTGAAAAAGAACGAATGGAAATACAAGGACCTCCAGGAACTTGAAAACGGAAACGACCGCGTGTGCTGCGGCGTGAATTGCAAGCTCACCACGGTGGATTTCAATTTCTTTTTCGACAAGAGCGGCCGTTCCTTCGTCATGCGGGTGTTCCGGCTGTTCGCCGTGCCCATCGATAAGAAGCTGCAGATCATGGACCTCATGAACACGGTCAATAAGGACTACCGCTGGACGAAGTTTTTCATCGACGATGACTCCTGGATGAACATCCAGGCCGACGCCATTGTCACCAATGAAAACGCCGGCGAGGTGGCCATGGAGCTGATGCTCCGCACCTCGCAGATCATCGACGGCACGTATGCCAAATTCATGCATGAAATCTGGGCGTAACCCGGAACAACGCATGCATTGCCTCTTTCTTTTCTCTCGCCCGAATCGGCTTTTCTGTTGCCCGATTCGGGCTTTTTTGCTATAATACTTCCATGAACAAAAAAGGGGGAAGCGGCCATGGCAGGGAAGGGATGCGTGATCGGGCTGGCGGCGCACGTGGACGCAGGGAAAACCACGCTGTCAGAATCCATGCTGTTTTTGTCCGGCGCGGTGCGGAAGCAGGGCCGGGTCGACCACGGCGACGCTTTCCTGGACACCGAGCGGATGGAGAAGGAGCGCGGCATCACCATCTTTTCCAAGCAGGCCATCCTGACCTATAACCGGAAAACCCTCACGCTCATGGACACCCCCGGCCACACGGATTTTTCCGGGGAGACCGAGCGCGTCATGGGCGTGCTGGACGCCTGCGTGCTGGTGATCAGCGCGGCGGATGGCGTGCAGCCCCACACCCGCACCATCTGGAAGCTATTGGAGCAGTTTCAGATTCCCGTGTTCTTCTTCGTCAATAAAATGGACCGGTACGACGGCGAGCCGGAAGCGCTGGTCAAGCATTTACAGGCGGAATTATCGGAGAATATTGTGGACTTCACCCATCGCGACGACGAGAAAATCGCCCTGTGCGACGAAACGGCACTGGATTATTATTTGAAGGAAGGTTCTGTTCCGGACTACCGGATTCAGCAGTTGATCCGCTCCCGGCGGCTGTTCCCCTGCTATTTCGGCTCGGCGCTGAGAAACGAGGGCATCATGGAGTTATTGGACGCCCTGGCTGCCTTCGACCCGGAAACAAAATACCCCGATGCTTTCGGGGCCAGGGTGTATAAAATCGCCCGGGACAGCCAGGGGGCGCGGCTCACCTTCATGAAAATCACCGGCGGAGAACTGAAAGTCCGCGACCTTTTGTCCGTCAAGGACGACAGCGGCGAAACGCTCTGGGCAGAAAAGGCGGCGGAGATCCGGCTTTATTCCGGGGCGAAATATACACCCGTGCCCAGCGCCGAGGCAGGCCAGCTCTGCTGCGTGGTGGGATTAAGCAAAACCGCTCCCGGCGACGGCCTGGGCATCGAAGCCGCCCGGAAGGAAGCGGTCATCCAGCCCTGCTATTCCTGCCGCCTGGTGATTCAGGACGGCACCGACATCCACCATGCGCTCAATTACCTGCGCACGCTGGAGGAGGAAGAACCGCTCATGCGGGTGGAGTACGTCGAGCAGAAGCGGGAGATTCACATCCAGTCCATGGGCGACGTGTATCTGGAGGTTTTAAAGCGCCAGTGCAAAGACCGCTTCGGCATGGAGATCGACTTCGCCGACGAAAGCGTGCTGTACCGGGAAACCATCTTAGCCCCGGTGGAGGGCGTTGGGCACTATGAACCCCTGCGGCATTACGCGGAAGTACACCTGCTGCTCACCCCCGGCAAGCGGGGCAGCGGAATGCAGTTCGGCACCGCCGTGTCCCTGGATGACCTGGCCGTCAACTGGCAGCGGCTTATTCTGACCCATTTAAGAGAAAAAGTCCATGTGGGTGTGCTGACCGGCTCCCCCAATACGGACATGAAAATCACCCTGGTGGCTGGCAAGGCGCACTTAAAGCACACTGAGGGCGGGGACTTCCGCCAGGCTACCTACCGGGCTATTCGCCAGGGGTTGATGAAAGCCCAGTGCCAGCTTCTGGAGCCTTATCTGAATCTGGAATTGGTTTTGCCCGAGGAGAACATCGGCCGTGCCATGACCGATTTGACCGCCATGGGCGGGGAGTTCGACGCGCCGGAGATCATGGAAAACGGGCTGCAGCGACTCCGGGCATTGGCCCCAGCCTCCAAGTGCGCCTCCTACGGCAAGCAGGTGAGCATCTACACCAAGGGTCGGGGGCACATGAGTGCGGAGTTCTCCGCCTATCTGCCCTGCGCCGACGCGGAAAAGGTCATTGCCGAACGGGCTTACAACCCCGAAGCCGACCTGTATAACTCCCCGGATTCCATCTTCTGTTCCCACGGCGCGGGCTTCGACGTGCGCTGGGATCAGGTGGACAGCATGGCTCATCTGCCTCTCCTGAAAGACAGAATAGAGCAAACCGAAGCCGCGCCGCTGAAAGCGCCCGTCCGCGCCACTTATCAGGGCACGGCGAAAGAGGACGAGGAATTGATGGCCATTTTCGAGCGCACGTATGGGCCGGTCAAGTCCCGCCAGCTCTTTCAGACCGTGAAAGCCCGCGCCGCTACTTCCGCTCCCGCTGTACCGGGCGAGTTTATCCAAAAAGAAATCCTGCTGGTGGACGGTTACAACATCATCTTCGCCTGGGATGAATTGAAAAAGCAAAGCAAGGAAAACCTGGAAGCCGCCCGGCAGCAGCTCATGGACATCCTGTGCAATTACAGCGGCATGACCGGTAAGGACGTGATTCTGGTCTTTGACGCTTACCGGGTGCAGGGCGGCGCCGGTTCCGTCGAAAAGTACGCCAACATTTTTGTGGTGTACACGAAAGAAGCGCAGACCGCCGACGCCTACATCGAGAAAACCACCTACGAAGCCAAGGGTCAGGCGCGTATCCGCGTGGCCACCTCCGACGGCCCGGAACAGGCCATCGTGCTGGGCAACCAGGCGCTGCGTGTATCCGCCCGGGAATTCGAACGGGAAGTCGAGGCCGTCCAGGGCAGCATCGCCGCCTTCCTGGAAGCGCATAACCGTATCCATGCCACGCCTGCCCTGGAAACCGCCTACAAGCAAGCCTGGCGTCAAAAGAAACAGGAGGAAGCGCAGGCGGGAAAACCTGCTTCTGACGCCTGATGCCGGAATCCGCGAAGCGCTGCCGCTTTACTTCTTTTCCTTTCCCGCTGTTTTTCTTTCCAGCAACAGCACGGAAATGACCAGCACCAGGGGAAACACGCTGCCCGCCAGCATACCGGACTGCAGGTTATCCCCCAGCCGCTGGGTGACCGTGCCCACCAGGCTGGGGCCGAAAGCGCCGCCCAGGTCGCCCGCCATGGCCAGCAGGGCGAACAGCGCCGTGCCGCCCCGAGGCAGGCGGGGAGATATGATGCTGATGGTGCCGGGCCACATGATGCCCACGGAGAAGCCACAGCAGACGCAGCCGATGAGGCCGACAACGGGACTGCCGGACAGGGAGGCTGCCAGATAACAGCACAGGCACAGAACGCCTGATCCGATCATGAATCGGCTCAGGTTCATTTTTGTGCCGTGCTTTCCGTAAATCACGCGGCACACGCCCATGGTGACGGCAAACATACAGGGCCCGGCCAGGTCGCCCACTGATTTGGCAAAGCCAAGCGCCGCTTCGGCATAGGCGGAGGCCCACTGGGCCATGGACAGCTCCGACGCTCCGGCGCAGACCATCAGCACAATGGCGATCCAGAAAACCCGCGTTCTGAACAGCTCGCCGATGGTCATGCCCTCGCCTTCCGCAGTCAGCCGTTCGATGGGACAGGTGGCGAAATTATAGATATTGTAAAGAGGAATCAGCGCCCACACGCAGGCCAGCCACTTCCAGTGTTCAATGCCGAACACGGAAAAGAACAGCGTTGACAGCAGGATCACGCCCACCGATCCCCAGCAGTAAAAGGAATGGAGCATGCTCATCACCGCGTCCTTGTGCTCAAAGGGGCAGGCTTCCACGATGGGACTGCCCACCACTTCGATCAGCCCGCTGCCGACGGCGTAAATGATCACGCACAGCATGATGCCCGTAAACGGGTCGGGAAACAGATCGGGCAGCACGGCCAGCCCCGCCAGCCCCAGCCCGCTGGCGATTTCCGAAATCACCACGCTGCGGCGGTAGCCGATGGCGTCCACAAACTTCGCGCAGAACAGGTCGATCAGCAGCTGGGTGAAGAAAAACGCCGTGGGAATCAGGGCGATTTTCCCCAGGGAAATGCCGTAATCCGTATGGAATTTCAGAAACAGCAGCGGCGCGAAATTGGCGGTGATCGCCTGCGTGATAAAGCCAAGATAACAGGCGACCAGCGTTTTATGGTAATTCTTTTGCATACACATTCCTCATTTCCCGGTACTGGAATACGATGCATTATAACCCAACGCGCAACGGGTGTAAAGCGAAATCGCATTTTGATGATACCAGACAATTGTCATTGAAAAATTTCTGAAATGCGTATATAATAGGTGATGCTATCAATCAAGGAGGATGGCCGTATGGAGAATGAGATCAACCTGGGCGACGTGATCCAGACCCGGAAGCCTCACCCCTGCGGCTCGGATATCTGGACCGTGATCCGCACGGGGGCGGATATTAAAATCAAGTGTCAGGGATGCGGGCGCATCGTAATGCTGGATCGGGCGGTGTTTTTAAAACGCCGGAAAAAGGTGATCCAGGCCGCCCTGCCTCCCGACACGGCGAGAGAGGAGCATATGGAACATGCAGATTGAAAAGCAACCCGTTTCCCCAAAGGAAAACATTTTCTCCCGCTACTGGGCCTGGCGCAAAAAAAGGAAAGCGATCGCCAAGGAAAAAGAAAAGAACATGACCCGCGCCCAGAAAGTCTGGAGCTGGCTGGTGCTGCCGCTGTACGCTTTGCTGATCGCCATGGCGGTGCATTTATTCTTCGGCGAATTCGTGCGGGTGGACGGCACCAGCATGACAAACACCCTGCAGAACAACGAGGTCGTCTGGTGCTCCAAGCTGTCCTATATCGTCGGCGAGCCGCAGCGGAACGATATCGTCATCTGCCATTATCCGGGCCGGATGAATGAGCGGGGCGCCCAGCCCATCCACTTAAGCGGCGGGCTGACGCTGAACACGTACACCATCTTCATCAAGCGCCTGGTGGCTCTGCCGGGAGACACGGTGGAAATCACGGGTGGACACCTGTATGTGAACGGCGAACTGGTGGAAGACCCCGAAAAGATGGGCAGCGTGCCCAGGGACTACGCCAAGCGCACGCTCGGCGAGGATGAATATTTCGTTGTGGGCGACAACCGCCTCACTTCTCACGACAGCCGCTCCAGCGACGTGGGGCCCATTTCCCGGAGCGAAATCATGGGCAAGGTGACTTACGTTATGTTCCCGTGGCAGAATCACCGCGTCGCCCAATAATCAGAAAAGGAAGCGTTTTATAAGATGCAGACGGAAAAGAAACCCGGAGATAAACAGCAGAATATCTTCGCCCGCTACTGGGCGTGGCGGAAAAAGCGGGCGGCCATCGCCAAGGAAAAAGAAAAGCAGAAGACCATTCCCCAGAAGATTTGGGGTTGGGTGCTGGTCATCGTTGAAGCGCTGCTCATCGCCCTGGTGATCCGCATGTTCATTTTGGAGCCCGTTCGGGTGGACGGGATCAGCATGTGCAACACCCTGCAGGACGGCGAGATCGTGCTGGCCATGAAAACACCTTACTGGACGCAGAACCCCCAGCGCAACGATGTCGTGATCTGCCACTATCCCGGCCGCGTGAACGAAAGGGGCATTGGGCCTATCAATTTCAGCGCCTCCATCCGCCTGGATTTTTCCACCATCTTTGTCAAGCGCGTGGTTGGCGTGCCGGGGGATTACGTGCAAATATCCGGAGGCCATCTGTACGTGAACGGCGAATTGGTGGACGACCCCGAATATATGGGCAGCGTGCCTGCGGACTATGACCTCATCCATCTGGGCGAAGATGAATACTTCGTGATCGGCGACAACCGCCGTGTGTCCCACGACAGCCGGGCCAGCGATGTTGGCCCCATTTCCAGGAGCGATATTTTGGGCAAGGTGACGCGGGTGCTTCTGCCGCTTGGCAATGCCCGCGTGGTCAAATAACGTGCCGCAGGCAGTCTGGGACGCCGCAGCGTCGGTTCTGTTCGCCTTTGCGCTTGCCCTGGCGATTACCCGTTTCCTGGCTCAGCTCGTGCGCGTGAAGGGCAGCAGCATGGAAAACACCCTGAAAAACGGCGATCTGCTTTTGACAGTCAGGCCGGGCAAATACCGGAGAGGAGAGCCCGTCATCTGCCGGTATCCCCGGCGCGTGACCAAAAAAGTGGAACTGAACGCGGCTTTCACCCTGACCTGGCATACGCTGTTTGTAAAACGCCTGGTGGCGCTCCCCGGCGACGTGGTGGAAATCCGGGAAGGGCAGCTCTTCGTGAATGATTCCGCCGTGCCGGACCCTCCCCTCATGGCTGGTCCGCCCCGGGATTACGCGCCGCGCAGGCTCGGGCCGAAGGAGTATTTCGTGATCGGCGATAACCGCCGCTCTTCCCACGACAGCCGCGCCGCAGACGTCGGGCCGATTCGGGAAGGCATGCTCCAGGGACATGTGAAAGCCGTGCTCTGGCCGCCGAAGAGAATACAAATTGTGAAATAAACATACACAATCGCTGTTCGGGTTCTGCCGGGACAGCGGTTGTTTTTTCTTCTGCCGCTTGAGCGCATTGCGTCCCGCGGAAGAATGTGCTAAAATATGTCCGGTTATCGAACAAATCAGATGACGAGGTGAATGAAGATGGCAGGCTGGGAAAAGCGGCGCGCATGGCTGCGGTGTCTGGAGTATCAAGTTCCCGAAGAATTGGACACGCCCCTCGCGGTGGCGAAATATGAAACGGCGGCTTATTTTTCCGATGTGCGGCGGGTGGTCATAAAGCCCGACAGCGAACTGAAAGACGCTTATGAAATCATCGAAACGGACACGGGATATACTGTCCGCGGCGGTGAGACGGGCGCGCTGTACGGAGCCTACGCCCTGATACGCGCCTGCGAGGCGGGCGAAACGATCCCCGACGGCCTGCAGAAACCGTATTATGACCTGCGCATGATCAACTGCTGGGACAACATGGACGGCACCGTGGAACGCGGCTACGCCGGGCGCTCCATGTGGTTCGAGGGAAACCGGTTCGATTATGATCCAGCGCGGATCAGGCAGCTTGGCCGGATGCTGGCGAGCGTGGGAATCAATGTCTTTTGCATCAATAACGTGAATGTGCATCAGCCAGCCCAGCATCTGCTGGACGATCTGCTGCCGGACACCGCTCGGTTCGCCGCGCTGCTTCGGCCCTTCGGCGTGCGGCTCATGCTGAGCATTGATTTTTCGCAGCCAATGCAGAACGGCCTTCCCACCGCCGACCCGCTGGATGAAAACGTCCAGGCCTGGTGGGCGAAAACCGCGAAGCGCGTCTGGACGGCGATTCCCGACCTGGCGGGTTTCCTGGTCAAGGCCGACAGCGAACAGCGCCCCGGCCCCAACACCTACGGCCGCAGCCACGCAGAGGGAGCGAATATGCTGGCCCGCGCCATCGCGCCTTACGGCGGCAGGCTGGTGTGGCGCGCGTTCGTGTATAACTGTATGCAGGATTGGCGGGACACAGCTACCGACCGGCCCCGCGCGGCGTTTGACCTGTACAAGCCCCTCGACGGCGCGTTCGATGAAAACGTGATTTTGCAAGTCAAGTACGGCCCCTATGATTTCCAGGTGCGGGAGCCCGTGTCACCGCTGCTGCTCGGCATGGGAAAAACGCCGATGGTAGTTGAATTCCAACTCGCACAGGAGTACACCGGCCACCAGATCGACCTGTTTTACATGGGCCCGATGTGGCGCGAAATCTTTGACCAGATGGGAAAGGAACGGGTAAGCTCCGTTGCTGCGGTGAGCAACCTGGGCCGGGACGACTGCTGGACGGGCCATCCCTTCGCGATGGCAAACCTGTTCGCCTACGGCCTCTTTTCCTGGAACCCGGACAGCAATCCGGAAAAGGTTTTGCGCCAATGGGCGAAGCTGACTTATGCCTTGCCCGCCGTTCAGGAAGAAAAGCTGTGCGGCATCCTGCTGCAAAGCCGCTCCGTATACGAAAACTATACCGCGCCGCTGGGCCTGTGCTGGATGGTGCAGCCCAGCCTGCATTACGGCCCAAGCCCATACGGATACGAATTTCAGGCCTGGGGAACCTATAACCGGGCGGACAGGAACGCCGTGGGCATTGACCGCACGGCGAACGGCACCGGCTATGCGGAGCAGTACCCGGAACCCTTGCGCTCCCTGTACGCCAACCCGCAAACCTGCCCGGACAATCTGCTCCTGTTCTTCCACCGCCTGCCCTATGATTTCGTCATGAAGGACGGCCGCACGCTGATCCAGCGCATTTACGACGATCATTTCCTTGGCTGTGCGCAGGCGGAAGCCATGGCGGAGGCGTTGGCCGCGCTGTCCCTGCCCTCCCCCGACCAAGAGGAAGCCGCCGAGCGCATGAAGATGCAGATTCAGAACGCGCGCGAATGGCGCGACGTGACCAACACCTTCTTCCACCGCCTCAGCGGCGCGGAGGACAAGCAGGGACGAACCATTTATGATTGATGTAGTGACAATGTATTGACAAATTGGCCGCCTGAGTGTATCATGATCTTGAGGTGAGAAGAATGCAGCCATTAAACGTGATCCATGCGCCTAAGACAGCCACTTTTCAAATGCGGATCAATCCTGAAATCAAGGATGAAGCGGAGCGGCTTTTTTCCCAGTGCGGAATGACGCTGACAGATGCCGTAAACGTATTTATTCAGCAAACGCTGAACGTGGGCGGTATGCCGTTTCTCGTCACGAGCGACAGCCGGGAAGCGCTGAGAAGCCAGGCAATTGCCGTTCTGATGGCGGAAATCAAAAAAGGCCGGGATTCCGTAAAGGACGAAACCGACTGGGTGTCCGAAGAAGAAATGATGGCCCATTTCGGGGTGAATGAATAAAGCTTGTTTATACCCCGCAGGCCATGCTTGACCTGGAAGAGATAAAAGACTATATCAGCCTTGAATTGATGAATCCTCAAGCTGCAAAGAGAATCATCGCCGGCATCGCCAAAGACGCCGCCCGCTTGAAAAATCAGCCCTATCTGGGTGTTGAACTCAGGAAAAAGACGGGCCGGGATATAGAGGGACGCGCGTTGATTTCAGGAAACTACATGCTGATTTACGATGTTGACGGCAAGATTGCCATTCTTCGCGTGATTGACACGCGAGTGGATTATCTGCGAATCATCGGGAATTGGTGAAAACATTACAGCGGGCCGAAGCGCGTTTATTTGGCCTGCTGTGTTTCTGTCTGGAGGTATTGGATGCACCAGCGTTTATTCGGCGTGATTTCCGTTTACGGGCTGCTGATCGCGTGCGCCATGGCGGTGAGCGTGTTTCTGTGCGCGAAGCGGGAAAAGGAATTGGCGCTTCCCAAAGACACGGCATACGACCTGGCGCTGTGGGTGATTCCCGCCGGTGTGGTCGGCGCGCGGTTGTACTACGTTGCCTTTCAGTGGAACATGTACCGGCAGAATCCGCTGTCTATTCTCTATGTCTGGGAAGGCGGCCTGGCGATTTACGGCGGCGTGATCGGCGGGGCGCTGGCAGTGCTCACGTATTCCCGCATCAGGAAAGTGTCGTTCGGCAAGCTGGCGGACATGATCGCGCCGGGGCTGATCCTCAGCCAGGCCATCGGGCGCTGGGGCAATTACTTCAACGGTGAAGCATACGGGCGGCTGATCGGGAACCCGGCGCTGCAATGGTTCCCGCTGGCAGTGAATATCGAGGGCGCATGGCACATGGCCACTTTCTTCTATGAATCGGTGTGGGACTTTGCCGGCTTCTGGCTTTTGTGGCTGAACCGAAAGAAAACCACTGTCCCGGGCAGTCTTTTCCTGCTTTTTCTGGTCTGGTACGGGCTGGGCCGGGCGGTGATCGAGGGCCTGCGCACGGACAGCCTTATGCTCGGTCCCGTGCGGGTCAGCCAGGCGCTGTCCGTCCTGCTGTGCCTGACAGCCGCCGCGCTGCTTCTGTACAGACGGCAAAAGAAGAAAACAGTATAAGAACCGCATAGCAAGCACTGAGCGAGAAACCGTTCAGCGCCTGTTGCTGTCTGGAACGTATCGCACACAGAAGAGAAACTCGAGTAAAAATCGTTACCATTCATCAATCTGGGGGAAACCATTCCAAGAAAGCCATAAAGGAAAACAAACACAGTAGGTTGGGTCTTACAGTAAAACTCCTTCCCTTTTACAGCCTTTCTCGGAAGGGGACGAACCGTCGATGACCGCCTGAGGCGGGAATCTTATCGACGGTGAGATCAGCCGAAACGAGCAATCTCCGCATGAAGCGGAGTTGCGCCGATTGAGGCTGCGGAACTGGAGGAACCGCTCTTTGGGCACCAAAGAGCGGTTCCCCCAGGAATACCTGAATCGTAACAAAAAATCCAAAAAAATGCAGCCTGAGCGGTCTGTTTCCCTTGTGTCCCGCCGGCTTGTGTGATACACTATCATTCAGCGTCGGCAGGTCTTTGCCGCGCAGGAAGGAATTGTTTGGATGATTGAGAAGTGGGGCATCCCCGTCACGCCCATTTCCGGGAAGAACAAGCCCCGGACGGTATACGTTTATCTGCCCAAAGCGGCGGCGAAGGATCCGGAAGCCCGGTTCCCGGTGCTGTACATGTTCGACGGCCATAACGTGTTTTATGACAGGGACGCCACGTATGGGAAGAGCTGGGGCATGGGAAAATATCTGGACAGGACCCGCGCGCGGCTGATCGTGGTCGCTGTGGAGTGCGACCACCGGCCCCCGAACGCAAGGCTCTCCGAGTATTCACCTTTCACCTTCCGGGACGAGGAGTTCGGCCATGTGACGGGCCGTGGCAAGCTGTTCATGGACTGGCTGACGGAGACCCTGAAACCCATCATTGACGAGCGCTATCCCACCCTGCCCGAATGGGAGCACACATGGATCTGCGGCAGCTCCATGGGCGGGCTGATGAGCCTGTACGCCGTGACAAAGTACAACCACGTGTTCAGCCGCTGCGCGGCGCTGTCGCCGTCGGTGGATCTGGTGAAGGGCAAAATGGTGCCGCTCATCAAGGAAACGGACTTTGCCCCCGGCACGGTGGTCTATATGGATTACGGCTCCCGGGAGATGCAGGATCAAAGCGGTGTGCTGCGCAATTTCATGCGCACCGCCGACGCGCTGATGGAGCAGGGCGTGTTCGTGACCAGCCGCATCGTGCCCAACGGCGACCACTGCGAGGAATGCTGGGAAGAGCAGATTCCCCTTTTCATGCGGGTATTGTTTTATGACAGGGAGTGAGGAAACCGATGGAGATTCAGTATTTCAAGGAATACAGCCCTGCCCTGGACCGGGATATGGAAATGAAGGTATGGGGCCACGCGGGGCGGCCCGTACTGTTTATCCCCTGCCAGAACGGAAAGTTTTACGACTTTGAAAACTTCCACATGCTGGAGGTGTGGCAGCCCTGGATCGACGCGGGCCAGGTGATGGTGTTCGCCATCGACACCATCGACCAGGAAACCTGGAGCGACACTTGGGGCGACGCCGGGCACCGCTCCTGGATGCACGAGCGCTGGATGAGCTTCATCTTTGACGAGATCGCGCCGTTTATCCAGGACATGGCAAGGAAGAAAAACGGCTGGAGCGGTAACCCCGGCATCATCGCCTTCGGCTGTTCCCTGGGCGCGACCCACGCGGCCAACCTGTTCTTCCGCAGGCCTGACCTGTTCGACGGCCTGCTTGCCCTGAGCGGCATTTATACCGCCTCCTACGGCTGGGGCACCTACATGGACGAGCGGGTGTACCTGAACAGCCCGGTGGATTACCTGGGTGGCATGCCGAGCGACCATCCCTTCATCCAGCGCTATAACAGCAACCGCGGCATCATCGTGGTGGGCCAGGGCCCCTGGGAAATCCCCGACACCACTTTCCAGCTCAAAGGCATCTGCGAATCCAAGGGCATTGAGCTTTGGTTTGACATTTGGGGCTACGACGTCCGGCATGACTGGGACTGGTGGTATGAGCAGGTGAAGTACCATGTTCCCCACCTGCTGGAATGATGAAGAAACAGATTGCATGATTGGAAAACGCGAAAAAATACCAGAATACACATAAGAATTTATTTGGTTTGGTAAAAATTTCTTGGGGAATGTTTGAATGATATGAGTGATGCTAAGAAAAAAAGTATGATTATGCCTTTGCAGGCAATTCGTGCAATCGCATGTTTAGCGGTATTTTTGTATCATGGAATAGGCCCAACAATGAAATTTTTGGGGGTTTGGGGCGTATCAATCTTTTTTGTTCTGTCCGGTTTTGTATTGGTTTATTCGTATTGGGAAAGACCTGTTGAACCGACAATAAAAGCCGCGGCTGAATTTTCAAAGAACAAAATATTAAAACTGTTTCCTGTGCACGTTATCATGCTGATTCTCGGCTTGATCCGTGAATTTCTGATTCTGAAAAGTTATTCGATAAAAAGGGCAATATTTAAGCTGGCGCTGACAGTTCCGTTGCTGGAAACCTGGCACCCAACAGAATTCCAAGCGCTGAACAGTGTCGATTGGTATCTGTCAGTTACGCTGTTTTTATATTTTGTATTTCCCTTTTTGTTACATACGATAAAAAAACTGATGCCGGGCAAAAACAAAGTATTCATAATAGTATCATTCATTTATCTTATTCAAATTCTTATAGGGGCTTTCTTCAATCATTTCCTGCATTATTTCCTGCCGAATGTGAATATCAAATGGATAGTTTATTGTTTGCCGCTGTATCGACTCGGTGATTTTACGATAGGATGCCTGATCGGATATCTTTTTACTACCATGCCTGACAGTATTTCACTATGGAAAAAAAAGAATACATCTCTGGCTGAATGCATCTTTGTGATCTTTACAATACTTTCTTGGGCAATGTATTATTACTCCGATAAGTCAATGGAATGGTTTACTTACGCGTGTCTGTTTTTGCCTTTTTCTGTCAGCTTAATCGCTGTTTTCGCAAAAGGACAAGGCATTGTATCAAGACTTATTACGAACCGAATAACGTTGTTATTTGCCGGTATAAGCTCATACTTTTTCCTGATTCATAGGCAGATTCTGCACTATGTAGGACTTGGAGCAAAAAATCTGTTCCATATAAAATTAGAAACCCCCTTGCTCCTGATTATAGGTTTTGCCCTGACACTGTTTATGATCGCGCTTTATCGGATGCTTGAAAAAAAGCTGCAGAAGAGAAACGCGCTTTAGCCCTATGATGTGCTTTGTAAAGCTGACAGCGGACAAACTATCCCATGAGAGAAAAACAAACAAATGAAAGGAAGGACAATATGCAGAACTTCGTATTCATCTCCCCCAACTTCCCCACCAACTACTGGAAATTCTGCCGCGAGCTGAAAAACAACGGCATTCGCGTGATGGGCATCGGCGACCAGCCCTGGGAAGAAATGACCCAGGAACTGAAAGACAGCCTGAGCGAATACTACAAGGTGAACAGCCTGGAAAACTATGACGAGGTGTACCGCGCGGTGGCGTGGTTCATCCACAAGTTCGGGCGCGTGGACTGGATCGAGAGCAACAACGAATACTGGCTGGAACGGGACGCCATGCTGCGCACGGATTTCAACGTACAGAGCGGCTTCCAGGTCAGCGACCTTGCCCGCATCAAGTACAAGAGCGGCATGAAGGAATACTACCAGGCCGCTGGCATCCGCACGGCGCGGTATCACATTGTTGACAACTTCGACGGGTGCAAGGCGTTCATCAATGAAGTGGGCTATCCCGTGATCGTGAAGCCCGACAACGGCGTGGGCGCGAACGACACCTACAAGCTGGACAATGACAGCGAATTGTGGAGCTTCCTCAACGATAAAAACCCCAGCGTCCGGTATATCATGGAGGAATTCGTCACCGCCGAGGTGAACAGTTACGACGCCATTATCGACAGCAACGGCAATCCGCTCTTTGAAACCGGCAACGTGAGCCCCATCTCGATCATGGATATCGTGAACAACAACGATAATTCCATCTATTACATCGTCAAGAACCTGGCTGAGGACGTGCGCGCGGCGGGCCGGGCAGCGGTGAAGAGCTTCGGGGTGAAGAGCCGCTTCGTGCATTTCGAGTTCTTCCGCCTGACCAAGGACCAGCCCATGGGCAAAAAGGGCGACGTGGTAGCCTTGGAAGTGAACATGCGCCCCTGCGGCGGGTTCTCCCCGGATATGATGAACTATGCCAACAGCACCGACGTGTACAAGATCTGGGCGGACATGATCGCCTTCAACTGCTCCACCAAGCCCCAGGGCGAGCACTTCTTCTGCGCCTTCGCTGGCCGCAGAGACGGCAAGCCCTTCCAGATGAGCCACGAGGAGCTGGCCGCCAAGTACGCCAAGCAGATCCGCATGATGGAGCGCATGCCCGACGCCCTCTCCGGAGCCATGGGCAACCAGATGTACATCGCCGTCTTCCCAACGGAAGAGGAAATGAACCAGTTCTACGCCGACGCCGTCAGGTGCTGGTAAGTGAAGGAATCGGTGCCCCGGATTACGATGGTGAAGACTGGGATGAATGATTTGAAACGCTCCTTTACAGGGGCGTTTTTTATCGGAATCTGATGTAAATTTACTGAAACCGCTTGCGGAAAACAGGAAAAACATTGTATACTGGTAACGTACAGAGGGGATATTTTCTTCGGAGGAAAACACAGATGAAGCGATTATTGTCCTGGCTGCTGGCGGCAATGTTATTATGCATGCTGCTGCCTGTTATCGGCCAGGCGGAAGAAATCACCTATACAGGCGTCGTCAATACCAAAAGCCTGCACCTGCGCAAGGAGCCCAGCGCTTCAGCCAAGGTAATCGACACCTACAGCAGGGGCAAGGAAGTCACGGTCCTGGAAAACGACGGCACCTGGTGCAAGGTGCAGGTCGGCAAAAAGACCGTCGGCTATATGATGACCCAGTACCTGGACATCAAGCCCAGCTACAGCCACATCGGCTGGGGCAAAACGCAGGACGACGGCACGGTGCTGAATCTGCGCTCCGGGGCCGGGCCGGGCGCGTCAGTGGTGTATAAAACCATGAGCGGCGCAGCGGTGGAGATCGTGGAGGAGCAGGACGCATGGTACCGCGTGCGGCTGGAGAACAAGTTCGGCTGGGTGGAAAAGCGTCAGGTAACGCTGATCACCGGTGATTATTCGCCGGGCTATACCACAGAAGATCATTCCGAAGAATATACCGCCGCCCGGATGGCTTCCGCAATTCGGGATTTCGGCAGCGCTACCACCGTATCGCGCCTCGAGGGCGACTTTACCTATTCCATTTCTTACCCCGTTACTGGCATTGCCACGGCGGACGAGCGCATCAGGACCTGGACGCAGGAAACCCTGAAAACCTTTGAAGCGGACTACAACAAGTTCCACCAGGGCACAGCGGGAGCCAGCTACACCGTGGAATACCAGGCGATCAGTCTCGACAGCCGCTACAAGAGCGTGCTGCTGTTCGGGGAGTACCGCGTGAAGGAATGGACGTGCGAAACGCTGCTCGCCCTGAACCTGGACACTTCCTCCGAACAGATTCTGAACAACCAAGATATCTTTTCAGCCGACCCCATGCGCGCGCAGTTCTGCCTGGACGGCCTGGCGGAGAAGCTGATGAGTCAGCCCACGGACGGGTACGTTCTGAACCCGGACGCCTCCTGGCTGAAATACGCCGTGCTGGGCCGCGACGGGGTGCAGCTGTTCCTGCCCAAGGGGCTGTACACGCCGCTCGGCATGGGCACACGGTTTATCCTGATGCGCTATAATCTCATTGGCGAGTGTATGGGCTTTGACTCCGAGACTATCCGCAGCAACATCCGCAAAATCGACCCCAGCAAGCCCATGATCGCCCTCACCTTCGACGACGGGCCTTCCGATGAAACCGACCGCATCCTGAAAGTGCTGGCTGATTACGATCAGCGCGCCACCTTCTGCGTGATCGGAAACAAGGTGGAAAGCTACGCCGGCGTGCTCAAGCGCACCATCGCCGGAGGCAATGAAATCGCCAGCCACACCTGGAGCCACCGGCGGCTGACCGAACTGTCCGCCGCGGGCATCCGCAGCCAATTGGAGAAAACCAACGAGATCGTGGCCCAAGTGACGGGCGGATATCAGATCAAGGTGCTGCGCCCGCCTTATGGGAAGTTCAACAGGACCCTGCGCTCCGTCTGCGCGGAGATGGGCCTGGTGATCGCGGAGTGGGAAATCGACACCCTCGACTGGAACAACCGAAACGTCAACAAGACCTACAACAACATCATGAAAGGGGCCAGGGACGGGGTCATCATCCTGTGCCATGACCTGTACGAAACCACCGCCACCGCCGTGGAACGCGCCATTCCCGACCTGGTGGACAAGGGCTTCCAGCTTGTCACCGTGTCCGAACTGCTCTCCTTCCACAAGGACGGCGCTCAGCCCGGCGTCGTGTACGCCAGGGTTGATCCGGAAAATAAGATTACAGGGGAAGGGAATGAGTGAGGAGTTTTATATAGGCGAAGAAATGAACGCACGCCGCTCTTGCGATCATGGAAAATCATTATGTAACTCCTCCCTCCTAACTCCTCACTCCTAACTCACACCAGCTTTCCCGCCATCAAGCTCCCCGCCAGCCATGCCGCCAAGGCGCAGGGAATGATGTGGCGGGATTTTTTTACGCCTGCGGCGGAGAGATATACCCCGCAGGTGTAGAACACTGTTTCGCTGCTGCCCATCATCACGCTGGCCACCAGCCCGGCGCGGCTGTCGGGACCGTATTCGCTGAATATCTCCCGCAGCATCGCCAGCGACGCCGACCCGCTCAGGGGCTTGAACAGCATCAGCGGCAGCGTTTCCCGGGGGATGCCCGCCCACGCCGTCGCGGGCTCCAGCCAGGCGCAAAGATGCTCCATGAGACCGCAGGTGGAGAACGCCCGGATGGCGCAAATCATGGCGACCAGCGCGGGCAGGACGCGTCGCGCGGTCTCGATCCCCTCTTTCGCCCCCTCCAGAAAGGCGTCGTATACCGGCACCCGCCGGACCAGCCCGCAGCCCAGGCAGAGCAGCAAGAATACAGAAAGCGTCCGGTTCATGATATTCTCTCCGCGCACTTGCAGCATACGATCCCTACGGCGGTAGACACTGCCGTGGCCGCCAGCGTAGGCAGCGTCACGCATCCCGGATTCGCCGATCCCGCCGCCGCCCGCAGCGCGATCACCGTGGTGGGAAGCAGCTGCACCGAGGAAGCGTTGATTACCAGGAACAGGCACAGCGCATTGCTGGCCGCCGCTGTCCCTTCTCCCATCCGCTGTGCCGCCTCAATGCCCATCGGCGTCGCCGCGTTCCCCAGGCCAAACAGGTTGGCGGTCAGGTTCATGGTCACAGGTTCCAGCGCTTCCTCGGACAGTCCGCTGCCGAACAGCAGCTTCAGCAGCGGCGACAGCGCGGCACCCAGCCGTTCCGGCGCTCCGGTCCTGCGCGCGATATTCAGCATTCCGCAGAAAAAAGCGTATGCGCCGCACAGCGCTATCGCCGTTTGCACTGCCTCCTCCGCCGCTTTCAGTATCGCCGAGGCCGCCTCTCCCCCACCGCCGTTCACCATGCTCCATATCAATGAAAGCCCAATCATCCCGCCGAAAATCCATTGCAGCATCTTTCCCGCCTCCTGGCCGCAGGCCATTCATTTCTTATCTCTCGGATCATGAAAGAATCACCGCGGCTGATCTGTTATGATTGTTTCCATTTTAATGATCGAATCGACATAAAATGTCGTTTTATTCCAAAACATACAAATATATGCGTTTTTTTGCTTGACAACTTTACCAACTGATAGTAAAATTCAGTTTGTCATGATAAGAAACTGTCTTTAGGAGGGGAAAAAAATGAAGTCTACAGGCGTTGTTCGTAAGTTGGATGATTTGGGAAGAATCGTGATTCCCATTGAGCTTCGGCGCACAATGGACATCGGTCTGCGGGATACGCTGGAAATCTTTGTGGAGGATGATAAAATCATTCTGAAAAAGTATCACCCCGCTTGCATTTTCTGCAACGACGCCCGGGACGTGATCCGCTATAAAGACAAGCTGATCTGCAAAAACTGCCTGGAGCAGCTGAAAAAAGAAGCGTGACCACCGCTTCCTTCGTTCAAAACGCCGCGTGGAGACACGCGGTTTTTCACGCCCGGAAGCAGTCTATGCGACGGCGGACGGAAGCAGAACCGTAAATCTCCGAATACAGAAAGCGCTGCCCCGGCGATGGGACAGCGCTTTGCCGTATTGATTTGTTCTATAAAAAACACAGTATAACTCATGCATTTGCCTTGGCAACTTACGCGCTTGCTCCTGACGGCGTCTGATAGGGATGCAGTTCCCGGGCAGAAACCGCCGCGGCGGGCGGAATTTGCCCCGATGAAACACTGGACAAACAGCCATGAATTGGTTATAATATAAGAAGGTGTGGCTTAACACCCGCCATTTGAATTTTAAGGAGGAGTTCCCCATGGTGAAAGTTGCTATCAACGGTTTTGGTCGTATTGGTCGTCTTGCTTTCCGTCAGATGTTCGGTGCCGAGGGCTATGATGTGGTCGCCATCAACGACCTGACCAGCCCCGCGATGCTGGCTCATCTGCTCAAGTACGACACCGCTCAGAAGGGTTACTGCGGCGTGATCGGTGAAAACAAGCACACCGTATCCTCCAAGGAACCCGTCTTTGAAGAAGACGGCAAGACCGTTAAGGTGCCCGGCTCCATCACGGTGGACGGCAAGGAAATCACCATCTACGCCGAGCCCAAGGCTGCCAACCTGCCCTGGAAGGCCCTGGACGTGGACGTGGTGCTCGAATGCACCGGCTTCTACACCAGCAAGGCCAAGGCCCAGGCGCATATCGACGCCGGCGCCAAGAAGGTCGTCATCTCCGCTCCCGCCGGCAACGACCTGCCCACCATCGTGTACAACGTGAACCATGACACCCTGAAGCCCGAAGATACCATCATCTCCGCCGCTTCCTGCACCACCAACTGCCTGGCCCCCATGACCAAGGCCCTGAACGACACCTTCCCCATCGTGAGCGGCATCATGACCACTGTGCACGCCTACACCGGCGACCAGATGATCCTGGACGGCCCCCATCGGAAGGGCGACCTGCAGCGTGCCCGTGCCGGCGCGGCCAACATCGTGCCCAACAGCACCGGCGCCGCCAAGGCTATCGGCCTGGTCATTCCCCAGCTGAACGGCAAGCTGATCGGCTCCGCGCAGCGCGTGCCCGTGCCCACCGGCTCCACCACCATCCTGGTGGCTGTTGTCAAGGGCAAGGACATCACCAAGGATGCTATCAACGCCGCCATGAAGGCCCAGAGCAGCGAATCCTTCGGCTACACCACCGAAAAGCTGGTCTCCTCCGATATCATCGGCATGACCTACGGTTCTCTGTTTGACGCCAACCAGACCATGGTGACCAAGATCGACGACGAAACCGCTCAGGTGCAGGTTGTTTCCTGGTATGACAACGAAAACAGCTACACCAGCCAGATGGTTCACACCATCAAGTACTTCGCCGAACTGAAGTAAGCCTTGGCCCGGGCAGTATCTTCCCTTCCAAGCGGCGTTGCGGAGCCAGGCGGAAGGCAGACGCTTCCGGCAAAAACCAATAACACGCATCATTGCCCTTTCCCGCGCGAAAGCGTTGGGAAAGGGTTTTTGCTTTTCCCGGCACCTTGGCAAAAGTGGAAAAAACGTATATAATAGGGAAGCGGTGAAAAAAGGGGTGAGAGCGGTGGATCAGGCTGAGGAAGCCATCCGGCAGGCACTGGGGAAGCGATGGGAAAATATTCCCTTTCGGATGCTCGCGGAAACGGATTCCACCAACCTGCGTTTGAAGGAGTGGTATCGTGCCGGTCAAATCGCCCCGTCCTATCTTTTGACGGCGGACAGCCAAACGGCGGGCCGGGGACGCCTGGGCCGGAGCTTCGTATCACCTCCCGGCACGGGGCTGTATATGAGTTTGCTTGCCGCGCCCCCAGAGGGTACGGACTGCGGCCTGATCACCGTGTTGGCTGCCGTGGCGGTGTGCCGGGCCATTGAGGACATGACCGGCTTGCAGCCCAAGATCAAGTGGGTGAACGACCTGTTCGTTCGAGGAAAAAAAGTCTGCGGTATTTTAGCCGAGGGGCTGGGGGGTCCGGTGATCATCGGCATTGGCGTGAATCTGCGCACGCCCCCAGGCGGGTTTCCCCCGGAGGCCGGTCCCGCCGGAGCGCTGGACGTACCCATAGAAGCCCCCACGCTGGCGGGCCGAATCGCCCGGTATATCCTGGACGGCCTGGAACAGCCCGACGATCCCGCGATGTTGGACGCTTACCGCAAGCGTATGCCCCTGACAGGGCAAACCATCCGCTATACGCAGAATGGGCAGGAAAAAACCGCCCGGGTCACTGGCGTGGCCCCGGACGGCGGCCTGATGATCGAGGACGATACGGGCCCCCATATCCTGCGCACCGGGGAAGTGACGCTGGGGAGCGGAATGTTCGAGGGACTGTTGTAGCTTCAGCCCCGTTTGCTGTACTGGCATCCGCAGTAATCCTGCCGGTACAGATCGTATTCCTTGGATAATTGCAGGGAGCGCAGATAGCCGTTTTTCTTTTTGAAATCGGCCATCAGGTACTTGACCCCCGCCTCCCGTCCGGCGGCCTCGCCGATGCGGTTCACGTTGTCCGCGTTCTTGTGGGGGCTGACGGACAGGGTGGTGGTAAAGTATTCAAAGCCGTGGGCTTTGGCCTGGCGGGCGGTTTCCGTAAGCCGCAGGGCGAAGCAGCAAAGGCACCTTTCTCCCCCCTCTGGGCAGTCCGCCATGCCCTCCGCGAACGCGGCGAAGGCGGCGTGGTCGTAATCACAGGGCAGCAGTTCCACGTTTCCCGGCAGCAGCGATAACAGCCGCTCCTGCTCGGACAAACGGTGGCGGTATTCCTCCTCCGGCTCGATGTTGGGGTTGTAATACAGCACCGTCACCTGGAAATGGGCCGCCAGCCTTTCCAGCACCGCGCTGGAACAGGGGCCGCAGCAGCTGTGCAGCAGCAGGGTAGGCCGCCGGCCCGCTAAACGCTCGATTTCTTCTTCCATTTCGGTTTGGTAATTTCGCTTCATATTGCCTCCGCTATGTTGATAAAAAAGGGGGTCATCTCTTTGCAGGAAACCGTGATCCGGGACTGGGAGGGCTTACAGTCCGCCATTTTTCAGGACGTATGGGACCCCACCATCCTGCGCTACCGCAACAACTGCGTGTATCGGGGCATGGCGGATATCCGCTGGGGATTGCTGCCCAGCCTGAACCGGGCCTGCGGCCACGATCTGACGCTGGAAAAACCCATGCTGCGGTCCTTCAAAAAGTACGGCTACGCCGATCTGCACGCCGTCGCTTCCTTCTGGCAGCTATTGGCCATGGCCCAGCAGTTCGGCCTGCCCACCCGCCTGCTGGACTGGACCTATTCTCCCCTGGTAGCCGCCCATTTCGCCACAGAAGATCAGACCGCCTACGACCGGGACGGGGTGATCTGGTGCGTGAACGTGGACCAGATGAACCTGCTGCTGCCGGACCGGCTCAAGGACATGCTGACAGCGGAGCGGTGCAACATTTTCAGCATGGAAATGATGGACCGGGTCGGGGATGGGTTCGACGCGCTGAAGGCTGTTTCCTCCAATCCCTTCGGTTTATTTTTCGAGCCCGCCAGCGCGGTGAACCGCATCGCCAATCAATACGCCCTGTTTTCCCTGTGCAGCGATCCCACCGTCACCCTGGACACCCTGCCCGGGGCCGCCGAGTGCTTCCGCCGCATTGTGATCCCCGCCAAGGTGAAGCTGGAAATTCGCGATAAACTGGACTACATCAACATTTCCGAGCGTATGATCTATCCCGGTCTGGACGGCATCTGCAAATGGATCACCCGGCGCTATGCCGCCCTGGGCCCTTTATACAACAGCAAAATAACTGATTAGTCAAAAGGAGCGCTTATGAACAGAACGAGCGTGGTGGAACTGACGAACCTGTGCATGATCTATGACGGCGAAAAAATATTGGTGCAGGAACGGGTCTGGAACGGCGAAAAAGGCATCATTTTCCCCGGCGGCCATGTGGAAAAGTACGAATCCCTTCACGCCTCCGTAATCCGGGAAATGAAGGAGGAAACCGGCCTGGCCATCGAAAACCCGGTGCCCTGCGGGTTCAAGGACTGGATCAACGAGGATGGCTCCCGATACCTGGTGCTGCTGTATAAAACCAACAAGTTCAGCGGCGAACTGCGCCCCTCCGAGGAAGGAAGGGTATTCTGGACTACCCGGGAGGAATTTAAACATCTGCCAGTCATGTGGAACATGCGGGAAGCCCTGGAGATCCTGGATTCGGATCAATACAGCGAATGCTTCTGGCCCTTCGGAACCCATGATTGCACTCTTTTGGGGTAAAGAACAATTACGAAACGATCTACCAAGGAGGAATGAACCATGCCCCGCCCCGATAACCGGAAACCCAACGAACTGCGCCCCTGTGAAATCACGGTAGGCTTTGTGGGCACTGCTGACGGCAGTTGCCTGATCCGCTGCGGCGGCACGCGGGTGATCTGCACCGCGTCCGTTGACGAAAGCGTGCCCCCCTTCCTGAAAGGCAAAAACGCGGGCTGGCTCACGGCGGAATACAGCATGCTGCCCGCCTCCACGGGCCGCCGCAAGGCCCGGGACGGGGTAAAAAAGGATGGCCGGGGCGTGGAAATCAGCCGCCTCATTGGCCGGGCCCTGCGTCAGGCGGTGGATCGCCGTTTCTTAGGCGAGCGCACCATCACCATCGACTGCGACGTGCTGGAAGCCGACGGAGGCACCCGCACCGCTTCCATCACCGGCGGTTTCGTTGCGCTGGTGTGCGCGGTGGATAAGCTGCTGAAGCAGGGAAAAATCAAGGAAAGCCCCATCGTGCACCAGATCGCCGCCGTCAGCGCGGGCATCGTGGACGACGTGCCCTGCTTAGACCTGTGCTACTTAGAGGACAGCGCCGCCCAGACCGACATGAACTTCGTGATGGACGAAACCGGGGCCTTTGTGGAATTGCAGGGCACCGGGGAGGGCCGGGCTTTCTCTCGCGGCGAACTGAACGAGATTTTAGCCTTGGGCGAAAAGGGCATCGACGAGCTGCACGAAAAGCAGCGGGAAGCCTTAGGCGATATGAGCCGCCACATCGCGCCCAAGCGCACGGTGGTGATCGCCAGCAACAACGCCCATAAGATCCAGGAGATATCCCACATGCTGGAAGACCGGCTCAACGTGATCTCCATGGCCGAAGCGGGCTTTACGGAGGACATCGACGAAAACGGCGAAACCTTCGAGGAAAACGCCGCCATCAAAGCCCGGGCCGTGGCCAAGGCAACCGGTTTCTGCGCCTTGGGCGACGACAGCGGCCTTTCCGTGGACGCT
Source organism: Clostridia bacterium (assembly GCA_017525805.1). The sequence continues at coordinate 60,462 of JAFXSH010000174.1, read as the reverse complement.
CTGGACGGGGCCCCCGGCGTGCATTCCGCCCGGTACTGCGGCCACCACGGGGACGACAAGGCCAACAACGACCTGCTCATCGCCAACATGGCGGATATTCCCGCCGAGGACCGCACGGCGGAATTCGTGTGCGCCATGGCCCTTTCCCTGCCCAATGGGGAGGTTAAGACCGTGCGGGGAACCTGCCCAGGCGTGATCACCTTTGCGCCGCGCGGGAACGGCGGCTTTGGCTACGATCCCTATTTTGAATATTTGAGCGGCGAAACCTTCGCCGAAATGGGCCAGGAGGAAAAGAACCAGATCAGCCACCGGGCCAACGCCATGCGCCTGATGCTGCCGTACCTGGAGGAACTATAATGCGCGTGATCGTACTCAGCGATTCCCACGGGGCGTTGGGCCGCCTGAACACCATCCTCACGGTGGCGGAGCAGGGCGGGCCCTTGGACGCCATCATCCACTTGGGCGACGGGTACTGGGATCTGCGGGAATTGAACTATGATCTGCCCCCGGTATACCAGGTGGCGGGCAACTGTGACCATTTCCGCAGCGATACCCTGGATTTCGTTACCTTATCTAACGCCAAAATCCTTTTGACCCACGGCCATTATCAGCACGTGCGGGAGGGCACCGACGACCTGCTGCAATTGGCCCGGCAGGAAAAATGCCACGCCGCCCTGTACGGCCACACCCATGTTCAGAAAATGGCGTGGCGCAACGGCGTCCTGATCCTGAACCCCGGCGCGGTGAACGACGGCAAATACGCCGTGCTGCACATCAACCGCTTGGGGGCCATTGACCCGGAATTGTGCCATCTGTGAAAGGAGGACGGTATGCGCGCACCGTTTCAAATCTTAGCCCTTCCCTATCGGAAGCGCGGGGAAGCGTGGGAATTCTGCGTGTTTCACCGGACCGAGCCGGACGAATGGCAGTTCGCCTCCGGCGGCGGGGAGGACGGCGAAACCCCGGAGCAGGCCGCCCTGCGGGAGATTTGGGAGGAAACGGGCTTCCGCACGGAACACCTGACGCGCCTTTCCTCCGTGTCCTCTGTTCCCGCCAACGTGTTCCGGGAGGACGCCCGCGCCCATTGGCCCAAAGATACCTACGTGGTGCCGGAATACCATTTTGCCTACGAATGCGAACAGGAAATCACGCTTTCCCACGAGCACCGGGAATGTGTGTGGCTGACCTATCCCGACGCCCAGCGACGCCTCAAATGGGATTCCAACAGAACGGCGCTGTATGAGCTGTGGTGCCGCCTGAATGGGCAATTAGAAAAGACATTGGTTGAATAACGCACCGTCAAATATACGGAAAGGAATGACAGATCATGACCCTGAACCAGCACGTCAAGCTTTCCCCCAAGGTGGAAGCGGCTCTCAAAGAAGGCCGTCCCGTGATCGCTCTGGAAAGCACCATCATTTCCCACGGCATGCCCTATCCCCAGAACGTGGAAACGGCCCTGCGCTGCGAGGCCGCTGCCCGGGAATGCGGGGCGGAGCCCGCCACCATCGCCGTCATCGGCGGCAGGCTGTGCGCGGGCCTGACGGAGGAAGAAATCGACTACCTGGGCCGGGAGGGCACGAAAGTGACCAAGGCGTCCCGCCGGGACCTGCCCATCTTAGTGGCGAAAAAGGCCGACGGGGCCACCACCGTGGCGGCCACCATGATCATCGCCGCCTTAGCGGGCATCAAAATCTTCGCCACCGGCGGCATCGGCGGCGTACACCGGGGCGCGGAAACCACCATGGATATTTCCGCCGACTTGGAAGAGCTGGCCCAAACCCCCGTGGCGGTCATCTGCGCCGGGGCCAAGTCCATCCTGGACCTGGGCCTCACCCTGGAATACCTGGAAACCAAGGGCGTGCCGGTGCTCGGCTACCAGACCAAGGAACTGCCCGCCTTCTACACCCCCCACAGCGGCTTTTCCGTGGATTACCGGGCGGATTCTCCCGCCGAAATCGCTTCCTTCATCCGCGCCCAGCGGGAAATGGATTATCCCGGCGGCATGCTGATCACCAACCCCATCCCGGAGGAATACGCCATGCCCGCCGACGTGATCAACGCCGCCATCGATCAGGCCCTGCGGGAAGCGAATGAACAGAACGTAAAAGGCAAGGCCATCACCCCCTTCCTGCTGGCCCGCGTCTGCGAGCTGACCGGCGGCGAATCCTTGGCCAGCAACATCCAGTTGGTGCTGAACAACGTGCGTTTGGCCTCCAAAATCGCCGTGGAGCTTGCCAAGGCATAAGGTTTCCGCGTTTGAGGCGTTTTCAGACAAAAAACAGCAAAAAACCGCGCATTTTTCTTGCTCCTTTTTGAAATTCGTGGTATAATTTTCACAAATAAAACCTGTGAAAGGAAGGATATACGCATGTTCAAGAAGTTGATCAAGGAATTCAAAGAATTTGCCCTGAAGGGCAACGTAATCGACATGGCCGTCGGCGTCATCATCGGCGCTGCGTTCGGCAAAGTGGTTACCGCCGTCATCGATATCTTCCTCACCCCCATCATCGAAAACATTACCGCCGCCGCCGCGATCAACGGCGGTCAGCCCGGCTTTGCCGGCAGCATCATGAACTTCCTGGGCGTATTGGTGGAATTCCTGCTCACCGCCCTGGTGCTGTTCGCCATCATCAAGGTGGTAAACGCTGCCAAGAACCTGACCAAGAAGCCCGAGTCCGAAGCTCCCAAGCCCCGGAAGTGCCCCTTCTGCTGCTCTGAAATCGACAAGGAAGCCACCCGCTGCCCCCACTGCACCAGCGTGCTGCCCGAATACAAGCCGTGATCTACCGTCATTTCTTCTGGGATTTCGACGGGACGCTGTATGATACCTATGGCCGCATCACCCGCGCCTGCGTTTCCGCGCTGAAGGACGTGGGGGCTGCGGCTTCTTTTGATGCGGTGTATCCCGTGGTGAAACGATCCCTGGACACCTGCTACCGCACCTTCGCCGCCCCCCTGGACGTAGAGAAGGACGTGTTCGTGGACGCTTACCACGCCCACAACGAAACGGAAGGCCCCGAATCCATCCGCCCCTATCCGGGCGTCAGGGAAACCCTGCAGGCCGTCATCGACGGCGGCGGGCGCAATTACCTGTACACCCACCGGGGCGCCAGCGCGGCCAAATGGCTGCAATACGACGGACTGGAGGGCCTTTTCATTGACGGCGTGACCAGCAGGGACGGCTTTCCCCTCAAACCCGCGCCGGACGCCCTGAATTACCTGATTGAGAAGCACGGCCTGGATCGCAGGGAGTGCGTGATGGTGGGCGATCGGGATATCGACCTGGACGCGGGAAAAAACGCGGGCATCGCCTGCGCCCTGTTCGACCCCGAAGGTTTCTATCCCGATTACGATACGCCCTGGAAATTTACCGATATGGCCGCCCTGCGCGAGGCGCTGACGGAATAAAAGGCGCAAAAACCGCGTGTACTGGCCGGGCATTTTTGCCCGGCCTTTTCATGTGCCAGATTATACATGCTTTTTCTTGCAATTATATTGAAGAAACCCTTTCTTTTTCCCTGCTTTTGTGGTATAATATCAGGTGGAAAATATGGTTTTCCGTCCGAAAGTGTTGGGAGGAAATTATGGCAGACGAAATGGCTTTAAATCCCCAGGAGCCGCAGGGCTCCGCTGATAAGGAACAAACCCCTGGCGGGTTTGTGACGCCGAATGCGCCAACATCAGAAAATGAAGATAGCACGCGCCAGCCGAAGGCTGAGGGCGCGCCGGCAGTATATGATGAAACGCAAATTCAGGTATTGGAGGGGCTGGAGGCTGTGCGCAAACGCCCCGGCATGTATATCGGCTCCACCGACGCCCGGGGTCTGCACCACTGCGTATATGAAATCGTGGACAACGCCATCGACGAATCGCTGGCGGGCTTCTGTACGGAAATTATCGTGACCATCCATAAGGACAGTTCCGTGTCCGTCAAGGACAATGGGCGCGGCTTCCCCGTGGGCATCCATCCCAAGATGGGCCGCCCCGCCGTGGAAGTGTGCCTCACCGTGCTGCACGCGGGCGGCAAGTTCGGCGGCGAAGGGTACAAGGTGTCCGGCGGCCTCCACGGCGTGGGCGCTTCCGTTGTGAACGCCCTGAGTCGCCATTTGCGGGTGGAAGTGCGCCAGGACGGCAAAATCTACGAGCAGGAATATAACGTGGGCAAGATCGAATACGATCTGCGCGTGATCGGCGAAACCCAGGAAACGGGCACCACCGTGCGCTTCTGGCCGGACGTGCGCTCCGCCGAAAACCCGGAGGGCGTGTTCGATCCCGGCATCGATTTTTCCTTTGACGTGCTGAAAGCCCGCATCCGGGAAATGGCGTTCCTGAATAAGGGCGTAAAGATCGTGCTCCGAGACGAACGGCCCGAAGAGCCCTTGGAACGCACCTTCCACTATGAGGGCGGCATTCGGGAGTTCGTGAAATACCTGAACAAGAATAAAGAAGTGCTGTTCCCCGAACCCATTTACGTGGAGGGGCTGAAAAATGGCGTGTCTGTGGAAGTCGCCATGCAGTACAACGACAGCTACAACGAAAACATTTACGCTTTCGCCAACAACATCCACACCCCCGAGGGCGGCACCCATTTGATGGGCTTCCAAAGCGCCCTGACCCGCGCCATCAACGATTACGGGCGGCGCTACAAGATTTTGAAGGAAGCCGACGCCAATTTGAAGGGCGAGGACACGCGCGAATCCCTGGCCGCCGTTATTTCCGTCAAGATGCACGAGCCCCAGTTCGAGGGCCAGACCAAATCCAAGTTAGGCAACAGCGAAGTGCGGCCCATCGTGGATTCTCTGGTGTCCGAAGGGCTGAACACCTTCTTGGAGGAGCATCCCGCCGAAGCCAAAATCATTTTAGAGCGCTGCTTAGGGGCCGCACGCGCCCGGGAAGCCGCCCGCAAAGCCCGCGATCTGACCCGGCGCAAGACGGTATTGGAAAGCGCCTCCCTGCCCGGCAAGCTGGCCGACTGTACGGAACGGGACCCCGCCAAATGCGAAATCTTCATCGTGGAGGGCGACAGCGCCGGCGGCAGCGCCAAAACGGGGCGCGACCGGCACTATCAGGCCATCCTGCCCCTGCGCGGCAAAATCCTGAACGTAGAAAAGGCGCGGCTTGACAAAATCCTCATCAACGCCGAAATCAAGAATATGATCACCGCCTTCGGCTGCGGCGTGGGCAACGAGTTCAACATGGATAAACTGCGCTATCACCGCATCGTGTGCATGACCGATGCCGACGTGGACGGTGCCCACATCCGCATCCTGATGCTCACCTTCTTCTACCGCTACATGCGGCCCCTCATTGAAAACGGTTTCGTGTACATCGCCATGCCGCCCTTGTACAAGGTGACGAAAAACAAGCAGGAGCATTATGTATACGACGATAAGGAGCTGCAAGCCCTGCTGGATCAGCTGGGAAGGGACAACAAGGCCGAGATCCAGCGCTACAAGGGCTTAGGCGAAATGAGCTCAGAACAGCTCTGGACCACCACCATGAACCCCGAGACCCGCACCATGATGAAGGTGACCATGGAGGACGCCATGGCCGCCGACGAGATCATTTCCCTGCTCATGGGCGATAAGGTGGAGCCCCGGCGGGAATTTATTGAGCAAAACAGCGAATTGGCCGTACTGGACTTCTAACGGATGAAGAAAGCCATATAGAGGGGGTTCCTAAAAGAATGAAAAAAGTTCTTTGTATTATGGTTTGTCTGTGCCTGCTTATCCCCTGCGCCCTGGCGGAGGAATTGCCCCAGGTCATTGAGGAAAACGGCGCCGATTACTCCTGGCTGTACGAAAACGCCCTGACCGTAGCCGAGCGCTTTCAGTACGGCTTGGACTGCACCTGGCATTCCTTCCTGCTGTCCGCCGCCAACGTGCCGGAGCGGGAGATGGTGGACGCTCTCTCTCCCCTGCGGACGCAGGATTATAACCAGCCCACGGGTGTGACTATCGTGCGCGCCGATCAGCTCGTGCCCGACGAAATGATCGAAGCATGGCAGGCGGCGCTCAAGGCGGAGGAAGAAGCCAAGGCGGCCAGGGCGGCGCTCCGCGCGGCGGAACTGGTCAATGAACTGGCGATCGTCAAATTAGCCAACGCGGAACAGGAAGCCGTGAAGCAGACAGAAGAAGCGGCCAGAATCGCGGGGGATACCTATTTCGCCGCGGAGGAATCCGCCCTGATGGCGAGAGAAGCCGCCGAAGCGGCCCTGAAATCGGGCGATGAAGAAGCGGCGAAAGCCGCGGAGGAATCCGCCCAAACAGCGGAAGAAATCGCCAAGTTAGCGGAGGAAGCTTTTAAAGCGGCGGAAGAAGCGGCAAAAGCAGTCAAAGAATTGGATAAAGGCGAAGCGTTCCTGGCGGCGAAAGAAGCCAAGAAAGCGGCAGAAAAAACCGACAAAGCGGTAAAGGACGCCAAAAAGGCGGCGGAAGAGGCCGCTAAAGCCGCCCAAGAAGCAGCCGAAGCGGAAGAAACGCCGGATGCGAAGGCCACCGAAAAGCCCGTTGAAAAAAAGCAAAAGACCCCTGTGGAATTAGCGGCGCAGGAAGCCGCCCTGAGAATAGAGGATACGGTCATAGCAGCAGAGAAAGCCGCCAAAGCGGCGGAGGAGTCCTTTAAAGCGGAGGCCAACGCCATCCAGGCGGCTCAGACGCTGGCCGATCTCAAAGAAGGCAAAACCGGGTCGGACGCCGGGGACGATTTCGACCTGGAATTTGAAGACGGGCTGGATTTTGATGACGAACTGGATTTTGAAGATGATTTCGGTTTTGAGCTTGACGGCGATACGGATGATTTAGCCATCTTTGATTTCGATTTTGACGCGGACACGGACGGCGCGGCGGGCGGATCGTCGGATTCCGATTGGGAAGATTGGGACGACTGGGACCTGGACTGGGATGATTGGGATTTGGAATGGGACGACGGCGCTTCAACCGCCGGAACCCAGGAGAAGAATCGGGATGAATGGTTCATTGAGGACGATCCCGACCGCGATCTATATCACAGTGCGGCCGCCATCCTGAATTTCCACGAAGAAAATAAGATGTTCAGCGCGATTTCCAAAGCCATCCGGGTCACGGGCATTTATACCCGGGACGATGCGCTGGACGGCCCCTGCTATGCCGTGATCGATTACGACGGGGAATACGCCCTGCTGATCACCTGGTACCCCGCCGGGGACGGATATATCAGCGAAAGCTGCCAGATCATTTATTCCCGCTCGGCTGATCATCTGTTTATGCCTGCCGAATAACGAAAAAATCTCCTGAAAGGATGTTCTTTTCATGAGCGATATTCAAGACCGCCTGATCCCCACGGACTTAGAGCACGAAATGCGGCAGAGCTTCATCAGCTACGCCATGAGCGTGATCGTGGATCGCGCCCTGCCGGACGTGCGGGACGGCTTAAAGCCCGTGCACCGGCGCATTCTGTACGATATGAACGAGCTGGGCATGACCCCGGACAAGCCCTACCGCAAGAGCGCCCGTTTGGTTGGCGACGTGCTGGGCAAATTTCACCCCCACGGGGACAGCAGCGTGTACGATGCCATGGTGCGCCTGGCACAGGATTTCAACCTGCGCTACATGCTGGTGGACGGCCAGGGCAATTTCGGCTCCGTGGATGGCGACGGGGCCGCCGCCATGCGTTATACCGAAGCCCGCATGAGCAAGATCTGCACCTTCATGCTCCAGGATATCGACAAGGACACGGTGGACTTTTACCCCAACTTTGACGAAACCCTCATGCAGCCCGCCGTGCTGCCCGCCCGATTCCCGAACCTGCTGGTGAACGGCACTAGCGGCATCGCCGTGGGCATGGCCACCAACATCCCGCCCCACAATTTGGGCGAGGTCATCGACGGCTGCGTCTGCCTGATCGATAACCCGGACGCCACCTTAGACGACCTGATGGAGCACATCAAGGGCCCGGATTTCCCCACCGGCGGCATCATTTTGGGCCGCAGCGGCATCCGGGAAGCCTACCACACGGGCCGGGGCCGCATCGTGACAAGGGCCAAAACGGAAATCGAATCCATGTCCTCTGGGCGGGACCGCATCATCGTCACCGAAATTCCCTACGCCGTCAACAAGGCCCGCTTAGTGGAAAAAATCGCCGAACTGGTGCATGAAAAGCGCCTGGACGGCATCAGCGATATCCGCGATGAGAGCGACCGCAACGGCATGCGCATCGTGATCGAATTAAAGCGGGACGTGCAGGCTCAGGTGGTGCTGAATTACCTGTATAAGCACACCCAGATGCAGGACACCTTCGGGGTGATCATGCTTGCCCTGGTGAACGGGGAGCCCAAGGTGCTGTCCCTTCGGGACGCTTTGTATTACTATATTCTCCACCAGGAGGACGTGGTCACCCGCCGCACCAAGTACGACCTTGACAAATCCCTGGCAAGGGCCCACATTTTAGAGGGCCTGCTCAAAGCCCTGGACAACATCGACGAGATCGTGCATATTATCCGCCACAGCCCGGATACCCCCACCGCCAAGCAGACCCTGATGGACCGCTTCGACTTTTCCGACAAGCAGGCCCAGGCCATCCTGGATATGCGTCTGGCCCGCCTGACCGGTCTGGAACGGGAAAAGCTGCTGGAGGAATACCAGGAGCTGGAAAAAACCATTGCATACCTCCAATCCCTGCTGGCCGACAAGCAGAAGCTGCTGGGCGTGATCAAGGACGAACTGCTGGAAGTGAAAAACAAGTTTGCCGATCCCCGGCGCACGGAAATTTCCGCCATCGAGGGCGAGATCGACATCGCGGACCTGATTGCCGTGGACGATATGGTGGTGACGCTCACCCACTTCGGCTACGTCAAGCGCCTGCCCAAGTCCACCTACCGGGCCCAGGGCCGGGGCGGCAAGGGCGTAAGCGCCATGACCACCAGGGAGGACGACTACGCGGAAAACATCCGCATCGTCAATTCCCACGAGCCCATTTTGTTCTTCACCAACAAGGGCCGGGTGTACACCCTCACCTGCTATCAGATCCCCGAGGCGGGCCGCACCGCCCGGGGCACCGCCATCGTGAACCTGCTGCAGCTGGCGGGGGGCGAAAAGGTGACCACCATGATCCCCATGCCCGAAATGGCGGAGGGCCGCTACCTGATCATGGCGACAAGGGAGGGCCTGATCAAAAAGACCGCCCTCAGCGAATTCCAGAACCTGCGCAAGGCGGGCCTCATCGCCATTATCCTCAACGAGGGCGACGAGCTGATCGGGGTTGAAATGTGCCACGACGGGGAAGAATTGCTGTTGGGCACACAAAAAGGCAAGGCCATCCGCTTTGCGGAGCGCCACGTGCGCGCCATGGGCCGCGCCAGCCACGGCGTCAAGAGCATGAACTTAGCGGACGACGACCGGGTGACCGACCTGTGCGTGATCGAGGATGATTGTCTCGTTATGTCCATCACCGAAAACGGCTACGGCAAGCGCACCGATCCCGAAGCCTACCGGGAAACCAATCGCGGCGGCAAGGGCATCATCGCCATGAACCTGACCGAAAAGACCGGCGACCTGGTGGCCCAGCTCATGGTGCACGAGGACGAGGACATCCTGCTCATCACCGACGACGGCACCGTGATCCGCACCCCGGTACAGGATATCCGCGTCTGCGGCCGCGCCACCCAGGGCGTGCGCCTCATGCGCGTAGCCGAGGGCAGCCGCATCGTGGCTGTGGCGCGGGCGGAAAAGGAAGAAGAAGCGGCGGAAGAGGAAACAACGGAGTCCAATCCCGACACCCTGCCCGAGGATGCGACTGGCGAAGCCCCCGCCCCCGAAACCGAACAAAACACCGATAACGACATTTGATCTTCCTGCCTTCCCAATTTGGGGAAGGCGGATTTTGGATATTGACGAATCAACACCCAAACCGAATAGGAGGTGCAATCCATGGAAATGGTCAATTTTTCGGTTCGCGTTCCCAAGGATATGGTTCCCTTCCTGACTACTTACGGGCAGGAACAGGATTTTGAACGCAATGCCCTGATGCTGTACGGGCTGATCAAAACCGGCAGGATGTCCCATGGGCGGGCCGCCGAAATTTTGGGCGTGCGCAAATGGGATTTGATCGAATTCTATAATAGCCGTGGCCTGCCCTATCTGGATCAGAGCAAAGAAGAATTGCTGGCTGATTTGGCGGTTTTCGATGAACTGAAAGGGAAAAAAGCATGATTGTCGTATCGGACGCCACGCCGCTTATTACGCTCATGAAAGCCCAACAGCTTAACGTATTGAACAAGCTGTTTGGAGATGTAATTATTCCGGACGCCGTGTATCAGGAATTGACTTCCAATGAATTGTTTTCAGAGGAAGCGGTTTTGATACAAGACAGTCCGTTTATTCGCGTGGTTCATATTGAAAACGCCAATGCGGTATCCATTCTTCGGCGGGCGGCAGGGCTGGATTTGGGCGAAAGCGAAGCCATTGTATACGCGGATGAACAGCAAGCGGATTTGCTGTTAATGGATGAGTTTCAAGGCCGAAGGGTGGCAACCGATATGGGCCTGAAAATCATGGGCAGCATCGGCGTGCTTGTCAATGCTTTCCGTGAAAGTATTCTTACCGCACAGGAAACGGAAGCAGCCCTGGAGCGAATCAGAAAAGCGAATCGCCACATCAGCGAACGGCTGATTCAGGATGCGCTTGATTTGCTGCATCGCGTACCGTGAATTGTTTCTTTTAAATAATTAAGGAGGCTCGCCCCATGAAACAGACGCTTTCTGCCGTCCTCATTGCCCTGCTGCTTCTTTCCCTGTGCCTGACCGCCTGTGCCGAGGAAACGGAACCGGAAATCTTCACCAGCGGAGATTATATCTATATTCTGCTGGATGACGGTACGGCGGAGATAACAAGATATAATGGAAACGATGAAGGAATAACCATTCCGGACCAACTGGACGGATATAAGATTTCTACCATTGGAAATAAAGCGTTTTTCCAATGTTCCAATCTGATTTCCGTTGCTATTCCCAACAGCGTCACTTGCATTGCAGATGAGGCATTTTACTGGTGTTCCAGCCTATCTTCCATAACAGTCCCAAATAGCGTCACTTACATCGGGAATAGGGCATTTGCTGGTTGTCCTAATTTAGTTAGTTTTACCATTCCTGACAGTGTTATTTATATTGGCAGCAATCCTTTTATGGGCTGTGAAAAGCTCATAAAAATCACTGTTTCTTCCGATCATCCTACCCTTACGATTATAGACGAAGTTCTGCTTTCAAAACCCGATAAGCGGTTAATCTATTATCCCCAGTGGAAACAGCAAACGGAATATCAAATTCCGTTAGGGATTCAGATCATTGGAGATAGGGCATTTTGCAATTGTTCCAGCCTGACTACTGTGTCTATCCCTGATAGTGTTATCGAAGTGGGTAATAATCCATTTGTAAGCTGTGATAATCTCTCTGAAGTAATCGTTTCTCCGGATCAACCTGCGCTGGCGGTTATTGATGGTGTCCTTTTTTCAAAACAAGATAAGCGGTTGGTTTGTTATCCCAAAGGGAAGCAGAGAACAGATTATCAGATACCAGTGGGCATTCGGATCATTGGAGATTTTGCGTTTTCCAATTGTACCAGTTTGACTTCCGTTTTCATTCCCGATAGCGTCATTTCCATTGGAGAATTAGCGTTTTCCAATTGCTCCGGCCTTACAAACATTACGATTCCCAACGGCGTCACTTCTATTGAAAATTCGGTGTTTTATAGGTGTTCCAGCTTGGTATCTGTTACCATTCCCAACAGTATCACGGTTATGGGGGATTACGCATTTTACAAATGTTCCAACCTTACTTCCATTTCGATTCCCGAGAGTGTTACCTCCATTGGAAATTGGACATTTTCTGAGTGTTCCAATTTAGCGTCCATTTCGATTCCCGACAGCGTCACTTCCATTGGGGATAGGGCATTTGACTTGTGCTCCAGTCTAACTTCCATCACTATTCCCAATAGCGTCGTTTCCATTGGAGATCATGCGTTTTCTGATTGTCATAGCCTGACAATCATAACGATTCCCGACAGCGTTACTTCTATTGGAAACAGGGCGTTTTGGGGGTGTCCCGAAGACTTGCTTTTCACTGTGGGTCGGGATAGCTATGCGCGTCAATACTGCAAAGACAACAATTTGAATTACACCTACCCAGATATTTTAGACTGGCTGAACAACTGATTCATTCAATAGCCATTTCATTTTCCTGTATTTTGAGGTGCTTCCATGGCAAACCCCATTTGGTGTGTGGCGTCCGTGCAGCCCCGTCCGGACTATACCATACTGCTGACCTTTGAAAACGGGGAAAAGCGTATTTATGACGCCCGGCCTCTGCTGGAAAAGAAGGTATGCGCGGAATTGAAAAGCCTGCCTTTTTTCATGCGGGCCAGAGCGGAATACGGCACGGTGGTCTGGCGCGACGATGTGGATATCGCGCCGGAGCACTTGTATGAATGCAGTGTCCCCTTTGAATCATGATATTTTGTTTCTGTTCAGTCGAGCCGGGTTTCCTCGAATTGTTTGGTTTTCGGATGTAGGGGCGGATAATATCCGCCCGCCCTCGTAACATGTTGATTTTGCTGGATTTTGCGGCGATTGTGACATCCGGAAATGGCGGGCGGATATTATCCGCCCCTACGGCGTGACATCCCGCAAACCGCGAAATGAAGCTCGGCTGAACAGCCGCATCTAACACAAAAAAGGAGACTTCCTGTGACAGCAAAGCAAAAAACCCTGATCGGCGGCGTATCCATTTTGGGCGTGGCGGGGATCATCTGCAAGGTGGTGGGGGTGCTGTACCGCATCCCTCTGGCGCACCTCATCGGGCCGGAGGGCATGGGGGTGTACCATAAGGTGTACCCGGCGTACAACCTGCTGCTGACGATTTCCTCCGCTGGTCTGCCCGTGGCCATTTCCCGCATGGTGGCCCATTATGTGACGGTGGAGGACCCAAACAACGCCCGGCGTATTTTTAAGCTGGCCATGCGCATGCTGTTCGTCCTGGGCCTGCTGACCACCCTGCTGATGCTGGCGTTTTCCGGGCAGTTGGCGGCGTGGCAGGGCACGGCGGAAACGAAAGCGGGCTACATGGCGATTGCCCCCAGCCTGTTCTTCGTATGCACCATGAGCGCGTTCCGGGGCTTTTTGCAGGGGCAGCGGAACATGGTACCCACCGCCGTTTCCCAATTGATCGAGCAGATCGGGCGCGTGTTCATCGCCCTGCCCCTGGCCTGGCTCGGCATGCAAAAAGGCGGTGTGGCGCTGGGCGCGGCGGGGGCATTGCTTGGCAGCACCACGGCGGAAGGCGCGGCGCTGCTGTTCATGCTGTTCCGGCATAAGCAGGCGGACAGGGCCCTGAACGCCATCCCCCAGCGGCCCGACGGCGAAACCCTCACCGACCAGTTCATTACCCGGCGTCTGATCCTGGTGGCCGTGCCCATTACCTTGGGGGCCTGCATCGTGCCCCTGGCGGGGTTCATCGACAGCATCATGCTCACCCAGCTCATGGAGGGCGCGGGCATGGCGCGGGAAGACGCCTTGATCCGCTACGGCGCGTGTGCCGGGCCTGTGCTCACCCTCATTAACGTGCCCACGGCCCTGGCCATGGCCATGAGCACCAACCTGGTGCCGGACATTGCCAGCGGCCTGGCCCGGGGCGAAAGGGAATACGTGGCCAAGGAAGCGGGCATCGGCCTGCGCATGGCGGCGGTGATCGGCTTCCCCTGCTCCGTGGGCATGAGTTTGCTGGCCCAGCCCATCCTATACCTGTGCTACCGGGGCAGCTATAACGGCCCCCAGCTGGACGTGGCGGCGGAGCTTTTGCAGATTTCCTCCCTCACTATCGTGCTCTTTACCATGGTGCAGGCCACCAGCGGCATCCTCCAAGGCGCGGGCAAGCAGCGCATCCCCATGTACACCCTGGTGATCGGCGTGATCATGAAAATCGCTCTGAACTATACCTTAGTGCGCATCCCCGGCGTGGACATCCATGGCGCTCCCTGGGCCTCCCTGCTCTGCTACACCGCCAGTATGATCCCTAATCTGTACTTCGTGGGCAAGTATACCGGCTACCGCTTTAACGTCTTAGACGTGGTCATCAAGCCTTTCGCCTGCGCCGCCCTCATGGGCGGGGTGGTATACGCGGTTTGGACCTTCGGCTTTGGTTATCCCGGCAACCTGAACGGCTTTAAGCTGACGGCTGGCATCCTGCTGTGCGTGGGCTTAGGCGCGGCTGTTTACGTCTTTTCTGCCCTGAAAACCGGTGCCATCAGCAAGGAGGACTTGCCCGCCAAGGTCAGGAGGTTCATAAAGTGAAAACAATAACGGTTGTTACCCTTGGCCCCGGAAACCGGGATTTTTTGACCCTCGGCGCCATCAGCGCCCTGCAAAAGGCCGAAAAAGTGATCCTGCGTACCCGTCTGCGCTGCGACGCGGCGGATTATTTGGCGGAAATCGGGGTACAATTTGAAACGCTGGATTTCCTGCATGAGGCATGCGAGGATTTTGAGGAATTGAAGGAGCGGGCCGTGACATACCTGCTGCAAGCGGCGGAAGAGCAGGCGCTTTGCTACGCGGTGTTTGACGCTTCCGCCGACGAAACGGTGGCCGCCCTGCGGGCGCAAACGGACGTGACGGTGCTGCCGGGCATGCCCCTTTCTGCTCCCTTCCTGGCTGCTGCCCCGGCCCAGGAAAAAATCGAGATACAGACGGCCAGCAGCCTGAATATCACCGCCATACAGAATCCCCTGCTCATTTTGGAATGCGATTCCAAAATCCTCATAGGTGACTGCAAGCTGCAATTGCTGGACTGGTATGATCCGGACCAGCCGGTGCTGTTCTTCCCGCCGTCTGACGCGCCTATCCGCGAATATGTGGAAATCCCCCTATCTGATCTGGACCGGCAGAAGAAATATGACCACACCTGCGCCGCGCTGCTGCCGCCCTTGGCGCTTACGGACCGCAAACGCTTTGATTTCTATGATTTGGTGCGGGTCATGGGTATCCTGCGCGGCGAAAACGGCTGTCCCTGGGATAGGGAACAAAATCACGAATCCCTGCGCAAGTACCTCATCGAGGAAGCCTACGAGACCGCCGCCGCTGTGGCGGAGGGCGATTGGGATCACGTGGCGGACGAATTGGGCGACGTGCTGCTGCAAGTGGTCTTCCAGGCCAATATTGGCCGTCAGTACGGCACCTTTGAGCTCTCCGACGTGACCACCTGCATCTGCCGCAAGATGATCGCCCGGCACCGCCATATTTTCGGCTCCGATCACTGCGAAACCGCCGAAGAAGTGCTGAAAAACTGGGAAAAGATCAAAAACGAGGAAAGGGGCTTCAAAACCCAGTCCGAAGTGCTGCGGGCCGTCTCCCCCGGCCTGCCGCCCCTCATGCGCGCCGCAAAGGTGCAGAAAAAGGCCCAGGATGTGGGCTTCGTCGATCCCGACGCCCAGCATGCCCTCAAAAAGGTGTATGAGGAAGCGGACGAGGTGCTGGCGGAACTGAACGCACCCACCGGCGGCCTGGAAATGGAGTTCGGCGATTTGTTCTTCGCCTGCGTCAATTCCGCCCGTTTGGCAGGCATCGATGCCGGGGAGGCGCTGGAAAAAGCCACCAAAAAGTTCATAAATCGTTTTTCCGCCATGGAAACCGCGATTTTACAGGCAGGAAAACGCTTTCAGGACTTGACAATATCAGAAATGGATGTATACTGGGAGAGGAACAAAAATTGCCCGCAGGCTTGACGCCCGGGCGAACACAAACAATGCAATGGAGGGTTTATTCATGAACAAGTCCGAATTGATCGTTGCCCTGGCTCAGAAGGCCGAACTGTCCAAGAAGGATGCCGAAAAGGCGCTGGGCGCTTTTGTGGAAGTAGTTACCGAAACCCTGAAGGCTGGCGACAAGGTTCAGTTGGTCGGCTTTGGCACCTTTGAAAGCAAGGTCCGCCCCGCCCGCACCGCCCGCAATCCCCGTACCGGCGAAGAAATCAAGATCGACGCCAGCAAGACCGCCGCTTTCAAGGTTGGCAAGGCCCTGAAGGACAGCCTGAACTGATTTTGTAATGCCTCTAAGCCGTGCCTTCTGGCGCGGCTTTTCTTTCTGTTACTACTCATCCTTCGGATTCGTAGTAACCGCGGGCGGGGATTTCATCCCCCCCGCGTGCCCCTCCTCGGTTTTTCCTCTCGGCCTTCGGCCTCCCGGGCGGAAAAACCGCAGGGAAGAAAAATTTCTTTCAGTCGTCTACGCTCCTTACAGAAATTTTTCGTCCTCGCGACGTACACGCCGTCGCTGCGGATTACAGTCAAGGGGGTGTCCCCCTTGGCAATCCCCCCGTTGATGCCGTTACTCCGGCGTTTTTTCACTGGAGGCTGAATAATTTACTTTTTCTTATAGAGGTGAGTATTTTTGCGTCTGGATAAATATTTGAAGGTTTCCCGCATCATCAAGCGCCGCACCGTGGCTAAGGAAGCCTGCGACGGCGGCCGCGTCACCGTCAACGGCAAGGTCGCCAAGGCCGGGGCAGAAGTCAAGGAAGGCGACGTGATGGAAATTCGCTTCGGCAATCGGGTGGGCCGCTATGAGATCACCGATGTGAAAGAAGTAGTGCGCAAGGAAAACGCCGCCGAAATGTACCGGGTGCTGGAGGAAAGCCCCGAAATCGCCGCGGAACGGGGATAAACCCCGATCTTTCCGCTTTTTGGTCAAAAAAAGCCTTGAAGGCAATATGCTTTCAAGGCTGTCTTTCCTGAATTACTTCGTTTTCATGATCCTGACCAGAGGCTTTGCGATCAGGAACGCCAGCAGCAGGCAGATCAGGGTGTCGGGGATCAGGTACGCGCCGTTATATACGACGGAGTACAGCAGGGGAGAATTGAACTGGATAGAGCCGATGGTCAATTCCTCCAGCGGCGTATCGGCCACCCACATGAGCCCCGCTAAAATGGCGCATACAGCCCGGCCCAAGGCCGCCACGGGGATCGACAGATACAGCCAGTGTTCCTTTTTGTTGTGGGCAATGCCCGCCAGGCCCAGCGCGGCGAAAGCCAGCAGATAATCCAGCAGGAATTGCCACACATTCAGCCACCAGCCGCCCTGTAAATATTGGAGCAGGCCGTAGGCCAGCCCCGCCACCAGGCCGGGGCCCATGCCGAAGCTGACGGAGAACAGCATGAGCGGCAGCATACTGCCGGGCGTGACGCTGCCACCCGTGGGCATACGGTACAGCCGCACGCAGCTGAGCACGAAAGACAGAGCGATGGCCAGCGCGCCGAACGCGATCATTTTGGCCGTCCACTTCTTTTTGGACATGCTCACCGCCAGCACGATCAGCCCCAGCGCCGCCACAACGCCCAAGGCGATCCAGGTGACGCCCGAAACCTTGCCGAACTTGGAAAACGCGTCGTTGAACCATTCAGACATAAAACTTCCTCCTTTTGTATTCCGCATGCAAATGAAAAACCCACACGCCTGCGCATGTGGGAAACGAACGAATCACGGACCCAGAAGCCCGCGCGCCGCTTCCCTACGGTAGGATGACCTACACAGGTTCCAAGGGTTCTCTCTCAGCCGCTTTTCGCGGCGCCCCCAGCGGATGCTGTTTCATTATAGCACGATCCCACCATATGTCAAGGAGATATCGCCATGGAGCACCATTTTTTTGCCTACATCAACCGCATGAAATTCATTCAGCGCTGGGGCCTGATGCGCAATACCCTGCCGGAAAACGACATGGAACACGCCCTGCAGACCGCCATGATCGCCCACGCCATCGCCGTCATGGGCAACGTGCGCCATCAAAAGCATTACAACGCCGAATACGTCATGGCCCTTGCCATGTACCATGACGCCAGCGAAGTGATCACCGGCGATTTGCCCACCCCCATCAAGCACCACAATCCCGCCATCAAGACGGAATACAACAAGCTGGAAATCATCGCCGCCCAGAAGCTGATCTCCATGCTGCCCCCCGACCTTCGGGAGTATTACACCCCCCTCATCGCCCACGACGAAACCACCGACGAATGGAAGCTGGTCAAGGCCGCCGACCGCATCTGCGCCTACATCAAATGCCTGGAAGAACGCAAAAGCGGCAACCTGGAATTTGAATCCGCCCGCAAGTCCGTGAAAAAATTCCTGGATCAGGTCGATTTGCCCGAGGTCCAGGATTTCATGAGCCAGTGCGTGCCCGGCTTCGCCATGACCCTGGACGAGATTTCGGAGGAGTAACGAGGGGAATATTTTTCTGGGGGAAACCGCTCTTTGTAGCCAAAGAGCGGTTTCCCCCAGACCCCCATCCGAGAAAGCTATCGTGGATGCTTCTTCCTTCCTCTATCCAACAATTTCCCACTGGAGCAAAGAAATATGGCACAGTGCTTTGGCATCGTCATTTGCGGTTTGAACGGCTGCGGCAAATCTACCCTGACGCGAATTTTAGCCTGGCAGTTGGGTTATCTGCGCATGGACGTTGAGGATTATTACTTCCGGGATGCCGCCATTCCCTACACTTCCAGCCGCGCCAAGGAGGAAGTGCGGGCCTTGATGCTTGCCGACATCCGGCGCTGTCCCCGCTTCGTGCTGGCCTCCGTCCGCCCCGATTGGGGAAAAGAAATCAATGATGCTTATGCTCTCGCCGTGGTGCTGTCCGCGTCGAAAGAAACCCGCATGCGGCGCATTGAAGACCGGGAAATCGATAAATTTGGCAGCCGCGTGCTCCCGGGTGGGGATATGTACGCCCAGCAGCAGCGCTTCCGCGCCATGGCAGCGGACCGCACGGAAGATATGGTGGAGGAGGGTCTTCCTCGCCTTTCCTGTCCTATTTTGCGGCTGAACGCGGAAAACTCTGTGGAAGAAAACATCCAAGCGATCAAAAACACATATGAAAAGGTGATTGCCATGCAGGAAACCACTGTTTTGACCATCCAGGTCCGCTACCACGCGGACATCCCGCCCCTGGAAAAGCTGCCCCAGGGGGATTGGATCGACCTGCGGGCGGCGGAGACCGTGGACCTGAAAGCCGGGGAGTTCCGGCTCATTTCCCTTGGCGTTTCCATGAAGCTGCCGGAGGGGTACGAGGCCCATTTGCTGTCCCGTTCTTCCACCTTCAAAAAATGGGGCGTGATCCCCACCAACGGCATGGGCGTGATCGACGAAAGCTATTGCGGGGACGGCGATATCTGGCACTTTTCCGCATTCGCCATGCGAGACACGCATATTGAGAAGGGAGACCGCATCTGCCAGTTCCGCCTGATGAAAAAAATGCCGGACGTGAAGCTGGAAACGGTGGAATTCTTGGCAGCTCCCAACCGGGGCGGCTTAGGCTCCACAGGGGAAAAGTAAATGGAAAATACGCCAATCCCTGACAACATCCGAGCGCTGATCCAGGGTCTTCCCTATACCGTAGACGGCACAGGCATGTCCGGTTCCCAGGTGTTCTTATTCCCCGAGTTGGTATTGAAAATCAGCAAGCCCAGCGTGCTCACCCCCGGCATGGCACGGGTGATGCGCTGGCTGGAAGGCAAGCTGCCCGCGCCCCGAGTGATTCATTTTGAAACGAACGGGGAAAGGGAATACCTGCTGATGACCAGGGTCCCCGGCAAAATGGCCTGCGATAAAGATTATTTGGCGCGGCCGGAGCTGCTCTTGTCCCTGTTGGCGGATGCGCTGCACATGCTCTGGCAGGTGGATTGGACGGACTGCCCCCAAAGCCGTTCCCTGGATGAAGAACTGGCCCATGCCCGGTACAGCTTAGAAAACGGGCTGGTGGATTTTTCCCGCTGTGAACCGGAGACCTTCGGCCCTGGCGGCTTCAAAAGCCCGGAAGCGCTGCTTCTCTGGCTGGAAAGCAACAAGCCGCCCCTGGAGCCCGCCTTTTCCCATGGGGACTGCTGCCTGCCCAACGTTTTCTTTTCCGGGAACAAGGTCAGCGGCTTCATCGACTTGGGCGACGCCGGCATCGCTGACCGGTGGCGGGACCTGTCCCTTTGCTTCCGCAGCCTGAAACACAACACCAACGGGACCTATGGCCACACGATCCCCGGCTTCCAGCCAGAAAAACTGTTCGATTATTTGGGTGTCGCGCCGGACTGGGATAAGATGCGCTATTATCTCCTGCTGGACGAATTCTTTTGACCTTGCGGAAACGCCGGTTTCGGTTTATAATGAGTGCGTCAATCATGAAGGAATATCAGAAGGAGGACTTATCATGCCCACCCTGCACAACAGCGCCGAGAAGGAACATTTCGCCCCCACCGTACTCATGCCCGGCGACCCTTTGCGGGCCAAATTCATCGTTGACAATTATCTCACCAACGCCGTACTGGTCAACAACGTGCGCGGCATTCAGGGCTATACCGGCGAATACAAAGGCAAGCGCGTATCCGTCATGGCCAGCGGCATGGGCATGCCCTCCATTGGTATTTATTCCTACGAACTCTTCAATCATTACGATGTGCAGAACATCATCCGCGTGGGTTCCGGCGGCATGATTTCCCCCAAGCTGCATCTGCGCAGCGTGGTAGCGGGCATGAGCGCCTATACCAATTCCAATTATGGGGCCCAGTTCGGCTTCAAGGGCAATTTGGGGCCCTGCTGCTCCTTCGAGCTGCTGGAAAAGGCCGTGGCCACAGCCCGGCGCATGGGCGTGGAAATGCCCGTGGGGCCCGTGTATTCCACCGATACCTTCTACGACCAGAGCGAACCCAAGCCCACCGCCATCCTCAAGGATTTGGGCGTGTTGTGCGTGGAAATGGAAGCCTATGCCCTCTACCTGAACGCCGCACGAGCAGGCAAAAACGCCCTGGCCCTGCTCTCCATCTCCGATAACGTGTTCACCGGCGAATGCCTGACCGCCCAGGAGGTGCGCGAAACCTTCACCCAAATGATGGAAATCGCGCTGGAAATCGCGTGAGGATCATGGTGAGCGCCTGCCTGCTGGGCCTTTGCTGCCGGTACGACGGAAAAAGTAAAAGCAATGACCGCGTGCTGGCCCTTGCGGAAAAGCACGAGCTGATTCCTGTGTGCCCGGAACAGTTAGGCGGTCTGCCCACACCCCGGCCGCCAGCCGAAATCCAGGAGGGCCGGGTGATCAACTGCTTAGGCCAGGATGTGACAGCGCAATATGAAAAAGGCGCCGCCGAAGCGCTGCGCCTCTATGATCTGCTGCACTGCGATTGCGCCCTGCTCAAAGCCCGAAGTCCTTCCTGCGGCGCGGAACAGGTCTACGACGGCACCTTTTCCGGCACGCTCATTCCCGGCCAGGGAATTGCCGCGCAAATGCTTTCGCGATATCAAATCACCGTTCTGTCCGAAGAAAACGATTGGGGAAGCCTGTTGGATTAGGCTTCCCCAATTTTTATATGCCATAGTAGGTGAAGTTTTGAATGGGCCACACGCGCAGCACGATCTTCCCCATCAATTCTTCTTTACTGATGCAGCCGAACGCCTGCACGCGGCTGTCCACCGAAGAGGCTCGATTATCGCCCATGACAAACAGCTGCTCCGTGGGCACCTGATAAGGAAACTCGATATCGCACAGGCCCAGGTCATAGCTTGAAACGTAGGATTCATCCATCATCAGTCCGTTGACGGACACCCGGCCATCCTCGTCGATTTCCAGAATGTCGCCGCCGGTCGCGATCACGCGCTTGATGATCAGTTTGTTGTTGTAGTAAAAGGAACATACGTCGCCGGGCACATAATCCTTGGTTTTCACGGCTACCAGTACATTGCCGGGCGCGAAGTTGGGCTGCATGGAGGAACCGGTCACGCGCAGCACAGGCAGGAAAATGGAGGACACCAGCACCGCGATGGCCGCCACCACCACGATGGTGCCCACAGTGCTTTTCAGCGCCTGATGATACTTGCTCTGGCTTTTGGACCGCCGCATCTCATTCTGGATGGCGTCCAGATCCGGAAAGGGCGTCTGTTTCGTCCGTTTCGCCATGGCTTACTCCCTACTTTCCCCAGCTTCACGATCTGGCGTGCCGGATGCCGCGCCGCTTTCCTGGGGAGAAGCCGTATTTTCCGCCGTGGGCTGGGCATCGGGTTCCGGCGGCGCGGAAACGCCGGCCATGTCTTCTTCTTTGCGGCCCGTATCCTGATTTCCGGAGGCTGTTTCCATGCCGGTGATCCGCTGGAACGCGGTCAGCTGTTCTTCGATTTCTTTCATGCGCTTCTGCAGTTCCGAGGCCGCGCCCTGCATGCGAAGTTCGTCGATGCGCTGCACATACTCAGCCCGCACGGCTTCCGCCCGCGCGTCTGCTTCCTTTTCCAGGGCCTGGATCTTCTGTTCCGCCGCTTCAAGCCGCTCCGTCAGGTCTACATTGGCCTTGCGCATATTGTAAAGCAATTCCAGCAACTCGAAGCGGTCCATGCGCTTCAGCTTCGTTTTTGCCACTGTTCCCATCCTCCGTCGTCGCGATCAGGGAGACGCCCTTTAATCCTCAAAAAACGCGTCCTCATCGTCCCATTCTTCTTCTTCCTCGTCCCAGTCGTTCCAGTCTTCTTCCTCCATCAGGCCGAAGTAAGCTTCCAAAATGGCCTGGGACCAGGTTACATGGGCGGTGATATAGTAGTTCTGGAGCTGCTCCGTGTAGAAGTCGAAATAGATATTGGAATAAATGGGGATGCAGGGCAGCACCTCATTGTACCGCTCCTGGAAAGCGATCCACTTGGTCACATACTCAAAGATGGCTCCGGGAGGGGTTTTGCGCATATCCACGGCGCGCTGGTACAGTTCTTCATCGTCGCTGTAGGTATTGTTCCAGATCAGATGATTGGGGGTGGTATCGCAGCTGTATGTGATGGCCGGATCCACCACCACGTGGAAGTTGGTGGCCAGATAGATCATATCCGTGGTGCGCGGCTTTTCCCGGTAGTAGGTAAGCAGCAATTCTTCCATCTCCGTGGGCACCAGGGTGAGCAGGATGCCGCATTGGTTCAGGTTATCGATCATGTACTCCTGCAGGTATTCGGCGATGTGGTTGCCCGCCGGATACATCATGGACAGGTCCAGGGGGATCAGCTCGCCGTCGATCATCTTGCAGCGCGCGTCGTCCACGCCGGGGCGGTAGGCTTCGCCCTGGCGGTTCAGCGTCCATCCCGCCTTGTCCAGCAGTTCATTGGCCATGTCGGTGTTCACCGTATAAACGGTCAGGTTATCCAGGTTCAGCTTTTCCCATTCCTCAATGGCCTTATCGATTTCCGCGTCGGTCATGGGATGCTCGGGATCGGTATCCACGGGATAATCCAGCTGGCCGTTCACCAGCAGGTATTCCCATTGCTCAATGCCGAAGTAGCCGTCCACCCGCAGGCCGTAATCCGTGCAGTAGGCTTTGGTGAGGGCGTCCCGGTCCATACACCAGGCGATGGCCTGCCGCACCTCCATTTCATGTACCGTGGGCCAGTCGAAAGTGAAGGTGAGGAAGGAAAGACCGATGCGCGGATAGGGCGAGAAACGGATGCCCTTGCTGGGGCCGTTCTGCATACCGTCCTGAATGGTGGGGCCGTACACCACCTTATTGACCAGGTGCAGCTCGCCGTCCGCCAACTGCTGGATCAGGGTATCGTTATCCGCCAGGGTAAAGCTGATCCGCTCGATGGTGGGGATTACGCCGTCCATGGTGCCTTTGAAATAGGGATTTTTCTCAAAATGGGCGGTCACCCCGTCATAGGAAGTCATCACATAGGGGCCGGACACCACGGAAGGATGGGTGTTGTAGCCCGTTTCCGGGTCCAGGATCGTTTCGCGCAGCAGCTCGGCGGTGAAAATCGGTTCCTTGATTTCAGGGTCCTCGTTGCCGATGTACACGCCGTACCCGTCGTCGTACACTTTGCAGCCCGGCGCAATCACCTGGATGGGATACGGGCAGCACAGCAGCAGGCCGATTTCAAAGAAGTACGGCAGGAATTCATGGTCCAGCGTAATGGCCAGTTGATAATCGTTCAGCACCTCCACGCCGCCCAAAGCAAAGGTTTTTTTGGTGATGTAATCGTCGTAGCCTAAGATGTGCTCGGCACGGTAGATCTTGCCGCCGATTTCTTCTATTTCCGGGCTCATCATCAGCAGCAGCGAGAAAGCGTAATCCCACGCCGTGATGGGGGTGCCGTCAGAGTAGAAAAGGTCTTCGTGGAGGGCCATGAAATAGGTGCGGTTCCCCTCGGCGTCCTCAGCAACGATCACCCGGGCCACCACGGAGGTATCGATCACATAAGTGCCCTGCTCCTGATCCCAATTGACCAGATTATAGCCGTGAATCAGGGCGCGCACGTCGATATCCGCCGTATCATTGCCAAACATCTCCGTAAAGAAATCGCCCTTCATGACGGTGGGATGGCCCACCAGCAATTCATCGGGAAACTCAATCTCTTCTTCCGCTTCTTCCTCTTCCTCGGCATCCGGGTCACTCCAGCCTAAATCGCTGCCGCCGTCCCAGATTTCCCAGTCCTCCCAATCGTCCCAGTCATCCTCGGCCAGAACGGAAATGGGAAGGGCTGTAAGAAGAAGCGACAGAGCCAGTAAAAGGCACAGCGCTTTTTTCATGCCTTGATTCATCCTTTTCATGGGCTGTCACCCAATCCTTTCAGCAGAAATCAGTCGAAACAGTCGCCCACATGATTGATGATCGCGCCCAGTCCCAAAGGCGTATCGTAATCATCAATCGTGATGGTAGGATCGCCGCGCATCGGCGGCGTAGGCTGCGGCGTGGTGCCGGGTTCAGGCGTGGCGGTGGGGTTGGGAGTCCTCTTCTCAATATCGATATAGGGCGTCGAAGTGGGAACGGGGCTCGGCGTCACGTTCCTGTCCGGCAAAGGCGTGCGCGTCGGCCTGGGCGACGGCGTCGCCGTAATCGCGGGAACAAAGGTGGGCGCCACTGTGGGCGTGGGCGTCGGCACGGGCGGCGTTTCCGCCGGTGTAACTGTGGGGTTGGGGGTTGTTGTGGGGACCGGCGTCTGGGGCGCGACGGGCGTCGGTCTGTTTTCCGGCGTCGGCGTAGGCACAGGCGTCGGCGTGTGTTCCGGCGTTGCCGTGGGCTCTGGCGTCGGCATGACTGTGGGCGGCGGAGGCGTGAGCACCGGACTGGGAGTCGGCGAGGGAGTCGCCGTGGGTGTCGGTGTCGGCGTAGGCGTCGGCGTGGGTGTCGGCGTGGGTGTCGGCGTCGGCGTAGGCGTTACCGTGGGCGTCACCGTGGGCGTAGGCGTCGGCGTTGTGTCGGGTTCATCCGTCGGCGTTATAGGGGTGGGAGAGGGGGCGGAATCGTCATCAATTTTGGGCTTCACAGGCACGTTGTAAAGGACCACCATCTGCCCGTTATAGGTGTATTGCAGCGGAATGGGAACGAGCGGAGACTGTATGGTAAGGCTTTCCGGTCCTTGGCTCATTTCCATATAGTAAACACCCTCTTGAAGCCCGTCGAACGTTATTTTTCCATTCGTCATAGTGGCTTTCTTGATGGGATTGAGCTGCTTTTTGCTAATGATTCTGGTAATGACGGCGATCGCGTCCAGAATTTTCTGGTTCTTCTCCTGACCCTCCAACAGATCCTCCATGATTTCCGTGATTTCAGCCCGCAGACTTTCGTAATTCGAGCCAATGCCCCAGGACACGACGCCAGTGGAACTGACGTTGCGTTCGGCGATTTTGTACAGGCTCATTTCAATGGTCGCGTCCTTGTACTTTTCCGCTTTGTCCGCGGGCAGTTCCATGGTCAGCGATCCGAGGCGTTCCGCCTGCGCGGGAAAACAAAGCCCCGCCGTCTGCAGGACGATGATCAGCCAAACCAAGAGTCTCAGTAGCTTTTTCCTCATACCCCTCACCCTTCAGCCTTTTCACGCTTTTTGCTGTCAGCCGGCAGCCGGTAATGCCACCGTCTGATCAATTCCACCAACAGCATCACTGCCAATCCCACCAGGAACACCGGAAAACCCATGAGCAGAACGTTCACCGAATCCGACGGGATGGAAGCGCCGTCGCTGTGTTCCAGCACGATGGTGTTTTCAGGAATGCTCAGCAGTTTGCCGTAAACCAGCTGCCGCTGCTGGCCGCCTAAGTTGGTCATCACGGCCAGCCAGGCGTTTTGGCCCTCCGGCATGCGGATCTGGCCTGCCTGCGCTTTCTGGGTCTCCACCACTTCATAGGCCTGCACACCGCAGAGCGTGTAAAGATACATGACGCTTCCCTGCTTCACCTGATCCAGGCGATGCAGCAGCTGGGCGCTGAACACCTGGAACTTCTCCAGCCAGGGATCGATCCAGGGGTTGTCCAACTGGGCCAAACGCCCATTGTTCCCGGCCAGCACCGTGCGCGTCCCCGCTTCGCCCGTGGGCAGCGAGCTGGCGGCCACATGAACCGCGCCGGTATCTCTGGCCTGGCTGTTTCCCGCGGGATAAACCGGCAGGCGCACGCCGATATCGGGGATCTCCAGCACGGCGATCAGCCCGTTCACCGTTTCGATACCCGGGGCCTGCCCCGCGCCGGAAGATACGCTTTCATTGTACTGCTTCCAGGCGGCTTTAACGGCGGCGGCCTGGCTGGGTTCCATGGCTTTTACTTGCTGTTCAAAGCTTTCGATCAGCGATACGCGCTGCGCCTGGTCGTACTGATCGCTGAGATAGGGAAACAGAAACCAGGCCAGCACGGCCAGGATGATCAGCAGGCACGCCAGGTGACCAAAAAAGCTCTTCATCGATCTGTTCCTTCCAATTTTCTCACCGGATCATTTGGCCCGCCCGGTACAGCGGCCACACCGTATATTCCGCCACGGCCAGGATATCTTCCGATTTTACAAAGCCATAATCGCCGCTCCGGCTGTCCACAGACAGCGTATATTCGTCCCCCAGCACAAAAAATGAATCCTCCGGCACGGTGACGGGCCGCAGCGCCATTTCCGCGTCATATCCCGAAAAATCGCTTTTGAAGCCGGACAGAACTTTTCCATTGATCCATAACCGGCCCTTCTGGCTCAAGGCCACGCTGTCGCCCGCTACGGCGGCGACACGCTTGAGCTGCCAGCCGTCGCCATGCTCGAAGAGGATCACGTCCCCCGCCTTGGGCCGGACGCCCTGGGTGCGGCGGCAAAGGATCACGCTGCCGCTGAGCAGGGTATCATTCATTCCCGCGCCCTGCACCACCGCCAGCGTATAATACCGGTTGAACACATACCAGCCAAACGCGGCGGCCAGCGTAAACCAAACCAGCAATCCCCACGCCAGACGCTTGCGCCTGTTTTTTCTTTTCACGTGCCGCATTTCCCGCAGCAGTTCTTCTTCCGTTGGCTGGTACAGCTCCATAGCGCTTCCTCTGCTTTCCGCCCATTCAATGATTTACATTTTCTGGTTATATCAGCTGGGACAACCGCGAATAACATAAGATACCATATTTCATTTTATATTATAGCATAAAATCTCTGCTTAGACAAGAAAAACAGCGGCGAAAGTGTGAGAATTGCTCAAAAAAGCACGACCGTGGCGCGTAACTGAAAAAGCATTTCCCCACTGTGATTTTTCACTCCCGGGTCAGGCGGATATCTTCGCCCTGGAAAAAGATCGCCATACCGGCGCGGGTATCCAGCAGGCGGGAGGATACCCTTTCGGTGTACCGCTTCCCCAGCTCCTCCCGGCTCAGGTTGGTGCTCACGGCGGTATGCAGTCCCCGAGACAAACGGGCGTTAAGCAGATGATAAATCTGTTCAACGGTGATATTTTCCATCAGCGGCTCCATGCCCAAATCGTCGATCAAAAGCAGGGGCACGTCGAAGTATGCCTCAGCGCTGTCCCCGGCGCGGGAAAAGAAAGCGCCCCGCAGCGTATTCAAAAGATCATATGCCGTGGTATACAGCGCATCCACGCCCTTTTCCCGGGCAGCGCTCTCCACGCATTGCAGCAGGAAGGTTTTCCCCAAGCCGCTGCCGCCGTGGAGCAGCAGGGTTTTCACCGGCCCGTCCGGCACCCCGGCGGCGTACTTTTCGCACCGGGCCCGCACCACGCGCATATACTCCCGCTGGGTCACGTCGGTGCCCGGCAGAGGCACGTCGGGGAAACGGTTTTCATCGAAGCGGGCGAAGGAAGCCCTCTCCCCCGCGTCCTGTTCCGAACCGGCCAGCGCTTTTTGGTACACCGCCTGAAAGCACGCGCAGCGGCGCAGCACCGAGCCTTCGTACACGTACCCCGTATCGCCGCACAGGGGGCAAAGGCATACCGGGGCCAGATAATCCGGGGGATATCCCTTTTCCGACAGCAGGGCAGCGATTTTCCGGTTAAAATCCGCCATGGTCTTCTCCGGATCGGCTGGTACGCCGCCGGAAAAAGCGCCCCGCACCGAACGCAGGATCATCTGATGGCGTTCCGTCAGCAGCCGGTCCAGCTCGGGAATCTTTTGGGCGATCTCCTGCCGCCGCCGGTCTTCCTCCTTTTGGTTTTCCGCCTGCCGCCGTTCGTATTCCTCCGCCGCCCGGGCTAATGCCTGATTATCCACGCTGCTTCCTCGCTTCCTCGATCAAATCGTCGGATACCGCCAGCAATTCCGCTTCCGTATACTGCCGCTGGCCGTATTGCTGGGCGCTGACAGTTTTCCCTTTGGACGGGCGCTCCGGCTTTTTCCTGCCGCGGGCCTGTTCCACGCTTACGACGCCCGCCTCATGCCACGTTTCCAGCACCTTGTCCAAATAGGCGATTTTGCCGCCCTCCGCGCTCCTTGCCTGCTCGGCGGCACAGAAAAGCAGTTCTTTGCCGTAGCCCCAGCCCCGCCATTTTTCATACAGCTTTCGGTCTGCCTCCGTGGGCCTGCCGCTGTGGCCGCAGGCTTCAAACAGCTCCCGCAGGGCCAGATTGGCTTCCCGGTACTGCCCCAAGTAGTCGCGAACGGCTTCCTCCGTGGTCAGCCCCCGGTTTTTCCAGGATTCCAGCAGCGCTTTCATGTCGTCTAACTTTTTGTGGGTACGAAAACACTCGTCCGCCGCCAGCAGCAGCACCCCGTGGGGCTGCACAGAAAGCAGGGAACGGTAGGCCGATACGGCGGCGGGCCCTGTGGGACTGATGCCCAAATGGGAAAACACCTCCCTGGCCTTTTCCCGCTCTTTCTTTTCCTCCTCCAGCTTTCGGGACAGCGCTTCCCCCGTGCGGGCGTCCGCCTGGGTCCGCAGCCGGTTCAGGATGCCGTCCAAGTACTTGAAGGAGGGGTCGCCGCCGGTGGTTTCCCGGCAGGCGTCCAGCACCGCCTGTGGCTCAAAGCCCCATTCCCCGGTCCATTTTTCATACAGGGCCAATTCGTCCTCCGTAACGGCCCGCCGCTTGCCCATGCGGGAAAGCACCTTTTTCGCTCCGTCCTGCACGGCCTGGCTGTGCTGCAAAAAGTTTTCCGCGTCCTCCGGTCCGGTGACGCCCGCTTCCTTCATGGCTACCGCTAACTTTTCCGCCGCCTTGAAGGAAAAATGCGCGCCCCGCTGGGCCATGCAATGCTGCAAAAGCATCAGCACCGCTTCCTGGCTCAAGCCCACATCCTGCACCCATTCCCAGGCCAGGGCGATTTCAGCGGGGTTCACCTTCCGCCTGTCCCCGAAAGCGGCGTACACGCATTCCGCGAAAGACACATAATCCATATCCACCGGAAGCGTCCCGGAAACCGCCGTCTGGCGCTGGGTAGGGGAATAGAAGCGGTAAACCGGAGGATCGCCGCTGATCCGGGAAACCAGCGCCCGCCGCTCCCAGTACCGCAGGGCCGCTTCTATATCCGATTGGGGCAGGTCCAGATCCGCCGCCATTTCCTCCAAGGTGTAATCCGGCCCCTTATTGGCACAGGCAAACAGTCCCCACAGGTACACCTTCACATAATCGCCCTTGGCGGCAGGCAGATAATCCAGGAGAAAGCGGTTTTCCACGGCGGTGACGCCGTAAACGCGGGCCTCCTGATCCAATTCAAACATGCTTTGCCTCCTTCGCGGGAACGAACAGCGACCCTAACTGCGCCAGCAGCACCGCCGCCAGCATCAGGGCGCATCCTAAATAGCCCCGGCCGTCCATCCGTTCCCCAAGCAGCAGCGCCCCGGCGATCACGCAGAACACCGATTCCAGGCTCAGGATCAGCGCCGCGAAAGCGGGCCGGATGCCCCGCTGCCCCAATGTCTGGCACAGATACCCCACCCCCGTGGACATCACGCCGCAGTACAGCACCGGCACCAGGGCATGCAGCAGATTTTCCCCCGACACCGTTTCAAACAGCAGGGCGCAGATCCAGTTGAGCGCCGCGCCGAACACAAATTGCACCGCGCACAGCCGCAGAGGCGGCACAAAACGGACGAAGTGATCCGTGGCTAAGATATGGGCGGCCCAGAAAAACGCCCCCGCCAGCAGCAGTCCGTCCCACGGGGCCAGGGAAAATGTCTCGTCCTTGGGCACGCACAAAAGATACAGTGCGGGCAGGGCCAGCAAAAGGGCCAGCCAAGTAGTGATCCGGGTTATTTTGCCTAAAAACACGCCCAGGACCGGCACCAGCACCACATACAGAGCGGTCAGGAACCCGGCCTTGCCCGCCCCGGCTTCCCCCACGCCCGATTGCTGGAGCAGGGAGGCGATAAACAGGATCAAGCCCAGCACAGCGCCGGATGCGGCCTGCCGCCCGGTAAAAGGCACGGCCTCATGCTTGTTTTCCCGCAACGTCAGGGGCAGCACGGCCACGGCCCCCAGGGTAAAGCGGCAGGCGTTGAAGGTAAAAGGCTGCAAATAGCGGCTGCCCTCCCGCTGGGCCGCCATGGCAAAGCCCCAGATGGCCGCCGTAAGCAGCAGCAGTCCGGCGGAACGCAGTTCATTCTTCATCCGTTTTCATTCTTTCTTTTCCGGTTGGAAACGCGCCGATCCGGGGACGATCGGATGATCCCGATCCTCCACCTTCTCTATCATACCACAAACCGGCCAGAATGCCAAACAGATTCTTTGAATACAGAGCACCGTTCCCCCCATTTTTATTCAGCAATGCCGCCAAATCAGGCTGCTTTATTTTTTCGACTTTCAGTCGAAAAAGTCTTGACAGCCATTCGCCGCGGTGATATGATAATAACCGACCGTTGGTCGAAAAGGAGGCTGGGGATGAAAAAAGGAGAGAGAAGGAAGCAGGAGCTTCTGCAAATCGCGTACAGGCTGTTTATTGCCCGCGGCTACGAAAACACCAGCGTGGACGACATCATCGCGGAAGCGGGCATCGCCAAGGGCACCTATTACTATCACTTCCAGAGCAAGGAAGAGACGCTGGAGGAAGTGATCGGCATGATGATAGAACAGGAAAGCGAAGCGGCGAAGCAGGTTTTGCGGGCGGATATTCCGGTGCCCCGGAAGATCGTCGGCATCATCGCGTCCCTCCGTCCCCGGCAGGAGGAGCAGCCCATCGAAGGCGCGCTGATGAAGCCCGAAAACCTCATCATGCACAACAAAATCAAGCGCAGGCTGATAGAGACCGTTGTGCCGCTGCTGTCGGAAGCGGTGGAACAGGGCATCGCGGAAGGCATTTTTTCCTGCGACTGCATCCCGGAGCGGGTCAGGATGCTGGTGTCCGTCAGCAGCGACACCTTCGACGAGGGGCGCTTCTCCGAACGGGATATCGCGGTGTTCATCGACATGACGGAAAAGCTGCTGGGCGCGAAGCCTGGAACCATGGGCTTTATCAGAGAGCTGATTCGCTAAAGGGGAAAGAACGATGAAAAGCAACTTTAAAAAATTCCTGCTTTTGTGGACGGGCGAGCTGATTTCGTCCATCGGGGGCGGCCTGACCAGCTTCGGCCTGGGGGTTTACATTTTTCAGCAGACAGGCAGCGCCGCCAGCATGGCGCTGGTGACGCTGCTGGCCTTCCTGCCGACGCTGCTTCTGTCCGTGCCCGCCGGTGTCCTGGCCGACCGGTACGACCGGCGGCTGCTGATGATGATCGGCGACGGGTGCTCAGCCCTGGGCATCATCTATATCCTCATTTGCATGATGCGCGGCGGCGCGTCCCTGACGCAAATCTGCATAGGCGTCTTCGTCAGCGCGGTGTTTTCGGCGCTGCTGGAGCCCTCCTTCCGCGCCACCATCACCGATCTGCTGACCAAAGAAGAGTATTCCAAGGCCAGCGGCCTCGTCTCCCTGGCAGGCAGCGCCCGGTATCTGTTCTCTCCCATCATCGCGGGCTTTCTGCTCACGGTCAGCGACGTGAAGCTGCTGCTCATCATCGACATCTGCACCTTCTTTTTAACGGTGGTCAGCGCCGCCGTCGTTCGCAAAGGCATCGGCGCGAAAGCGGCGGAAAAGAAAGAAGCCTTCCTGCGAAGCATGAAGGAAGGCTGGAAGACGCTTTGCGCAAAGAAGGGCGTGCTGATGCTGGTGGCGGTGTCCTCCGGGATTACGCTGTTCATGGGCATGTTCCAGATATTGGCCGAGCCGCTGGTGCTGTCCTTCGCCGACGCGAAAACCTTAGGCGTGGCGGAAACGGTCTGCGCCTGCGGGATGCTGGTGAGCGGCGTGATTCTGGGGGTCAAGGGCCTGAAAGGACATTATGCCGCCACGCTGGGCGCGGCGCTGATCGGGGCGGGGCTGTTCATGGCGGGCTTCGGGCTGTTTGAAAACATCATCCCCATCTGCGTGTTCGGGCTGCTGTTCTTCGCGGCGCTGCCCTTCGCCAACAACTGCCTGGATTACCTGATCCGCACGAACATCCCCGATGAAGCCCAGGGCCGGGCCTGGGGCCTGATCGGCTTCCTGTCCCAGCTTGGCTATGTGGTGGCCTATGCCGTATCCGGCGCGGCGGCGGACGCGCTGGGAAGCATCGGCGGACGCGGCGTCGGGCGGGGCGCCGCGCTGGTGGTCATCATCGCGGGCCTGTGCCTGGCGCTGACGGCAACGGCCATATTGGTATCAAAAAGTATCCGAGAACTGGAAAACGCAAAGGAGGCGTGAAAAATGTCAAAGACAATTGAAACCTACAAATACAGGCCGGTACTGTTCTTCGCCCTGGCGTATCTGTTTACCTGGATTTTCTGGGTTCCGGCGATTTTCACATCGGAGGACTTAGGCGCCGGACTGATGATCATCGGGCTCATTGCCCCGGCCGTCGTATCCACGGTGTTTGTGCTCGTTTCCGGGTCGGATGTGCTGAAGAAGGACTTGAAGAACAAGCTCGTCGGGTTTTACAAGGTCAAATGGCTGAACGTTTTCTGGGCCGTCATCATCTTCGCGGGGATCGTCGTCTGCTCCATTCTGCTGTCCCTGGCGTTCGGCCAGTCCCTGGATCAGTTTTCCTTCACCGAGGATTTCTCCTTTACCGGCGTCGGCATCGGCAGCGCGCTGGTGACCATCACGCTGGCCTCCATCATTGAGGAAGTCGGCTGGAAGGGCTACTGCGAGGATTCCATCGGCAACTACATGAACTGGTTCTGGGAGTCCATGGTGTTTGGCGCGCTGTGGTCGTTCTGGCATTTCCCGCTCATTTTTATCAAAGGCACCTATCAGGCCGGGCTGATGGTGAATCCCCTGTATGTGATCAACTTCTTTGTCAGCGGCATTCCCCTGGGCTTCATCATTACCTGGGTGTATCTGGTCAGCGACCGTTCCATCCTGGCCTGCATGATCTTCCATCTGTTCGTGAACTTCATGCAGGAGAAAATCGCCATGACCCCGGAAACAAAGTGCGTGGAAACCATTGTCGTCACCGTCGCCGCCGCGCTCATCGTCCTTGCCAACAAGGACATGTTTTTTGAAACCCGGCATGTGGGAAACCTGCTGCAGACGCTTTCTGACGCGAAGTGAACGCAGAGAACCGGCCCTTATGTTCATTTATATTCCAAAAAGCGGCTTTGGAAGCGACGCTTCCAAAGCCGCTTGCTGATATGCCGTTCTTATTTGCCCGGCGCGATTTCTCCCGCCTTGGTCAGGGCGAGCTTGGTAATGACGGGGCCGATCAATTCAAACACCAGCACGCCCGCCAGCACGATGGTGTTCACCTGCGTGCCCAAGGTGGGGAAGCGGGCGGATACCAGCGCCGCCATACCGATGGCCACGCCGGCCTGGGGCAGCAGGGTGAGGCCCAGATACTTTTTGATGTTGCTGTCCGCTTTCACGCAGACGGCCCCCAGCATGGTGCCGCCCCATTTGCCGATGCAGCGCAGCAGCAGGTAGCCCACGCCGATCAGGCCCACGCTGGGCAGCACGGACAAATCCAGATCCGCGCCGGAGAGCACGAAGAACAGCAGGAACAGGGGCGGCGTGAACCGGTCGCACTGCTCCATGAGCACCTCATGCACCTGGCTTAGATTCACCATCACCGCGCCGATCATCATGCACACCAGCAGGGAGGACAGGTTCCACATATCGCACAGGCCCACGCCCGCCAGCACCAGGGCGATGGAAAGGGCCAGCTTGTTGCCCCGGCTGGCAAAGAAGCGCGCCCCGAAGGCCAGCAGCCAGCCCAAGGCCCCGCCCAAGGCGATGCTGCCCACGATTTCGATGATGGGGGTGAGCACCATGCTCTGCACGGTGATTTCGCCGCCCAGCATCCCCTGGGCCACGGAGGCGGAAATGCTGAACACCATCAGGCCCAAAGCGTCGTCCATGGCCACCACGGGCAGCAGCATCTGGGTCACGGGGCCGTGGGCCTTGTACTGCCGCACCACCATCAGGGTGGCGGCGGGGGCCGTGGCTAAGGCGATGGCGCCCAGCAGCAGGGCCAGTGGCACGTCCACCCCAAAGGCGATCAGACCCACGTCCACGCAGATCGCCGTGGTAAGGCCCTGGAAAACGGTGATGGTCAAAGGCGCTTTGCCGATTTTTTTCAGGTACGCCAATTTGAATTCGCCGCCGATAGCGTAGGCGATAAAGCCCAGGGCCGCTTCGGAAATCACGCCCATGGACTCCGCCTGTTCCTTGGAAATAATGCCCGCCACGCAGGGCCCGATGATCAGGCCGGCCACCAGGAAAGCCGTTACGTTGGGAAGTTTAACGGCCCGGGCGCCGCGGCTCACCAGCAGGCCCGCCGCCATGGCAATACCGATCAGCAGCAGAATGTTCATTTCTTCTTTTCCAGTCCTTCCACCATGGTCAGCGGCAGGGCGAACATGATGCCGCTGTCGGGCACATCCAGCCCGCCGGTCACTTCATTGACCACCTGCCGCGCGATATCCACCTGCTCGTCCTTCAGCACCATGAAAATGGTCTTGCTGCTGCGGCGTTCCGGCTCCAGAATGGCGCGCAGGCCGTAGAAGATGGGCATTTCATCTTCGGTGTGCAGAATGCGGGCCATACCCTTGCTGTCCAGCACGGTAGCGCCCCGCAGACCGTGATCCGCAAAGGACTGCAACAGGCTTTCCAGATGCTCGGTCCGGTTCAAAACGAATACGAATACCTGCATGTTTTTTACCTCCTGAATGGTTTACGCTTTCGCGCAGGCATGTATTGTAGTTCCGATTTGCAATAAATGCAAGAAGTAAATGAAAAATCGTGAAAATCATCCAAAAGCGCCAGCGCCTGATTACCTGATTATATGAAAGCTTTTTCAGTTGTCTCGAACCGTCCCCATGTTCTGTTTTGCAGCGGTTGACGGATTACAAACTGATCAGGTTGATCCCTAAATGATCGTCTCTGATCCGATTCGCCTCTCCCGGCAGGACGGTAACGAACATTTCGCAGGTCGCCCCGACCCGCATTTCGATCACATGACCGCCGTGAATCCCATGATCCTGATCAGCCAAGGTGCCGTGAAGATGAAGATAAGCCTCCCCATCCTTTCGGGTGATATTCCCGTTCAGGCTGGTGATCTCCATAAAGCCATTCAGTTCTTCCCGGCGATAGACCTGTTCCTTTAGATCATATACGCCGATCACAGCATGATTCGCCGCGCCGATGGCTTCCACCCGCGCCAAGGCAATATGCTCTTTCTCGCAAAAGCATTTGAGTTCCTGCATGATCTCCTCATCCAGATCGATCCGCACCAAATAGGTATCTCCGAACTTTTTATACTGCATATGGCCCTTCCTCTCTTTAATATCATGTCCTGACAGTCAGCACAGAGAACCGTTTCCTGTGTTCACTCCCTGTGTTCTGATGATCTTTAAGAGCGCGTCCACGTCCTCTTCCCGTGTAGCCCAGCTGGCGGCGAAGCGTACCACGGAGCGGGTTTCGTCGCAGGGCTGCCAGTAGGAATACCGCACCTGGGTTTTCAGCCGTTCCAGCACGTCGTTTTCTAAGATCACGAACTGCTGGTTGGTGGGCGACGGACGGAAGAAAGCGATCCCCAGCGCCGCAAGGCCCTGCTTCATTTTCTCCGTCATGTCGATAGCGTGGCGGCTGATGTCAAAATACAACCCGTCGGTGAAAAGCGCGTCGAACTGCACGCCGATCAGCCTGCCCTTCGCCACCATGGCCCCGTGCTGCTTGATGTGGGTGATGAAGCGCTTGGGCGCGCCGTGGCGGGGGAACACCAACGCTTCTCCGCACAAAGCCCCCACCTTGGTGCCGCCGATGTAAAAGGCGTCGCACAGGCGGGCGATATCCGGCAGCGTCACGTCCGTTTCATAGCTCATGAGACCGTAGCCCAGCCGCGCCCCGTCCATGAACAGGGGAACACCGTAAGCCCGGCACACGTCTTTCAGGGCCGTCAGCTCCGCCAGAGAATAGAGGGAACCGTACTCCGTGGGGTGGGAAATATACACCGCGCCGGGGTACACCATATGGGAATGGGTGGGGTCCGCGTAAAAGGCGGACAGCAGTGCCCGCAAGTCTTCCGCGTCAATCTTCCCATTCTTTTCCGGCACCGTGAGCACCTTATGCCCTGTGTACTCGATGGCCCCGGCCTCATGTACGTTCACATGCCCCGTGCTGGCCGCCACCACGCCCTCCGTGCCGGAGAGCAGGCCGTCGATCACCACGGCGTTGGTCTGGGTGCCGCCCACCAGAAAAAACACGTCGGCTTCCGGGTCCTGGCATGCGGCCCGAATCTTCACCTTGGCCCGCAGGCTGTATTCGTCCTCCCCGTAGCCGACCTGCTGAACCAAATTGGTGTCCATGAGCGCCTGCAAAAGTTTGGGATGCGCCCCTTCGGAATAATCGTTTTCAAACGAAAGCACTGTGAAGTCCTTCTTTCCTGTAGTTCTATCGATTTCAAGCGCCCTTTAAGCAAGCGTGGAGTGTGGAGTTTTATTTTGATTTACGCTTTCACGTTGTAAATTCAGAGAACAGAATATACTCACTGTATATAACTCCAAACTGACTTAAAGCATTCTTTCATCTGTTTTTCCTATTATTGCTCGACCAATTAAATCGTGAATTTAGAGGCGGGATGAGAAACCATCCCAGATAAGGAACGAAACCGAAGGAATACTGGACGTATTTCGAGGTTGAGTGACGCAATATGGGATGGTTTATCGCCCGCAAATAATTCACGATTTAGTTGGGCGAGCAATAAGTAAAAGCGTCCACAGTCCCGGCAGCAGGGCGAGCAATGCAGCGGTCAGGGAAAGCGCGCCGTAGCAGGTCCAGTTCAGCCAATCGGGGGCTTCCGTGCCGGTAAACAGGGGCGTCAGAACAGAAAACAGCGTTTCCCGCTGCTGCCAGGCCAGCGCCAGCGTTATGGCGGGCAGCAGCACGCACAGCAAACCACCCACCAGTCGGGAAAACCCGCCGCCTTTCCGATGCGGCGCGCGAACGTTTTCCTCCGGCGGCTGGTACCCGGACCGGACGGGGCTGGGCTGGGATGGCTCCTGGGATTGCACGGGCTGGGCCGCCGTTACCCGAGGCGCGGAAGCCATGCCCGAACGCTGCCGCGGGGCGGACCCAAACCGTCCCGCTGCGCGGGCAGTCCCGCACACCGGGCACATCCGCACGCTGTCCCGGTTTTCTGTTTGACACCGTTGGCAAATCCACATATGACTTCATCCTTTGCAAGTTGGTCTCGATTGCTTCCGTCCCTGTTAATCCGCTTCTTCCGTTCCGCTGTCCGTATCTCCTGCGCGGATCACGCGCACCTTGGCCCATTCCACCCGTCGGTCCAAAATGGTTTCCACCTGGATCTCGATCCGGTCCGCTTCGCCCTCCTCAGGCGCTTCCCCGTCCTCCGTGCAGTACAGGGTCACGCTCGGCGTGGCGCCATCCTGGGGGATGGTGGAAAAACGGCTGAAAATCAGGCCGCCCAAGGTATCGTAATCCTCGTCCTCCGGCAGCGTAATGTTCAGTGCTTCGGCTACCGCCTCCAGCTCCACCCCGCCGTTGACGCGCCAGGTATCGTCGCCCAAAGGCTGAATTTCGCTTTCCGCCGCCGGGTCGAATTCGTCGTAGATATTGCCCACGATTTCTTCCAGCAAATCTTCCATGGTGATGATGCCGCTCATGCCGCCGTACTCGTCCACCACGATGGCGATGTGG
Source organism: Clostridia bacterium (assembly GCA_017525805.1). Next base: position 22,091 of record JAFXSH010000174.1, on the reverse strand, counting down.
GTCTTGACGTGCTGCATGTTTCGCAGCAGCACGTCCGTGGGCACGGTTTCCGGCACGAAATAGGGATCGCGAAGCAGGGCGCGCAAGGGCTTGGGCCGCTTGTCGCTCATGTTCAGCAGATATTCCCGGGTGGACAGCACGCCAATGATATCGTCGATATCGTCCTTGTACACCGGGAACCGGGAAAGGCCGCTTTCCTTGATGGTTTCCAGGATGGTTTCCTGGTCGTCCCCGATCCAGATGGCGGTCACGTCGGTGCGGTGGGTCATGCAGTCCGCGGCGGTCAGGTCGCCGAAATCGAACACATTCTTGATCATTTCCCGCTCGTCGCTTTCGATCACGCCGTTTTCCCCGCCCATATCCACCATGGCACGGATTTCTTCCTCCGTCACTTCTTCATCCGGAGCGTGGGGATCGACGCCGAACAGCCGGGCCAGGTGCCGGGCCGCCAGGCGCTCCAAAGCGGTAAAAGGCGTCATGATCCGGGTAACGAAAGCGATCATAGGCCGCATGGTCAGGGCGATTTGATCCGCCCGCTTGCGCCCCACCTTTTCCGGGGTCATTTTACACAAAACAATGATCAGCGGCGCGGCGATCAGGCAGAAAATCACCGCCGCCCCGGCGAAGGGCAGGCCCGCTCCCTGGCACAACTCCACTCCTAAAGCGGCGGACAGCAGCAGGCACAGGGTGCGCAGGCCCCGCAGGGCGATCACCGGCTCGGGCTGATCCAAAAATGGCAGCAGTTTTTTCGCCCTCCCGTCCCCTTCCGAGGCGACAGCGCGGATTTTTCCCTCATTTGCGTTTGTCAGCGCGGCCTGACACAGCGCCAGCAGGCCGCAAAGACCGAGTATCAGAACTTCCAGAAACCATCGGCCTATCGGGTCTTCCAAGAAAATTCCCTCCCACTTGAAAAGTGATTGCATTATAGCATTTTCCCGGATCAAATGCAAGCGGCGGGGTTGAAAACGTAGGAACCCCTGGGCGCTCCGCGCGCCCAGACCTGCGCCAGGGGCGTGACGCCCCTGGACCCTCACTTAGCGAAACAGCTTGCATGGATGTTCCAAACGAACACCGCCTGCCACGCTGGAGTTTACGATAGTTTGAAAGCTTCCGGCCCACAGAAAGCCGGAAAAATCCCAGGGAAAAAGCTCGCTTTTTCCTGGGGATTATTTCCCGGCTTTCCCCGGATGCTTTGCATCCGGGTTGGCCGCTTTCAGCGGCCGGGCCAGAAGCACAACAGCAGCAAGTTTGGCCATTCCTGCCAAGCAACAGCGGAAAATTGTTTGTTCACCGCGTGAAAGCCTGTTCCGCGGGTAAGGGGTCAAGGGGGTTCAACCCCCTTGTGGTGGTTTGGAGGCAACGCCTCCAAGGTCCCTATCGGTATCGTTACGAAGTTGAAAACTGAATAGCTGCGCGGCTTGCGTTTTTTTTCGGTTGCGTATATAATTTGTAGGCAACGTATTTTTGCGCGTCCGCCATGGAGGGAATTTTTATGACCGATTACCGTTTTGCCCGGTCCGATGAGGAAGAAGAAATCCTGGACCTGATCAACGCTGTGTTCAGCCAGAAAGCCCGGCCCCACGATTTCACCCGGCTGATTCCCAAAGTGTACGCCCATCCCGGTTTTTCCCGGTTCCACGCCGTGGCGGAGGTAGACGGACGCATCCGGGGCACGGTGGCCATGCTGCCCATTGATGTTCAAATGGGGCAGGACGGCAATACCCTGCGGGGCGGTTATATCGGCTCGGTGGCGGTGCATCCCCGGTTTGAAAAGCAGGGGCTCATGCGGGCGCTGATGGCTATGCAGGCGGAGCACGCCAGGCAGACGGGCCTTGATTTCATGGCGCTGGGCGGCCAGCGGCAGCGGTACAATTACCACGGATTTGAAAAAGCGGATCTGGGCCTCCAGTTTTCCGTCAACGCGGCTAACGTGCGCCACGCCCTAAAAGATGTAACTCCGGCGGAGCTTGCGCCATTGTCCGGGCCGGATGATCCCGCCCTGGACGCGCTTTACGATTTGTACGCGGCCCAGCCTGCCCGCTGCCTGCGTTCCCGGGAACTGTTTTATGACACCCTGCGCACCTATAACAGCGCGGCCTGGGCCGTCCGGGATCAAAAGGGAAATTTGGTGGGTTATCTGGTCGCTATGGACAACGAAATCACGGAATTGGTGCTCCGGGACGAAGCCCTGCTGCCCCAAGTGATCCGCGCCTGGATGGAAAACCGGCCCCGGTGCGCCGTGAAGTGCCCCGGCTGGCATCTGGAACGCGCCGCCGCCCTGAACGCTTTTGCCGAAGGCTGCGAAGTCAGCGGTCATCAAATGCTGCGGGTGCTGAACTGGGAACTCACCCTGAACGCGGCGCTTTCCTTCCGCCATGCGATCGTCCCCCTGCCGGAGGGCAGGCGCGTGATCCGGGTGGAGGGGACAGGCACCTGGGCGCTGGAAGTAACAGCCAATCAAACGCGGGTTTCCCCCACCGATGACGCGCCGATGCTTTCCCTCTCGGAAAAGCAGGCCACCGCCCTGTTCTTTTCGCCCCTCTCCATGCTCACCGTCCGCGACCCCCTGCTGCGGTGCTGGCTGCCCCTGCCGCTGGATATTCCGACAGCAGATCAATTTTGAAGGAGTACGCCCGAATGAAACAATTCTTTTCCGTCTTGTTGGCCCTTTGCCTGCTGCTTTCCGTCCTGCCCGCCCAGGCCCAGGTGTATGTGAAGCAGGACCCGCCAGAGGATTGGCAGCAGCGTGATCTGCTCAGGATCACGGTGTTCCGCACCGGGGAAGGGGACTGCATGCTGCTGGAAGCGGGCGGCGAATGCATGATGATCGACGGCGGGCCCTACAAATACCGGGAAAAGCTGCGGGACGCCCTGAATGACCGGGGCATCACCCATTTTAAATACCTGTTCAGCACCCATCCCCATGACGACCACATTGACGGCTTGCGGATGCTGATGACATACGGCTTTGAGGTGGACGAATTCCTGTCCGTGTTCCCAAAGGATGTAAAAGATACGGAAGGGAACCAGAAAAAGGCCATGAACGCCCTGGACAAGGCGGGCATCCCTTACCGGCAGCTGGAAAACGGCAGCGTGCTCACCTTGGGCGGCGCGGAACTGACCGTGTTTTTCTGGGCGGAAGGGTTCAGCATGAACGCCCAGTCCGGCGCGGCTAAACTGGTTTTCGGGGATTGTTCGGCTCTGTTCACTGCGGATATCACCGGGGATACCCAAAAATACTTTTTGGAAACCCTGGGCGCCGAGTTTCTCAAGGTGGACGTGGTGAAAGCTCCCCACCACGGCATCACCCCCATGGTGGGCGATTTCCTCACCGCCGTGGACCCCGGTTACATCTGGTGCACCAATTATCACGGCGACAGGGTGGAAAAAACCCAAAATCAGGCCACCTACCGCAAAATCCCCATCCAGTTCTCCGGCGACGGCACCATCGTGCTGGAATGCGACGGCACAGACTGGTATATCAATCAGACTTTGTATGAATTTTGAAGATCATAGGTATTTCTGGGGGAAACCGCTCTTTGGCGGCCAAAGAGCGGTTTCCCCCAGACCCCCTTTCGAGAAAGCCATATAGGTCACCATTTTTTACCATTTTTCAACAAAAACTGTGCTCATAAGGAGAAAAAGCGCCTGTCTGGAACGATGTCCGTTTCCAGTCGGGCGCGTTATTTTTGCATTGCTTTTGGAGCAAGCCCCAGGAAATAATCCGAAGTGACATGATAAAACCGGCACAGCGTGATCAAATGGTGAATGGGCAATTCGTTGGCCCCGCGTTCATAGCGCGCATACATCGTTTGGGATGTGCCCAGCACGTCGGCCACCTGCTGCTGGGTCAGATCGGCGTCTTCCCGCAGATCACGCATGATTTTGCAGTAGTCCACGGCAATTCACTTCCTTCATTCGTCGCCGGACTGATCGGCCAGAACATTCAGCACCGTTAAAATATCCTTTTTCTGCGCTTCGGTCAGCACCCGGTAACAGGCCACCAGATTTCTTTCGCGATCGTCCAAAGCGATGCGCTGCATGCTTTCATCCGTGTTGATTTCAAAAAATTCCGCCATTGATATGCCCAGGCCGTCGCAAATCCTTTCAATGGTGTCTGTTCCCGGAATCTTCAACCCAGCTTCATATTGGCTCAACGACCCCTGTGAGATTCCTGTCCGTTTTTGCAAGCCATATTGGCTTAAGCCAATCTTTTTTCTTAATTCCACGATTCTTGCGCCGACATCCATAACGAAAACCTCGTTCTTTCTTTTTCTACATCATATCATTTTCAAATTGTCCGCAATAGTTTCATAAAAGTCATGAAAAATAAATTACTATTGAGATGTAAATATTCACCCTTTTAAGCCCATCCAAATTGGGCCCATTATTTACCTCTTGAAAGAAAAATATTTTCTTTGGGTATTGACTTTATATTACTTTCAGAATATAATGGGGTTGGCAAGAGAAAAGCCAGAATAAAAAAGGGAAAGGATGCATACTCATGAAAAGAATATTTGCACTGCTCTTGGCGCTTGGTCTGCTGCTGACAACATTCGCAGCTTTCGCGGAACAGCCAACGTTGGAGGATTACATTCCAATTGATATTCCTTACGGTGACTCTGACGCAGTTTACGATCTTGACCTTAAAGGAAACGCGGGAAAGTGGACTTCGTTCTGGTACGAAAACGGCAAATGGAACTTTGACAACTCCGAAACAAAAAGCGGAACGCTCTATTTTCACACATTGGGACATGATGGCCTCGTTCAGAACAAAACAAAGCTTCCGTGGGCATTCTATGTTTCCGGTGATTCTTTTGAACAAATAAAAGATGCTTTCTATTCAACCTATTATCAAAATGGGGATAATCCTTATGTGCATCTTTTCCGAGATGAAGATATGGATGCAGTCTATGAAGAAATCGAAAAATGGTTTGAAATCAACAAAGACGGTACGGTTTCCGAAAAGAATTCCATTGAATGGTATTCCAGCAATACAGTCTGCGTTGGCGGTCTGGAATTCCGTCAGGAAAAGCCCGGCCTGACCAAGAAGTGGTACAACTTCGCCGCGATCGACCTGACCAAACAGGGCAAGCAGGTGTTTGAACTGGTAGCCTCCAACCTGTATGTGATCGGCGTCGTGATCGTGGACGTGGATGGCGACAATGTGACCGTGGAATGGCGGCTGAACAAGCAGGGAACCGTCGACGCCAACTTCAAGAATGAATCTGAATTCCTGACCTTCTTCCATGATCTGGCTTCTGTGGAAAGCGTAGAACCCTCTTCTATCGCCACCTCCTACAAGTTTGGCGAACCCGTCAGCATCGAAAAAGATCTGGAAGGCGATACCAACGTGCTGCTTTATATCCGCAACGTAGCTTCCTATTGCAACAATCTTTCTTATAAACATCAGAATCCTATCTTCCATCCCACTTTTGACAGAAACGACTCCATGCACGTCGCGCTTCAGAAAGCGATGCGCGCTCTGATGGCGGCTGACGCTCAATAATCAATAATCCAATTTCCATACTGCGGAGGACGATTCTATGTGCCGGCCGCGTCCGCTCGAAACTGAACTGACGCTGCACAGAGAATCGTCCTCCTATATTTTCAGAAAGGTGATTGAAAAGGGATGCAAAAACGCATATTGCTGCTGACAGCCGTATTGCTGCTTTCAATGTTCCGCGTACATGCGCTGGGAGAGGACACGGTTTCCTTTGGTGATGCCGCCTTTCCCCGGAACGCGGAGGAAATCGATCTCGGCTTCCAGGTCGTGGAAGATTGGAAGGCGTTTGAAGATTTCCTCCGGATGCTGCCGAATCTGAAAAAGGTGGATATGTTTTCAACAATTGTTGAAAAAAAAGACATTGAACGCTTGGTCAAAAGTTTTCCCAACGTAAAATTTGGCTGGACGATCCATATTACCCATGGGCACTATATCCGCACGGATCAAACCGCCTTTTCCACCCTGCATGGCGGCTGCGCTCCTCATGAAAGCAGAGATTTCGAGGTGTTAAAATATTGCACCGAACTTCGAGCCCTGGATATCGGGCATAACGATGTGACAGACCTTTCCTTTCTGGCACCTTTGACCAAACTTAGGGTGCTGATCCTGGCCTGCAACGAAAACCTGCATAGCATTCAGGTGCTCAGTACGCTGAAAGACCTGGAATATCTTGAGCTATTCTCTTGCCCCATTGAGAACATCAAGCCATTGGCTGAATTGCCGCACCTGATGGATTTGAACATTGCGTACACCAATGTCTACAATTATTCCGTCCTGTTTGAAATGCCGCAGCTCAAACGTCTCTGGATACCGCAGTTGGGCATATATCTCGGTAAGGAAGATATTGAAAGATTGCAGGCGGCGCTGCCCGACACGATCATCATGAATCACGGCCACCCAACAGACAACGGCTGGCGGGAGGGCAGCCACTACGAAACGATCTATCAGATTTTCCATTCGGATGAATACATTCCCTTTGAAGATTCCTATCCCATCGAGGATTGAAGCTTGAAACCGGGCCGGGGGAGAACATGACTTCCCTGAACCCGGTTTTTACGTTGAAATAACCGTGTTTCAATGAAAAAGATTGACAATCCCCCATCCCCCTGGTGTATAATACCTTGTTTCCATTTTGACCGAGGAGGGATTCCATGCTTCCGCGTTGATACCGCTAAGCGGGCAAGCAGAATGAGATTAAACGAGGAGGAAACATCCCATGTCCGATTTAGCGAAAGAGGTGGCCTGCAGGCGCACCTTTGCCATTATCAGCCATCCCGACGCGGGCAAAACCACGCTGACGGAAAAATTATTGCTGTACGGCGGGGCCATCCGCCAGGCGGGCAGCGTGAAGGCCCGCCGGGCCGAACGCCACGCCACCAGCGACTGGATGGAAATCGAAAAGCAGCGCGGCATTTCGGTCACGTCCAGCGCCATGCAGTTTGAGTTTGACGGCTTTCACATCAACATCCTGGATACCCCCGGCCACCAGGATTTTTCCGAGGACACTTACCGGGTGCTGGTGGCGGCGGACAGTGCCGTCATGCTTATCGACGCGGCCAAGGGCGTGGAAGAGCAGACGGTGAAGCTGTTTAAGGTGTGCCGCATGCGGGGCATCCCTATTTTTACGTTCGTCAACAAAATGGACCGCGCCGCAAAGGACCCCTTCGCTCTCATGGAGGAAATCGAACAGGTTTTAGGCGTGCGCGCCTGCCCCGTCAACTGGCCCATCGGCGTGGACGGGGACTTTCAGGGCGTGTACCACCGGGACGAAAAGACGGTCGAATTATACTTCGGCGGCGACCACGGCAAGACCAAGGCAGGCAAGACCGTGATTTCCGTGGACGACCCCGCCTTTGAAACGGCCCTGGACAAGCATTACCGTCAGCGCCTTTCGGATGAAATCGAATTATTGGACGAAGCGGGCGACGCTTTCGACTTAGACGCCGTGCGGCGCGGCGAGCTGACGCCCATGTTCTTCGGCAGCGCCGTGACCAATTTCGGGGTGGAACCCTTCCTGTACCGCTTCCTGCGCTACACCGAACGGCCCCTGCCCCGGGAAAGCGACCAGGGCATGATCGAGCCCGAGGGCGAAAACTTCTCCGGCTTCATTTTCAAAATCCAAGCCAACATGAACCCCGCCCACCGGGACCGGCTGGCCTTCCTGCGGGTGGTTTCCGGCATCTTCCACAAGGGTATGACCGTATGGCACTCCGGCACCAACAAGGAAATGCAGGTGAAGCAGCCCCAGCAGTTCATGGCCGACGAGCGGGAGGGCGTGGAAGAAGCCTATCCCGGCGACATCATCGGCCTCTTCGACCCCGGCGTGTACCGCTTAGGCGACACCTTGGCGGTGGGCCGGAAAATCAAGTTTGAAAAAATACCCGTGTTCGCCCCGGAGCGCTTCGCCCGGGTGCGGCCCCTGGACTCCATGAAGCGCAAGCAGTTCGTCAAGGGCATCAACCAGCTCTCCGAGGAAGGCGCTATCCAGACCTTCCAGCGCAACGAAACGGGCTTGGAAGAATTTATCGTGGGCGTGGTGGGCGAATTGCAGTTCGACGTGCTCACCTACCGCTTAAAGAGCGAGTACGGCGTGGACCTGGTCATGGACCGCCTGGGCTACCGCTTCGTCCGCTGGATCAAGGATACCCCCGTGGACCCCGCCGACCTGCAATTGACCTCCACCTCCGCCCGGGGCTTCGACGTGAACGATAACCCCGTCCTCTTCTTTGAAAACGACTGGAGCATCCGCCTGGCGGGCGAAAAAAACAAGGGCCTGGAGCTGAGCGAAATCGCCCCCCGGCCCGTGGAGAAGTAACGAAGAATTACTGGGGGAAACCGCTCTTTCATGCTGAAAGAACGGTCTCCCCCAGCCCCCCTTCCGAGAAAGCCGCAAAAGGCCGCCGAAAATTTATCGGCGGCTCTTTCTATTGCAGACCATCATTCCATTTGTCGCTTAAATTCTTCCTCGCAGGCTTTTTCCAAGGCGTTGACGATGATTTTCAGGGTCTTGATGCGGGCGTAGTGCTTATCGTTGGATTCGATGATATACCAGGGGGCGTTTTTCGTGCTGGTCTTTTGCAGCATTTCGTCCACCGCCACCTCATACTGGGGCCATTTCTCCCGGTTGCGCCAATCCTCGTCGGTGATCTTCCATTGCTTTTCGGGGGTGTTCTGGCGCTCGGTGAACCGGGCCAGCTGGGTTTCCTGGTCGATGTGGATCCAGAATTTGATCACCACCGCGCCCCAGTCCGTCAGTTGCCGTTCAAACTCGTTGATTTCGTTGTAGGCGCGCTGCCAGTCCTTTTCCGTGCAAAAGCCCTCCAGCCGCTCCACCATCACCCGGCCATACCAGGTGCGGTCGAAAATGCAGATATGGCCGGTGCGGGGCAGGCGCGTCCAGAACCGCCACAAATACTGCCGGTTCAGTTCATGGGGCAGGGGCGACGCGATGGGCCGCACGTCGAAACCCCGGGGGTCCAGGGGGTACGCCACCCGGCGGATATTGCCGCCCTTGCCCGCCGCGTCCCAACCCTCGTAGCACAGGATCACGGGGATTTTTTTGCGGTAGATCATGTTATGCAGCTCGGCCAGCCGGGTCTGGAGCCGTTTCAGCTCCTTCTTGTATTCCTCGTCGCCGATGACGGGGGACAAATCCACGTCCTTTAGTTTGGGCATTTCCAGCAGGGGGAATTTCTCCTCAAAGGGCTCGCCCACATAGCGCCCCGCTGCCAGCGCCTGGTCGATTTGGGTATAGAGCAGCTTCATGGCGTCCCGCACGGCAATTTTCCTGCGGCTGCCGTCTAAGATATGCCACTTCACGCAGGAATCGGTCTTTTCCATGAACTCGTCGTAGGCGTTCAGGAAGCGGTTGTATTCCTTATGCTGCCACAGGTCCTCCGGAGTGACGCGCCAATCGGTTTCTTTCCTCTCCGCCAATGCCTGGAGCCGTTCAAACTGCTCGTCCTTTTCAATGTGCAGGAAAATTTTCAGCACCACGTAGCCGCCGTCCCGCAATTGGCGCTCGAATTCGTTCACCGAACGCACCCGGCGCTTGTATTCCTCTTTGGTGATTTCGTGGCGCAGGTACTTGCGCACCGTGCTTTCCATCCATCCGGAATCCAGGAACATGAATTTGCCGTTTTCGGGCATAGCCGCGGCGTAGGGGTACAGGAAAGGATAGCGTTGCTCGCTTTCCGGTACGATGGCCGGGGAGGTCACGTTATAGAACCGGGGATCGATCTCGCTGATCAGCTCCTTAATGAGCGTGCCCTTGCCTGCCGCGGCCCAGCCTTCGATCAGTACCAGCACGGGCAGCTTCTGATCGCGGATCAACTGCTGCTGGCCCAGCAGCTTTTCCCTGATTTGCTTGATTTCCGCGTTCAGGGCGGTATCCTTGACCTCCGCCTTTTTCCGTTCAAATTCTTTCAGCATCCTCTTTCCTCCTCGCCATTTTTTTGCAATTGTCAATCCACCGCGCTGCTTGCCCGCATGGCTAAGATGGTTTTATCGATGAGGGTGTCCAAATCCCATCCCAGCATATCGGCTCCCTGCCGGATCACCTCGCGGCTGCATCCGGCGGCAAAGCGCTTATCCTTGAATTTCTTTTTTACAGACTTTACTTCCAAATCGCTCACCGATCCGGAGGGGCGCATCACGGCGGCAGCCCCCACCAATCCGGTCAGCTCGTCCACGGCGAAGAGCACCTTTTCCATTTCGTGCTCCGGCTTGATCTCCACGGTGATGCCAAAGCCGTGGCTGGCGGTGGCCCGGATGATGCGCTCGTCCAACCCCTTTTCCCGCATGAGCTCCTGGCTTTTGATGCAGTGCTGCTCCGGGAACTGTTCAAAATCCAGGTCGTGCAGGATGCCCACGGTCTGCCAGAAATCGGCTTCGTCCCCGTAGCCCAGTTCATTGGCGAACCAGCGCATGCAGTCGCCCACGATTTGGGCATGCTTCAAATGAAAGTCTCCGCTGTTGTATTCCTTCAGGATTTCAAACGCTTCTTCCGGGGTGGGGATCATGATGGGAGCCTCCTTTGTTTAATCCGTCCGCTGGAAATGGAAAAATGCCGGTTCTTTCCCGTTTATGATGCTGCTTTCATTCCCCTTTGTCAAGGGAAAAATGTCTCGATCCGCATTTATCCCCTGAAAATACAGGGAAAAAACAGTTCGCTGATCCGCTTGACTGGGCCAGCCTTCCTGTGTATAATAGCATTGTCCAATCGAAGCGGACCTCAGTGCATCGCATGCGGGCGAGCGGACGGGACGAAAAAAAGTTTCCCTTGAGGGCAGGGATGCGTCCGGGCCCGAGAGCGAAAGGAGGCAAAACATCTGTATTCGGGCGCATGGCAATATCTGTCATGCTTTTCTTTTTGGAGAAAGGAAGCGAAGAAATGGAAGAACGCGTCGGCTTTATCGGCATCGTGATCGACGACCTTAGCCAGACACCCCGAGTGAACCAGATCATTTCCCAGTATCAGGAGATCGTGACCGGCCGCATCGGCGTACCGGACCACGAGCGGAACATCGCCGTGATCGGTTTGCTGATCCGGGGAGATGATATGCAGGTAGGCGCGCTCACCGGCAAGCTTGGCAACGTGCCCGGCGTGCAGGTAAAAAGCGCCATGACGAAAAAATAAAATGCGAAAAAGATGGAGGAACGAATTCATGAAAAAGATGATCAAAATTTTGGCTGTTGTGCTGCTCATCGTATCCCTGCCCTTCGTGTGCGCCGCTGAAAATACGGCGGATAAAACGGTGGTGCGGGTGGCCGCCCTGCAAGGGCCCACCGGCATGTCCGTGGCCCATATGATGACCGAAAACGACGGCTCTTACGAACTCACTTTGGTAGCCGCTCCCGCAGAAGTGAACGCCCTGGTGATTTCCGGCCAGGTGGATATCGCGTCCGTGCCCATCAACGTGGGCGCCGTGCTGTACAACAAAACCGAGGGCGGCGTAAAAGCCCTGGCCCTCACCACCCGGGGCATGCTGTACGTGCTGGAAAAGGGCGATACCATCCACTCCGTTCAGGACTTGGAGGACAAAACCATTCTGTACGCCGGACAGGGCGCCACTCCGGAATACGTGACGGAATACATCCTTTCTACCTTCGGCGTGAACGCCGCCCTGGAAACCGAAGCCGAACACGCCGCCGTGGCCTCCAAGGCCATCGAGGGCCTGGCGGACATCGTGCTGCTGCCTGAACCCATGGTGACCAACGTGCTGATGAAAAACCCGGATTTCCGCGTGGCCCTGGACATTACCGAAGCCTTTGCCGCAGCCGCCCAAATGAACGGCGTCGCGGACGCCCAGCTTTCCATGAGCGTGGTGATCGTGCGGAAGGAATTTGCCGAGGCCCATCCCGACCTGGTGGAAGCCTTCATGAAGGACCTGGAAGCCTCCATCGCCTTCGCCAATGAAAACGTGGCCGAGGCCGCTCAGGAAATCGCCGATTTGGGCATCATCGCCGCCGCCAAGGTAGCCGAAAAGGCCCTGCCCTCCTGCCGTCTGGTGTTCGTCTCCGGCGAGGACATGCAGGCCCAGGCTGCCCCGCTCTACGACATCCTGTTCAGCGCCAATCCCGCCTCCGTGGGCGGTAAAGCGCCGGATGAAGGGTACTATCTGAAATAATCCATTCAAAAGCAAAGCACTGCCCGGCCTGCCGCAAAAGACAGGCCGGGCTTGATTTATGGCTTCACAGGCTTTTCCCGGGCGGCAAGAAAAACCATTTCGCAGAACAGCGTCAGCCCATGCCCGGCCATATACGCCCAGGCCGTGCCCATAATGCCGAAGCGCCGTGTCCACTGCCAGGCGCACAGCAGCAGCGCGGCGCTGCCCAGCAGGGAGGCGCGCAGGGAACGCCGCTGCAATCCCAGGCCGGTCATCAGGCCCCCGGCCATCTGTTGGGCGGGCAGGATCACCGCTAAAGGGCAGGCCCTTTGAAGCAGGGGCGTCAGTTCCGGCAGGCGGTATACCCACCGGGCGATGAAGGGGGCCAGGGCGTACAGCCCCCCGGCGCAGGCCGCGCCCACCGCCACAGCGGAAAGCAGCAATCTGCGGATCAGCCTGCTTTCCGCTTTCCTGCCGCCGCACCGGGCCACAGCGGGGCCCCCTACAGCAGACAAAGCCCCGGAGGCCATGCAGGGCAGGAACATGAGGGGCATTACCATCCCGCCCAGCATACCCAAACGGCTCATGGCCTCGGCCTTGTTCAGGCCCCCCGCCATCAGGCGCAGGGGGATCACCGCGTTGCATACCGACCGCAGCCCCGTATGCACCAGCCGGTTCAGCAGCAGCGGCAGGGAGAGGTGCAGCAGCGCTTTCCGGGTATCCTTTTCCATCGGATCGCCCCGGAAGGATACCACCCGGCCCGCCAGGGGCAAAATCACCAGCAGCCCCGCCGCTTCCCCCAGGGAGGACGCGAAAGCGGGCAGCGCCGCGCGGTAGGCGGGCGTGATCAGCGGCACCAGCCCCGCCAACGCCGCCACCGCCATGAGGCGCACTACCTGCTCCGCGCCTTCGCTGATGGCCGGGGGCAGCGCCCGGCCTTGACCGAAAAAGTACCCATCATACACGCTGGACAGCCCCACCGTGAGCATGCAGGGGGCGAACAGCAGCAGCGCGGGCAGCGCCCGTTCATCCCCCATCCACCTTGCCAGGAAGGGGGACAGGATCAGATAGATTGGGGTCAATATGAGGCCCAGGGCCAGCGCCAGCCGCCGCCCGGCATACAGCACCCGTTCCCTTTGCCGCTGATCTTTCGCCTTTGCCGTCAGCCTGCTCACCGCCTGTGGCAGCCCCGCTGCCGCCGGGGTGAGCGCCAGCATGTGCACCCCGGACGCCAGCTCCATCACGCCCAAGGCCTCCGCACCTAACAGCCGGGACACATACAGCCGCAGGGCGAAGCCCATGGCCCGCACCAGCGCCGTGCTGGCCCCCGTGATCAGCGCCTGTCGTTTCAAGGACTGCTTCTTCATTCCCATCCCCTCCGCCTTCCTCTAAACCTATGCGAGGGATTGGGAAGGCATGCGGAGGGGATGTTTTTTGCGGTGTTTCCACACTTGAAAAAGCCGGTCAGCTCCGATATAATAAAGACAATTCATACAGGAGGAAGCAGCCATGTCTGATACGATTTCCGCCCCGCTGCCCCTGCGCTCTGTGAGGGTTTCGGATCCCTTCTGGAGCCGGGAAATGGACCTGATCCGCACCGCCGTGATCCCTTACCAGTGGGACGCGCTGAACGACCGGGTTCCCGGTGCGGCCCCCAGTTGGTGGGCCCACAACATGCGCGCCGCTGCCCGGGCCATCGCCGCCAAAAAAGTGGGCGGCGGGTACGCCCCCGTGCAGCAGAACTGCGGCTTCGTGGTGTCACCAGAAGAGGGAAAGCCGCCCATGGAGGACGGCTTTTACGGCTTCGTGTTCCAGGACAGCGACGGCTACAAGTGGCTGGAGGCGGCGGCCTATCAGCTCACAGTGAAGCCGGACGCGGAGCTTGGAAAGCAGGTGCAGCAGGCCGTGAATTTGATCCGCGCCGCCCAGGAGGAGGACGGCTACCTGAACACCTACTATTCCCTCACCGGACGGGAAAATGCCTTTACCAACCTGAAAGACCACCATGAATTATACTGCTTCGGCCACTTAACGGAAGCGGCGGTGGCCTGGAAGCAGGCCACGGGGAAGGACGATCTGCTGGACGTAGCCCGGCGCTTTGGACGGTGCATTTTCCGGCGTTTCGGCCCCGATGCGGAGCGGGGCTGCCCCGGCCACGAAATCGCCGAAATGGCGCTGTATCGGCTGTACGAGGAAACCGGGGAATCCGAATGGAAGGAACTGGCCCAGTGCTTCTTAGATGTGCGGGGCACGGAACCCAGCACCTTCGCCTTAGAGGAAAACCGGCGGCTGAAAAAAGAAGGCAAAAAAGAACTGCCCGTAACGGCAGAACGGTATATATATTATCAGGCCCATAAGCCCGTCCTGGACATGGACGAGGCCGTGGGCCACGCGGTTCGGCAAATGTACCTTGCCAGCGGCATGGCGGACGAAGCCCGGCTGACCGGGGATGAACAAATGCTGGCAGCCTGCGAACGGCTGTGGCGCAGTACGGTGAGCGAAAAAATGTACGTCACCGGCGGCGTTGGCGGCACCCATGTGGGCGAAGCCTTTTCCCGGCCCTTCGACCTGCCCTCCGACACCGCCTATTCCGAAACCTGCGCCGCCATCGGCCTGGCTTTTTTCTCCCGGCGCATGCTGCAATTGCAGCCCAAAGCGGAATATGCCGATGTGATGGAACGGGCGCTGTACAATACCGTCTTATCCGGCATGGCCTTAGATGGAAAGAGTTTCTTCTATGTAAACCCCCTGGAGGTGGACCCCGCCGCCTGTGAAACGGACGAGCGCCTTTCCCACGTGAAGCCTGTCCGGCAAAAGTGGTTCGGCTGCGCCTGCTGCCCGCCCAACATCGCCCGCATCGTGTCCTCCTTAGGGCAATATATCGCCACTCAGTCGGAAGACGCCCTGTATATCCATTTGTACATTGGCAGCGAGATCACGGCCAAGCTGAACGGCCAGGAAATCACCCTGAAAATCGACGCCGACCTGACGAACAGCGGCCATGTGGAAGTGACCGTGCTTTCCGGCGAAGCGGAAGGGACCATCGCCCTGCGGCTGCCCGGCTGGGCCAAGGACGGCAGCGCTGAAGCCGTTCAATACGGACGCCTGGAAAACGGCTACTTCCATTTCACGGGCATTTGGCGCGCGAACGATAAAATCACCGCCGATTTCCCCATGACCGTTCAGGCCATTGCCGCCTCTCCCCTGGTGCGGGAAACCATGCATCAGGTGTGCTATACCTGGGGCCCCTGGGTGTACTGCGCCGAGGAAGCGGACAACGGAAAGAACCTGCATCTGCTGCGGGCCTGCCCGGAACGCACGGCGGAAGCTCAATTCACGGAAAAGCAGATCGACGGCCTGACCGTGCCCGCCCTCACCGTTCCCGGCAAGCGCGTCAACCTGCAGGAAAATGCCCCCTTGTACTCCCCCTGGATCAAGCCCCAAGCTGCGGAAACAAAAATCACCCTCATCCCCTATTTCGCCTGGGCGAACCGGGGCAAGGGTGAAATGAGGGTGTGGCTGGAGGCAGAGTAAAAGGACACTTTAAGTGAGTGTGGAGTGTGAAGAGTGGAGTGTGGAGTTTTGATTTGTCTCACTTTCGAGTAGAAACTTGCTGGATAAACATTGAATCACTATATATAACTCCACCCTCCAAACTCCACACTGATTAAAAGTGTCCATTAAACATTCACATATTCTTTCACTTTGAGCGACGCGGCGTAGACCGCGTTTTTCTTTTCTCCCGCTTCCACCAGGACGGAAACGGCATCCCGGAGGGAATTGCCGTTCAGCAGCAGGTCAAAGAGGCGAGCTTCCAGGGACGCCTGCACAGCAGGCTTTTCTTCTGGCAGCGTGACGCCACGCAGGTCGGCCACCACGCAGTATTCGCCCTTTTCGCTCTTTTCGTTGGCTTCTAAGGCGGCGAGGATCGCTTCCGGCGTGCCCCGAAGGGTCAATTCATGCAGCTTGGTCAAATCGCAGCTCACCGACAGCAGGGCCCCCGGCAGCGCGTCCCGGATGGCGGAAACCAACGCCTTGATCCGGTGGGGAGATTCGTGGAAAACGGCCCCTTCCGATTTCCGGCCAATATCCAGCAGCTTTTCTTTCAACTCCGTATTGCCCCTTGGCAGGAAGCCGTAAAATGTGAAGGAAGAAAAATCGAACCCGCTGACGCTCACCGCCGCCGCCATGGCCGTGGGCCCCGCCACGGCGATGACGGGAATGCCCGCGTCCGCCGCCGCCCGCGCCAATTCCACGCCGGGGTCGGAAATGGCCGGTGTGCCCGCGTCGGTGACTACTGCCACGTCCAGGTTTTCGGCAAGCATCCGTTCCACGATCTCCGGCGCGCGGCCTTTCTCGTTGTGCTGGTGGCAGGAAATGAGCGGCGTATCGATGCCAAAATGATTGGTCAGCTTTTTCGTGACCCGGGTATCCTCCGCCGCGATGAGGGAAACGCTTTTCAGCGTGTCGATGGCGTGGGGACTCATGTCGTTCAGATTGCCGATGGGGGTGGCGACCACGTAAAGGGTACTCACAGTTCCGGCCATCCTTTCTCAAATACCCGTAATGTTGCGCTGTGGGCGCGGGGATTGCCGTTTAATTCCTCCTGTCCCGCCTTGATCGCCCCGCCCACGGCTTTTCCCAAGGGCTTTTTGCCGCAAATACATATGGGGGCCTTGGGGGGACAGGTGCAGGGCTTCTGCATTTTGCGGAAAGCTAACTTCACGATCCGATCCTCAATGGAATGGAAGGTGATCACGCACAGCCGCCCGCCGGGCATCAGCATATCCACCCAATCGTTCAGCGCTTTTTCCAGGGGAGTCAGTTCGTCGTTCACCGCGATGCGCACCGCCTGGAAGGTACGCCGGGCGGGGTGCCCCTCGTCCTTGCGGCGTACCGCCTTGGGAATGGCCGCGTCCACCACGGCCACTAAATCAGCGGTGGTTTTTAGGGGCTTCCGCGTACGCTTTTCTATCAGGATTTGAGCGATCCTTGCCGCCCATTTTTCATCCCCGTAATCCCGCAGGGCCTGACAGAAATCCCGCTCACTGACGGTGTTGACATATTCTGCCGCCGTCATGCCCTGGCTTGTATCCATGCGCATGTCCAGGGGCGCGTCTTCATGGTAAGAAAAGCCCCGGTCCGGGGTGTCCAGCTGGAAGGAGGACACACCCAAATCCAGCAGCCCGCCGTTCAATGAAACGCCCGGCAGCAGTTCCTTCACATCATGGAAATTGCCATGAACGGCGTGAAAGCCGGGGTACATTTTCAGCCGTTCGGTGGCTGCGGTAATGGCCGCTTCGTCCCGGTCGATGCCGTAGAGCGTGCCCCTCTCCCCCATGCGCTTTAAAATTTCCCCGCTGTGCCCCCCGCCGCCCAAAGTGCCGTCGGCATAGACCTCCCCCGGCTGGGGATTCAGAGCCTCCAGCACCTCGTTCAGAAGAACGGGAATATGATGAAAAACCATAATGTCTCCTTATCCCTGCTGATAATCAAACATGCTGATCACCGCGTCCGAAATATCCATAATGTCAAAATAATGGGAAGCGGTCACTTTTGAAAAATGACGTTCGGACAAATCCAGAAAGCGCACCTGTTCGCACAGGGCATAGCCTGAAACCGGGGAATCCTTGATCGGGATATGCAACGGACCTTCCTGGGCTTCCTGAACGATGGGACACACGATCACTTTGCCCGACCGGTTGAAAAAATCATTACTGACCACAATGACGGGATATTTGATCCCGCTGATTTTCAGCAAATCCCCCTGCTCTGCCCGATTCATCTTTACCAGACCTCGCTTCCGCAGGGTTCTCCCCAGTCCATTTCATCGGAAAGACACAGTTCTCCGCCGTATGCCTCCGACCGTTCCCGCAAAGTGCGATGACGAAAAGTGCGGCTCAGGATGACTTTTCCCTCCTTGATCTCCGCCATCAGGGTATCGTTGGGCCGGAAACCCGCACTTCTCAGAAATTCCTTGGAAAATCGGATGCCCTGACTGTTGCCCCAATTTTTCAACTGCACTTCCATAGATGCGCCCTCCTCATTCCGTTTATACATAGTATAAACATTTCTGTGCCTTCTGTCAACAGATTGAAAGGCAATTTAGGGCACACTTTCTAATCGCCTTTCTCGGAAAGAGGACGAACATCCGATGACCGCCAGCGGCGGGAATACCATCGGATGTGAGATCATCCGAAACAAGCAATGTCCGCGTGAAGCGGACTTGCGCTGATTGAGGATGCGGAACTGGGGGAAACCACTCTTTGGGGGCCGTAGCGCCCGGGTACAAAGAGTGGTTTCCCCCAGATAAATTTGCGTCGTATTATTTTACCCTAATTCCGCGATGCGCGCTTCCAGGGCGGTGAGCATTTCCTTATTCTTTTCCAGCTTTTCCTTTTCGGCGGCCACCAAATTGGCGGGGGCCTTGCTGACGAAGCCGGGGTTGTTCAGCTTGCCTTCGGCCCGGGCGATTTCCTTGAGCAGGTTTTCCCGTTCCTTGTTGAGGCGGGCTTTTTCCTTTTCAAAGTCCACCAGCTCGCCCAAAGGGATGAAGTATTCGCCCGCGGCGCACACGGCGCTGACGGTTTTACCGGTGATTTGCGCGTCCTTATCCAGCATTTCCAGAGCGCTCACGCTGGCCAGGCGGGCAAAGTACACTTCGGTGCCGTCAAAGGCGTTCTGCCAGCCTTCGGCGGGGCGCACCATGAGATGGGCCTTGTGGGAGGGCTGCACGTTCATGCCCGCCCGCAGGTTGCGGATGGAACGGATCATGTCCATGATGCCCTCCATGCGGGCGGCTTCGGCGGGGAAGTCGTAGGCTTCCAGCGCCTTGGGCCAGTCGGCCAGCATGCAGGAGCCGTCTTCTTCGCCGGGCAGGTTCTTGTACACTTCCTCGGTCAGGAAGGGCATAAAAGGATGCAGCAGGCGCAGCAGGCCCGACAGCACCGTTTGCAGCACGGCGCGCACGGCGGCTTTGCGCTGGGGATCGTCGCCCAGCAGGCCGCCTTTGGCCAGCTCGATGTACCAGTCGCAGAACTCGCTCCAGGTGAAATCGTAAATCTTCTGGGCAGCCAGGCCGTATTCCGCTTCCTCGAAATTCTTGCTGATCTGGCGCGCGGCCTCGTTGTACTTGCTCAAAATCCAGCGGTCCGGCAGGGTCAGTTCCTTGCCGTCCAGGGTTTCCCTGCCATCTAAGTTCATGAGCACGAAGCGGGAAGCGTTCCACACCTTATTGGCGAAGTTCCGGGCCATCTCCACCTTTTCCGTGGAATAGCGGGTGTCGTTGCCGGGGGAAATGCCCATCACCAGGGAGAAGCGCAGGGCGTCCGCGCCGTACTGGTCAATGACCTCCAGGGGGTCCACGCCGTTGCCTAAGCTCTTGCTCATTTTCCGTCCCAGGGCGTCCCGCACCAGGCCGTGGATCACCACGTTTTCAAAGGGCACGTCCCCCATGTTTTCGATGCCGGAGAACATCATGCGGGCCACCCAGAAGAAAATGATGTCGTAGCCCGTCACCAGGGTGGTGGTGGGATAGAAATATTGCAGGTCTTCCGTATTGTCCGGCCAGCCCAGGGTGGAGAAGGGCCACAGGGCGGAGGAGAACCAGGTGTCCAGCACGTCTTCGTCCTGGGAAAGGGTCTTGCAGCCGCACTTGGGGCACACGGTGGGGTCTTCCCGGCCCACGATGGTTTCGCCGCAGCCCTGGCAGTACCAGGCGGGGATGCGGTGGCCCCACCAGAGACGGCGGCTGATGCACCAGTCCCGGGTGTTTTCCATCCAGTTATAGTAGATTTTGGCGAAACGCTCGGGGATGAACTTGGTGTCGCCTTTTTTCACCGCTTCCAGGGCGGGTTTCGCCAGGGGTTCCATCTTCACGAACCACTGCTTGCTCACCATGGGCTCGATCACGTTGTGGCAGCGGTAGCAGGTGCCCACCTCGTGCTTGAGGGGTTCGATTTCCTTCAGCAGGCCCAGTTCGGTCAGGTCGGCCACGATGACTTTCCGGGCCTCCATGGTGGTCATCCCGGCGTACTTGCCGCAGTCCAGCACCTCGGGCTCGTTCACGGAGGCTTTTCCGGCGGCGAAAATGGCGTCGGCCTCGGCCTTGTCCGCCGCGCCGGTCATATGGCCGTCATAGGTGAACACCCGCACGATGGGCAGATTGTGGCGCTGGCCCACTTCGTAGTCGTTGGGGTCGTGGGCGGGGGTGATTTTCACCACGCCGGTGCCCTTTTCCATGTCGGCGTGCTCGTCGCACACGATGGGGATTTCCTTGTTGATGAGGGGCAGGATCACGTGACAGCCGTGGAGGTGGGCATACCGGGGATCGGCGGGGTTGATGGCCACGGCGGTATCGCCTAACATGGTTTCGGGGCGGGTGGTAGCCAGTTCCAGCTTTTCGCCCGTTTCCTTCACGGGGTACAGGATGTGCCAGAAATTTCCGTCCTTTTCCTCATATTCCACTTCGGCGTCGGATATGGCGGTGCCGCAGCAGGTACACCAGTTCACCAGGCGGTAGCCCCGGTAGATCAGGCCCTTCTCATACAGCCGCACGAACACTTCCCGCACGGCCTTGGAGCAGCCCTCGTCCATGGTGAAACGCTCCCGGCTCCAGTCGCAGGAGGAACCCATGCGGCGAAGCTGGCGGGTGATGCGGCCGCCGTATTCCCGCTTCCAGGCCCAGGCGTGCTCCAAAAAGCCTTCCCGGCCCAGCATTTCCTTGGTCAGCCCTTCCTTGCGCAGCTTTTCCACCACCTTCACCTCCGTGGCGATGGCGGCGTGGTCGGTGCCGGGCAGCCACAGGGTGGGGTCGCCCTTCATGCGGTGATAGCGGATCAGCGCGTCCTGCAAAGTGCAGTCCATGGCGTGGCCCATGTGAAGCTGGCCCGTCACGTTGGGGGGCGGCATCACGATGGTGAAGGGTTTTTTGCTTTTGTCGATCTTCGGCGCGAAGGCCCCGGAAGCCTCCCACTTTTCATAGGTTTCCTTCTCGATGGCCTGGGGGTTGTAGGTTTTTTCCATGTTGAAATTATCAGGCACGATTTTTCCCTCCTGTTTTTTTGTCTCTGTTCAAGCAAAGCGCTCATACGATGGGAATGAGGTAAACGCCAGTGGGATTGCCGTTCTCCATCATAATGAACACCATAGCAAAGATGATGAGTAAACAAACGATCACATATCCCCAGCGGATCACCTTGGTCCATATTTCATCCAGCAGGCTTTTCCGCAGCAGGATATTCAGGGGAATATTGCCGAAAAACAGCGCCGCCGCAAAAATCAGCACCCAGGGATTATCAAACCGGATCATGCCTAAAAAGCCGGTAAACCCCGGATGGGCGGCGGAATAATCAGGTACAATCCACTGGTCCATTTTTTCACTTCCTTTTTCCTGCCTTGCAAAAACAACGGGCCAACCCCTCCCGAAGGACGGATTGACCCGTGGTACCACCTTGCTTCGCGGCAATGCAGGATTGCCGCCTCTTGACGCTGTAACGGGCGAACCCGGACGGACTACTGTATTCATCCGCCGCCCTCCCGGACGACCTTCCGCTTTTGTTCTCCGGCAGCCTTTCAGCCATGGGCCGCCTCTCTTTGGGAGAAGGGGAAAGCGTACTCCTTCCGTTCTTCGGGCAATGGTGTAAAAATCATTCTTACGAAAAAATGCCCGTTCAGGCATCTTTTCGGTGGAACGGCTTACGCGTTCTTCTTTTCTTCGTCCATCACGACGATCTGCTTGCCGTCGTAATAGCCGCAATGCTTGCACACATGGTGCGCCAGTTTCATCTGGTGGCACTGTTTGCATTCCACGATGGCGGGAAGCTCCAGCTTCCAGTTCGCGCGACGGGAACGGCCGCGGGCCTTGGATACTTTTCCTTTGGGCAGAGCCATAATTACACCTCCTGATCCTTTGTCAGCAATTGCTGCAATGCCGAAAAAGGATGCTGGTCGGGCATGTCCTTCTGGCAAGCATGCGT
>JAFXSH010000173.1 GCA_017525805.1 Clostridia bacterium | reverse complement strand
TTCGCTCTCCAGGGGGCTCACCAGGTTGTGGCTCTTGAAGGTGGTTCCGTCTTCCCTGGTCACCTTTTCCATGTGGCAGTCCGCGCAGGTGAACATGCTGGCGTGTACGCTGCCCGCGCCCATGTAGGTTTCAAACTCGGGGTGCTGGGTCTTGAGCTGGCGCACGCCGGTGCGGGGATTGGTGTAGTCCGAGAAATCCATGGCCTCGTAGTAGGCGTAGATATCGTCGGGATTCATCACCGCCAGGCTGCTATAGGGCAGAGTGGTCGCCTTGGTGTCCGTTGCGAAGTAATACTCCACATGGCACTGGGCGCACACCGCCGTTTGGGCGGGTACCTTGGAGAAATCCCCGCCCATGGCGTCCGCCAAGTAGGTATGGGTCACGGTGTTCCCCTGGACCGGGTCGTTGGCGTGACAGGTATAGCAGCCCATGCTTTCGTTGATGTTCGCCAAGGCGTCGTCGAAAGGAATGGTATACGCGCTCACGCCCTGCTCGTTCACCATATGGGTGAAGTCTGCCGTTTTGCAGGTGAAGCAATTGGCCAGCTTATGGGGACGGCCGGTTTCCGTCACGTCAGCCACGGTGTAGAAGTGGCCCCGTGCGCTGCTGTAGTAGGTGTTGAACGCCATGCCTTCGTAGACAGTGGCGATCATGGGGTAGTCGGCTACATAGTCGGTCACTTCGCTGTTCTTCTCCGTAGCCATGTAGCTTTCATACACGTCCGGGTAGGTCTCCGCCCAGTTGGAAGCCGGGATCAAGCTCACGCCCGTTCCGGTTTCTACCACGTTGGCAGGCGTGGCCGCAAGGGCGCAGCTTGCCAAGCACATCAGAAGCGCAGCCACGAATACGGTCACGATGATCTTTTTCATGGTTGTTTCCCCTCCTTGGTATTGCACAGCGGCATTTCTGTGAAGGCCGCACAGAAGCGCCGATTGAGCCAGGTTGCATAGACAAATCGTTCGGGACAGCGAGGCAAACTGCTTCTTTGATTCATGCAATGAAGCATTGTCCGATCCTGCTTGTTTTGAAACGCGTTTTCGCATTTTTTATCCATGGACAGTGAAATGGATATCGTCTGCTTTAACGAATGGGACGGGATCAAGGGCGTGTACGCGGCCATGGAAGGCGCGCTGGAAAACCTTGCGGATCATCCTTCTCTGGTCAGCCGCCGGGACGAACAGTTCGCCATATGGATAAACTATACAGCAGGCGGACATTGGTACGGCGTTCCCTATACGCCCTGTCAGTCGCTGGTGTTTTTGAATGAAGCGCTGTTTGAAAAAACCGGCCTCCCTCTGCCAGACACCCATTGGACCTGTGGTTTTACGGCTTTGAGCATTGCCGGCTCAACCCATACAACGAACTGCAGCACGCTGTGACGGTAAAATATTGGCGGCAGATGAGGGACGGACAGATCACCGTCCAGGATTATGTGGACGCCTGCGTTCGTTTTGCCAACCAATACTTAGGAGAGTAACGTAATGCAATCGATGCGTTTGGGCAGGATCAGGGCTTTGACCTTCTATCAGAAAACGGCGCTTTTCTGCATTCCGGGTTATGATTTGTTTGCACTGTTCTGGATCTATCCATAGTGATTTGTATTCAATATGATCACACCAGTGCCAATTCCAGCAAAAACACCGCCCCGCAGGCGCACAGGGAAACGAAAATCAGCCCTTTGCCCTTGTAGCTGAGGAACGCGGCGGTCAGGAATCCCGCCAATCCCGACCAGGGCGAGGACGTGGCCGACAGGATAGCGGGAAAGGTCATTACCGCCAAGGTCACATAGGGCACGTAGTACAGGAACGACTTGATGAACGTGCTTTTGATCCTTTCCCGGATCAGCGTCAGCGGCAGCATGCGGATCAGGTACGTGACCAGCGCCATCACCAGGATATACACATACACGTTTCCCTTCACGGCGCGTCCCCCTCCTTTACGGGCCGCAGCCACGCCGCCAGAGCGGCAATCGCCACAGTGAGGATGATCACCCGGGTGCCGGAAGAAATATCCTTGAGCAGCGGCGCGAAGGTAAACGCCACGCTGGCCCCCATGGCGCACAGGATAATCACGGCCAGCACTTTGTTTTTCCGGGCGGGGGGGATGATGATGGCGCAGAACATGGCGTACAGCGCCACGCCCAAAGCGCTCAAAACCCTTGGCGGCAGGATGTTCCCCGCCACGGCCCCAAGCAATGTGCCCAGCGTCCAGCCGGGAATGGCCACCGACATCTGCCCGTAGGTATAAAAAGGCGAAAGCGCGCCATGGGTGGATACAGACAGGGCGAAAATCTCATCCGTCACGCCGAACGCCATGAAAAAACGGTGGAAAAACGGGGCCGTCCGGTCCACCTTCTGGCTCAGGCTGGCGCTCATGAGGCAATAGCGCAGGTTGATGATCAGCTGGGATAAAGCCAGCTCCACATAGCTGCCCGAGGCGGCGATGATGGACAGGGACGCGAACTGCCCCGCACTGGTCAGGTTCAGTGCCGAAATCAGCACCGACTGGCCCACCGTCAGCCCGGCCCGTAGCGCCAAAATGCCGAATGAAAAAGACACGGCCAAATAACCCAGGCCGATAGGAATGCCGTTTTTGCATCCCCGCGCCCATTCCTTGAAAGGATCGCTTTTCATTCCTTCCGTTTCCTTCCCGCGGCGAGCGTCTTCCTTTTGCGCGCCGAAAACGGATTTATTATATGCTTTCTGTCTTTTCCTGTCAAATCAAACCTTTTCTCGCGTTTGTGTGAAAGAACAAAGATTTTTTGATTTTTTCAGGTTTTCAAAAATGGGCCGGTATAGTATAATCAGAGAGTACTGTCCGGACGTTTTTTCCACGCGGGGAGAGAAGCACGCATGCTGGGTAAATTTATGCTGAAACAGGCGCTTTTTTCAGATGAAAAATCCCTGGCCTACCGCTTCCGCACCAGGCGGATGCGGTATTTTGAGCAGACGTTTTTCAGCGCTGTATTCGGCGGCGCTCTGCATGCCGATCCGCCCCCAAAGATCCGCGTGTTGGATATCGGCGGCACCTACGATTACTGGAACGCCCTCGCTTTTCGCTATCTGGACCGCTGTGACATTACGCTTTTCAATTTAGAAGAGCGGGGAAACGGGGAAAGCATCCCCAACGTGCATTTCGTCTTGGGGGACGCCACGGACCTTAGCGCTTTTCGGGACGGCGAATTTGATCTGGTTTTCAGCAATTCCTGCATCGAGCACGTGGGCCGATTCCCGGAATGGATGCGGATGGCGGAGGGGATGCGGCGCGTGGGAAAGCATTACTTCCTCCAGACGCCCAACCGGTACTTTCCCCTGGAGCCCCATTTCATGCTCCCCTTTTTCCAATTCCTGCCCCTGAAAGCGAAAGCCTGGCTTTTGCAGCATTTTGATTTGGGGTACTTTGAGAAAAACAGCGATTGGGAAGCGTGCGTAAAGGAAGTGGACAGCATCCATCTGCTTTCCCTGCGCGATTTAAAGCGTCTGTTCCCCGAAGCCCAGGTGAAAAAGGAAAAGCTGCTGGGCATGACCAAATCCTTCATGGTCCACAGTCCCCTCAAGGATCATCCTGCTATATCATAAGGAGCGCGAGTATGTACCGTCTTGAACTGCATTGCCACAACAGCGAAGTGAGCACCTGTTCCAAATGTCCGGCGGAAACGCTGATCCGCCGGTATCGGGAAGCCGGTTACAGCGGCGTGGTCAGCACCAACCACATCAACCGGGGCACCTACGCCCGCATGGAGGAACTATCCTGGCCGGAAAAGATCGCCCATTTCATGCGGGGCTATGAAGCCCTGCGCACTGCCGCGGGAGACGATTTCGACGTGCTTTTGGCCTGCGAAATCAACCTGACGCCGGTGGGCTGGCCCGCCTACATCCCCAACGATTACCTGATTTACGGGGTGACGGAGGACTGGCTGCTGAAAACCGGCGATATGCGGGATATGACCATGGAAAAGTTGAGCTCAAGCGCCCGGGAGGCGGGCTTTTTGGTGGTGCACGCCCATCCCTTCCGCTGCAACACCGTCATGATGAACCCAGACCTGTTCGACGGCTATGAAATCTACAACGGCAACCCCCGCCACAATTCCCACAATGAGCTGGCGGATGCCTGGGCCCGGATGAACGGCAAAATCATGACCAGTGGATCGGATTTCCACCAGCCGGACGACCCCTGCTGCGGCGGCATCGAAACCGATTTCCGCATCCGGGATAACGAAACCCTGCTGCGCGTGCTGCGCAGCGGACAATACCGGTTCATTCGCTGAAATCCCGTTTCGCCAAAAAAGAACACCGCCGGATACCGGCGGTATCTGCCGCAAGGGCAGGCGTGTTTCAATTATTCCTGAGCAGGAGCGCCAACGGGGCAGGTTTCAGCGCAAACGCCGCATTCGATGCACTTGTCCGCGTCGATTTCGTACTTGCCGTCACCTTCGGCGATCGCTTCCTGGGGGCATTCGGCGGCACAGGCGCCGCAGCTGATGCACGCATCGGAAATTTTGTAAGCCATTATGACACCTCCAAAATATAGATCGTGTAATCTCTCACGTCGCATCTATCATACCATTTCCCCGGGAAAAAGGCAAGTATTTCACAAAATTTTTCTATCATATTCAAATGGAGGAATCGCCGCGTGAAAAAAATCATCGTCTTGTTCGCCATCCTCGTTCTGGCGCTGTCCTGTGCGGAAATCCGCCGTGCAAGCGCCGAAGCGGATCAAACCGTGAAAGTCGATTACGGAACGCTCCTGACCGATCTCATGGACGCCTATACCTCCGTGACCCGCATCGACCTGGACGTGAAACTGCTGGATGACGATATTGCCAGCGCCATTGCCGCCCACTGGAAAAAGGTATATCTCGATGATTATCAGCTGTACCGCTATGGCGTGGACGATCCCTCTTTCCTGCCCATCACCAGCGCCCACGCTTTTGTGGTGCTGGGCTACGAACTGAAAAACGGGGAAATGACGCGGGAGCTGGTGGGCCGGTGCGACGCGGCGGCGGCAGCGGCCAAGGCGTTCCCTGATTCCATCCTGGTCTGCTCCGGCGGCGCTACGGGAAGCAATAATCCCGAAAAGCATACGGAAGCGGGCTTGATGAAGGACTATCTGGTCAGCGCATGCGGCATCGCGCCGGAGCGCGTCTTTTTGGACAAAGAAGCCATGACCACCACGGAAAACGCCATCAACACCTTCGCCATCCTTCGGGCGCAAGGCGTCGAAACCATCACCATCGTCACCTCCACCTATCACCAGCGCTGGGGACAGGTGCTCTATAACGCCATGGCCGCCAAGTACAGGCAGGCATACGGCTATTCCGTGGAGATCATCGGGAATTACTGCTATGACGTTTTTCCCTCCAACGTGCTTTACCTGGCGGACGCCCAGTTCGCCCTGACGCAGCTGAAAAGCATTCTCGCCCTTGATCTCACAGGAAAATAAGATTTTTCCCAAATTATGCAGCGCCAGGGACGTCGGCGCTGTTTTCTTTTCGCATAATCCGTCCGGGCCGGGACATGCTAACTTCTGTGATCAGGGCCGATTTTGCGGCCCAAAGAGGAGGAGAAGCAAATTGTCGGCAGGACTGATTTTGCTGGCCGTGGTTTCGGCGCTGGTTTTATTCGGCGTTGCCCAGCGGGTGCTGGACCGCATGCACCTGACGGACCGGGCCGCGCTGCTCATCGCGGCGCTGATTTTTTTCGGCGGCCTTATGCCTGATATCCGCATTGGGCAGGTGGCTGTAAACTTAGGCGGGGCGGTGGTCCCCTTTGGCGTATGCGTGTGGCTGCTGATAAAAACGGATACCCGGAAGGAGTTCTGGCGGGCCATCCTTGGCAGCGCGCTCACCGCCGCGGCGGTTTACCTGATCGGCCGGTTCATGCCATCGGAACCGGAACAAATGACCATCGATCCCCACTACCTCTACGGCCTGGCGGGCGGGACCGTGGCTTATCTGCTGGGCCGCAGCCGCCGGGCGGCGTTCATCTGCGGGGTGCTGGGCGTGATCTTGGCCGATACCGCCGTGGCGGTGATCAATTGGCAAAACGGCATTGAAGCCACCCTGCGCTTGGGCGCTGCCGGGGCCATGGACACGGTGGTGATTTCCGGGCTGCTGGCGGTGCTGCTCAGCGAATTGGTGGGCGAATTGCTGGAGCGGGCGGCCCGGGCCGAGGGCCAGGAGCCCGATCCCGCCATTGAAACGCCCTTTCGCAAAGGGGGAAGCCGTTCATGAAAAAGCTGCTTGCTATTTTGCTTTCCGCGCTTCTGCTGCTGCCCGTCGCCGCCCTGGCCCAGGAGGACGAAACCGAGGAAGTATACCGCCTGCTGGATGCACAGGGGGAAACGGTGACCTTCTACTGCGGCACGCCGGAGCCGGGGGATGAATACATTTCCGGCGACAACCGCCATTTCCGGGTGATCCAGGCCGACTCGGACGGCAAGGTTGCCCGGATGGAGGACCTGGGCGCGTATTCCCTGCCGGACGTGGAATGGGCGGCGGAAACCGCGCTGCCGGTGGCCGCCGTGCGCCGGGCCGTGGCGCTGTACTGCACCCACAGCGATGAAAGCTATGAGCCCACCGACGGCAAAAGCAGCATCGAAAAGCGGGGCGGCATCTATGACGTGGCGGAAAGCCTGAAAGCCAGCCTGGAAAAAGAGGGAATCACCGTCTATTACAGCGATGAAAACCACTATCCCCACGACGCGGGGGCCTACCGCCGCAGCCGCGCCACCGCCGCTTCCTTAGCGGAAGAAGGGGTGGACGCCATTTTCGACGTGCACCGGGACGGCATCCCGGACGCCAGCCAGTACGAAAGCACCGTGGACGGCGAGGACGTGACCAAAGTGCGGCTGCTGGTGGGCCGCTCCAACCAGAACGCCGACGCCAACAAGCAGTTCGCCACCCAGATCAAGGCCGTGGCGGACAAGGTGTATCCCGGCTTGGTGAAGGATATTTACATCGGCAAGGGCTCTTATAACCAGGACCTGATGAGCCAGTCGGTGCTGCTGGAATTCGGCACCCACAAGAGCGATAAAAAACAGGTGCTGGCCTCCACCGCGTTCATGGCGGACGTGCTGGACCGCGCCCTGTACGGCGGCGTCACCGGCGCGGCGGGGGACGGAAAAACCTCCGCCCCCAAAAATTCCGGCGGCGTTTCCGGCGTATTCTGGGTGATCGGCCTGCTGATCGCGGGCGCGCTGGTATACGCTTTCGCCGCCTCCGGCGACCGGCGGCTTGGCATGGAAAAATTCAAAAACACCTTCCGGGAAATGACCGGCGGCCTTCTGGGCGGCCGCAAGGACGGAAACGGAGAGTAATTTACATAAAAGCGGTGCGGAAAACCGGTATTTTCTACCGGCTCTCCGCACCACAATTTTATGAAGGGGTTATTCTGTTCCTTCGCTTCTTCGGCTTGATCGTAGGTCATCACGTACAATGAAATTCAATCCCTGCTTGCTAACTATGCCCGTCAAAGCCGTGACGCCAAAGAATTTGCCGCTCTGGTGGAGCAGTACACGAACATCACCGAACTGACCGAAGAACTCCTGCACACGCTGATCGAGAAAGTGGTCGTGCATGAGAAGGAAGTCATTAACGGCGAAACCGTGATGCGGATCGACATCTACTACCGCTTCATCGGTAAGGTTGGCAACAAGGACGATGGAATCTTAATTACACAGAAAACGCGCCGGGCCAGCATTCCGCTGGCTCCCGGCGCGTGAACAGAACGTGTGGTGCGCAATAAACATTACTCCCCGGCTTTGACCCCGACCACGAAAGCACGCCGCATACCACCCTGAGCAACATCCGGCAGCGCCTGGAAATGATGTGCGGGGGCAGCATGACCATATTATCAAGCGACGGCAGAGGCACAATGGTGAAAATATCGATCCCTCCCGCGCAGGTTCCTTCCGATTGAATTGAATATACGTTCATTCTATCTTGCTTAGGCGTGAGAAAAGCATAATCACAATGGACATTTGCGCCAAAGTAAAGTATAATTCAGTGGAGTACAAAGGAGGCTACGGAAATGAGCTGGGAAAGCATTATCCATTTTTTAAGCACCGCGGGCGTCAACCTTTTGAGCGGCATCGGCGTGCTGGTCGTGGGCCTGTTTCTCGTTCACTGGGCGATGAAAGCGATCGAGCGCTATGAAGGAAAGATCAAAATCGAACCCACGCTGAAAGGGTTCATTAAGAATCTGATCCGCATCCTTCTGTATGTGATGGTGGTCATGACCGCCGCCAGCACCATGGGCATTTCCCTGACCTCCATCATCACGCTGCTGGCGTCCGCCGGCGTGGCGGTTTCCCTGGCCATGCAGGGCGTTTTGACCAATCTCATCGGCGGCTTCATCCTGCTTTTGTTCAAGCCCATCCGGGTGGGCGAATACGTCAGGATCGGCGATAACGAAGGAACGGTGAAAGCCATCGGCGCTTTCTATACGGAGATGGCCACCTTTGATAACCGGCACATCAATCTGCCCAACGGCTCGCTGACCAATACGGCCATCGTCAATTTCAGCCGGGAGGGCACCCGGCGGCTGGACCTGACTTTCTCCGTTGCCTACGAAAGCGATTTGGATCAGGTGTACGAAGTGCTGAACCGGGTCGTGAAGGAAGAAAAAGCCCTTCTGACGGACCCCGTCCCGGAGGTTCATCTGGACGAATGCGCCGCCAGCAGCCTGGATTTCACTGTCCGGGTGTGGGTCAAAGCGGCGGATTACTGGCCGGTCAGATTCCGCATGCTGGACAGCGGCAAGCGCGCATTGGACAAAGCGGGCATCTCCATTCCGTATCCGCAGATGGACGTGCATATGAAGTAGGGATCGGCTCGGCTTACGATTTTTTCTTTTGCTTTACAGAAAGGCGCGGAACGTGGTATACTTCCGACTTTGACAGCAAAAGTGGCTCAACCCGTTGAGAAATAAGGGATTGAGCCACTTCTGTTAATGCGTAATATTCACTTATTTTCCGAGATTGAGATATTTTTTTTCATTGATTTTTCAGAAATGATCTGGCT
>JAFXSH010000172.1 GCA_017525805.1 Clostridia bacterium | reverse complement strand
GGAGCCAGGATGTAGCGCTTTTCGCCGTCCACATAGTGCAGCAGGGCGATGAAGGCGCTGCGGTTGGGATCGTATTCGATAGCGGCCACTTTGGCGGGCACATCTTTCTTATCCCGTTTGAAATCGATGATGCGGTACTTGATCTTGTTTCCGCCGCCCTGGTGGCGAACGGTGATCTTGCCCTGCTTGTTGCGGCCCGCGTGCTTTTTCAGGTATTCGGTCAGGCTCTTTTCAGGGGTCTTTTTGGTGATTTCCTCGAACGTCAGCACCGACATAAAGCGGCGGGCGGAGGAAGTGGGCTTATAAACTCGAATGGCCATTTGGCTTCTCCTCCCTTACACCATGCCCTCGAAGAATTCGATGGGCTTGGAATCTTCCGTCAGGATCACATAGGCTTTCTTCACTTCGGGTGTGCGGCCCTGGTGCACGCCCTGGCGCTTCATTTTGCCCAGGGTGCGCAGGGTGTTCACCCGCGCTACTTTAATAGTAGGAAATACTTTTTCCAGCGCCTTTTTGATTTCGATCTTGTTGGCGTCCATGGCCACTTCAAACACGTACCGCTTGTCCGCGATGCCGTCGTAGCCCTTTTCAGTCAGGACGGGGCGCAGGATGATGTCATGGGGATTTTTCATGCGTACACCTCCTGAATGTCCTGCATGGCCCCTTTGAGCACGATGATCTTATCGGCGTTCAGCAGGTCATACACATTGATGGTGTTCACGTAAGCGTCCTTGAGGTTGGGGATGTTCTTGCCGGCGCGGATGACGCTTTCGTCGCGGCCGTCCAGAACCAGCAGAGCCTTCTGGTCTTCAGCGCCCAGGGCCTTGATGACCTGAGCCATCAGCTTGGTCTTGCTTTCGGCCAGCTTGATCTGGTCAACCACCACGATGGCGCCTTCGTTCAGCTTGCTGGTCAGGGCGCTCTTCATGGCCAAGCGGCGGACCTTCTTGGGCACGTTGATCACATAATCCCGGGGCTGGGGCGCGAACACCACGCCGCCGTGACGGAACTGGGGAGCGCGGTTGCCATGGTGGCGAGCATTGCCGGTGCCCTTCTGGCGATAAATTTTCCGGCCGCCGCCGCGGACCATGCCGCGGGTCAGGGCGCTCTGGGTGCCCTGGCGCTTATTGGCTAAAATGGAGCGAACGACCAAATGCATGGCGGGGACGTTGATGGGAGCGGCGAAGATTTCCTCGCTCAGCTCCATGCTGCCCACTTTCTTGCCCTGCATGTCGAGCACATCGATGTTAGGCATTGTCTGTTTCCTCCTTCATCAGGCCTTGCAGGAATTGCGGATGAGCAGCAGGCCTTCCTTGGGGCCGGGAACCGCGCCGTGAACCAGCAAAAGGCTCCGCTCGGCGTCCACCTGCACGATGGACAGGTTCTGGACGGTGACCCGTTCCACGCCGTAATGGCCGGCCATGTGCTTGTTCTTGAACACGCGGGAAGGATCGGAGTTGGCGCTCATGGAACCCACGCCGCGATGATACTTGGAACCGTGGGCCATGGGGCCGGTGTGCTGGTTCCAGCGGTAGATGGGGCCGGTGTAGCCGCGGCCCTTGGTGATGCCGGTGATATCCACGGCTTCGCCCGCTTCAAAGATGCCGGCGTTGATTTCCTGGCCGATTTCGTAACCGGAGCAGTCTTCCAGGCGGAATTCCCGCAGCGCCCGGGTGGGGGCCACGCCCGCCTTCTTAAAGTGACCGGCGTCGGGCTTGTTCACCAGCTTTTCGACCCGGTTTTCGGGCACCTTGTCAAAGCCGAACTGAACCGCTTCGTAGCCGTCTTTTTCGATGGTCTTCTTCTGCACCACGGTGCAGGGGCCCGCCTGAATGACCGTCACGGGAACCAGACGGCCGTCGGGCAGGAAAATCTGGGTCATGCCCAGCTTTTTGCCTACGATTGCCTTTTTCATAATTGCCCTCCTGCCTTACAGCTTGATTTCGATTTCGACGCCGGCCGGCAAATCGAGCTTCATCATGGCGTCCACAGTGCGGGGGTTGGGGTTATGCACGTCGATCAGGCGCTTGTGCGTGCGGCGTTCAAACTGCTCGCGGCTGTCCTTATACTTGTGCGGTGCGCGGAGGATCGTAACGATCTCCTTTTCGGTGGGCAGCGGGATCGGACCGGAAACCCGGGCGCCCGTGCGCTTAGCGGTTTCCACAATGCGCTCGGCGGACTGGTCGATCAGGTTGTGCTCGTACGCCTTGAGCTTGATGCGGATTTTCTGGCTGGCCATGTTTTTTCCTCCTTGATTTCGTACTCACGGCTGACGGGGGGAGTCTTTCCTCTCACCGGTTTGGCGCTTCGCAGGGGGCGCCAACCTGTAGGGAAGCCCGTCGCCTTCCGTTCCTTTGGAACGGTTCGAGCCCGTTCGCCGGGGTCGCGCCCCGACTGGTCCACGTTAGTTACCTGCTCTGGCCAGAGCAGCAACCTAACGCTTCATCCCTAAACAGACAGCTTGACTATTATATACGAACTCTTCGTGAAATGCAAGCATTTTCGCGCCTCATTTTCAAATTTTTTTCAACTTTTTTCAGTTGCGCACCCTGCTTCAGTCCCTATTTTTCTTCTGTTTCCCGCAGTCTGTCATGTCAACCCTTCCGGGCGTATCATTTCCGGAAAAAGCAAAGAAAAAAGAGCGAAAAACGGCGGGGGGCGGACATCCTTTCCCATTTGCCATTTATTAAACCAAATATGACAAACAGTGCCATCCGCGCCCCACCGCTTCGCTCTGAAGTCATGGCTCAAATCAGTACCACGTCCGGCAGAATTCCGTCACGTACCAGGTGGCCTGATGGGGCTCGTACTGGATATCAGGGTCAGTCCGGTATTCCTGGGGTGCGGCGGACATATTGTTATTGGTTTTCGCGTCGGGTTTGTTTTTGTTGGCGGGGGCGTTGGCATCGTACACATAGGTGAAGCGCTTGATGCGGCTGGAAAGATTGCCTTCCACCGTGGAAAGGAGGAACTTGCCCTCCCCTAAGTCCTGTACGTCGGTGATCAGGCCCACGTGCACGAAGGCGTAGGCGGATACGGTATTGCCATTGCTTTTGCTGTCCCGGCGGCCGTAAATCACCAGATAGCCGGGACGGGGATCGTCCTGGGTCAGCCTTTCCATATTGCCAAAGCCTGTGTCCAGCTTGGGCACGGCGGCTTCCCGCAGGCCGTGGGGCTCGCCGGTTGCGGTGGGCTTTACTTTCTTATAGGTATCGGTGGGTTCCAGGGGCACCCCGGCGGTGTCCAAGCAATAGCTGGCAAAGGCCCCGCACCAGCCGCATTCGTAGCCCCACCACTTGGTGTACTTATTGTAGCGCGGTTCCTTGGAGAAGGTTTTTCCTAAGTTCTCCCGCCATTCCTGAATGGCGATGTCGATGGCGTTTCGGATCAGCGCGGGCACAGGGTCGCTTTCGGCGGTCACCTCCACCTCCACGGCGTATTCCTGTCCATCCTCGCCGATCAGGGCCAGCACGGCATAGCCTTCTTCATAGGCGGTGATCACATTTCCTTCGGCATCGGCCACCTCCGGCGCGTCGCTTTCCCAATACCCGGAAAATGGCAGAGAAAATTCCCGGCTCTCCCCCACGTTCAGGGTCAATTGCGGCCGCAGTGCTTCCGAAAGGGAAACGGCGGGCAGCAGGCACAGCAGCGCAGCAAAAACGCACATCATTCTTCGCATTCTTTTTCTTCCTCCTTCGCGGCCTTGTCCCCGGCCGCGTGGCGCATGCTCCACGCGCTGTCGATGATCACGGCGCACACGCCGACGATCATGGTAAAATAATAGGTAAAGAACCGCCACAGCAGCAGCGCGCCCACCAGCTTGTCCGCAGGGAACACGTGCTGGAAAAAGATGTAGAAGCCGCCCTCCTGGGCCCCGGACGCGCCGGGCAGGGGGGTAAAGGACGCGGCGATGAACAAAAGGAACTGTAAGGTCAGCACGTCCCAATAGGTATACTGATTGAGCCCCAGAGCCCGATAGATGCAGTAGGCGATGCTCATGAGTCCCAGCACCTGCAAACAGGAAACCAAATACAGATGGAAAAGCCGGATGGGATGGTGGGTGAGGTAATCCACAGAGGCGTGGAAGTCCCCGATAGCGCCTTCCGCGCGGGCGGAAAGGCTCTCGGCGTTCTTGACCAGATGCAGGGCCTTGCCCGCCTTGATAAAAAAGGAAATGATCCCCCGCACGATGTTTTTGTTGATGGCCAGCAGGATCACCGCCGCCACCGTCAGGCCGTTGATCACGAATCCGGCGATCACGATCCATTTCGCCCGGTCAATGCACGCCCATACAATCGACGGGTTCAGGATCCACAGCAGCGCGCCGAGGCTTAACAGCGCCGTCTGAAACGTAAAAAATTTTACCGCCAGGCCGGAGGAAGAAGTGCCCGCCGGGATCCCGCGTTTTTTCAGCGCCAGCACCTGCATGGGCTGGCCGCCGGTAGCCGCGGGCGTGACAGCGGAATAAAAGCTGCCGATCAGCGCCACCAGCAGCGACAGCCTGAATTTGATTTTCACTTTTTGCTGACGAAAAAACACATGCAGGCCCATGGCCTCGAACGTCATGAACACACACCAGGAGCCGATGGCCGCAAAAATCCAAAAGAGGTTCGCGCTGCGCATCGCCGTCCAGGCATCGCCGATATCGCCGCCCCTGGCGCTGACGAACAGCACCGCCGCCAGGGTGATTACGATAATGCCCCCATTGAGCAGGTTGCTCCGGGCGGCTTTGGACATTTTCTTCAAGGGTTGCCTTCCTTACAATACTCATAGTGCGGAAAAACCGCCGTTTATCAGTATATCATATACCCCGAGGGTTTGTCACTCCCTTTTTTCGGCGTTTCGCCGCTCCTGCCGCCGGATGCGGTTGATATGGCGCTCGAAATCGCCGTTATCCAGCAAGGTGGCCAGCACGTACTGCTCAAAGGCGGGCACGGGGCAGGAATAAAACCCCGCCTTTTCCTGAAACAATTGAAGCAATCGTGGAGGCAGCACCATATAGCCCACGCGGATGGAAGGGGATACGGTGCGGGAAAAGGTGTTCAGATAAATCACGTTCTGGTTTTCGGCCCGAGCGAAGACCGTTTCTTCCGGCTTGCGCAGCAGGGAAAACTCCGATTCAAAATCGTCCTCCACGATGTAGCGTTCCCCCTGGGCCGCCCATTGCAGATATTCCCTCCGCTTGGAGGCGCTGGCGGTGACGCCGCTGGGAAAACTGCGGTAAGGGGTGATGTGCAGCACCTGGGCCCGCGTCTCTTTCAGGGCGGCGGACTGAATGCCGTCCCGGCCCAGGGGCAAAAGATCGCAGTTCACGCCCCGCGCCCGGTACACCTGCTCGATTTTTTCATAGGAGGGGGATTCGATGGCAAATACCCGGCTGCTTCCCAGCATTTCCACCACCAGGCCGTAGAGGTATTCCGCGCCGGAGCCGATGATGATCTGCTCAGGAGCCACCCGGATGCCCCGGTTTCGGGCCAGATAGCGGGACAGGGCCATACGCAGTTCGTCACACCCAGCGTTGGGGGATTTATTCAGGATGGCTTCCCCATATTCCGCCAGCACCCGCCGCATGGTGCGGGCCAGCGTGGGAAAGGGGAAGACGTTTTCCGGGCGGGCGGCGAACCTTACGGGCGGGCGTGGTTCCGAAGGAGCCGGGGAAAACCCTTCTAAGGGCCGATAGATCACGAAAAAGCCGCTGCGCGGCCGGGCTTCGATGTAACCCTCCTGGCAAAGCAGCTCATAGCTGTGCTCCACGGTGATCACGCTCACGCCCCGGTCCCGGGCCGTCTGCCGCCGGGAGGGCAGGCGCGCGCCGAAATTCCATACCCCGTCCGTGATTTCCTGCCGCATCGCTTCATACAGCTTTAGATACGCCGGTTTTTTTTCTTCCATCTGGCCTTATGTTTTTCTCCTGTTCTGGCACTTTTATTAGGTCCAATTTGGGTCTATACTCATCCCGTTCCCGGAAAAATGGGAATGATTGGAGATGAAAACGATGAAAACAAAGGATTCCAAGCTGTTTGATCTCGTATTCGCGGGGGTGCTGGCCGCCATGGTGTATGTGGTCACCCTGTTCCGCTTTCCCCTGCTGGGCTCCAAGGTGCATTTTGCCAACGCCGTGTGTCTGCTGGGCGGCATGCTGCTGGGCCCCGTCACAGGCGGTTTCGCCGCCGGGATCGGTTCCGCGCTGTACGACGCTTTCGCGGGCTACGATTTCATCAACGTGCTGATCACCCTGGTGAGCAAATTCGCCATGGCCTGGGTGTGCGGCGTGGTCATGGACCGGCTGAGCAAGGGAAATCACCGCATCGACCGCACGCTGCTCGCTTCCGTGGCGGGCGCGCTGACCTATGTGGCCCTGTACATGCTGAAAACCTACATTTATAATCGCTTTGTGTACGGCTATCCCCTGGACGCCGTGGGCGTGACCATGATGAGCAAACTGATTCCTTCCCTGATCAACGCCGGCGCCGCCATCGTGGCCGCTCCCATCTTCTTCCACGCGGTGCTGCCCGCCCTGAAAGCGGGAGGCATCTTAAAGCGCATTCACGCGGGAAAGGAAACCGCCTGAACTATGATGCTTCCGGCTCCTGCCGCCAGATCAAAAGCAGTTCCCTGTCTTTGTATTCCCCCATGGCATAATCTGATACTTCCCGCAGGTTCAGCAGGTCATACCGCACCGCCCGGTTATACTGCTTGGGCTTTCCATCGATCACCCGGCGGCCCGGTTCTTTGAAATCCGGCTCCTCCTCATAGGGGTCAAACAGGCCAATTTCTCCCGCCGGGAGGATCGCCGTCAGCAGCACGTAATGGCCGATGCCTCCCGCGGTACAGCGCATGACGGCGCAGCCGCCCCGTTCCAGACACTGCCATAGCCTGCCTCCCGGCTCGGCTGTGGCGTTTTCATTTTCCAGAAATTCCGCCGCGATGGGAAACTGCCAGCCCTTGGCGTAAGCATTGAACCAATCCGCCATATACCGCATGGCCGCCTTGGATGTTCCATGACATCCGACGCGGCCTTTTTCACAATAAGTATCGTTGCCCATGAGCCAGATATGCTTGAGCAGCCCCGGCATGATTTCCTCCCGTTCAAACAAAAAACGGATGGCGTTGGTCATGCAGGTGGGGCCGCAGTCGTATTCGGAGGACTGATAAATCAGATCGCTTTTCAAAAGAATCCCCTCTTTGCTTGTAACTATTCCTCGTTTCTTGGGTCAAAGGCATCCCGCAGGGCATCGCCCACGAAATTGATGCATACCACCAGCAGGATGATCACCGCGCCAGCGGGCACCCACAGCCAGGGCTTATCGGTGAGCACGCTCAGGGATTCCGCGCCTTCTAAGATGTTGCCCAGGGAGGGCGTGGGCTTCTGCACGCCCATGCCGAGAAAGGACAGGGCCGCTTCGTCCAAGATGGACAGAGCGAACACACTGGTGGCGAACACAAGCACCGGGGCCACGGTATTGGGCAATATCTCCGAAAACAGGATATAGCGCCGGGGCATGCCGGCGGCGATATCGCTTTTGATAAAATTGGTTTCCCGGAGGGACAGGACGTTGCCCCGCACCAGCCGGGCCACGCCGGGCCAATCCACAAAGCCCAGAATCAGCACGATGCTCCACATGCCGGGCTGGAAAATGGCCGCCGCCACCAGTACCAGCAGGATATAGGGAAAGGACATGACCATGTCCGTAAAGCTCATGATGGCCTTATCCACCGCCCCGCCGAAATAGCCGCTGACCAGGCCCAAAATCACGCCCACAGCGGTGGAAATCAGGGTGGCCAGGAAACCCACCAGCAGGCTGATCCGCATGGCATACAGGATGCGGCTGTACATATCCCGGCCAATCTTATCCGTTCCCAAGATATGCTCCGCCGTGGGCGGCTGTGAAAACTTGCCCGTGGGCTTGGTGGGCTCGTAAGGCGCGATGACCGGGGCCAGCACCGCCATGCCGATCAGCACCGCCAAAATCACCAGGCAAACCACCGCCGCCTTGTGATGGCAGAAACGCTTGACGATGGGGCGGTATTTGCCGCTTGCGTTTGATGACAATAGGCTTACCTCCTAATACTGTATGGTCGGGTCCACCAGGGCGTACAGAATATCCGTGATCAGGTTCGCCGCCAGCACCACCACGGCGGACAGGAGGCACACCCCCATGATGACGGGATAATTGCGGCTCAATACCGCGTCCCAGGTCACCTGCCCCAGGCCCGGCCAGGAAAACATCTGCTCCACGATCACCGCGCCGCCAAAAAGCGTAGGAATTTGCATGCCGATCACGGTGATGATGGGCAGCAGGGCGTTGCGCAGGGCGTGCTTGCGAATGACGATCTTTCGGCCTAAGCCCTTGGCCGTGGCTGTGCGCAGATAATCCATTTCCAATATTTCCAGCACGGAGGATCGGATATAGCGGATGTTGCCCCCCGCTACGC
This sequence comes from Clostridia bacterium, assembly GCA_017525805.1. The sequence continues at coordinate 53,303 of JAFXSH010000172.1, read as the reverse complement.
CCAGGGCCAACACCAAGGAGGGCATGACAAGGTGACGGGCCACGTCCACCCAATCTCCCCCCACGCCGGGGGTGTACATGCCGCTGGAAGGCAGCCAGCCCAGGCGCACAGTGAAAAAATACACGAAAATCAAGGCCAGAAAGAAGCCAGGGATGCTGCTGAACAGGAAGGAGGCGGAAACCACCGCGTAGTCCCGCTTCTGGTAGCGGTGCACAGCGCTGTAAATGCCGCCGGGCACGGCGATGAGCAGGCCCAGCACCATGGAAACGCCCATGAGCAGCAGGGTGGGGCCCAGGTGGCTGCCGATGATCTCCGAAACCGGCTGGCCGCTTTTGTAGGCGTAGCCCAAATTGCCGTGGAGCACCTCCGTCAGCCAGTTCCAGTATTGAACATAAAAGGGCTGATCCAGGCCCCATTGAGCGGCCCGGGCCGCGATCGTTCCTTCAGTGATACGGGGCCCCACCATCATATCCAGCGGGCTTCCCGCTAAGGACATGAGGGCGTAATCCAGGATGGTGATGCCCAGCAGCACGGGAATGGCCAGCAGCAGCTTTTTCAGGATGTATTTCCACATGCTTCTATCCCTCCCACGCCCGATGGCAGACAGAAAGATGGGTTTCGTCTTTCGGTACGGCGGTCATTTCACCCTTGAAGCGCAGACAGTCTTCCGCCTTATAAGGGCACCGGGCGTACAGGGGGCACGCCCCGGCAGGCGGTTCACGGTCCACTTCGCCCTCCAGCGTCACCCGCTGCCTGCCCCGCAGGGCATAGTCCGCCACCGGCGCGGCGTCCAGCAGGGCTTTGGTGTAGGGGTGGGCGGGATGATCGAACAGGGCGTCCGACCCGCCCATTTCCACGATCCTGCCCCGGTACATCACCGCGATGCGGGAGCTTAAATAGTGCACCGCGCCCAAGCCGTGGCCGATGAACAGATAGGTCAGGTTCAGCTTTTCCTGCAAATCCCGCAAAAGGTTCAGAATCTGGGCCTGTACGGATACGTCCAGGGCCGATACCGGCTCGTCCAGCACGATCACGTCCGGGTTCAGGGAAAGCGCTTTGGCGATACAGATTCTTTGCCGCTGGCCCCCGGAAAACTCGTGGGGATAGCGGTCCTTCATTTCGGCGGGCAGACCCACTAAAGATAATAATTCTTCCACTCGTTCGTCGATTTCCTTGGCGCTGCCCAAATGATGGTACTGCATAGGCTCCCGGATCAAATCCCCCACCCGCTTCCGGGGGTTCAGGGACGAGCCGCTGTCCTGGAACACCATCTGGAACCGGGGCCGAAGCTTCCGGCGCTGGGCTTCCGGCAAATTGTCTGTGCGTTTTCCCTGAAAATATACTTCGCCCGCCGTTGGCTTTTCCAAACACATGAGCAGCTTTGCCACGGTAGATTTTCCGCAGCCGCTTTCCCCCACGATGCCGAAGGTTTCCCCGGGGTGCACGGAAAAACTCACGTCCTTGACGGCGGAAAAGGTTTTGGCAAACAGGCTGTTTTCCCCGGAAACCTTATAGGTTTTGCATAAGTTTCGAGCTTCTAAAACCGGTGTGTCGCTCATACCGCGTCCCCTCCTTCCTCCCACCGGCAGCGGGACAGATGGCCCGGCGCGATTTCTGCCATGCGCCCGTCGTCCTTCCAGGGGCAGTCCTGCCCGTGGGGACAGCGGGGAGCAAAGCGGCAGCCGGTCATTTCGCCGTACACCTGGGGCACGAAGCCGGGAATGGCGTACAGCCGCCGGGCTTTATCGTCATGCAGCCCCGGCACAGCCTGCATTAAAGCCCTGGTATAAGCGTGGGCCGGGCGGGTCAGCAGGGTTTCCGCGTCCGCTTCCTCCACGCACTGGCCCGCGTACATCACCGCCACCCGGTCCGCCATTTCCGCCACGATGCCGATATCATGGGTGATGAGCAGCACGGCCATGCCCGTTTCCGCCCGCAGGGAACGCAGCAGTTCCATGATCTGGCATTGAATGGTCACGTCCAGGGCGGTAGTGGGCTCGTCGGCGATCAATAATTTGGGTTTGCAGGACAGGGCCATGGCGATCATCACCCGCTGGCGCTGTCCCCCGGAGCACATATGAGGGTACTTTTTCATCATGCTTTCCGCGTCCCGGATGCCCGTGCGCCGGAGGAGCCGCACGCTTTCCGCAAAAGCCTGCTCTTTGGTATATCCCAAATGGCGGCGCATGCCCTCCGTCATCTGGCTGCCGATGGTGAGCACCGGGTTCAGGCTGTACATGATGTCCTGAAAGATCATGGCGATTTCTTTGCCCCGGATCAGGTCTATTTCCGCCGGGGACAAAGCAAGCAGGTTCTTTCCCTCAAACAGGATTTGCCCCCCGGTGATTTTCCCCTGCCGGGCCAGCAGTCCCAGGATGGACAGGGCCGTCACGCTTTTCCCGCTGCCGCTTTCCCCCACCAGGGTCACGATCTCCCCCGCGTTTACATCAAAAGAAACGCCGCTGACAGCGGGCGTCAGTTTTTTCCCGTTGCGGAAGGATATTTCCAGATCGCGGACGCTGAGCAGGGCGGGCATGGGGGCGCCTCCTTAACAAATTATATTTTCTTATTTCTTTGCATTCAGTTGTGCGGACAGAATTTCCCGCGTGGGCCAGAAGGCGCACAGGTGCAGCCTTACGATCTTTGCGATGAAAGGAGAAAAATGTTTTACCAGCCCGGGCAGCGCCGCGCAGACCGTATCCGGTTCGTCGATCAGCAGGGTGGCGTGGGGCGTCCAGGGGTATTTCTGCGGGTATTTTTCACAGGCGGCATGAAGCGCGTCCAGCTCCGGGTTTCTTTCCGGCCCGCAGAACAGCACCCTGCCGCCGGCAAACATGCCCATATGGCTGATATGCACCGGGATGGGTGAAAACTCCGCCCCGGCTTTTCGCGTTATTTCAATGGCTTCCTGCTCCTTTTCCAGCGGAAACGTGGACAAACTGATATGGAAAGGCAGCCCCGGCGTCTGCTGGCCGGTGAACCCCGCCTCCTTCAACGCATGGTCCCACGCCGACATACGGGCCTGGGCATCATCGTCCAGATCCGCCATGAGCGTCAAAAATTCTTCCGCCATTGTTTCACCCTTCAATCATAACTCCTTTGACAGCAGCAGGAATCCCGCGTCCGGTTCGGGCCGCATCCGCGCGTCCCTGGCGCAGGGGTCAAAGAAACAATCCCTGATTTCCGTAAGGAAGCCCACGCGGCGGTATAGCTTTTTGTTGCGTTCCTCGCTTGCGCCGATGGTGGCGCGCCGGAAACCCCTGGCCTTCAAATCCGCCAGGGCCGATTCCATCATCCTGCTGCCAAGCCCCTGACCGCGAAATTCTTTTTTCACCCGAAAGGCGCACAGATAAGCGGTGGTGATCCCGTCCGCGAAATCTTTGTCTTCTTCGATATTCAGAAAAGCGTACAGTTCCCCGATCAGTTCTCCTTCGTGCTCCACCGTCCAAAAAACGGCGTTCCCCGAGGAAATATTGCGGTAAAAGAACCGCGCTGTGGGCGGCGCTTGGCCTGCGTCCTCATATCCCCACAGGTCCAGCATTTCTTCTGCGGACGCTTTTCTGATCAGCATGGTTTTCCTCCCCGCCGCAAACTGTTCAGGGGCCGCCGCCGGAAAGATGGCAGCGGCCCCTGAAACTATGAAATATTATTTGATGTCCCAGTTCTGCACGCTGATGAAGGTGCCGAACACGTTGGGGGTGACGCCGGTGAGCCGGTCGTTCACCGCGCCCAAGGTGGCAATGACCCAGCCGGAGATCATGGCCGCGTCTTCCTGCATGGCCCTGTCCACGATCAGGTATTGGGCGGTGATGGCGTCCACGTCGGTCAGTTCCTGGCTCAAGGCCAGGGCCGCGTCGGTTTCGACGGTAGCATAGCCCGTCCAGCTTCCCTCCCCGCCCAGCAGCCAGGCCACGTCGGTGTAGGGGTCCACGGGGGCGTAGGTGTATTCCACGCTCATGATGTCGTGTTCGCCGTTGGTGGCCACTTCCATGAGGTTCGCTAAGCTGACGGTGCGGATATCGATGTGCAGGCCCATTTCGTCAAACAGGGCGGCGTAGTATTCCACAGCCTGGTTGAAGGTGCTTTCGGAGGAATTGACGTACCAAGTGAGATTCGTGTTAGCCCCGTCGGCCTTGGCTTCGGCGATGAGAGCGGCGGCTTTTTCGGGATCATAGGCTGTCACGCCCAATTCCGCGCTGTAATAGGGGGAGGCGGACACCAGGAAGCCGTCGATCACTTCGCCGTTGCCGTTCAGCAGGGCTTCAAACATGCTCTGGCGGTCCATGCCGTACAGGAGCGCCTGACGGATGCGCACGTCGGGCACTTTGGCGGTGTTGATGAAAATGGATTCGTTGGTGATGGGGGTGCCGGTGACGGCGGTGACGCCCGTCAGCGCCCGCACGGCGTCATAGTCCTCCACGGGGATGGAGCCCATGGTCTGCTGCACCAGATCGATTTCCCCGCTGCGCAGGCCCGCCAGCATTTGGGCGGCGGCCACCACGTTGATGTTCAGGTACTTGATCTTGGGCGCGCCTAAGAAATAATCCGGGTTGGCCTGATAATGGACGTAGTGCTGCAAGTCCGCTTCGGTGATGAAGTAGGGGCCGGAGATCACGTCGGGCTTATTGAACCAGGCATAGGTGAGCAGTTCTTCCCGGGCCACATCCTTGAGTACATGCTCCGGCACGGGGAAGAGATACCGGCCAAAGTTGTTTTCAAAGGTGTACAGGGCGGTGGGCCATTTGAGGGAAACAGTCAAGGTCTTGTCGTCAATGACTTTCACGCCGCTGATTTCCTTGGCCCCGGATTCGATGAAGCCGTCGTCGTCGGTGCCTTCCACCGCGTACAGGGGCAGGGCGATATTGGCGGAGACGGGGTCAGCGCCGATGGCCAGGGTGAAGGCCACGTCCTGGGCAGTGACGGGTTCGCCGTCGCTCCATTTCGCGCCCTCCTGGAGCTTGATGGTGAAGGTCAGGTTATCTTCGGTGGTGATGGAGGACGCCAACTGCGGCACGAATTCCAGCTCGGCGTTCAGCTCAACCAATGGCAGGAACACCAGGGAAACGGCGTATTTCACCACTTCCGTGTTGTCGCAGGCCAGAGGGTTCAATGTGGTCAGGGTGCTGGTGACGCCGATATTGACGGATTTTTCATCCTCGGCCATTGCCAGCCCGGTCAGGGAAAGCAGCAGAACGAAAACCAGGGCCAGGGAAACCAGTTTCTTCATCTTCTTTACCTCCTTAAATATTTGTGCGGGCCCTTCGCAGGGCCAGTTCCGCAAAGAATAGCGCGGCGGGCCACAGGGCCCGTTCGTCGGCGGTGAATTTGGGATGGTGGTTGGTATATGCGCCGCCGGTGCCCACCCGGATGAACACGCCGGGACAGATTTTCAGGTATTCGCTGAAATCCTCCCCGCCCATGGTGTTGTCCTGCTGTTTCACAGTGAAGCCCAGGCCACGGGCTACCTCCGCCGCTTTTTCGCACAGCATCGCGTCGTTGACCACCGGGTCGGGGCCGATCATCCACTGGATATCCGCCGTGCAGCCGTGCGCCTGGGCGATGGCCTCGGTCATGGCGTTCAGGCGGGCCATCATGGCTTTGCGCAAGTCCTGGCTGAACGTGCGCAGCGTGCCCTCCAGCAGCGCTTCCTCCGGCACCACGTTCCAGGTGTTGCCCGCCTGGATGTGGGTGACGGACAGCACGGCGGGTTCAAAGGCGTCCTTAAAGCGGCTGACGATGCTCTGGGCCGACAGGGCCAGCGCCGCCGCCGCCGGAATGGGATCGATGCCCTGGTAGGGGTTCCCCGCGTGGGCGCCTTTGCCATACATATGGATGGTGAAAGCGTCCGGCGCGGCCATCACCGGGCCGGGCCTGATGCCCAGCGTTCCCGCCGGGAAGCCGGGATAGGTATGCCCGGCGTAAAACTCATTGCAATCCTGCAATATCTCCTGACGGGCCACCACATTGCCGCCCTTGGACACTTCCTCCGCAGGCTGGAAGACGATTTTCACCGTGCCCCGCAGTTCTTTTTCCCGGCGCTTGATTTCCAGCGCCGCGCCCAGCATGCAGGCGGTATGAAAATCATGGCCGCAGGCGTGCATTTTGCCCGGTTCCTGGGAGGCGTAGGCAAGACCGCTTTCCTCCTGTACGGGCAGGGCGTCCATATCCGCCCGGAGGCCGATCACCCGGCCCGGTAAAGCGCCCTCGATCACCGCGATCAGCCCCGTGGACATGCCGGAGGGATATACCTTAACGCCCGCTTCCTCCAAAGCCTTCCGCAAAAGGGCCGTGGTCCTCACTTCCTCCAGGCCCAATTCCGGGTGCCGGTGCAGGTCCTCAAAAAAGGCGGTCAATTCCCGTTCCGTCAAGGGCGGTCCCTCCCCCAAACGCTTTTAGGAAAAAGGGGCGCCCGGCGCGCGGGTGCCCCGAAATACCATCAGGCAAACGCCCGATTTCTTCATGCGCATCATAGCATGAAATACCCATTCAGTCAATAGGTTTTGATGTATTGGGATTGTTTCTATCATATGGTCCGGTCGCCATCGTTACGTTCAGTTATTCCACCCACACTTCCACCTGGGTGGCTTCCTGGGTTTCCGGCACGGCCACGGTCTGGCCCTGGATGGCCTCGCCGTTCACGTTCACGCGGACCTTGCCCTTTTCGCCGCCGGCGGTATTGTGGATCACGATATCGAAGTCATGGCCCCGGAAGGAACGGTGCACCTTCACTTCGGGCAGGCAGGCGGGCAGGCAGGGATCGATTTTCAGGCCGTCAAAATCGGGCTTGACGCCCAAAATATCCTGGCTGGCGGCCACGAAGTTCCAGGCGGCGGTGCCGGTGAGCCAGCTGTTGCGGGCTTCGCCGGGCAGGGGCGCTTCCTTGCCGTTGACGGTCTGGGCGTACACGTAGGGCTCGGTGCGGTGCAGCTTCTGATCCTCCACCCAGGCGGGGGCGATGCGGGTGTACAGGTCGAAGGCCTTGTCGCCGTGGCCTAACTTGGTCTGGGCGATCATGATCCAGGGATTGTTGTGGCAGAACACGGAGCCGTTTTCCTTGAAACCCTGGGGATAGCTGCTCACCTCGCCCAGTTCCAGATGATACTTGCTGTAAGCGGGCCACAGGATCACCACGCCGTACTTGAACAGCAGATATTTTTCCGTGGCGTCCATGGCTTTCTGAGCCATGCCGTTCTCCAGGCCGATGCCCGCCATCACGCACATGCCCTGGGGCTCGATGTAGATCTTGCCTTCCTCGTTCTCATTGCTGCCCACCTTGTGGGAATAAGCGTCGTAGGCCCGCAGGAACCATTCGCCGTCCCAGCCGTTTTCCTCCACAGCCTTGGTCATGGCCTGCTTTTCCCCGCGCACGAAGGCTGCCTCGGAATGGTCGCCGCAGCGTTCCAGCAAATCGGCGTAATCGTCCGCCACGCCCACGTACATGCCCGCGATGAACACGCTTTCCGCCACGGGACCTTCGGAGGGGCCGGTGGTCTGGAAGCTTTCGCCGGGATGCTCGGAGAAGCAGTTCAGGTTCAGGCAGTCGTTCCAGTCGGCGCGCCCGATGAGGGGCAGGCCGTGGGGGCCCTTATGGTTGGCAATATAGCGGAAGGAACGGCGCAGGTGCTCCAGCAGCGTCTGGGCTTGGGTATGGTCGTTGTCGAAATCCACCATTTCGTCTAAGATGCCGAAATCGCCGGTTTCCTTGATGTAAGCGTTCACGCCGAAGATCAGCCACAGGGGATCGTCGTTGAAGCCGCTGCCCACGTCCATGTTGCCGCGCTTGGTGAGGGGCTGGTACTGGTGATAGGCGCTGCCGTCCGGGAACTGGGTGGAGGCGATGTCCAGGATGCGCTGGCGGGCGCGTTCGGGAATCAGGTGCACGAAGCCCAGCAGATCCTGGCTGCAATCGCGGAAGCCCATGCCGCGCCCGATGCCGCTTTCAAAGTAGGAAGCGGAACGGCTCATGTTGAAAGTGACCATGCACTGGTACTGGTTCCACATGTTCACCTGACGGTCGAACTTCTCGTCGCCGCTCTGGATCGTGAACTTGCTGAGCAGCTTGTCCCAATGGGCTTTCAGCTCGGAAAGGGCCGCTTCAAACTGTTCGTCGGTAGCGAAATCATTGAGCAGCTTATGGGCGGGCTCTTTGTTAATGACTTCGTGGGCCACGAACTTCTGATCCTCGGGATTCTCGCAATAGCCCAGCACAAAGATAAAGGAAACCTTTTCGCCGGGCTTCAGTTCCCGCTTGATGCAGTGGCTGCCGATGGGGGCCCAGCCGTGGGCCACGGAATTGCGGGGCTTGTCCTCCAGCACGGCGTCGGGCCTGCCGAAACCGTTGTACAGGCCCATGAAGGTTTCCCGGTCGGTATCGAAGCCGTCCACGGGGGCGTTCACGGCGTACACGGCGTAATGGTTGCGGCGCTCCCGGTATTCGGTCTTGTGGTACTGCACCGCGCCGTCCTTTTCAAACTCGAACTCCGCCAGGGCGAAATTGCGCTGAAAGTTGGTGCTGTCGTCCTGGGCGTTCCACAGGCAGAATTCCACGAAGCTGTACAGGGATACTTTCTTGGTTTCCCCGCTTTCGTTGGTCAGCTCCACCCGGGTCACCTCGGCGGTCTTGCCCCGGGGCACCATGATGGTCTGCTTCGCTTTCAGGCCGTTCTTTTTGCCCTCGATCACGGTATAGCCCGTGCCCACCCGGCACTCGTAGCTGTCCAGGGCCGTTTGGGCGGGCTGCCAGCCGGGGTTCCACACGGTGCCCTCGTCGTTGACGTAGAAATAATGTCCGCCCGCGTCGGTGGGCACGTTGTTGTAGCGGTAACGGGTCAGGCGCAGCAGCCGGGCGTCCTTATAGAAGCTGTACCCGCCGGAGGTGCAGCTCACCAGGGAAAAGAAATCCTCGCTGCCTAAGTAGTTGATCCAGGGATAGGGGGTGTCGGGCCGGGTGATCACATACTCCCGATGCGCATCGTCGAAATAACCGTACTGCATGGCGAAACCTCTCCTTTTTCCGTGGTATTCCGTTTGCAACTTTATCACTGAAAATGGGGTTTGTCAACCAAAGAACCGGAAAGAAATCCATTCTGAACCCCTTTTTTTCGTTCCTTCTCCCCTTCGCTATATTCGCAAAAAATACACGCCCTTTGATGGAGGCGCACCGCCTACTATCCGCGAAAGGGAGAAAAAACATGATTCCATACAACTGCGAAATCACCGGACGGATCATCCGTGATCTGCGCATCCGACAAGCCCTGTCCCAAGAGGTGCTGTCCGGCCTAGCTGGGGTGGCCCGCAGCCACCTTGCCATGATCGAGGCGGGCACGAAAAACGCCAACGTGGACACCCTCTGGCGTATCGCCGATGCCCTGGGGATACGGCTCAGCGAACTGATTCGCATGGTAGAAGAAGAAACCGGACTGTAAAACTAACAACTCCCTGCCGCTTCTTGCGAGGCGGCAGGGAGAGCGTTTCTCATTGTTTTAGGTATTCTTCAAGTGAATCACATATTTTGATTGGCAGTTTTCCCGGGCTGGTTTGATAAACCGTTCCATTGGCATCCTGCCAGATAACAACTCCATCCATATTCGTTTGTTCAACAACATACAGATTATTTGTTGATTGAGATTGCTTCATCCGCTCGGACAAAGTAACATCTACAACATTCATTCTCTTTGCTGGGCAGATTCCAGTGAACTCGTGTCCTGTGACCGAAGCAAAACCGCATGCCAAAGCATACTCGCGATACTCTGGTGAGAACTTCGTGCCAAGTTTTTCTTCCGCAGCTTTGATTTCTTCATTCGTAACGGGACCATAACATGCAAAATATTGCTTTTTTCTCAATTCACTTAAGAAGTCGCTCATTTTACACCCCTCCAGCAAACAGTATTTCAGCCAGCGTTTTCCAATACGCTTGCCGCTGTTTATCAAAAACAGTCCGGTTGATTGCAGAATCGCTGCCCAATACATGCCAAATCAGATTATTACCATTTTGCATATGTTCCGCTTCAGTAAGAATAGCGAGGGTTGAATCCATTTCCTGTCCGATATGATGCAGTTGATACGCTTGTCTTGTTGACGGATCCAATGCAGCCAATCCTTCACGCATCCTTTGAAGATTAGTTTTTCCAAGTTCATCCTTAAAATTCAAATCTATGCTGCGAATAAGCGACATTTTTCCATTAACCATTTGCGGTGTAAGGCCAGCTTCTTTACAAATGTTATACTGATCTATGCTCTTAAAGTTTTTGATAACATCCAAAGGAAAACCGGATTCTTTTTGAATGGCTGCCGCTTCATTCATCGTAAGACCATTCAATGTAGCGCCTTTTAGCGCAATAGCTTCGCTCGCACCGCCGGAAATAGCACCGGTAATAGCACCCCATTTGAATCCTTCGCTTCCAGCCAATGCAGCCGATTTTATTGCTGCATCCATGTCACCTGTTTGAATCCCGGTAACAACTCCCGCTGATACGCCGCCCAGAACGCCACCCGACAACGCCATTACTGTTCCTGATTTGGCGGCGGCGGCAAAGATCAGGCTGACAGCAGGCGCGCCCGCGCCAGCAGTCACAACGGAAACTGTTACGCAGATCAGGATGACGCCCGTACCGACCGCAACATTTTGAAGCACCCGATCATAAGTGTCATCATATGCTTCAAAAGGCTCCACTACGGTTTCGTTATTTTTCCCCAGGGTGAAAACATACTTCATCCCCTGGAATTGTTCATCCAGTTCAGCAAGCGTATAACCAAAGAAAATGTTGGCTTGGGAATTAAAGGCCAGCTCGTCCAGGTATTCCTGCGAAATATAAATCGCGCTAACATTCTCAACAAAGTATTCGTCACTGTTCAGGGAACCCACCAATTCCTGATAAAGTGTATCTTCAATATAGGGAAGCAACGCCGGGTCATTCATTCCTTTGAAGTCCGGAACCGTATCAGCCGATTCCGCATAGCAGGCGGAGCACAGCAAAGAAAGCGCCAGCACCAGAGAAAGCAAGCGTTTCAACATGTTCATCCCTCCTTTTTATTTCAGCCGTTCCGCATTGAAGCCGTTCTCAATGTATTCCTGCAACAGTTCGTTGGAGCCGACAAAAATAGTTTTCACTGTGGATTCACCGGTATACCGATTGCGGACTGAAATTGTGTAAATTCCTTCAGCATCGTATTTGTCCCCATCCTTGGCCGGACGATTGAAACGTTCGTCCTCGGTCATGCCGTTTGGCCCTTCCACGAGTACGGAACGCCGGACATCAATATCCAGATACCGGGAACGGGCCAGATCAAGGTAGAAGCCGTTTTCTGTAACAGCGGTGTTTTGCAGTTCGGCCTTGGTTGCCACGTCAAAGGGATAAACCATGCAGTTTCCGTTCCGGATGGAGAATTTGAAAAAGATGCGGTAGTTACCGAATTTGTCCAGAATATGAGTCAAATCGTTGTCCTGTAATTCGTAATCCAATGCGACCTCATAGTCGCCCTCCTCATGCAAGACGACTTTGGTATCCGCCCCTGTGGTTCCCTTGGCAAGTACATAGTCCGTATAAATAACGGGGTCGCCTTTGGCGTTGCGATAATCCGCGTGGCGAACAATCAATGTGCCTCTGCCAAAATTAGTTTTCTGCACGCTGAAATACTGGTCAAATCCGTTTTGATCTTCTCCGACAATCAAGTTGGCATTGCCATTCAGAGCGTTGATATCCTGTTCCAGGTCAAACCAAAGCGTAATGGAGTCACCCAGCGTTTTAATGAAAATGGGATTGTCGGTGCTGTTCTCTGTAACACGGGTATATCCGCTGACGAAGAAACGCCCCAACCGCCATCCGAAATGCTTATCGTTGCCTTGAATGGCATTGGCATTTGAGTAGCCGTTATCAACGCCTGTATTGACCGAATCAGCGGAAAAATAGAATTGAGAAATACCCTGCTTGTCAAAGCATTGTTTCAGCCGTTTCATGCTGTCCTGATATTGTCCGACTTCGCCAAACAGTTTGATTGCAACGGAATAATTCCCCGCTTCCTGATAGGATACCGCCTTTGCATAGCGCGCGGCGCGGCCAAGGTCATAGCTGTCCTGATACCCATTCAGAGCTTCAAATAATTGAATAGCCAAATCGTATTCGCCATTTGCAGAAGCATGAATTGCCTGATGATAGCGGCAATTGGCCGCCATTTCAGAGCTGTTGTTATAATCTCCCAATGTTTCAAATATTTCTGCCGCCGCCGCATAGTTTTCCTGTTCTGACAGCTCGACAGCTTTTGAATAAAGGGCATAGGGGAAACTGCTTCCATCGGCGCTCAAATCTACCCAAACAGCTGGGCGGATACCCTGTTTGGTACTGATTTTTTTGGTGTCGATGCCTCCATACACATTCACGAAAGCAGCATCAAAGGAGGCTTTTCCGGGAGAACGCAGCCACCAGTCGGTTTCACCGATGCCGATGGATATGATGCCCGCAAAGCGAGCGCCTTTTGAACGGGCGTATTCCGTGCCGATAATTTTTCGATCATTTTGTTCCGGGAAATAATGCATTACCTCCCGGTAGCTCAACAGAAACAGCCGATCATTTGTCTTGGACAAATCTGCCGGGTTATAATCCGCAAAGCCATCCTCCGCCGCATTGGGAATCGCGGTCAGAACGATAGCCTGCTGTTCGCTTTCAACGAACGCGGAAGCATAAAACTCTCCGTTCAGCCAAGACCGGATGCTGCTTTTCTCCCATGTCAAATCCTCGGCTTTTTCATGAAAAGGCAGACAATCCAGCGCGCACTTGCTGACCAGCAGCGCTTTATCATCCTGAATCTCCAAAATGACCCATTCAATAGGTTCTTTGCCGTTTTCCGTATTATTGTCCTGTTCGTACTGACCAAATAAAACGGCCATGCCCGGCTTTAGGCTCGTTTCTGCAAGTGCGCATTGGCATCCAATAAACAAAGCACACAGAAAGGCCAACAGGATGATAAAGCGTTTCACACTACATTCCTCCGCTTCTTTTTTGTTTGTCTGTTCATCCAAGTGATCCTGTCTGGAATTATATCATATTCCATCCATCGTTGAAAGCGGTATATGATCGCAGACATGTATTTTCCCATTTCTTTTATTTTTTCACCGTCATATTCTTCTGTAATATCGGGCATCCTGATTGTCTGTCATCGTTTACAATAATACCATAGAACCGACAACTTGACAATATGATACCGTTTAACTTAACAGTAAAATAGTTTCAGAAAGGTGGTGACGCCATGGACACCCTAGGCCGTTTGCGGCAATTGCTGAATGAAAGGAACTGGACGGAATACCGCCTCGCCAAAGAAAGCGGCCTATCTGATTCCACCATAAAGAATATTTACAAACGCAATACCCAGCCAACCATCGACACCCTGGAAGCTATCTGCCGGGGGTTTGGCATCACCCTTGCCCAATTTTTCACAGAAGGGGACATGGTGGAACTAACCCCCGAACTGAAAGATTTATTCAATAACTGGCTGACGCTGACGCCGGAGCAGAAACAAGCTACGCTGACGATGGTGAGAGCGTTCAATCACGATCAATAATATTCCGTTGGGATAGCAATGGGCTGCCGCACGCTTGTAATGTGTCCGGCAGCCCATGTTTTATGCTGTTTTCATTCCTTTCCCGCTTCTTCCGCCAGCCTTTTTTCCTTTTCGTTCAGTTCAGCGGTCTTCAGCAGGTCGGGCCGCCGCTGGGCGGTGGCGATGATGGCCTGTTCGCGCCGCCAGGCGGCGATTTTAGCGTGGTCGCCGTTCAGGAGCACTTCGGGCACGTCCATGCCCTCGAAGGTGCGGGGGCGGGTATACTGGGGATATTCCAGCAGCCCCGCGTCGGAAAAGCTCTCGTCCTGAGGGCTTTCCTCGCTGCCCAGCACGCCGGGGATCAGGCGGGCCACGCAGTCGGCAAGCACCATGGCCCCCAATTCGCCGCCGGTAAGCACATAATCCCCGATGGAGATTTCCAGATCGATATACTTGTCCAGCGCCCGCTGATCCACGCCCTCATAGTGGCCGCAGAGCAGGATCAAATGCTGTTCCCTGGATAATTCCTGGGCCAGCTTCTGGGTCAGGGGCACGCCACGGGGGGAAAGATAAACGCGTTTCACCGGCGCTTCTTCGTGGGGTTCTAAGTTGGACAGGCAGGGCACGCCGCGCTTTTCGCACACCGCCCGCATGCAGTCCGCGATGGGCTGGGCCATCATCAGCATGCCCGCCCCGCCGCCGAAGGGGTAATCGTCGGTGTTCTTGTGCTTGGACGCGGAAAAAGGCCGGATGTCGGTACATTCGATCTCAATCAGCCCCTGCTGCCGGGCGCGGCCCAAAATGCTGGCGTTCAGCACGCTGTCAAACATTTCGGGGAAAATGGTCAGAATGTCGATGGTCATGCCTGCGTTTCCTCTTATTACGTAATCGTATGGTTACAGCTTTATTGAGCGTTTCATGTCAGTTGGAGAACGCTGGTGCCTCCACGGCCCCAGACCCCGCGCCAGGGAAGTGATTTCCCCAACCAAGTCAATTCACCTATTGGTGTCCAGAGGACGAAGTCCTTTGGTTCAGGGGTTTAGGGGGCTGAAGAAGCCCCCTGTCCCGTAAGCTTTAAAAACTGCTCTCCGAACAGATTCCCAACTTCAGCACTTCTTCGTCCCTTGCCGGGGGCAGTTCCCTGAGCGCGGGATGATCGGTCAGGCGCTTGACGATGCGCCAGCCGTCACGGCAGCGGATGTAATTCTTTTCGATGGGCCGGAAACCCAAATCCAGATACACCTTCACGGCCACCCAGGTGGTGGTCTGGGTGGGGATTTTCGCGCGGGTATAGCCCAGGCCCTTCATGACCTGGAGCACGTGGGAAATCAGGGGCTTCGACAGGCCCTTGCCCTGCTCGTCCCGCCGCACCGCCACCCAGTGCAGCCAGCCGTCGCCGCTTTGGTCAACGCCCCGGATATCGTAAAACGCCGTGGCGGTGGCCACTTTCTCACCCGCCCGGTTCACCACGAACACCATCCGGTGATACAGTTCTTCCGTATGGTCCGCGTAATACCGCTTCCAGGCGTTCAGGCCCTCTTCATAGGTGGAAAACTCTTTGGCGCTTTTCTCAATTTCGATCCAGGCGTCCCGGTCCCCGTCCTGATAAAAGGCATAGGAATAACCTTCCGGCAGGGGGATTTCCGTCATATGGGAAATGTCCCCTTCCAGCATCAGTTCATAGTATTTGATCCGGCCGTCGTGATTGTCCAGCGCAGGCAGGGCCATGGGCTTTCCTCCGTTTCACTTCTTTCTGAACACATCCAGCATATGGTGGCTGACGCCCACCATGTCGGGGCGCTCGCAGATGGCGTCCGTATACTTGAGGAACAAAGCGTACATTTCGTCGTCCATGGCGTCCACTGCGTCCCGGAAATAATTGGCCGCCATATCCGTTCCAACATAATGCAGCCGTTCCGTGGGAAACCCTTCCATCAGGGCGTCGATATCTTCTTTCCGGTACAGCACGAAAAGCTCCTCGAAGGTGGACCGGGCCTTGAAGGTGATGGGATCGATCAGGTCCTTGTAGCGCTGTTCTTTGAACATGCCCCGCACGAAACAATACTGCACGATGGTAGCGTCATTATTGCAGTAGGCCGCGTAAATCACGCCGCCGGACCGGGTCACGCGGATGGCTTCCGACAGGGCCCGCTTCTGTTCTTCCACGGTGAACAGATGATACATGGGGCCTAAAAGCAGGGTGATATCGTAAGCGTTATCCGGGAAAGCCGATAAATCCATGGCATTGCCCTGCATGATAGCGACTTGTTCCCCCGGTTGGGTGTTCCGGTTAAAAATGTCGATATTATGCCGCACCAGCTCCACCGCGTCCACCTGATAGCCCATTCGGGCCAGGGCGTGACTGTACCGGCCCGTTCCCGCCCCGATTTCCAGGATGCGGTCGCCGGGCTTCAAATACTTTTGGATATACCGCATGGTGGTGTGAAATTCCACATACCCGTGTTTGGAGCGCAGCCGCCCATCCTCGTCGTAATTGGAATAGTATTGATCCAAATAATCCCTGGCTTCCATGGCTTTCACTCCCAATCGCAGACGGCCACCTCGGGCAGCCGCTTTTCGTCCACCACGATTTCGCCCTTTTTCACGTCCACCGTGGGGATCACGTGCTTTAAGGCGGGCAGCAGCATTTCCCCCTTGGGGGTTTTGATCACGTACACGTCGTTGCCGCCGGGCTGGAGCACGTCTTTCACCGTGCCAAGCTCGTTTCCCTGGGTGTCCACAGCTTTGCAGCCGATCAGATCGCAGATGAAAGTTTCGTCTTCCCCCAACTCCACCGCGTGGGCCCGGTCCACGTACAGCATCCAATTCCGCTGTTTTTCCGCTTCGTCCCGGCTCTGTGCCCCCGCCAAACGCAGGTATACCCCGTCGTCCCGCACGCTGACTTCGTCCACGGAAACGGGGCCGTAGGCTTCTTCCTTTTTCAAATAAACGGTTTCCAAGTCCAAAAAGCGCTCCGGGTCGTCAGTGTCGGGCCGGACCTTCACCTGGCCCTTGATGCCCTGGGGGCGCAGCACCTGACCAATCAAAATATATTCTGAAAGCATTGTCTTCTCCATTTCCACAGATAGAAGAAAAGGACGGCATTGTTCTGCCGCCCTTCCGTCTGGCACTTTACTGGATTTCCACGAATACCGGCTTGGCGTTCTTTTCCGTGGCGGCCTTGACCACCGTGCGGATAGCCTTGGCGATGCGCCCCTGCTTGCCAATGACCTTGCCCATATCCTCGGGAGCTACGGAGAGCTCCAGAATGATGGCTTCAGGCCCTTCGGTTTCCATTACTTGAACCGCATCCGGCTGATCTACCAGCGATTTTGCCAGGAATAGGACGAGTTCCCGCATGGATATTCCTTTCTTTGTCAGGCAATTCAGCCTTCAATAGCGCCGGATTTCTTGAGCAGCACCCGCACGGTTTCGGTGGGCTGAGCGCCGTTCTTCATCCACTGCTGGGCCTTTTCGTTGTCAACCTTGATTTCGGCGGGCTGCTTCATGGGATCGTAGTAACCCAGTTCTTCAATGAAGCGGCCATCGCGGGGGCTGCGGACATCCGCGACCACGATGCGGTAGAAGGGGTGCTTTTTCATGCCCATTCTCTTGAGACGAATTTTGACAGCCATGATAGTTTTCCTCCCTAATTTGTTGTATATATGGTAATCATAGAAGTTATGATAACCGCGAAGTTGTTACGGCATTTTGCCCATGTTCATGTTCTTCATGGCGCGCATCATGCCGCGCTTGTTGCCCATCATCTGCTTCATCATTTTCTGCATCTGCTCGAATTGGCGCATGAGGGCGTTCACGTCCTGCACGCTGACGCCCGCGCCCGCGGCGATGCGCTTGCGGCGGGAAGCGTTCAGGATGGCGGGATTGTGGCGCTCCTTGAGCGTCATGGAGCAAATGATGGCCTCGGGCTTTTTCAGGGCGTTTTCGTCCACTTCCACGTCCTTGAGCTTGCTTCCGATGCCCGGCAGCATGCCCAGCACGCTGGACAGCGGCCCCATTTTCTTGATCTGGTGCATCTGATCCAGGAAATCGTTCAGATCAAAGTCCGCCGGGTTCTTTTTGCCCTTGGCGGCCAGCTTGGCGGCGGCTTCCGCGTCGGCGGCGGCCGCGGCCTTTTCGATCAGGGTGAGCACGTCGCCCATGCCCAGGATGCGGCTTGCCATGCGCTCGGGGTGGAAGGGCTCAATGTCGCCCAGCTTTTCGCCGGTGCCCGCGAACTTGATGGGCTTGCCGGTGACGGCCCGCACGGACAGCGCCGCGCCGCCGCGGGTATCGCTGTCCAGCTTGGTGACGATTACGCCGTCAATGCTCAGCTTTTCGTCAAAGGACTTGGCTACGTTCACCGCGTCCTGACCGGTCATGGCGTCCACCACCAGCAGGATCTCCTGGGGGTGCACGGTGGACTTGATGTTGGCCAGCTCCTGCATCAGCGCTTCGTCGATGTGCAGGCGGCCGGCGGTGTCGATGATCAGCACGTCCCGGCCATAGTACCGGGCATTTTCGACGGCTTCCTTGGCGGTTTTCACCGGGTCCTGGGTGCCCTTTTCAAACACGGGCACGCCCACCTGCTCGCCCACCACCTGCAATTGCTTGATGGCGGCGGGGCGGTAAATATCGCAGGCGGCCAGCAGGGGCTTTTTGCCCTGCTTGGTCAGATATCCGGCCAGCTTGGCGGCCATGGTGGTTTTACCGGCGCCCTGCAGGCCGCAGAGCATGTAAATCGTGGGAACGGAAGAGGACCAGGTGAGCTTGGCGTTGCTGCCGCCCATCAAAGCGGTCAGCTCCTCGTTCACGATCTTGATCACCTGCTGCCCGGCGTTCAGGTTGGCCAGGATCTCCGCGCCGATGCAGCGCTCGGTCACCTTTTTGATGAAATCCTTTACCACCAGGTAGTTCACGTCGGCTTCCAGCAGGGCCATGCGGACTTCGCGCATGGCGTCCTTGATGTTCTGCTCGGTCAGTTTGCCCTTCCCGGTGAGTTTTTTAAAGGCGTTTTGCAGCTTTTCAGAAAGCCCTTCAAATGCCATTATTCTTCCTCCTGATCCAGCAATGATTCGATCGCGCGGCGTGCGGCCAGCAGATGGGGCCGGGTCTCTTCCGTTGCTTCCACCCGGTTCAGTTCCTCGCGGCAGGCCGTCAATCCTTCTTCCATCGCTTTGAACCGCTTGAGCAGCCCTAATTTTTCTTCCAGGGCCTCCAACTGCCGTTCGGTGCGGCCCACGGTGTCATGCACGCTTTGGCGGGTGATGGAAAACTGGGCGGCGATTTCCGCCAGGGAAAGGTCCTCTTCCCAATGCAGCCGGGCCATTTCCCGCTGGTTTTCCGTGAGCATGCTGCCGTAAAAGCTGAGCAGCCAGGAAAGCAGCACCTTTTTCTCCATCGCCCCGAATGCGTCCTGCGCCATGGCGTCCTCCTGTCAGGCTTTTTGCCTTGACAGAGCACTATTATACACGGTTTTCATGTCCTGTCAAGTGCTTTTCCTTGACAAAATTTAATGATTGACGAAAGTATCGTCAGCGGTATTGTGGGGTTTTGACCGGTCGGACTGCTGCTGCCATACCCTTTCCGACCTGGTCAGGGTGTCGGGATTCTGCGCCTGTACCTGGAAAGTGACCGTTTCCATGGGGATCAAGGGCTTTGTGTACAGATTCCGGAAGATGCCCAGAGTATATTCTTCCTGTACGCTGCTCCTACCCAGGGAGCCGGTTTGCGCGAAGATGCCCTGTTCCTCATCGATATTATACTGATTGTCGTTGCTGGTGAGCCCCCGGGCAAGGAGCTTGACTTCCTTCGCGTCCGCGTTCTGGGAAACGAAGCGGAAAGCGGGATGCACCGTCACGGTGTGGTTTTTTTCGGGGTACTCGTCAAACAGGGAATGAAACAGCGCGGCATCCGTCAGGGAATAGTCGATCTGATACTGTATTTCCTGGGGCAGTACCATGAGCCGCACCTGATCGATACACACGCCGATGGAAGGGATCAGGATCGGTTCCGTGCTCACTAAAACTTTTTCTTCTCCGGACACCGACGCGTGGAAGGTTCGCGTCAGATAGCCATATTCCGCCCGTTCGTAATCCACGGCGAATTCATCGCGCATATCGATCCTGGGCAGCATGCGCACGGAGAAGGTCAGGGTTCTTTCTTCCTTGAAGGTCGAAAGAGGCACATCGATATGGCCGGTATACACGCCGGTTTCTTCATCCAGCACGCCGCCCCCGCCGTATTCCTGGATAAATTCGGTATCGTTGGGGTCGTACACGTCGATATCCACTTCCCAGGCTTCGGCATAGCCGCCTGCGTTCCAAACGTCCAGAATGGTCCTTCCATCCTGAAGCATCTTTTCCCGGTCCGGGTTCAGATGGGTCAGGCCATACCAGAATTCATCTTCGATTCCCTCAAAAAGGAGGATATCCTTGCTTTTCGGGACCACGTCGTACACCACATGGCAGGATTTCCCATCGTAAGCCGTTTCACGGAAGCGCACGGTGAAATGCTCTGTTTCGCTGATCGCCAAATCATGATCGATGTACTTTTCCGCGTCGGGGGGAACCTCCACATCTTCCCATTGGGTACGGGCAAAATCCAGGATGCCGAATCCATCCGTTAAAGCAAAGGCGACGCCGGTCATGGCAATCATCAGCGCGATGACCAGCGCCAGACTGAAACTGTAGGTAAGTTTTCTTTTCACTTTTCTTCCTCCTGTCGCGTTTTCAAAGAATTGTTCACGCTGAAAGGAGGTGGTGCGCACCCCGGAAAGCGTTCTGTTCAGCGAATCCTGGAGCTGCTGTTCAAATCTTTTATCCTTCATATGCCTCACCTCCTGTCAGCGATGTTTTCAGAAGCGCTTCCGCTTTTTTCAGCCGCCGGTAAACGGTAGCCTGGGACGATCCCAGGGCGTCGGCTGTTTCCTGCATGGTCAGCCCCTGAAAATAGTAAAGAAGAATCACTTGCTTGTATCTGTCCGGCAGCTCCATCACCAGGAGCGTAAGCGTTCTATCTTTCGGCTCCGCGGCAAGCATTTGCGGCGGCAATTCTTCCAATGACTGTTTCCGGTCGATATGCCGGAACCACGCTGTCCGCCTGTAATCCTTGCAAATATTGATTGCCACGCGCAGCAGCCATGCTTTTTCATTGGAGATACTTTTATGTTCAAAATCATCCATGTGTTTCCAGACTTTGATCCAAGTATCCTGAGCGGCGTCCTCGGCTTGCCCTTGATCGGACAGATATAAATAGCAGGTTCTCAGGATCGTATCCGAATAGGCTTCGATCCATTGATTGAGTCTTTGCTCACGGCTCATGCTGGGTACCTCAGCACGATCCATCGCCGATCACCTCCTTCACCCCTATAGACGAGCGGTTCATCGTGAATTATTCAATGACAGCTGTTTTTTCTGTGGCAATTCCTGCTTTTCAGCCTGATTTCGCAGAGGAAGGGATTTATTCTTGCTTTTTTCCCCGGCTATGCTATGATGAAGAGCGGAGGTGAAAACCATGTTCCGAAAAATGGTGCGTTTCAAACAGCAGCTTCCCGAGAATGAATGCGTTGAAATCTTGGAAACCCAACTGCGGGGCGTTTTAAGCGTGATCGGCGACGAGGGATATCCCTACGGCCTGCCCATCAATCATTATTTTTGCCCGGAGGACGGAAAGCTGTACTTTCACAGCGGCAAAACGGGCCACAAGATCGACGCCATGAAGCGCTGCGATAAAGCGTCCTTCTGCGTGTACGACGAGGGCTTCCGGCGGGAGGGCGAATGGGCCCTGAACATCCGCAGCGTGATCGTGTTCGGCAGGATCGAGATGGTGGAGGATCAGGCGAAAGCCATGGAAATGGCCCGGCGCCTGAGCCATAAATTCACCGATGACGAAGCGTATATCGACCGGGAAATTACCCATTCCGGCCCCCATACCCTGGTATTCGCCCTGGTTCCGGAACACATGAGCGGCAAGCTGGTGAACGAATCCTGATACTCCCTCATGTTTATCTTGAAAAATGACAGAAAACCCCGTATAATAGAAGCAACGGAAAACAAAAGAAATCCATCGTTACGGGAGGGATCACCATGCAGGCCGAAAAGGGTAAGCAAAAGCGGTTTACCAAAAAAGAATGGAGCTGGATCATGTACGACTGGGCCAACTCCATTTACGCCACCAACATCATGGCGGCCATCTTTCCCACCATCTTCGTATCCATCGCGGGCGACGCGGGAGACATCTGGTGGGGCTACGGCACGTCCATCGCCACGTTCCTTGTGGCTGTGCTGGCTCCGCTGCTGGGCGCGGTGGCGGACTTCAAGGGCATGAAAAAGAAGCTGTTCACGGTGTTCATGCTCCTGGGCGTGGTCGCCACCTTCTTCATCGCGCTGGTGATGCACAGCTGGCAGCTCATGCTGGTGGGCTATATCCTGAGCCGCATCGGCTTCTCGGGCAGCTGCCTGTTCTATGATTCCTTCCTCACCGACGTGACCACGGACGAGCGCATGGACAAGGTTTCTTCCTGGGGCTACGCCATGGGTTACATCGGCGGCAGCACCATTCCCTTCGTGATCTCCATTGCGGTTCTGCTGGTTCTGGGTTATTCCAGCCCCATCGCCCAGATCTTCTCCATCGTGATCGTCAGCGTGTGGTGGCTGGTGTTCTCCCTGCCCTTCCTCAAGAACGTGGAGCAGACCCACTACATCGAACGCACGGCGGACAATTCCGTCGGCCAGATTTTCCGCAACATCGGGCACACCGCCAAGGACATTTTCCAGCGCAAGGGCCTGTTTCTGTTCGTGCTGGCCTATTTCTTCTACATCGACGGCGTGGGCACCATCATCAGCATTTCCACCGCCTACGGCACGGTGCTGGGCCTGGGCACGGTGGGCATGATTCTGGCCCTGCTGGTGACCCAGATCGTGGCCATGCCCTGCTCCATCCTGTTTGCCAATCTGGCCCAGAAGATCACCGCCCGGAAAGCGCTGATCGGGGCCATCATCGTGTACACCTTCATCTGCTGCGTGGGCTTCTACATGGGCTTCTCCCTGGAGCCCCATCAGGATGCTTATGAAACGGCGCTGAAAGCGGAATACACCGAACAATTGGCTGACCTCACCGACGAAAGCGCCATCGCTCTGCGGGACGCCGGGGCCAAATACTTTACCGATAAAGATGCCCAGGAAAAGCTGAACGCGGAGTTCGTCAAGCTGACCAAAGAACAGCAGGCCAGCCCCGAAGTGGACCGGGTGCTGCTCACCTTCACCCAATTTTTAGGGAATAACGCCGGAACAATTCAGAAATTCCAAAGCGCGGTTTCCTTCTCCACCATCCTGTTCTGGGCCATGGCGACGTTGGTCGGCACGGTGCAGGGCGGCATCCAGGCCGTCAGCCGCAGCTACTTCGGCAAGCTGATCCCCAAGGAGCGCAGCAACGAATTCTTCGGCTTCTTCGATATCTTCGGCAAGTTCGCCTCCGTGCTCGGCCCGGTGCTGTATTCCACCATCGGGGCGTGGACGGGCCGCAGCAGCTACGGCGTGCTGGCGCTGATTGCTCTGTTCCTGGTGGGCCTGGTGATCATGACCGCCGGGAAAAAGGATCTTGACGCGCTGGAAAGCGGAAGCAAAGCATAAGCCAAACTTTTTCCGGGGGAAACCTCTCTTTGAAGGTCAAAGAGAGGTTTCCCCCGGACCCCCTTCCGAGAAAACCAAAAATCGGTTTATTTTTTTGTTTCGATTGACAATGCGCATTATTTTGTATAAAATAATGCTAAGAAAAAGGAGGCGATGAAATGCCCAACATTCGGCCTGTTTCCGATTTGCGGAACCATTTCGCGGAAATCACAAGAGAAGTGCAGCTTTCCGATGAGCCGGTGTTCCTGACCAAAAACGGCGTCGGCTCCATCGTGGTCATGAGCATGGAGAGCTACGAGCAGAACCGCTATGACAGCATGGTGTACGATAAGCTGCGGGAAGCGGAGCTGCAAGCTGCCAGCACCACCGAACGACGCAGTCATGAAGAAGTGATGGCGAAAGCGCGGGCGCTGTTGAACAATGTAGAGGGGCGGAAGCGTGCATAAGATCGTCTATCTGCCCCTGGCGGAAAGTGACCTCATGGAGGCGCTGGATTATATCGCAAACACCCTGGACGCGCCAAAAGCCGCCGGGGATTTACTGAACGCCTTTGATGAAGCCGTGCAGCGCATTGCGGAATATCCTTATGGCTACGAGCTGTACCGGGCAAACCGTCCCTTAAAAGACGAAATTCGCAAGGTGCCGGTTAAAAACTATGTACTGTATTACGCGGTCTTTCAGGATCGGGTGGAAATCCGGCGATTTATGCATATGCGCCAGGATCGAAGCAAAGGAATCGCGGATTGACCCGAAGAAATTTTCCGGGGAAAACTATTCCTTGGCGGCCAAAAAGGGTTTGCCCCAGCCCCCTTCCAAGAAAACCATAAGGGATGGAACTGTAGAATTGATTGGAAGAAATGATCATGCGTTCAAAAGATGAAGATGGCATTTTTGATTCTAATGATAAAGTTGAAGTTGATGTTTTTAATGATGAAGAATTAAAGACATACAATAGAACCTTTGCTCAAACCTTTTTTACAATTATTTCTTGGGTACTATGGATAGGCGGTTTCATTTTTGCTGGTTTTAGTGCATTGGTGTCCGTTGGTAGTGATACACAATTTAGTTTTACTGTTTTTATTTCCACATTCGTTATTTACTTTATCAGTGGTTGTTTTTCGTTTTGTGTAGCAGAACTGTTCAAAATTTTGCAAAAAATACTGAATACGCTTAATGAAACAAAAGAAATGATGAGCAAATGGTAAATCTGCAATATCTGGATTTAAACTAAGCTGTCCCGCAATTGCGGGGCAGCTTTTTTCATGCGCGAAAAATGTCGAACGGTTTTCCCCCGAACCGCATAAACACCCATTTTTCGCGGAAGGATACAGAGGGGAAGGGCCAGAATGATTCCACTCATGTACTTTCAGGAGGGATGGAACATGGAGTTTGAACGGCGGCGGGACACCGTGACGGTGCGCATCACCGGGGAGCTGGACCATTGCAGCGCCCAGCCCATCCGGCGGGAATTGGACGAACTGATTGCCGATCCGGGGGTGAAAAAGTTAGTGATGGATTTACAGGATATGGCGTTTATGGATTCCTCGGGCATCGGCGTGATTTTGGGACGCTACCGCGCCCTTTCCCTGCGGGGCGGGAAGGTAGCGGTGAAAAACATGAATCCCCAGGTAAAAAAGGTGTTTCTTTTATCCGGCATGGATCAGGTCATTCAAATTATGTGAGGGAGATAAAGCACATGCGGATCATCAACGAAATGAAGCTGGAATTTATGGGCGTACCGGAAAACGAGGGCTTTGCCAGGGTGGCCGTCAGCGCCTTCGCCGTGCAGCTGGACCCCACCCTGGACGTGCTGGCCGACATCAAAACGGCCGTCAGCGAGGCGGTGACCAACGCCATCGTGCACGGCTACGCCGACGCGCCGGGCACGGTCATGATCGCCGCTGCCCTGCGGGACGACGGCATGCTGGACGTGTCCGTGACGGACAAGGGAAAAGGCATCGCCGACATCGCCCAGGCCATGCAGCCCTTTTATACCTCCCAGCCGGAAAAAGAACGCTCCGGCATGGGTTTTTCCGTGATGCAGACGTTCATGGACAAGGTGACGGTGGAATCAAAGCCCGGCGAGGGCACCACCGTGCGCATGCAAAAACGCCTGCGGGAGGGCTGACATGAGCCTGTACGCCTTGGCGCAGGCGGGGGACCCGGACGCCTTAGCGGCGTTGGTCAGGCGGCACATGCCCCTGGTGCAGGCGCTGAGCCGCCGCTTTCAAAGCCCCGAGGACGCTTTTCAGCAGGGCTGCGTGGGGCTGGTTGCCGCCATCCGCCGCTTTCAGGAGGACGCGGGCTTCGCCTTTTCCACCTACGCCGTGCCGGTGATCTTGGGTGAAATGCGAAGAAGCGCCTGCAGGGACATGGGCTGGCGCACCCGGAATAAGCTCAAACGGGCCCGGGATTATCAGGAGCAGCAGCTTCGTCAATTTGGCCGCATGCCACCCATCAGGGAAACCGCCGAAAAGGCGGGCCTGCCCCCGGAAGAGCTGGCCATGCTTTTGGAAATGGAAAAAGGCCCAGTCTACGATGAAACCGGCCTTTTGTTTTCGTCCCTTCCCGATCCCGGCGGCGAAGCCTGGCTTTTGCGTTTCTGCATCCGGGATATCCTTTCCCGCCTGCCGGGAGAGGAAAGCTGGCTCATCCGCCAGCGCTTCCTGCTGGGCCGCTCCCAAACCGAGCTTGCCCAGACCCTTCAAATCACGCAATCCAGCTTCTCCCGCCGGGAAAAACGCGCCCGCGCCCACTTTCAGCAGGCATGGCAGGAGCAGGAAAGGGAAAGACGGTAAAACCCCTCTCTCAATTTTATTCGCTCATGCCCCGGAAGCCCTTGCCCACGATTTCACTGGAGGAAGTAATGGTAATGAAGGAATGAGGATCGGTAGCGCGCACGAACAACTGCAAGCGGATGGCCTGGGAGCGATTGATCACGGTCATGATGATCTTGCGTTCCTCATGGGTAAAGCTGCCGCGACCCTCCATGACGGTGGCGCTGTGGTGCAGGTTTTCCATAATGAATTTGCAGATGGGGTCGGGGTTGTCTGTGATGATCTGGAACACCTTATAGGTGCGCAGGTTGTCCATTACCGCGTCCACCATGTAAGATTTCAGGAACAGCCCGAACAGGGAAAACAGCCCCGTTTCCATGCCGAAAGCGAAGCACGCGCCCAGGGCCACGATCAGGTCCGCGATGGCCAGGGCCAAACCGATGTTCATATGGGAGTATTTTTTCACCAGCATGGCGATGATGTCCGTGCCGCCGGAGGAAGCGTCCACGTTGAACAGGATGGCCGAGCCCACGGCGGGCAGACCCACGGCGAACATCAATTCAAGCACCGGCTGGCTGGTCATGGGCGCGGACATGGGGATCAGCTTTTCCAGCAGCAGGGTCAATCCCGAAGACACCAGGGCGGAATACGCCGTTTTCGCCCCAAAACCTTTTCCTATGAAAGCCGCGCCGATGATCAATAGCACCACGTTCAGGATCAGGTTCAGGGTGGCGGTGGTCACTGCGGGCACATAGTGGGCCACCAGAATGGAAATACCGCTGACGCCGCCGGTGGTGAAATGGTTGGGAAACTTGAAGAAATACACGCCCACCGCCAAAATCACGGTGCCCAGGTTCAGCCAGCCGAACTGCTTCCACCAATCCGGGCTGAACAGCTTCGCGTTTTGCTTATCCATTACCGCCCATACCCCATTTCCAGCAGGTAACGGCACAGGGCGTTTCCCCACCCGGCGGCGGGGCCGAATTCCGCCCCCAAGCCGATACCGTGGTGCCCCTTGGGATAAACGTGCAATTCAAACAGCACGCCCTTGTCCGCCAGGGCCTTGGCCAAGTTCAGGCTGTTCTGCACGGGCACCAGGCCGTCCTCCGCCGTATGCCACAGAAAGGCGGGCGGCGTGTCGGCGGTCACGTGCTCCTCGGCGGAATACCAGCGGGCAATTTCCTCATTTTCCCATTCCCCGCCCAGCAGGCTCTGGCGGCTGCCCGGATGGGTATACTGTCCAAAAGAGGCCACCGCGTAGCAGGGGATGAACACATCGGGCCGGGAGGACAGGCGCTCTACCGGATCGGCGCTGGCAGGGTCTCCCCCGTCATAATGAACGGCGGCGGAGCAGCACAGGCTGCCTCCGGCGGAAAAGCCTAAAATACCCACCTTATCATAGCCTAAAGACCGCACCAGCCGGATGGCCCGGGCCGCGTCGGTCCAGGGGGCCAGGCGATGGCAGGGCGCTACCCGGTAATCCAGCACATAGGCCGCGATTCCCTGGAAATTCAGCATCCGGGCAATGGGGTCGCCCTCATGCTCCGCTTTCATTACATAGCCGCCGCCGGGACAAACCACGACGGCACCCCGGGCCCCTTCCACGGGAAATGCTTTTAAAGATGGCTGGGCCTGGCCGGGGCTGTCCGCCGTGTAGGGCGCCTCCCCAGGCCAAAGAAAGATGATTTCCTGTCCGTCCATGGTGCCTCTCTCCTTTGAGATGCGTTTTGTACTTCTTTTGTATTTTACGCCTTTTTCGCCGGAACTGCAATGGGGTATGAAAAGATATAGGACTGCCCGGTGACGTTTGAGGCGCGTTTTTGTATTTTTGAGCCTTTTCCCCTTTTCTTCCGTCCCGGGGGATGCTATACTGTATCCGTCACAGGGAAACAGGGAACGGCGGCCGGAAAGGCCGGGCGTTTCCAAGGAACGCAAGGAGGAACAAACGATGTCTCAATTCACCACGCCCGTCAACACCCGGAAAACAGTCAGCCCCAAGGGCACGAAAGCGCTGGTGCTGGCACTGATCGTCATTCTGGCGGCGCTGATCATCTTTTTCCGCTGCACCGTGCAGATCGATACCGGTTATACCGCCATTGTAACCACCTTCGGTAAGGTGGAAGATTATACCTTGGAAGCCGGCTTCCACATGAAGAGCCCCTTCCAGGAAATCATCCTGATGGATAACCGGGAGCAGAAGACCCCCTTCTCCACCCAGGCTTTTTCCAGCGATATCCAGCAGGTGGATGTGGTAGGCTCAATCAACTACGCCATCAATAAGTCCACAGCCATGACCCTGTTTAGGGAAGTAGGCACCGACTACTTCAGCAAGCTGGTATACCCCCGCATGCTGGAAAACACCAAGGCCGTATTTTCCAAGTACACGGCGGAAAACCTGGTCAGCGCCCGGGAGCAGCTGTCCATCCAGATCCGGGATAACCTGAGCAAGGAAATGGATCGCTACGGCATTTCCATCATTTCTGTGTCCATCGAAAACATCGACTTCACCGATGCTTTCACCGACGCTGTGGAAGCCAAGCAGGTGGCCGCCCAGCGCAAGCTGCAAGCCGAAATCGAGCAGGAACAGAAGACCATGGAAACCCAGCAGCAGGCCCAGCGCCAGAAGATCGAAGCCGACGCCAAGGCCGAGGTGGTCAAGATCAACGCCGACGCGGAAGCCTACTCCACCAAGGTAAAGGCCGAAGCCGAAGCCGAAGCCAACCAGAAGATCGCCCAGAGCCTGACCGAAAACCTGATCCTCTTCACCCAGGTGCAGCAGTGGAACGGCGAGCTGCCCACCTATGTGTCCGGCAGCGCCGCGGAAGCCCTGCCCGTACTGAGCCTGAACGCGTTGGATACCGCCGCACAGGAAGCGAAAGAAAAATAATCCCATACAATAGGGTAGAGGGAGGGCTTTAACCCTCGCCCCTCCCATTGCACCGTACATACGGGTCTCGTATACGGCGCTACATCGTAACAAGAGTTCAGGTGTTTCTCAGGTAATAAGCGAGAGGATCGACCAATCCTGGCCGGTTCTCTTTCTTATTGGGTATGGCAAGGACTTTCTGGCTTAACAGGTAGTTGACTACATCCATTCCACAGCGGCGATATAGTCCAAGGCTCGAATGTGCCACCTTGTATATATCCTCATGGGTCATGTTGCAGCCAAACACCTTGTTCAGCTTCATCAGGTTCTTGTATATCGTTTTCGGCTTCTTCCATTGCTTGAGTATCACTACCCTTACTTTGTGCCGCAGCCACGGGCTAAACTCATTCTTCAGCCATCCCTTCATGCTGCCGATTCGGAAGTAAAAGAAGATGGGGGAACCACTCTTTGGGGCCGCAACGCCCGGAAAATCATCCAGAGGATGATTTTCCGTGAAAGCCGGGCGGCAGACCTGAAAGGGCCGGAAGGCCCCGGACAGCAAAGAGTGGTTCCCCCTGCTTATTTTCTTTATAACAGGTTTCTCTGAATCTTCCCGCTGATGGTCTTGGGCAGCTCGTCCCGGAAGACCACGATGCGGGGGTACTTATAAGGCGCGGTGCGCTGCTTGACGTAGTTCTGGATTTCTTTCTTGAGCTCCTCGGTGCCCTCTTTGCCCTTGACCAGAACGATGCTGGCCTTGACCACCTGGCCGCGGACGGGATCGGGGGCGGCGGAGACGCCGCATTCCAGCACGTAGGGCAGTTCCATGATGACGCTTTCGATCTCGAAGGGCCCGATGCGGTAGCCGGAGGACTTGATCACGTCGTCCAGGCGGCCCACATACCAGTAGAAACCGTCCTCGTCCTTCCAGGCAGTATCGCCGGTGTGGTAGAGGCCATCGGGATGGTCGTCGTCGATGCCCACATAGCCTAAATACAGGCCGCAGGCGGGTTTGCCGTCGCCCAAGCGGATGACGATCTCGCCGGTTTCGCCGGTGGGCACGGGATTGCCCTGGGGGTCCACGATGTCCACATCGAACAGCGGCGAGGGCTTGCCCATGGAGCCGACCTTGGGGGTCATGCCCACCAGGTTGCCGATGGAAAGGGTGGTTTCGGTCTGGCCGAATCCTTCCATGAGGGAAAGGCCGGTGGCTTTCTGGAACTGGTAGAACACCTCGGGGTTCAGGGCTTCTCCCGCCACGGTGGCGTGGTGGATGGAAGATAGGTCGTACTTCTGCAGGTCCTCCTTGATCAGCATGCGCAGCATGGTGGGCGGCGCGCAGAAAGTGGTGATATTGTACTGCTTGAACAGGGGCAGGATCTCTTCCGCGTGGAAGCGGTCGAAATCATAGGCGAACACGGCGGCCTCGCACAGCCATTGGCCGTACAGCTTGCCCCACAGGGCCTTGCCCCAGCCGGTGTCCGAAATGGTCAGATGCAGCCGGCCCGGCTCCACGCAGTGCCAGTATTTGGCGGTGATGAAGTGGCCCATGGGGTAGGTGTGGGCGTGGGCTACCAGCTTGGGATAGCCGGTGGTGCCGGAGGTAAAGAACATGACCATGGGGTCTTTGCCGCAGGGGGTGTCACTGGTACGCGGGAAGCGGGAAGAGAAGTGCTCGAAATCCGCGTCGAAATCGTGCCAGCCCTCCCGGCTGCCGCCGCAGAGGATCAGCGTTTTCACCGTGGGGGACACAGGCAGGGCTTCTTCCACGTGCTCGGCGGCCTTGCCGTGGGCGGTGCACAGGATGGCGCTGACCTCGCCTTTATTGAAGCGGTATTCGTAATCGTGGGCCAGCAGCTGGTCGGTAGCGGGGATGGCGATAGCGCCGATCTTACAAAGGGCCATCATGCTCAGCCAGAAGTGATACTGGCGGCGCAGCACCACCAGCACCTTGTCCCCTTTCTTGATACCCAGAGAACGGAAATAGTTGGCGGCGCGGGCGGACTGCTTCTTCATGTCCAGGAAGGTGAAGCGCCGCTCCTGCCGGTTTTCGTCCAGGTGCAGCATGGCCAGGGCGTTGGGCTTGGTATCGCCCAACGCGTCCACCACGTCGAAAGCGAAATTGAAGGTATCCAAGTTGGTGAAGGAAATGGACTGCAAAGCTCCGGTTTCGTCCTCCACGGGATGGGCGAACTTTTCATAGATGAAGTGTTCGTTCTTGGGCGTCTGGCTGGCCTTGATGGTCTGCATCACCTGGCGCTCTTCCACTTCCTCGCCGGGCAGCACTACAGCCAGGAACACGCAGTCGCCGCCCTCGGCGGCCACCATGCCGTGGGGCGTGGAGGAATCGTAATAAATGGAATCGCCCTCCCGGAGCAATTCGATGTTGTGGCCCACCTGAATTTTCAGCGCGCCGGACAGGATGTAGTCAAATTCCTGGCCGGAGTGGGTGGTAGTGTGGATGGGCTTGTCCTGCAAAGCGGGATCGTAGGTATAGCGGACGAAATAGGGTTCCGAAATCTTTTTGCGGAACATGGGAGCCAGGTTGCGGATATCGATGCCCTCTTCCTGGGCGGTGAGCTCCGCCGCGCCCTTGCGGGTGATTGTATAGGAAGAAAGCTGCGCGCTGCGGCCCTCCATCAGGTCGATCATATCCACCTTGAAGGTCAGGGCGCACTTGTGCAGGAAGGTAAAGGGCAGGTCCGCCCGGGCGTTTTCATAGTCTAAGTATTGGGCTTCCGTCACATCGGTCATCCGGGCCATTTCCGCCACGGTGTAGCCGCTGATTTCGCGCAGTTCGCGGATACGGGCCGCTACCTCGCGCACCTGATCGGGGATATGCTGCGCCTGGGATACGTTCATGGTCGTGTTCCTCCGTTCGTTTCGTTTGTGGGGAACACTGGGGGAAACCGCTCTTTGGAGGCCAAAGAGCGGTTTCCCCCAGCCCCCCCTTCCGAGAAAGCCATAAGGGATGCTCCCAAAACACAGTGACTGCAAATACTTGAAACACTGTGTTTCATTTCGGGACAGCTTTCAGCAAAGAAAAGCCCGTCCCAAAGCCGTTCTTTGAGACGGGCTGAATTTCAGCTCGCGGTACCACTCAAATTGCGCGTTTCCGCGCCCCTCTGCGGGTTCGTGTTCCAAACCCCGTGCACTTACGCGGCCTCACGGAAGACGATTACTCCCGGCCGCGTTCAGGAACAGGAATTGCTTCCCCGCCCTTGGTTCGGCACCGGTTTCACCGCTTCGGCTCGGAAGGGATGGGCGTTTGGGAATCGCTCGCCGCCGGTTTTCAGCTGCCCCGGCTCTCTGGATGCGGCTTTTCCCCGCCGTCTTCGTCATCGCCTTTGCTATGAAATTACGGCAAGTTTATCACCGCTTCGCCCGTTTGTCAAGCGCGATTCGCGAAAAACAGCGGAAGAACATCAATAAATTTCCCGCAGCGTTTCCGCGCCTACCTGGCGTTTGAAATCCTCCAGACCCTGGCGGTCCACCATCATCAGGTCGTGAAATTTACCAGTGGCCTTGTCGATATAGCCCACGGTCATTTCCCCGGTGCAGATGCTTTTGCGCACGGCGGGTTCCTGGGTGGCGGGGTCCAGGGAAAAGGCGGGCATGGGATTCTTTTTGCTGAAAAAGGGCATGTCGGTTTCCTCCTTTTAGTCGTTTGGCCGCGTTTTCAAGCGTAAGATCAGCCGGTCCAGGGGCAGATCGTTCCATTCGATCACTTCTATGCCCAGTTCCGCCGCCCGCTGGCGCATGACGGTCCGGCCCCGCGCGCCGGGAGCGGAGGTGACGATCACGGCCCGGGAGCCTTTGCCGCCGAACCGATCCCGCAGGATGGCCAATTCGTTCAGGGCTTCCGTCCTGATTTCGCAGGTTTTGCAGCTGATAAAGACGGGCTGTACGCCGCAGACAGCCATCACATCGATTTCATTGGTCACCGCGTCGCGCTTTTTTCCCGCGCGCCAGTTCACCACCGCGCTGAGCACCACGTCGTCAAAACAATTTGCCAGCACGCAGGCCCGGTATACCTGCAATTCCAGAACCGAACCCATGTCCCGCAGCCAGAAACGCGCCTGCGGATCGGCGAACCGGAAGGAAACCTTTTCATCGTCAAATATCAGATCACGAATCAGTTCCGCTTCGCTGAGCGCCCGCAGCAGTCCTTCGTCCGCCGTGACCTGTCCGTGATCCGCCTTCTCCGTGCGTTTGCCACAGGCAGCGCAGTCCGGGTCGACAGCGGAGGAAATCTTCTGGAAATAGCTCACCTGCCGGTTCCAGATCCGCCGGTACGCACTGTATACAGTAAACAGATTTTCGATTTGGGGCAGTTTATCTTTCAATACGCTGTTATCCGCCCGGCCCGGCTGCAGCTCCCCGCCCGCCATCAGAAAGCAGGAGGCCGCGTCCAGCCGCACAGAGCAAGCCAGATTCCTGGCGAAGGGGGCGTTTTTGATTTCAAAAAAGGTATTCCGCTTCCGGCTGTAGGTATATACCGGCGTATGGCCGGAAACCGCCCCGGCGGCGAACAAAGCGGCGTCGGTGCCCCCGGCGATGTCGATGGCACAGTCCTCCCGGCTTTCCAGCACCCGGCGCAGGGTCTTTTCCACCTTCACCGCGTCCAGCAGGCTCGATTGCACGAACGTCACCCTGGCGGGACATCCCCGATGTTCAAAATACGCTTCCAGGGACCGGCGCATTTCCCTGTCTCCGGCCACCTCCGGCGGGCAGATGAATACCGTTTCCTCCGGGCGGAACACTTCCGTTCCCAGCACATTTTCAATGGGACGCTCATCGTACAGTTCTATCAGCGTTTTCATGACGCTTTTCTCCATATCTCCGTGTTTCTGTATTTTTATTATACCATTCTCCGGCGCACGGAGCAAGGGGCCTTTTTCTTTCATTAAAATCAGAAATATATCTGCAATAATTTTGCAATCTTTGCATTTCAGGCCCTTCCCCGCATTGACAATCCCGGCGGTTTGCATTATCATGAAATATGGAGGAATTCCGATTTTTCGGCATCATGCGGGCGCGCTTTCCAGGCGGGAAAGCCGGACCGCGCGCCGTGTTTTATTGGAGGTTTTCAGAATGCGCGCGATGCAAAAGCATGGAGGCTTCATCCTGGTTTTAACAGTGCTGCTCCTGTTCTTGGGCGTTCAGGGCGCGCTGGCCGATAACGGCCAGGTCAGCGGTATCGTGTGGCTGGATAAAACCGCCGACGGCATCATCGCCGGCGGTGAAGGCGGCCTGTCCGGCGCAAAAGTGACCCTGGAAATCAAGGATGAAAACGGAAAGGCCCAGGTAGCGGTGAACGCCACCTCGTCCAAGTCCGGCGATTTTCTGTTTACCAATCTAAAGGCAGGGGAATACCGGCTTCGGGTAGAACTGGGCAAGGAGTACCACTTTACCCTGCACAGCCTGGACAGCGCCATGCTGCCCGCCCAGGGCAACGTGAGCTATACGCCCTGGTTTTCCCTGGGTGAAAACGAAAACCGCCAGGTAAACGCCGGCGCGACCAAATCCGCGTGCAGCGTGAACCTGATCGCTTTTGAGGATTTGAACGCCAACGGCGGCCGCATGCAGACCGAACCGCTGGTGCGCAGTGTGCTCACCGAATTGCTGTACGAGTACCAGGGCGAAACCTATATGATCGCTTCCGGGATCACGGACCGGGACGGTCAGGCGCTGATCAAGGACCTTTCCCCCGGCACCTACCGGGTGCGCGTCACCTTCCCCGACCATTTCACGGCCGGACCTCTGGGGCAGAAGATCAACACCTTCTATAACTGCATCATTCCCGGCGAGGACAATACCGGCCTGTCGGAACCCTTCACCCTGGCGGTCAAGGAATCCATGGGCATGGGCGCCGGCCTGGTGCGCACCGGGGCCCTGGCGGGCCGGGCCTGGTTTGACGCCAATTACAACGGCGAATGGGACAGTGACGAAACCGGATTGACCGGTGCTGAAATCACTTTGTATTCCGTGGAAAGCGGCTTCACCCGCGCCACGCGCCCGGACGAAAAGGGCAATTACGATTTTCAAGCCCTGTCGCCGGGGGATTATCTGGTGCAGTTCGCGCTGCCCGAAGGCATGATCTTTACCTATCCCGGCCAGTCCAAGCTGTCCAGCACGGCGGATAAGGGCAGCATGAACGTATATGTGCAGGTGGATGTGACCACCGATTTGGGCGCGGTGGGCGCGATGCCCGCGGCGGGCTTTACCCTGACCCTGTATGAGGATCTGAACCTGAACGGCCTTCGGGACGCGGACGAACCGCTCCTGCCCGGCGCTGCCGTAACGGCGGCCCAAGGCGGCAAAATCGTGGAAAAAGCCGTGACGGATGAAAACGGCGCGGCGGTGTTCAACGCGCTCCGGGGCGGCGATACCCAAATCGAAGCGGCGCTGCCGGAGGGCTGGCTGTTCCGGGCGGACGAAGCGGGGCTGTTCCCCGTTTCCGGCGTTCAGGCCAAAGCCCAGGCCGCCATCACCTTGGACGGCACGCAGCCCGACGCCAAGTACGAAGCGGCGGTGATCCCCGCCGCCGCCGTTTCCGGCATCCTGTTTGAGGACGCGGCCAATACCGGCCTGCTTCGCGAAGACAGCCGCCCGCTTTCCGGCTTTACGGTGCAGGCGCTCACCCTGGACGGGGAAACCGCCGCCGAAGCGGTGACGGACGATAACGGTTCGTATACCCTGTTCCCCCTTCCCGCGGGAGAATACAGAGTGCGTTTCCTGCTGCGGGACGCCTACGTGGCTTCTCCCTACGCGGCGGATCAGGAGGACAGCGCGAACCATATCCAGGACCAGACCCCCGAATACGGCGATACCGCGATCTTCTCTCTGGTCCCCGGCGAACAGAAGACCGGCTTTAACGGCAGTGTGTTCCAGGCGGGCCTGGCGGACGGCTACGTGCTGGTGGACGAGGCTTATACCGACGCGCGCACCGGCCTGCCCGGCGTGACCGTGACGCTGCTGAACGCGGACGGGGAACCCGCCGCCGATCACAGCTATGGGATCACGGACGAAAACGGCTATTTCTACATCAAGGGCATCCTGCCCGGCACTTATTCCCTTTCTTACCAACTGCCTGAAAACGGCGTGTTCACCGATCCCGCCGTGAGGGGCACTACCTATACCGGCGAACCCTTCCAAAGTGAAAGCGGCACCCATATTGAAGCGCCCATAGTGAAGGGTATGTATACCTCCACCATCGCTGGCGCGATCCTGCATGAAGCGCCGGAAAAAGCGAGCCTGTTTAACGCCCTGCTGTCCCTGCGCGGCCACACGGTGAACCAGGCATACGAAGTGCACGCGGCTCCGGACGGCTCCTTCGCTTTCACCGGCCTGCTGCCCGATACCTACACCTTCACTGTGACCCTGCCCCAGGGACTGGCTTTCGGCGAATTGGAAGGCTCGCTCTTTGGCCGGTCCCGCAGCGCGCAGGCATCGGCGGAAATCACCCTTGGATTGGGCGAAAGCAGGACGGATATCGACATCGAGGCCGTTTCCCCCATTGCCCTCTTTGGCATCCTGTACTATGACGACGATCTCTCCGGCCTGCAGGACGAGGAAGAATACGGCGCGGAAAGCCGCGTCATGACCCTGTGGGAAGACGGGCAAAAAGTTGGCAGCTGCGAAACCAATGAATCAGGCAGTTTCTTCTTTGTCCAGTTGCTCCCCGGCCGGTACGAGCTGCACATCGTTATGGATGAAAACGAGGATCTTGTGGATATCCCCGGCGTTATTCGCGGCGCTGATGAAGTGATCCTGCCCATTACCCTCGATCACAATATGTCGCTGGCGCTGCCCGTAATGCGCTATGCCTCCGTTTCCGGCCAGGCATGGAGCTTAGGCGGCGGCGAAGGCATGAGCGGCATTGCTGTAACGCTGCTGGATACGCAGGGCACGATCCTGGGCGAAGCGGTATCCGATAAAAACGGCGAATTCGTCTTTAACCGGCTGATGCCCGGCACTTACTTCCTTTCCGCCACGCTGCCGGAGGGCTACCTTTTCGCCCGTGCCCAGGATACCTCCTATCGGGAGAGCTTCATTCAAAGCCAGGTGGACGGCACGATCACCGCCACGCCCTTTGAGGTGCCCATGGGCGACGATCTGAGCGGCATCGATATCGGCGTGGGCACCATGGGCAGCATCGGCGACCGTGCCTGGCTGGACGAAAACGGCAACGGCATGCAGGATATGGACGAGCCCAGCATGCCCGGCATCGTGATCGAACTGTACCAATACGGCGAATTTATTGCCAGCACCGTCACCGATGAATATGGCCGGTACGGCATCGATAACCTGTACCCCGGCGAATATGAAATGCGCGTGACCATGCACAAGGAACTGAAAGCCACCGTGCACCAGACCGAGTTCCCGCTGGTGGGCAGCATTCTGCCTGAAAGCAGCGACGTGATCGTGACGGTGTCCGGCGTGATCGTGCCCAGCGGGAAGGCCAACCTGCACTGCGACCTCGGCTTCCAGCTTCGCAAAAAGGGCGTGTACCCCGCCGCGATGGATGACATCCCTGCCAAGGACTGGCGGCCCTATTCCGAGCGATAACGCGCGCGGTACCGCGTTAAAATACGACGTACAAAAGGAGGAGACCGTATGAAAAAGCTGCTTTCGCCGCTGATTCCGTGCGCGCTGGCCGAAGCAATGCCTTACTGCCGCGACACCCTGGGCCTGACCGTGGCGCCCGGAAGCGAGCTGATCGTTTCAGCGGGCATGGCGTTTCCTCCCTGCCCCTGCGTGGAAACGCGGGGCATGATCACCAACCATGTTATCTGACCGCGATAAGACGCGCCGCAAAAACGCGGCGCGCCTGCTTTTATGCTGCTTGTGCGTATTCTGCGCGGGGATCATTCTGTTTCAGGGGGCGGATGCCCTCCGTGGACGCGCCGTAGCCACAGTGCGGATAACGCACCAGGAGCAGGCTCCGATACGCTCGTTGCCGGACACAGAAGGGAAAACGGATATCAACCTGGCCGGGTTGGAGGACCTGCAAAAGGCGTCCGGTATTGGTCCCGTCCTGGCCCAAAGGATCCTCGACGAACGGGACGCCCGGGGCGGGTTTCATTTTATAGAGGAACTCATGGATGTTTCCGGGATAGGCGAAAAACGCTTTGAAGCCCTCAGCGCGCTCTTTTACTGCCCCACGCCGGACGCCCCGTAAACAGCCCGCAGCTTTTCATTCAATTTCCCGTACACGCGCCGGACCATCCACGGTTCGGCGCAGTTTTTTAGCGCGTCCTCCAGAGTGAACCACCGCACGGCGGTGTTTTCGTCGGTTTTGGGGCGGATGGGCGCGTTTTCGTCCGCCCGAAGCAGATAGGTCACGTTCAGGTGCAGATGACTGGGCACGTAGCGGCCCCGCTTTTCATGCCCGTCCACGGTGAGGATCTCCAGGGAGAAAATGTCCTCCGTCACGGGTTCCGCGTCAATGCCCGTTTCCTCCCGGGCCTCCCGCAGGGCTACAGCCAGCAAATCCCGGTCCCCGTCCGCGTGGCCGCCCGTCCAGGCCCAGGCTTTGTACAGGTTGTGATAGGCCATCAGCACCTTGTTTCCTTCCCGGTTCACGATCCAGGAAGAAGCGCTGAAATGGGCGATTTCGTTGGCCCGGTCAAAACAGTCCGGCATGGCGGACAGTACCCGCAGCATCACAGCTTTGTCCCGTTCCTCCTGCTCGTTCCAGGGCCGGTAGGCCCGCAGGGCGTCTTCGATCTTCATGGGTTTTCCTTCTCCCTTTTCCAGCGAGAATTCGATCTCAGTCAGCTTGTTTGTAATGGCGTTCACTTTTCCCGTCTCCTTGAAGCCCATGCGGCGGTAAAGCCTCGCCGCGTTGACATTGTTCTCCAATATCCAAAGCGTAGGCGCGTCCGGGCAAAGGCTGATGGCGAATTGCAGCAGTTCGGTGCCGTATCCCCTGTTTTGCATATCCGGAAGGATATACAGATCTTCGATCAGGCTGCCGGTCACAGATACGATGCCTACGGGACGATCTTTCACCAGCATATAAACCGCACTCCCATTGTCTATCTTCCCGCGCAGATACTCGCGCTGACGCTGGGGCGTGTGCAGTGCGACAAATTCCGGGGAACAGAAGGAGCAGTGCGAATCCTGCCATGACGCGGAATGGATGGCAGCGGCTTCAAGAATATTGATTTCATCCACAGGAACGATCATGGTTTTCCCCCTTTCCGGAAAGAACAGGAAAGGGGGGGCTTTCTTCACAAAAGCCCCCCTCTCGCACTATATGTTATTAAAATCAAAATTCAGCGCTGCCGGTGGTGCGGGGGAAGGGCAGCACGTCGCGGATGTTGGCGACGCCGGTCAAATACATGATGAGGCGCTCAAAGCCCAGTCCGAAACCGGCGTGGGGCGTGGTGCCGAACTTGCGCAGTTCCAGATACCACCAGTAGGAATCCATGTCCAGGCCCAGCTCCTTGATGCGGGCTTCCAGCACGTCTAAGCGTTCCTCGCGCTGGCTGCCGCCGATCAATTCGCCGATGCCGGGCACCAGCACGTCCACGGCGGCAACGGTTTTGCCGTCGTCGTTCTGGCGCATGTAGAAAGCCTTGATTTCCTTGGGATAGTTGTACACGCACACCGGGCAGCCGAAGTGCTCTTCGGCAAGATACCGTTCATGCTCGGTCTGGATATCCATGCCCCAATGAACGGGATATTCAAACTGCTTATCCGCCTTTTCCAGAATGTCAATGGCGTCGGTGTAGCTGCAGCGGGCAAACTTGCTGCTGACCACGTGCTGCAAGCGCTCGATGAGGCCCTTGTCCACGAAGCTGTTCAGGAATTCCATTTCCTCGGGGGCTTTGGCCAGCACGTCGGCGATGACGTACTTGAGCATGTCCTCCGCCAGCTCCATATCGTCTTCCAGATCGGCGAAAGCGATTTCCGGCTCGATCATCCAGAATTCGGCGGCATGGCGGGGGGTATAGGATTTTTCGGCGCGGAAGGTGGGGCCGAAGGTGTAAACGTTGCGGAAGGCCTGGGCGAAGCATTCCACGTTGAGCTGGCCGGACACGGTCAGGTTGGCGGGCTTGCCGAAGAAATCTTCCTTGTTGTTCACTTTGCCCGTTTCGTCCCGGGGCAGGTCGTTGAGATCTAAGGTAGTGACCCTAAACATTTCGCCCGCGCCCTCGGCGTCGGAGGTGGTGATGAGGGGGGTATGCACATAAACGAAAGCGCGCTCCGCGAAGAAAGCGTGAATGGCCTGGGCGGCGATGGAGCGGATGCGGAAGACGGCGCTGAAGAGGTTGGTGCGGGGGCGCAGGTGGGCCTGGGTGCGCAGGTATTCCACGGTGTGGCGCTTTTTCTGCATGGGATAGCTGGGGTCGCAGGGCCCGATCACGGCAACCTTTCGCGCCTTGATTTCAAAGGGCTGCTGCGCGCCGGGGGTGAGGGCCAGAAGGCCGGTCACCTCAATGGCGCTGCCCAAAGTGATTTTGACCACGTCCTTGAAGTTTTCTAAGTTTTCCTCGCAAACGATCTGTACGCTCTTAAAGAAGGTGCCGTCGTTGAGGGCGATAAAAGCGAAAGCTTTGCTGTCGCGCACTGTGCGCACCCAGCCGGATACGGTCACTTCCGCCTGATCGGCGGGCGTTTCCCGGAACAGCTGGCGAACGGAATATTTCATAGTGGAGTTCCTCCTAAAATTATACTTGTTCCTCTGGAAAGCAAGTTTGGTAAAGGATGATAGTTTCATCCAGAAGTGGTTTTCAGAGGGGTTCCGGGGGAGGCACTTTTGGCACAAAAGTGCTTCCCCCGGCGTCTCTCCCCGTCTACCTCCCCAGCATGGCCGCGCCGATGACGCCGGCTTCGTTACCAAGGCGTGCCAGCACAACGGGGGCGATGGGCAGGGGCGCGCCCATCTGGTGAAGGGGGATAAAGGCGCGGACGGCGTTCAGCAGGAAATCTCCCGCATAGCTCAAACCGCCGCCGAGAACCACGATTTCGGGGTCAAAGGCCCAGATGAGGTTATTGATGGTCATGGCCAAATAGCGGGCGAAGGAATTGAATACCCGGAGGGCGGGCGCATCACCTTCCTTCGCGGCGTCAATGACCAGTTTGGCATTGATTTTTTCAATATTTCCGCCTGCTTTTTGCAGGATGGATGTCTCGGGGAAATTGCAGCAGACCTGCTTGGCTTCCCGGATCAGGGCGGTGCCGGAGCAATAACGTTCCACGCAGCCGCTTTTGCCGCAGGTGCAGGGCACGCCGTCGGGAACCAAAATCATGTGGCCCATTTCGCCGGCCCGGCCATGAGCGCCCGCCCAGGGTTTGCCGTCGATGATGATGCCGCCGCCCACGCCGGTGCCCAAGGTGAGCAGGATGCTGCTCTTGCAGCCCACGCTGGCCCCGGCCACGCTTTCGGCTAAGGCCGCCGCGTTGGCGTCGTTATCGATCAAAATGGGCTTGTCGAGATACTTTTTCATTTCTTCCCGCAGGGGAATGTTGATCCAGCCCAAATTGGTACAATTATAGACCACGCCGGTATCGGCGAAGGCCACGCCGGGTATGCCGATGCCCACGGCTTTTACGTCGTCCATGGTGAGCCGCGCCTTGGCAAGGGCTCTTTTCACAAGATCCGCCATATCCCGGATGACGGCCTGATAGGGCCTGTCCGCTAATGTTTTGGCTCCGGTCTGGGCCAGGATGGAGCCCGCTTCGCTCACCACGCCCACGGCGATGTTGGTGCCGCCCAAATCGATGCCCACGTATACCATAGACGCACCCTCCCTTTTTATTTGCCCATGGAGTTCATCATCATTTCATTCAGCCGCCGGTCCAATTCCTGGGCGGCGGAATAGCCGTTCTGCTTGAGGGAATGATTCCGGGCCGCCACCTCGATGACCACGGCCACGTTGCGCCCCGGCCGCACGGGCAGCACCAGCTGGGGCACACGCACATCCATGATGGTGGTGAAATCCTCGGCAAGGCCCAGCCGGTCATAGGCTTTCTTTTCTTTCCAGGCTTCCAGATGGATCACCATATCGATGGTTTTGCTGTTCAGCACGGCGCTGATGCCGTACATGGCTTTGATATCGATGATGCCGATGCCGCGAATCTCCATAAAATGGCGCACCGTTTCAGGCGATTCGCCGATGAGGCGGTTTTCCGTCACGCGGCACACGTCCACCACGTCATCCGCCACCAACTGATGGCCGCGGCGCACCAGCTCCAGAGCCGCTTCGCTTTTGCCCACGCCGCTTTCCCCGGTGATCAGCACGCCCATGCCGTACACGTCCACCAGCACGCCGTGGAGGGTGGCGCGGGGGGCCAGGCAGCGGTTCAGATAATTCATGGTCAGGGCCACAAAGCGGGTGGTGTATTCCTCCGTGCTGAGCAGGGGCACCTGATGGGCCGTGGCCAGTTCCAGCATATCGTCCGGGGGCGTCATGCCCCGGCAGATGATGGCGCAGGGGATCATCTTATGCGAAAAGAACGCTTCCAGCCGTTCCCTGCGCGTTTCGTCGGACAGGGATTCCAGATAGGTCATTTCCGTCAGGCCCACCACCTGGGGCCAATCGGCGCGGAAATGATCATAAAAGCCCACGAACTGCAGGCCGGGCCGGTTGAGCTCGGCGGAATGGATATCCCATTCCTCCTGATAGGTGGCATTGAGCACCCGCAGGTTCAGCTCCCTGATAAAATCCTTCGCCTTGATCATAAAAGCCTCCAGCCAGTGCGGGGAATCCCCGGCAGATTTCGCCTTTTATTATAGCTTCTTTCCCCGCCTTTTGCAAGGCGCGCCGTCTGAATTATTGCACGGGGGCGGGAACGAAATCCTGCACCGCGCCGACGCCCTCCACGTAGGGATTCAATTTCAGTTTGCGGGGATAAATATCGTCCTGAATGGCTTTCAGCACAGCTTCCGCGTTCGCGCCGGTGACGGGAATGGGCTGGTAGTTGTTGACGGTGGTGCCGGTGCCGGTCACGTAACAGGGGATGATGTTCAGCTGATGGCCCAAATAAACATTGTTTTCGTCAAAAGAGAAGGTGAACTGGGCAATATAGCTGTTGACATTGATTTTTCCATTATTGGGGCTTTTGGGCCGGGCGATCACCACGCTGGAATTGCCCCCGAAAACAAAATTGCCCAGGCTCCACAGGGTGCAAACGCCGTCCTGCTCCCGCAGGCCCTGGACGGTGTGGGGATGATTGCCGACCACAATGTCCGCGCCGTAGGAAATCATGCGGTCAGCCAGCTTTTCTTGATTCATATCGTGGCGGTAATCATATTCCACGCCCACGTGGGTGCAGGCAATGATCAGATTGCAGCCCTCCGCTTTCAGGCGTTCCATGCTGTCCCTGGCCCCGGTTTTGACCGTCGATACCCAATCGGTATAATAAATCGAATAGAAACCGATCTTTACGCCGTCTTTTTCAAAAATGTAGGTGCCGTCGCAGTATTCCGTGGAGCCGAACCAGCCGATACCGGCGGTTTCCAGCGCCTCGATGGTGGACTTCAAGCCGGGCAGGCCGTAATCCAAAATATGGTTATTGCCGATGGAACAGGCTTCGATGCTGGACGCCGGAAGAATATTCACGTAATCAGTGGGCCCCCGGAAGTGATAGTTCACATCCGGCTTCAAATTGGCATCATAATCATACAGTGTTCCTTCCAGGTTGATCACGGTAAGATCATCCTGTTCAAAAATATGCTTCACCTTTTCGAAGGGAT
Organism: Clostridia bacterium; assembly: GCA_017525805.1. Next base: position 9,785 of record JAFXSH010000172.1, on the reverse strand, counting down.
AGCCATAGCCGTACTGTTCGATATAGGCTTCAAACCCGGATTTTTCGCCCCGCTCCCGGGGATCGCAGCCCAAGGTGCAGTCGCCGGTGAAGGAAATCACGATCTGCTTAGCGGCAGAAGCGGGAGCTTCGCCCAGGGCGGGCAGGGCAAAGGACAGCAGCGCCACCAAAAGAAAAAAAGAAATGATCCTGCGCATATGACTTCTCCTTGATTGATATTTTACGGTGCTTCCTCCGGCCAGGGGTAATGCAGTTCCTCCAGTTCCAGCCATTCGGCCTTGGCGTCGGTGAGGGCGGTGAGCTTTTGGGTCACTTCCGCAAGATCAGTGACCCGCGTAAGCAGCGTAGCCTCCACCGACGCGCCAAACCGGGTGTCCTCGATGATGACCGGAAGGCTTTTCATGGCGTGGTTCACCCGGTCCCACAAAGGATAGGGCACATCCAGCATAAGCTTTTGGGACAGCTGCATTTTCACCACTTGGGCGGCGTCCAAGGCGATGGCGCAGCCCTTGGTATACGACCGCACCAAGCCCCCCGCGCCCAACAGCACCCCGCCGAAATAGCGGGTGACCACCACGCAGCAGTTCACCACGCCCCGGTTTTTGAGCACCTCCATCATGGGCAGACCCGCGGTGCCCCCCGGCTCCCCGTCGTCGGAATAGCGCATGATGCCCGCGTTTTCCCCGATCACGTAGGCGTAGCAGTTGTGGGTGGCGTCTTTGTGCTTCTCCCGGATGGATTTTAAAAAGGCAAGCGCCTCCTCTTCGCTTTGGCAGGGGGAGGCGTAGCCAATGAAGCGGCTTTTGTTCACGATGAACTCATCGGAAGCCGCCTGTTTCAAAGTCTTGTAATCGCCGGACACAGTTGGAAACATCCTCCTGCTTAAAAATCCACAAAAAGATGGCTTTCTCGGAAGGGGGTCTGGGGGAAACCGCTTCTTTCAGCATGAAAGAGCGGTTTCCCCCGGAAAGCTTCACTCTTTACTTCACCACCACGCGGCAGTAGTTCTTCTTGCCCTTGCGCAGCAGGATGCCGTCGGCGGGGAACTGGTCGGCAGAGAGCACGGTGTCGATGTCGGTGACTTTGCTGTCGTTCATCACCACAGCGCCCTGCTGGATCTGCTTGCGGGCGTCGCCCTTGGAGGTGCACAGGCCGCAGAGGTTGAGCAGGGTGGTCAGGCGGTTATCCTCAGCCATTTGAGCAGTCGTCCATTCATAGGTGGGCACGTCCGCCGCCGCGCCGCCGCCAAAGAGCGCCGCCGCCGCGAGCTGGGCCTTCTGGGCTTCTTCCTCGCCGTGGACCAGCTTGGTGCACTCGAAAGCCAGTACTTTCTTGGCCTCGTTGATGGCGCTGCCCTCTAAGGCGGAGAGGCGCTTCACCTCGTCCATAGGCAGGAATGTGAGCAGGCTTAAGCACTTTTCCACGTCGGAATCGTCCACGTTGCGCCAGTACTGGTAGAAATCGTAGGGAGAGCAGAGATTGGCGTCCAGCCACAGCGCGCCTTTCTCCGTTTTGCCCATCTTCTTGCCCTCATGGTTCATGAGCAGCTTAAAGGTGCAGGCAAATGCGGCTTCACGCTCCTTGCGGCGGATCAGGTCGGCCCCGGCCAGCATGTTGCTCCACTGGTCGTCGCCGCCCATCTGCAAGCGGCAATTGTATTTCTTGAACAATTGCAGGAAGTCATAGCTCTGCATGAGCATGTAGTTGAATTCCAGGAAGGTGAGGCCCCGCTCCAAACGCTGCTTGTAGCATTCGGCGGTGAGCATGCGATTGACGGAGAACAGGGCGCCCACGTCCCGCAGGAAGTCCATGTAGCCTAATGTGCGGATCCAGTCGGCGTTGTTGACGATCATGGCCTTGCCCGTGCCGAACTCGATGAAGCGCTCCATTTGTTTTTTGATGCAGGCCACGTTCTGGTCGATGGTTTCCACGGTCATCATTTTGCGCATGTCAGTTTTGCCGCTGGGGTCGCCGATCATGGCGGTGCCGCCGCCAACCAGGGCGATCGGAATGTGGCCCGCCCGCTGCATGTGGGCCATGGCGATGATGGGGATGAAGTGGCCGAAGTGCAGGGAAGTGGCGGTGGGGTCAAAGCCCACGTAGAATACGGTGGGTTCCTTTTCCAACTGCTTGTAAAGCTCGTCCTCAAAGGTGATCTGGGCTAAGAATCCGCGCTCACGGAGCGTATCTAAAACATTCTGCATGCTGTGTATCCTCCAATCAGTTTATCAATTCGCGGTAAATATTTCGTTCAGCAGCCCCATGCCCTTTTCGATCTGTTCCACGGTGGACATGGAGAAATTCAGGCGGAAGGTGTTTTCATGGCCGCCCATGGGATAGAAATAAGTGCCGGGCACATAGGCCACACCCTTGTTCACGCACTTTTTCAGCAGGTCCACGGCGTTCATGCCCTCGTTCAGCTCCGCGAAGATGAACAGGCCGCCCTGGGGCTTGGTATATCGGGCCACCCCGCCGCACTTGGCGAGCAAGCCCAGCATGGTGTTCATCTGCCGGGCGTAGCTCCGGCAGATTTCTTCCACGTGGGGCATCAGCAGATTCCGCCGCAGATAAGCGTCCACGATGGCCTGGTTCAGGTTGGCGGTGTGCACGTCGCTGCTCTGCTTGCCGATGACGCACTTGCGCAGCAGCGCCGGGTTGGCGGCTAAGAAGCCCACGCGGAGGCCGGGGGAAATGACCTTGGAGAAGCTGCCCATAAAGGCTACCCAGCCTTCGGTATCAAAGGACTTGATAGAAGGAAGCTCCTGCCCGGTGTAGCGCAGGTCGCGGTAGGGGTCGTCCTCCGCCACCACCACGCCGTACTGGGAGGCCAGGGCGGCGATCTTTTTCCGGCGCTCTAAGCTCAGGGTCCGGCCCGTGGGATTCTGGAAGGTGGGGATGATGTAGAGCATCTTGGGATGCTCCTTTTTGAACACTTCCTCCAGTTCGTCCACCTTGATGCCGTCGTCATCGCTGTCTACGGGCACAAGCTGGGCCTGATACAGGCGGATGGCCTGCATGTTGCCCAGGAAGGTGGGGTTCTCGACGACCACCTTGTCTCCGGGATCGATCAGGGCCTTGCAGAGCAGATCCATAGCCTGGGTGGAGCCGGTGACAGGCAGGATCTCATCGACTTTGCAGTCAAAGGAGAACCGATCCTTCAAATAGGGGACCAGGCTTTCCTTGAGAGGTGCGTAGCCTTCCGTGGCCCCATATTGCAATAACACCTTGCCCTTATCCAGCAGCAGTTCCTTCGCCAGCTCGGCGCACTGTTCGTCCGGCAGGGCGTTCAAGGAGGGATTGCCCCCCGCAAAGGAAATCATGCCCGGTACGGCCAGCAGCTTGAAAATCTCGCGGATGGCGCTGCCGGAGATGCCGTTGAAACGGCTGGCGAAACGCAGAGAATCAATGTTCATCGTCATGCCTCCTAACAAAAACCGCCTTCCCGTTTGGGGAAGGCGGATGATCGCTGTACCACTTCCGTTCGACAGAACATTTGCAAAAATATTTCTGCCCTCGTTTGCGCTGTAACCGGCGCGCCGGCGGCCCCTACGCAGGAGAAAACCCTTCAAGACCGGGCTCGGGGAGGTAATTCGCCTGATCCGCGCTGCTTCCTTGCACCGGCCGGAAGCTCTCTGAAAACGCCGAAGGATCGGGTTACTGAATCCCGTCATTGCCATGGAGGCATTATATAGGAAAAAGGCGGGGCATGTCAAGCCCCAAATCAAAATCGGCTGCTAATGGATGATCATTCCATTGACATTTCCAAACATGTACGCTATCATGTACATAAGGGAGGCGATTTCATGACGACGACATCCGTTACGAATTTTCGGAAAAACGTGTTTGACTATGTGGGCAACGTGATCCGCTTCAATGATCCTGTGCATATCACCACCAGGGACGGCAGCGCCGTGCTGATCAGCGAAGAGGATTACAACAGCATGATCGCCACGCTGGAATTGGCAAGGGTACCCGGCCTTGTGGAAGAAATCAAAGCGGCGGGAGAAGCCCCGGAGGACGAATATGTGCCCGCGGAGGAACTTGGCTGGTGAGTGAATGGAAGGTGCTGCTCCACAAACGGGCAATCAAGGATGCGGAACTGATCAGGCAGGCGGGGCTGGAACCCCAGGTAAAAGCCCTGATCCAGGTGCTGCGCACAAATCCTTTTCAAATACCGCCGCAGTATGAAAAACTGACCGGCGACCTGCAAGGCTATTATTCCAGAAGGATCAATATTCAGCACAGGCTTGTTTATACGATAGATAAAGAAACGAAAACGGTAAAAATCCAGTCCTTATGGACGCACTATGAGCGCTGAAAAAGCACCGTCATCCCGATCTTGGGACGGCGGTGCTTCTTCTTGAATCTTTATAGGCCCAATTGCGCCAGCGAAGTGAGCAGCCCCAGCAGGGGCACGATCAGGCCCTCGGCTCCGACGGGCATGCCGGTGGTGATCAGTCTGGTGAGTTTGGGAATCCCTATGGTTCGCAGTTCTGCGGACAGGGTCTGCATGGCTTCCGAATCGCTGTAGGGCACCACGGTCAAGCCGGACACGTCCGGGATGTCGGCGGGTTCTTCCGAATAGGCGTATTCCGCGCGCGTGCTGCCCAATTTCCTGCCCAGCATGGAAAGGCTCAAGTCCATCCAGTTGAGGTCGTTGTCCAGGGAAAGGGTCGCGCGTATCGGCTCCTCGCTATCGCCGCCGTCCATCAGCATGCCCATGACCATGGGGATGGTCAGCGTCCATTGCTGGCCTTCATCCGTGCGGGTTAAAAGCAGTTCCGCGGTGGTGGTGGTTTCTGTATCCTCGGAAACGGAATTGTGATAGATCGTGGTGTAGGTGAACAAAATCTCATTTTCCGCGCCGGTATCCAGCAATAAGACTTCCTCTCTGTAATCGGAGGGCATGCGGCGATTTTCATAGGTTGTGGGGGTGAGCCGCGAAACGTACCGGGTGACGTCTTCATAGTCCTCATAATCGCTGAAATAGGAAACGTGTTCCCGCAGTTTTTCGATGGTGCCCGTTTCGTCCGCCAGGGGTTCGTAATGGGTGGAAGCGGTGACGGTGGTTTCATTGGTGATTTCGCCGTTTTCCAGTACCACGCGCCGGGTTTGGGTGGTGGTCTGGGTGCGGTTTCTGTACATCAGGCGCATGTACTCGCTGTAGGCATTCCAGTATTCTTCATCCGTGGGGTCCTCTCCGAGCACCGGCAGGGTATCGGACGCCCCTTCTTCTTCCCAGAAATCAGGGGTTGATTCGCCTGTCCGAAGCGGCGCAGTCAGATCGTAAAGCCTGTACACCCGCCCGTCCACGTCCATAGCGCGGCGCTGGTACAAGGCGTCCTCCGTTTCGTCTGGAATGGCATCATATACGCCAGGCCGGGAAACGGAATGTTCATACACCAGCGCGTCCCCTTCCCGTTGAGCCAGCCCTTCCGCTTCCAGCAGATGCAGGGCCTGCACGTCCGCTTCATACATTTGTCCCAGCAGATCGAAGCCTTCATATTCGGGCAGGGCGGGCAGCAGCTCCTGCCATAATCCCAGCAGCTTATAAACCGCTTCGCCGGAAGCATCCGATGACGAAAAACGCTGGGGAATACTCAGGGCGCAGGAAGGAAACAGGTCGCTGGTCAGCAGTACGTCCCCTTCCTCGGGCCGGACGGTCAGGTTCAGGGTGAACCAGGAATTGCCGTTCACCCGAAATTCATAGCTGGAAAAGCCTTTCCCGGACCGGACCGTGATTTCTGAAGCGTCCGCAAGTATGGCGGCGGCGGGCGCGTAAATTTTCGCCGAGGCGCGGGCGGCATTCAGGGATTGTTTCGCGGATTTTATGTAGGAATCATAAAAGGAATCAAAATAATCTGTTTCGTCAGGCTCTTCTTCTTGTTCTTCGTATTGTTCTTCGTAGTACGCGGACCAGGATTTCGCTAATTCCTCATAGCTTTTCAACTGCAAATCAAAATACCAGTCGATCACGGCGAGCACCGCCTCCGGGTCGATCTGAACGGTCATGACGGCTTCCCCCGATTTCACGGAATCCCCGCGCTTGATGAAGGGCGTCAGCCAGGATTGAGGTTCCGCCAAAGCGGAAAGAGGCGCTGCCAGCGCCAGCGCTAAGCACAGCAAAAGGCTGCAGGCTTTTTTCATATGGGATATCCTCCTTCTGGATGATTTTGTAAACGTTTGTTCCGCTTTCATTATACCTATGGAATCAATGTGGGGCAAGACAGCAGGGAACATTTTACAACTCGCCGATTTTCTGATTAGCTCCGCATCTGCCGTGCCAATTCTTCCCGGATATGCTGGGCCAGCATGGCCAAAAACTCCGCGTTGGTGGGCTTGCCCCGATCCGCGTCCACGGACAGGCCGAACAGGGCCTGGATGCCCTCCAAACTGCCGTGGAGCCAGGCGCTTTCCACGGCGGTGCGGACGGCCCTTTCCACCGCCTGGGGCGTGGTACCGCATTGCCCGGCAACATACGGATAAAGCCTTTCCCGATAGGAAGCCCCCAGGGCGGGGGAGCAGGCCAGCGCCGCGGCGGCAACGCGCATATACCGCCGCCCTTTTAAACGTGGAGGCACAGCCAGCCGGTCCAGCAGCTTTCCGGCAATGGCAAGCCGCTGTTCCTCCCATTCCCGGGCCAGGACGGGCAGGGGGCGGGAGGAGGCGGCTAAAATGGCGTTCAGCAAAACGGCGTCTTCACAGGGATAGGAACAAATTTCGTCCGGCGCGGGTTCAAACCGGGCAAATGCAATGCGCGCCAAATATACCACCCGGGGCGGCGCGGGGAGGCGGGCGAGCAGGGAAAGAGCCTCTCCCCCGTCCATCCCGGAAAGCACGGAATCCAACACCAACAGATCGGGGCACAGCCGCAGCACTTCCTGAACGGCTTCCCGGCCCGTCCCCGCGCCCATAATCAAAAACCGGCTGTCACAGGATAAAACCCTTTCCAGCCGGGCCGCGTCCGGGGAGGCGATATACAGCCGCCACGGGGTCAGCATGATTTTTCCTTCTTTCTTGGATGGAAGGCGCTCACCAGCACCGAGGACATGGTGATGGCCAGGGCGATGCCGCAGATGCCCAGCACCGTGGCCGCGCCGGTGTTCACGGCCTTTGAATAATTTCCTTCTACCACGTACAGCATGGTATTGTACAGCCCGATGCCGGGCACCAGGGGGATGATGGCGGCGGTGACGAACAGGGTGGCGGTGCGCTTCATGATCCGGGCGCAGATTTCGCAGCAGATGCCGATCACCAAAGTGGCCCCAAAGTAAGCCAAAGTGGATTTCCCCAGCAGCAGGAACACCACATAGCCCGCCGTGGCAATCAAAGAACTGACCGGAATGGTGCGCCAGGGCTGGTGCATGAGCACGGAAAAGCACGCCGCAGCCAAAGCGCAGGCAGGCAATTGCAAAAGCCAGCTCATGCTCTGATCCCTCCCCACATGCTCAGCATCAATCCAATACCCGCCGCCAGCATGATGACGGATAATATGGCCTCGATCACCCGCGCCCCGCCGGACACCAAATCGCCCCGGATGGTGTCCCGCATGGCGTTGGTCACGGCCAATCCAGGCAGCAGGGGCATAATGGCCCCGCTGATCACCGGCTCGATGGTCACGCCCGGCACCGCCAGGGTGCTCACCAGGGCCATCAGGGTGGTAAGCGCCCCGGCGATCATGCTGGAAATCAGCACGGGCACCCGCATCTTCTGAAGCGGCGGCAGCACAAGCTGCACCAGCGCCCCGCAGAAAAAGGATACACCAAAATCCGTCCAGCTTCCCCCCAGCATCACCGTGAAGCTGGCGGCGGACAGGGCGCTGGCCCCTACCGGCAGCCACCGGCGCTGGGGCGCAGTATGCTGGATCTCCCGGAGCGCCCGCAGGGCTTCGTCCGCGCTCATATGACCGGAAGCCACCTTGCGGGAAATATCGTTGCACCGGTCCATGCGCCCCAAGTCAGTGCTCCGGTTGCGCACCCGCACGATGCGGCTGAGCGTGCTGTCATCCTCCATGGTCATGGTGAGCATCAGCCCCGTGGGCAGGGCCAGCACATCCACCTTGGGGATGCCCAAGCCCTGGCACATGCGCTCCACAGTCTCTTCCGCGCGGTAGGTCTCTCCCCCGCTTTCCAATATCATCTGGGACGCCAAACATACGGCGTCTAAAGTCGTGGACAAGGCATCCATCCGCCGCGCCTCCATTGCTTTGTGAACCTTCGGATGCATCATAGCACAGGCGGGCGGGAAAGTAAAGCGAATCTGTCCGGTGGGAAGGACTGCAAAAATTGCAAATTTTTTTAAAAAATCCCCCTCTCGGGGGTGGCGCAACAGCGGGAAGTATGATAAAATGCCATGTGGTGCTGATTCAGCGCCGTTTTGGAGGTTGAAACGGATGAGCAGACTGGACAAAATGCTCGCCATCGCGGGCATCGAAAAAAACGAGGGCGTATTGATTCATAAGCCCTCCAACATCTTTTATTTGAGCGGCTACACCGGCGAAGGGCTGCTGGCCGTGGGCCACGGGTTCCAGGCCATCGTCACCGATTTCCGCTACACCGAGCAGGCCGAGCGTCAGGCTCCCGGCTGGCAGGTGTTGATGGTGGAAAAGGGCGTCAGTCACGCCATGCTGGCGGCCAAGGTATTTGCGGAGCACGAGATCAAGGCTGTCCGCTACGAGGACGACGAAGTGACCGTCCGTTCCTTTGAAAAGCTGAAAAAAGACATTCCCGGCGTGGAGTTTTCTCCCCTGAACGGCGCGCCCGAAAAGGCACGGCGGATCAAGGATGAGAAAGAACTCAAGTGTATTGAGGAAGCCTGCGATATTTCCTGCCGCGCCTTTGAACAGTTCCTGCCCAAGATCAAGCCCGGCATGACAGAAAAGCAATTGCAGCTGATCCTGGATTACACCATGCTGGAGCTGGGCGGCGAGGCCCTGGCTTTCAACACCATCGTGGCCTCCGGCGTCAACGGCAGCCTGCCCCACGCCATCCCCAGCGACAAGAAAGTCGAAAAGGGCGAAATGATCACCTTCGACTTCGGCGCGAAAAAGGGCGGCTACTGCGCGGACATGACCCGCACCGTTTCCTTAGGCCAGCCCAGCCCGGAAATGAAAAAAATCTACGATACCGTGCTCCGCGCCCAGGAGACCTGCGAACAGGCTCTCTTCCCCGGCAAAATCTGCAAGGATATCGACACCATGGCCCGTGAGATCATCGACGGGGCGGGTTACCAGGGCCGCTTCGGCCACGGCCTGGGCCACAGCGTGGGCATCGATATCCACGAGGAGCCCCGCCTTTCCCAGCTCTGCGAGGACAAGCTGGAAGTGGGCGTGACCATGACAGTGGAGCCGGGCATCTATGTGCCGGGCCTGGGCGGCGTCCGCATTGAGGACACCTGTGTCATCACCGAAAACGGCTGGCACTCTTTCGTTTATGCACAAAAGGCGCTGCTGATCCTGTGATCGGCCCCTTATGTCAATACACCAACAAGAAAATGGAGGAATAACAATGATTACTGCTGGCGATTTCAAAAAGGGCATCACCATCGAATGGGACGGCGGCGTGTGGAACATCGTGGACTTCCAGCACGTGAAGCCCGGCAAGGGCGCCGCTTTCGTGCGCACCAAGATCAAGAACGTTATGACCGGCGCCGTGGTGGAACGCACCTTCAACCCCACCGACAAAATGCCCCGGGCCATCATCGAAACCAAGGAAATGCAGTACCTGTACAATGACGGCGACCTCTACTACTTCATGGACCCCGAAACCTTCGAGCAGATGCCCCTGG
>JAFXSH010000171.1 GCA_017525805.1 Clostridia bacterium | reverse complement strand
TTTTGCTGAAATAATGACTTGTATTTCCAAAAAATGTTTTGTCTCTGATTTTACACGCCTCCTTTTTCAGACTGCTTTCTGCTGCTTTTCAAAGGTGGAAAAGGGATTGAATCAGCAGCGGCAAACGGCTCAAACCCTTGTGCCACAAGGCTTTTCCGTTTTGTCGCAATTATACCACCAGGGCATAGCTGCGCGTCGATGCTGCTGGCCAACGGCGTTCCCATGAAACAGATTCAGGACTGGATGGGGCATAGCGATTTTTCCACAACGGCAAACATCTACGCCCACCTGGATTACCAGTCGAAGGTCACTTCGGCGGAAGCAATGCTGGCGGGTCTGGGGCTGAAAGCAACGGGAATTGAGCCTCTTTCGGAGTAACCGGAATGTCCAGAGGTACCAGGAGAGAAGAAAACAAGGGCGCTTTTTTCTCTCCTGCGAATCAATGAAGTGCTGGGGAGCCTTATCTCGTAAGGGTTTGCAGGGAATGCGTTTTCTCTCCAAAATTCAGGGATGCATCAAAATGGTGAAATAGCCAGGAGAGAAAAAAACGCTCATAACACCGTGAAAATCCTTATGTCTCAAGGACTTTCGCAGGATTGAGGACATGACCAAAAATCATCCCCTCAAATAGGAACTTTGTCGATTTCTGATGGCTCCTAACATGCGAAAACCCGCCTGAAACCTACGTTTCAGACGGGTCGATGGCGGAGCGGGTGGGATTCGAACCCACGGACGGTTGCCCGTCACCTGATTTCGAGTCAGGGCCGTTGTGACCACTTCGATACCGCTCCAAGGTTATTTCCACCCTGATTTTCACCCTGTAAATTGGAGAGAAAACCAGGAGAGAAAGCAAGAGGTTCTAACCTTTTCAGGGCCCGGGAAGCCTTGAAAAATAAGGATTTCCGCCAGGGGGTGTTCCAAATCGCCGGGACGATTTCGAGTCAGGGCCGTTATGACCACTTCGATACACCTCCAGGGAACGGAAACCGAGGATTAGTATACCGATGAATAGGGAAAAAGTCAAGCCCCCGGTTTATGGAAGGGCTGATTGGGAGCTATGGACGGTCCGCCGTTTGCAGCACGTTGGAATACAGGCGGCCCCGGACGGGGGTTACGCCTTTTTCCTTGAACAGATTTCCGCAGGTGGTGAAGCCGAAGCCCCGTTCCAGCAGGGCGGGGATCACCGTGCGCAGGGCTTTCACCGTTTCGATGTTGCCCGTCATATCGTGCAGCAGCACCAGGTCGCCGTCTTTTAAGGAGGAAAGCAGGATGCGGGCTCTTTCCTCGGCAGGAACTTCCGGTTCCCAGTCCTTGCAGCCCACGCCGCAGATGAAGGTCAGGTCCACCGTATCAAACAGGGTGGGGCTCACGTCGATGTAGGGCGGGCGGAAAAAACGGGGCATTTCGCCGGTGATTTCCACTATTTTCGCGGAACACTCTTCAATTTCAGCGCGGATTTCCTCCGGCTCCATTTTTCCCATGAACCGATGGGTGACGGAATGGTTTTCGATGGTGCAGCCCATTTCCCACGCCCGCCGGGACATTTTGGCCGATTCCGGGGTGATATTGTTGGCGATCAGGAAAAAGGAGGCGGTGATGCCGTATTCCGCCAACAGGTCCAGCACCTGGGGCGTGATTTCCGTGTTGGGGCCGTCGTCGAACGTAAGTGAGATCAGTTTTTCCATTTTGATCCTCGTCTTAGAAACTGGAAATACCGTAGGCGTTCACCATGGCGTCCAGTTTATAGCCCGCCTTGCACAGGGGGCAGTCGTGGCTGCTGGTGCTCTGGTAATCGACCAGCGTATCCTTGGCGTTGAAAATGGCTTCGATGGGGAAGCCTTCGCATTCGTCCACGCAGGTGAAAATGGCGCAGATGCCCACCGGGATGCCGCTGTAATAGCGGATGGCTTCGATGGCGGCCTGGGCGGTGTAGCCCGTAGTGACGGACGCGGCAAGCACCAGCACGTGCTTGCCCACGATCATGGGGGCGGAATTGTCCCGGAACAGCAATTGGCTGCCGCTGGTATGCTCGGGGGTGACTACGTAAATGGTGCGGTGGGCGTTCATGTTCATAAAGCCCGCCCTTGTCAGTTCGCTGGCCATGCACGCGCCCACCACTTCCGTGCCGTCCAGGCACAGGATGGTGTCGATGATGGTGGAGGGCTTAAAATGCCCCGCCAGCTCCACGGCGGCCTCCCGGGCTTCGGACAGGCGGTGCTTGGTCATGGTGAGGTCGATATAATAATTGATATGGCTGTGGCTGGTGGCGAAATGGCCCCGGGCCACGCGCAGGCTCAGGCTGGAATTGTTGGTGGGATACTTAAAAAGCTGAATGGCCACGTCGTTCATTCCTCTCTTTCTTTTTTGAAACTGTCCGCTCTTTTTCTTACATCATATCAAATCCGTTCCCTTCTGTCAAATACAAAAATGGGCGATCCGGTATTTTTTTTGACTTTTTATGGGGGCGTCGGGCGGAACCTGCCTTTTCTGATTGACAAAAGCGGCGTGAAAAAGTAGAATATCAATGGAAAAGTCCGCGAATTTTTATTCAGTGTTGGAATGAAGGAGCGTGTATGGGCAATCAGCTTCCCCTGGTACGGTCTGGAAAAGCCTGCGTGACGGGCGCTTTATTGGTTTCTCTGCCTTTTTTGTTTTTTATGCTGCCGGGACAGCGCATTTTGGGGCCGCTGCCCGCGGTATACGCAACGCTTTTGATCCTGTATCTGCTGCCCACGGCCCTGTGCATGGTGACGATGGTGTGCGGCCTGGCGGCAGCGGCGGCTGGGCTCGCGGCGGCCATGGCGTGCATGGCTATGCTTACCGGTTCCCAGGGATTGATGCTGGCGCTTTTGTACATTGTGCCGGTGTTCGCCGCGTTCCTGATCGTGATCCACTTTGAAATTCCCTTCTGGAAAAGCCTGCTGGCCATGATCTCCGTTCATGCGGTGTCGCTGACCGCCGTATTCCTGCTGGCGCGCGCCATCGCGGGGGGCGACCTGTACAACGGCGCGGGAGAAGCGGTGGCCAATTTCCTGGAAAACTGGGATATGGGCGATCTCATGCTGTACCAGATGTATTCTATGGGCCTGATCGATCTGAAAAGCGATCTGGCGGACAGTGCCCTCAGGCAGGTGCTGGGCGGATATCAGCTTTCCTCCGCCGCCCGGGCGGATATGCTGCTTTCCGTGCGCAGCCTGATCACCGATATGCTGCGCTCTATGGTTCCCCATCTGATCGTGAACCAGAGCGTGACGGGGGGCACGGCGTGCCTGCTTCTGGCCCTGCGGTTCGGGTTTTTAGCGGAGGAAAAACGGGAATTCCTGCGGAACGACGCTTTCATCGAGGAAGCGGAGGGCGAAAAAAAGCATCCCGTCCATTTTCCCGACTTGGGCATGCCGCCTCTCAGTCAATGGCATATCCCCAGGGGCGTGGGCTGGCAGGTGGGCGTGGCCCTGGCGGCGGGGTATCTGCTGCGGGCCAGCGGCACGCCCGCACTGAACACAGCCGGGATACTGCTCTACGGCGCGGCCTCCGCTGTTTTTTCCATCCAGGGCCTGGCGGCGGTGAATTTCTTTCAAAAGAAACGGGGCAGCAGTCGCTTCTGGCGCGTGCTGGTGCCGCTGCTGCTGATGACCACCGGTATTCCGGTTGTCATCGGCGTGTTTGATCAGATCAATAATTTCCGTGGGCTGCGCAAGCCTCCGGAGCCAAAGGAGGATTTTTTATGAAGGTCATTTTAACTGCCGATGTGAAGGGCGTGGGCAAAAAACAGGAAATCGTGAACGTCAGCGACGGTTACGCCCGCAATTTTCTCTTTCCCCGGAAGCTGGCCATGGACGCCACCCCCGGCGCGGCCAAAGAACTGGAAAAGAAGCAGGCCGCCGAGCGCGCGAGAGAAACGGAGCGCCGCTTAGCCGCCGAAAAGAAAGCGGCATCCCTGCGGGGCAAGGTGATCACCGTGGTGGCCAAATGCGGGGCCCAGGGCAGGCTGTACGGCTCCGTGACCGGGGCGGAAATCGCCCAGGCCCTGAACGAGCAGCACGGCGTGGAAGTGGATAAGCGCAAGATCGATCTGGCCGAGCCTATCCGCGCCGTGGGTGAGACGGAGGTCGTGGTGAAGCTGTACCCGGAAATCAGCGCCAAAATGACCGTGCGCGTCACGGGCGGGGACAAGTGAAAGCGTGTGGAGTTTGGAGAGTGGAGTTATATTTGGCTCATATGTATCGTTCGCTGTTTTTTCAGCGTAAAAATGGGAGTGTGCTTCAACTCCACGCTCCACACTGGACTAAGGCGTTTGTGAGCGTATATTTGTATCAGAAAGAGGTGTAGGCGCGCATGGATGCTCCTGCCTCATCTTTCGCCCCGGTTCCGCCCCACAGCACCGAAGCGGAGCGGTCCGTATTGGGCGCCATGCTGCAAAGCGGCGGGGCGTTATCCTCGGCCCTGGAAATACTCTTGGCCGATGATTTTTACGTGCCTGCCCATCGGGAAATTTTCGACGGGGCCAAGGCGCTGGCCGCCAATCATATGGCGGTGGACCTGGTCACCATGAATGCCGAGCTTTCCCGCCGGGGTACTCTGCCGGGGGTGGGCGGCATCGAATACCTGATCGAACTGACCCAGTTTGTGCCCACCACCGTGAACGTGAAGGATTATATCCGCATCGTTTCGGAAAAATCCACCCTGCGGCGGCTGATCGCCGCCTCCGGGGAAATTTCTCAGGCCAGCTACGCCCAGGAACAGGAATTGCCCCAGGTGCTGGCTATGGCGGAAAAGAAGATTTTCGATATCGTTATGCGCCGGGACGGCGGGGAGGAACTCAAGCACATCCGGGACGTGCTCACCGCTACCTATGAGCAGATGGAAGAGCTGGCAAGGCTCAAAGGCGGCGTATCCGGCGTGCCCACGGGGTTTTATGCCCTGGACAATCTGCTCACCGGCCTCCACGGCGGCGAACTGGTGCTGGTAGGGGCCCGGCCTTCCATGGGCAAAACCTCCTTCGCCATCAACATGGCCACAAACGCCGTGCGCAAGGGCAAAAAGGTGGCGGTGTTCTCCCTGGAAATGCCCCGGGAGCAGATCGCCATGCGTATTCTGTGCGGCGACGCCCGGGTGAATATGCAGCTGGTGCGCAAGGGCCTGCTTCGGGACGAGGACTGGATGAAGCTGGCCCGGGTGCTGGCTCCCCTTGCCGCCAGCGAAATGTATATTGACGATACCTCCGGCCTGACGCCGGGACAATTGCGTTCCCGCTGCCGCAGGCTGATGATGGACCATGGGCTGGATATGATCATCGTGGACTACCTGCAATTGATGGGCTCCGACAGCAAAGCGGAAAGCCGCCAGGTGGAAGTGAGCGAAATTTCCCGCAGCCTGAAAGCCATTGCCCAGGAACTGAAAGTGCCTTTGGTTGCCTGCGCCCAGCTTTCCCGCGCCAATGAAAAGCGCGGCGGCAGCGGACTTAGGCCCATGCTTTCGGACCTAAGGGATTCCGGCTCCATCGAGCAGGACGCCGACGTGGTGATGTTCCTGCACCGGGAAGCCTATTACAAGCGCAACGATCCCGACGCCCAGCCGGACAACATCGCCGAGGTCATCGTGGCGAAACAGCGCAACGGTCCCTTGGGCACGGTGAAATTGGCTTTCTTAGGCGAATATACTTTGTTCGATAATTTGGCCAGCGAAACGGCATAACAGACAGGCACAGAGCGCGGCGGCATCCGTCCGCGCTCTGTTTTCAAAATGGAAAGCCCGGCGAAGGGCGGCTTGCGGGGAGGAATGACGCGTGTATGACTTGGGACGGCAGATCAGCCAGCGCTTCCAGATGTGGAAGGAGGAACTGAAAAATCATCTGTATACCCCGGCGGGAACGGTATCGTTTCGGTACTGCGTCACCCTGGATCATCCGTCTCCGGAGGAAGCGGGGAAAATGTCTTTGCTTCCCTGCCCCGTGGGCACAAAATGGGGCGGCATGTGGGAATACGGCTGGTTCTTCGCCGACGTGCCGCTGCCGCAAATCTGCGAAGGCCGAAGGGTCGTGCTGTTTTCCAAGGTGGGCGGGGAACAATTGGTGTACGCCAATGGAAAAGCCATAGGCTCCGTGGACTTAAAGCACGCTTATGTGACCCTGGCCCGGAATGCAAAGGCGGGGGAAACCTTTCATTTGCAGATCGAAAGCTATGCCGGGCACGGCCCCCGGCTGGAAGAACTGGGCCCCTGCCCACCCGAGCGGCCCGCCATCCCGCCCGTGACTGAACCCCAGTGCACGGTGGGGGAAACGGTGATCGCCGTATGGAACGAGGACGCCTACCAGCTCATGCTGGACGTGGAAGCCCTGGACAGCTTGCAGCAGATTTTGCCGGACAACAGCCTGCGGGCCATGCGGGTGGCGGAGGCCCTGGACCGCTTCACCCGCGTCGCGGATTTTGAATTGCCCCACGGGTCTCGGGAGGAGAGCTTCCGGGCGGCTCGGGCGGAGCTGCGGGAAGTATTAAGCTGCGTCAACGGCTCCACCGCGCCCACCATGTGGATATTCGGCCAGTCCCACATCGATTTGGGCTGGCTGTGGCCCCTGGAGGAAACGTATCACAAGGCTGTGCGTACCTACGCCAATCAGCTGACTTTCATGGAGGAATACCCGGAATACCGCTTTCTGCTGTGCGAACCGGCCCTCCTGGATATGCTGCGGGAACGGGACGAAGAAACCTGGCAGCGGGTGAAGCAAGCGTATGAGAACGGCCAGATCGAGCCGGAGGGCGCGTTTTACGTGGAATGCGATACCAACCTGCCCTCCGGGGAAAGCCTGATCCGCCAGCTCCTATACGGCAAAGTCTGGTTCCGGGAGCAGTTCGGAACGGAAACCAAGGTGGCCTGGCAGCCGGATACCTTCGGCTTTTCAGCGGCTCTGCCCCAAATCTTCAAACAATTGGGCATCCAATACTTCGCCACCCAAAAGCTGCTGCGAATTGATCCGGAAACGGAGCGCTTTCCTTATCAGAATTTCATTTGGGAGGGCATGGACGGATCCACCGTGGAGGCCCTGTCCTTCTTCAAGTCCAATGCGGCAGTCAGCCCCCAATTGCTGCATAAACGATGGGACGCGGACCGAAGCCAGCGCCGGAATATCGATACCCAGCTCTATTCCTTCGGTTACGGAGACGGGGGCGGCGGGGCGGACCGGGATATGCTGGAAATGATCCGCCGCCTGCCTGATTTGGAGGGCGCGCCGCGCGCCAGATGGGGTTCCCTGCGGGGCTTTTTTGAGGAAACAAAGCGCCAGATCGGGGAGAACCGCTGGGTGGGCGAATTGTACTTAGCCTGGCACCGGGGCACCTATTCCGTGCAGCGCAGGCAGAAGCAGGCCATGCGCCGAGCGGAAAACACCCTGCGACAGGCGGAAGCACTGCTGGCCGTGATGTCAGACAGCGAGACTTGGCGCGCGCCTCTCCGGGAAGCCTGGAAAACGCTCATGATCTGCCAGTTCCACGATATCGCCGCGGGCGTGGGAATCGCCAGGGTACATAAAGAGGCCGAAGAAGCGCTGAACGCCATCGTAAACGATTGGCAGCCCCGGATCGAGGCGTGGCGCAAAACGGCATGCTATATCCAGGGGGAGCATGGATATACCCTGGTGAATCCCCTGCCATGGCCCCGGCGGGAATGGACGGCGCTGCCGGACGGACGGGAGATTTGGGCCGAAACGCCCCCTTCCGGGGCGGTCAATGCGGAGGAAGCCGCCCTGCCCGTGCGCGATCATGTGGAAGTCCGGGAAACGGATGAAAATATCACCCTGGAAAACAGCCGCCTGCGCGTGACCGTGGATCATCAAGGACGGATCATTGAGCTGCTGGATAAGGAAAACGGCTGTCCGCTGTTAAAGCCGGGCCAGGTCATGAACGACTGGCGGCTGTACCAAAATGTGCAGACGGTATACGACGCCTGGGAAATGGACTTCGCCTGGGAAACGGGCCTCATGGAAGACGCCGTACACGCTGCTGCCTGTCTTACACGGAAAACGGAAAACTGCGCGGAAATCACCGTGAAATATACCTTCGGGCAAAGCCGCGCCATTCAGATCATCCGCCTGCGGGCGGAAGAAAAGCGGGTGGATTTCATTACCCGCGTGGATTGGCACGAGCGCAGGAAAATGCTGAAAACGCACTTTGAGAGCAACATCCTGTGCGAGGACGCGGCTCATGAAATCCAGTTCGGTTTCGTCAAGCGCCCCTGCCACCGATCCCACGCCTTTGCCAGGGACCGGTTTGAAGTGAGCAATCACCGGTACAGCGCCCTTTATGAGGGAAACCGGGGCTTTGCCCTGCTGAACGATGGGCTGTACGGCCTGTCTACGGACCGGGGAGAAATGGCCCTGACCCTGCTGCGAGCCCCTTTGATTCCGGACGATACCTGCGACCGGGGCGAGCACCATTTCACCTATTCCCTCATGCCCTTCGCATGTCCTTTCCGGGAAGCCGGCGTCGCGCGGGCGGGATACGGCCTGAATCTGCCCGTCCGGGTTTTGTCCGGCGTCTGCGAAAAGGCCGTCGGCCCCTGGTGCGACAGCGGCAGCATCGTGCTGGAAACCATCAAGCCCGCCGAGGATGGCCGGGGCATGATCCTGCGGCTGTACGAAAGCATGGAGGAGACCGCTTCCGGCACCCTGCGGCTGCCCGGCGAAAAGGATATTTTCCTTTCCTCCATGGACGAAACCGGGGAAAGGTTCCTCTGCCGGGGAATGGAAGCGCCCCTGACCCTGCGCCCCTTTGAGATCAAAACCCTGCGCATTGTGGACTGACAATAGAGAAAAAAGCTTGAAAAGGCACAGATGGTCATGTTATGATATCATGGGTTTGAATGGGGACATTCGCATCGAATAGGATCATCAGGATGCCGTCCCGTCCGGCCTGTTTTCCTTATGGGCCGGAATGATACGAAGGAGGACGCTGTTCATGTCCGGAACCGGACGCTTTACTGGATGCGATTTGGGCAGTCTCATGCCGCTGTGTATGCCCTGGGAGGAAAACCTCGGGCTGGCCCAGCCGGTTTTTTCCCGGGAAGCGGCGCTGCTTTCTTTTGAATTGGCGGCTTCCGCCTATGATTTGAACTTGGATGCCTGGCGGGAGGCCGGGTGGCGCGATTTTTCCTTTCAGGTGGATAATACCCTGCTCACCGGCCAGAATGTGAACGGCGCGCCGGGCGGCGGGCTGAGCGCCGTGATCAGCGATTATTTTCGTTATTTGGCCCGGGCGCGGCTGAAAAGGGTCAATCCCATCAGCCAGCTTCG
Source organism: Clostridia bacterium (assembly GCA_017525805.1). Next base: position 8,489 of record JAFXSH010000171.1, on the reverse strand, counting down.
AGGGGCGCTGCGCCAGCGGGAAGGATCGGACACCTGCAAGGCGGTGGTCATGCTCCATCCCCTCTCTGGAGGCCGGTACATGGTAGCCGTGGGCTTTATGGGCACGGGCAAGCGTATCTACGATTGGTTTTCCAACTTCCGGCTGAACCGGGAAGAGGGCATGCACGCCGGATTCCTGCAATTGACGAAGGAATTTGAAAAGAACGCGGAGGAAATCTGCTTCCCGGAAACGGCCCAGGAATTGAAAATGGATAAGCTGACCCTTTCGGATATCCTGGCGGAATGCAGGCGGCCCGGCAGTCGTTTCCGCCTGTGGATGGCGGGCCACAGCCAGGGGGGAGCCATCATGCAGCTGTTCGCCTATCGGGAAATCCGGCGCGGGTTCCTTCGGCAGAACATGATCGGCTACGGCTTTGCTTCCCCCAGCGCGGTCTACGCGCGGATGAACTGCGATACGGGTTCCTTTCCGCTGCTGCATATCCTGAACGCCGACGACATCTTTCCCCGCATGGGCGCGGCGATGCACATTGGCCGGTGCCGGGTGATGTATCCCGATGAAAAAATGCGCGCCGCCTGTTACCAGCCCGTGTGGCAGGATGAATTGTTCCGCCAGGTCCACCGGCTTTTGCGGGGGGTGACGGACAGCGGCGGGGCGTTCCTGCTGGTGTGGGCCATGCTGCTCGCCCTGGAGGACGTGCCCGCTGACAGCGCCATGGCCGCGCTGAACGGTCTGGCGGGTTCGCTGGTGCCTGAAATGCTGCTCAGCGCCCTGGGCAGCAGGCGGGAAGATATTCTGCTGGCGCTCGCCCAGCGGGTGGCCAAGGGATACCGCCTGGCTACGGATGGCCGCACGCCGCCCATAGATACCATGCGCGTGCTGCGCGGGCGCGTTGCCGCCCTGATCCTGCGGTATGGCGGCGCGAAGTTCGCCAAAACCGCACTTTCCTGCTTGGGTGCGTCCCATAAGCTGCTGGGGCCCTATCAGTACATCGTCACCCAGGGGTTTGACGATCTGAAACAGCGGCTGTGGCAGCCTCCGGTGAGTGCCATGGGCAGGATGGAAAACAAAAAAAACGCCCGGCATCCGGCGGCCGGGCGGTATGCCCGGCTATCCGAAGCAAAGATACGCCGGAACCGCTGACGGAGGGGGATGTTATGGGCATACAGACGGTGATCACGCTGCTGGGCGGACTGGCTTTCTTTCTGTTTGGCATGCGCGTAATGGGGGAGGGCCTGGAGAGGGCCGCCGGTCCCAAGCTGAAGCACTTTCTGGGCCTGATGACCCGGAACCGAGTGATCGCCATGCTGACGGGCATCTGTGTGACGGCCATCATCCAGTCCTCCGGGGCCACCACGGTGATGGTGGTGGGCTTCGTGAATGCCCAATTGCTCACCCTGGCCCAGGCCGTGGGCGTGATCATGGGCGCGAATATCGGTACCACCGTTACGTCCCTGCTGCTGTCCATCAAGTTCGATCCCGGCCCTGTGTTTGCCTTTGCCGGTATCCTGATGATCATGGTGTTTGGCAAGAAGGAGACCGTGAAGCAGGCGGGCATGGTGTGCATGGGCTTAGGCGTGCTGTTCATCGGCATGGACCTGATGAGCGAATCCACCGAGCCTTTGCGGGAATGGCCGGTGTTTTTGAATCTGATGCGGAGCGTGCGCAATCCGCTGCTGGGCCTCCTGGTTGGCGCGGCGGTGACGGCCCTGCTGCAAAGCTCCTCCGTGTCCGTCGGTATCGTGCAGGTGCTGGCCGCTGGCGGACTGGTGAGCATGGAAGGGGCGCTGTATCTGGTGCTGGGCGCGAAAATCGGCTCCTGCACCCCGTCCCTTTTGTCCATGGCTAATTCCCATGTGGCCGCCAAGCGCACGGCCATGACGCATCTGCTGTTCAATGTGATCTGCGCGCTGCTGTTCCTGATTGCCAGCGCCTTTTTGCCGCTGGCGCAGTGGGCCCAGGAGCTGGTGCCCGGCAATCCCAAGCTGTGCATTTCCTTCATGCATATCTCCACCAGCGTGATTTCCACCGTGCTGCTGCTGCCCTTCAGCAATGGGCTGGTAAAGCTGGCCTGCCTGATCATTCCCGGAAAGGATGACGAGCGTCCCGCCCTCAAGCTGCAATACTATGACGAACGCCTGCTGAAAACCCCCGCTTTAGCGGCGGAACAGCTGTACCGCGAGGTGTGCCGCATGGGCCGGGAAACGCACGATCATTTGTCTCTGGCGCTGGAAACTCTGCGTACTTTGGATTTTTCCAAGGAACAGGAGATACGGGACCATGAGGACCTGGCCGATTTCCTGGAGGAAGGCATTACCGAGGGCCTGATCGCCGTGATGCCGCTGGAGCTTAGCGAGCATGAAAGCAAGCGCATCGCCGAACTGTTCCATGTGGTCACCGACTTGGAGCGCATCAGCGACCATGCCATGAATCTGCTGTGGCTGGCCAAGGAGCGGCAGGAGAAGAACGCCAAAATTTCCGAAAAGGCCGACGCCGAATTGGTGGATCTGTTCGGCCACACCATGAAGGTGCTGGAATCCGCCCTGGAGGGCCTGGAAGAGTGGGGCATCCCCGATTCCATCATGGCCCTGATCAAGCAGGAAGAGCAGAATGTGGACGACATGACCGAGAACCTGCGCCGCAAGCATATCGACCGTTTGAAGGAGCACAAGTGCACCCCCAAGGCGGGCGTCATTTTCCTGGAAGCCATCAACAACTTAGAGCGCGTTTCCGACCACGCCATGAATATTGCCACCTGCGCCCGGGAGGACGCCATGCACATTCGCGCCTGACGCGGCTGCTGCACAGTGAGGACATATGAACAAGTATCGATTGATTGCATTGGATATTGACGGAACCCTGCTGAACAGCCGGAAAGAAATCGCGCCGGAAACCGCCGTCGCCATACGGCAGGCCGCCGAAGCGGGGATCGCGGTGGTTTTCTGCACTGGCCGGGCCGTATCTGAACTGGAAGAATTCTATCCCCTTCTCCCGGAAATCCGATACGCGGTGTTTGCCAGCGGCGGCGGACTCTATGATATCCAAAAAAAAGAAACATTTTCCCTGCATGGCATTCCAAGGGATCAGGCGGAACAAGTCATGACCGCTGCTAAGCCCAAGGATCTGATGCCCCAGCTCGTTTTGGCGGACAGGGACGTGATTCAGGCTTCGCATATGGTAAATCTTGAACACTACCACATGGGCATTTACCGTCCTCTTTATGAAAAGGCCATGACCCTGACGGACGATATATTTGATTTTTTCGCGTCCTGCCGGGATGAGATATTGAAAATCAATCTGTATCACGCGGAAGTGGCGGAACGGGTCCGCACAAGGGAACAGCTTGCCCGCCTTCAAATGGAGAAGGTCTATTCGGAAATTTCTTCGATTGAATGCTCCGCCCTTGGCGTCAACAAAGGCACGGGCCTGCTCCGCCTTTGCGGCGCGCTGGGCATCCCCGCAAACGCGTGCGCCGCCGTGGGCGACGCGGAAAACGATATTCCCATGCTGCGGGAAGCCGGGCTTGGGATCGCTATGGGAAACGGGAATGATGCTGTAAAAAACGCGGCGGACCGCACGGTTTCCGACATGGATCACGGGGGATGCGCCGAGGCGATCAGAATGGTTTTATCATCGGGCGAATCATGAAAAAAACCGCGGATTTGTTTTTTGATTCTATTGACAGAATTTAAAAAAAGAAATATAATAATTGCGCGCAAGTAAATTGCGCAAAAATAAATAAGACAAACCGAGCGTACAGAGAACAGGGGAGGCAGCGGCACATGACGGAAAAAGCATTTGACATTCAGGAATATATGACCAAGGGCGTGGAAAGGGTCGTATCCGACGCCCTTCGCGCCACTTTCAAAAACCCCAAGGAAACGGCGTTCATGGTGCGTTTTGCCGCCGCCAGCAAAGCGGCCTCCCGCAAGCGGGAAGAACAGGAAAAGCGGGGAGAGCACATTCCGCCCTTCCTGATCGCCAGCATCACCAGCGCCTGCAACCTGCATTGCGCGGGCTGCTATTCCCGCTGCAATCACGCCACCGTAGACGCCGCGCCCGTGAGGCAGCTGACCGGGGATGAATGGAAAAAGATTTTCACGGAAGCGGATGAATTGGGCATCAGCTTTATCCTGCTGGCGGGCGGCGAACCCATGCTGCGCCAGGACGTGATCGAGGCGGCGGCGGAGGTTCCGCATATCCTTTTCCCGATCTTCACCAACGGAACTTATTTGGATGCTTTTTATTTGAAGCTGCTGGATAAGCACCGCAACCTGCTGCCCATCATGAGCATCGAAGGGGATCGGGAGGCCACCGATTCCCGGCGCGGCGCGGGCGTATATGACAAACTGATTGAAGGAATGGACGCCCTGAAAGCGCGCGACCTCATTTTCGGCGCTTCTGTGACCGTGACCACCGAAAACCTTCACGAAGTCACGTCCGGCGCGTTTCTTTCCTCCCTGTCCAGCCGGGGCTGCAAGGCCGTGATCTATGTGGAATATGTGCCGGTGACGGAAGAAAGCAAGGAACTGGCGCCGGGGGACGCGGAGCGGGAATATCTGGCCCGTGAGATGGAAAGGCTTCGCGAAGAGAAGCCGGAAATGGTGTTCATCTCCTTCCCGGGGGATGAAAAAAGCTCCGGCGGCTGTGTGGCGGCGGGACGCGGTTTCTTCCACATCAATTCCCACGGCGGCGCGGAGCCCTGCCCCTTTTCGCCCTATTCCGATATCAACGTGCGGGACACCTCCCTGCGGGAAGCGCTGCATTCCCGGCTGTTTGAAAAGCTGATCCAGGGTGATTATCTCAACGAGGATCACGCGGGCGGCTGCGTGCTGTTTGAAAAACGGAAGGAAGTGGAAGCGATCCTTGCCGGAAACGACGAATAAGCCCGAAAAAAAAGGCCTCCCGAACCGCCATCGTGGATGCGTCGGGAGGCCCTTTCAGTTCATTCCTTCGCCCATTCCATTTCCGCGCAGACGGGGAAATGATCGGACAGGAAAACGCCGTTTTCCATGTGCTCCCATTTCCTGACTTTCAGGCAGTCCAGCGGTCCTCGGGCATAAATATAATCGATCGATTCGGGATGCTCGGCCCGCATATAACCGTGATACGTGATGCCGATCCCCTCCGTCAGGTTGCGGTAATCCGTCCGGTCACGGATCACGGCCATTTCCTCGCTGTCGGGCCACGCGTTGAAGTCTCCCGTTAAAATCACCGGCGCTTGGGGGAACAGAACGGCGCTGTCCGCATGGCGCAGGATCTGGGCAAGGCCCTCCCGGCGGGCCAATACGCCCACATGGTCCAAATGGGTGTTCAGCACCCGCAGCACCCGCGCGCTTTCCGCCTCCACCAGCAGCGCTTCCGTGCAGGTGCGGGGACAGGAACTCTGGCCAGGATACCGGCTGCCGGGCTGGTACGGCGTTTCCGACAGCCAGAAGGTGCGCATTTCCATCAGGCTGTATTTGTCGCTGCGGAAAGCCACGGATACCTGCTCGCCTTCCAAATGCGGGCCACGGGCGCAGCCGATCACGTAAAAATCCCGAAGGTTCTGCTTGAGCCATACCGCCATGTGGGGCAGCACTTCCTGGAAGCAGAGAATGTCGGGCTGCTCTTCCCCAATCACCTTGAGGATCAGCGGCTGGCGGTACACAAAGCAGTTTTCGCCGTCCTGGCCGTGATCGCACCGCAGATTGAAAGTAACGAATTTGAACATGCGCGTCATCCTCTCTTGTCGCATTGCTGTAATTGCAGGGAGTAAAATAAACCGTGCTTTCCGCATTTTTCGACGCCCAAGGGGAAAAATCCTGCGATCCAGCCGAATTTACATTTTTGTTACAATTCTCTCTTGTGACGTCGAATGAAAAATGATAATATTAAGATAAGGCAATTCTATGCCGATTTTTGCGAAGGAGCTTTGGGATACCATGTGGAAATGGCTCGTGACCGTACTGCTGCTTCTGTTCCTTCCCTGCGCCGCGCTGGCGGAGGGATTGGGCTTTACCGTATGCCCGGACGCGATCCGGCCGGGAAAAATCGAAAGGATCAGTTTTTCAGCGCCATCGGACGGCACCGCCAGCCTGGAGCTGCTGCTGCCCACGGGTGAAAGCTTCGCCGTGATCCGGGAGGGCATTTCCGTTTCCGAAGGCGTGAATCACCTGACCTGGAACGGCGGGGACGTATGGGGCCAGGAGATCCCGGCGGGGGAATATCTGCTGACCCTTACCCTGAACGGGGAAAGCGTTTCCAAAGCCCTGACGGTGGGGGAACCCAGTCCTCAAATATTGGGCCTCTCCGCGGGGCAGACGCTGATATCAGGAGAAGCGTGGCCCTTGACGATACGGGTGAACGAGCCGGGCACGCTGACGATCAGCCTGAAAGCGGCGGACAGCGACGAATGGATCACCGTGCTTTCCCAAAATGTGCCCGCGGGGGAGAGCGCCGGAAGCTGGGACGGGATGATCGGCGGCAGCCCCATCGCCCCCGGCGAATACGCGGCGCAGTTTTCCCTGACGGATGAAACCGGCTTTACCGGCACGGCCCAGCGTCTTTCCCTGACCGTGACGGCTGCCGCCGTGTCTGCTGCGCCCGCTCCCACGCCTGAACCGGTGCGGGAAACCATGATCCCCAGCGCACATGCCCCCATGGACGGGGAAAGCAACTATTGGACCCTGCCCATTGGCGAATTTGACGAAGCGGCCATTTGGGAAGTGATGATGCAGCCCATGACGGTGATTTCCGAAAAGGGCAAGGATCAGAAGGAAGTTTACCGCCTGCGCGCCACGCCGGACAGCACCATCAGCAAAGAAAACGTGGTGGGCGAAATCACCTACGAATCCCAGGGCGTGCACATTTTGGAAACGCTGGACAACGGATGGACCCTGGTGGAAGCCTATAATTCTTCTTATGGCCCCGACTGCGCCAGCCGCCGGGGCTACGGGGTGACGGACGACCTGATCCAGGGTTATGTGAAAACCTCGCTGCTGAAAACCATCACCCCCCGCACGGACTACGGCCTGCTGATCGATAAAGTGGAGCAGCGCATGTATATTTTCTCCGACGGCAAGTGCATCGGCAGCCTGCTGGTGTCCACGGGATTGAACAATTCCAAGCAGTCCTGGAACGAAACGCCCTCCGGCGAATTTGTGATGATCAGCAGAATGGGCGGTTTCCCCGCCGGCAACCTGTGGTGCGACTACGGCATGCGCGTCAACGGCGGCTGCGCCATTCATGAGGTGCCTTACATCGGCAACGCGGACACCCCCGCAGCCAACCGGGATTATTCCTCCACGGTAAAAATGCTGGGCCAGAAAGCCAGCCACGGCTGCATCCGGGTGCAGAAAGCCGCCAACGAACAGGGCCAGAACATCAAATGGCTGTGGGACAATATCAAGGTGAACACCAAGGTGCTCATCTGGGATGATACGGGCCGCTACCGGCCTTATCCCGCGGAGGACGACTACGAGCTCTACTACAACCCCAACGGCGGACAGTATTACCATGAGGATCAGTACTGCGCCAGCGTGAAATCCCGCTTCCTGCCCCTGACGGCTTTCACCTATGGGGAACTGGATACAGGCGCTTTCGCAAAGCTGACGCCCTGCCCCAAGTGCGCCTCCATTATGCGCAAATCCCAGATCGACGCCATGAACGCGGAAGCGAACAAATAAAGACGCGTTTTCATATCATGCCTTTTTCCAGTTATTATGCAATTGTGATCTGCTTTGAAATATTTTTGAAATAGTTTTGTAAAAAACGATGGACAAACGGAGGGAAAATCGGTATAATTTTATTGTGCCGGATCAAAGCGTGACCGCGGCGGCTAATAACAGAGGAAAAGGATGATTCAAAAGTGAAATGCCAGTTCTGTAATTGCGCGGACAGCCGCGTGGTGGATTCCCGTCCCACCGACGACGGCAATTCCATCCGCCGCCGCAGGGAATGCATCCATTGCGGCCGCCGGTTCACCACCTATGAAAAAGTAGAGGTGCAGCAGCTGCTGGTGGTGAAAAAGGACAATTCCCGGGAACTGTTCGATCCCCAAAAAGTGCGCAGCGGTATTATCGCGGCCTGCCACAAGCGGCCCGTTTCCGCGGCGGATATTGAAAAACTGGTCAATTCCATCGAGCAGATGGCTTATAATAATTTGCAGGAAGAAATCACCACCCGCCAGATCGGCGAAATGGTGATGGAGGCCCTGCGCAAGCTGGACGAGGTGGCTTATATCCGCTTCGCCTCGGTGTACCGCTCCTTTACGGATATTCCCACCTTCATGCAGGAATTGAAAGCCCTGGTGGAGGAGAGGGACGAGAAGAAAGAATAATACTATTTTTCGGTCAACGCAGCTGTGCTGGCCCGCAGGCTCAATCGTCGCAAGTCCGCACAGCGGACATTGCTCGTTTCGCCTGATCTCACCTCGGACAGAGCATCCGCCACAGGCGGCTGTCCGAGGTTCGTCCTCCCTCCATTCAGCTTAGCCAGGGCGAAAAATCCA